>NZ_AGUF01000064.1 GCF_000236785.1 Achromobacter arsenitoxydans SY8 | reverse complement strand
CGATGGCGCTGAGGGTGGCGGCGCGCAGCAGGACTGCCGGCGTCGCTGAGAGACTGGGAGGGGGCATCGGGCGCCGGCGCATGCGCGGCGCCCTGCTAGGAGGAGGGTCTTCGGTCATAGATGGCGGATGGCTCGCGGGGCTGCCGGGGCAGCGAGGGGCCGGAAAATCCGCCGGGCTCTCTTTCTTACAGGATCCTGAATAATACCTGAAACGCGCGGGCGCGCGATTGGGGCTGACCCGCAGTCGGCGCAGGCACCGCGCGTGCAAGCGGGTACAATTCGGTCCGCCGCGCCTGCAAGGGGCGCGCATGTTCGTCGCGACGCTGTCGCGATCCCAGATGGACCCGGCTTGCCGGGTGGCTCGGCCGGGCGCCTATCCCTCGGACAACCTCAAGCGAATCGGGCGCTCGCCCATCTCTGCCGCTTCTTTGCTGGCAGCGCGAACCGTCCACGCTTGCTCAAATCAAGCTTAGCCAATCAATGTCAGTTCTTTCCCAGCTTCGCCGCAACTGGATGGCCAATCCACGCGCGGACATTCTTGCGGGCGTGCTCGTCGCGCTTGCGCTCATCCCGGAGGCCATTGGTTTTTCCATCATCGCCGGCGTGGACCCCAGCGTGGGCTTGTACGCGTCGTTCTCCATTGCGCTGATCATCGCGTTCACGGGCGGGCGCCCCGGCATGATCTCGGCGGCGACCGCCGCCGTGGCCGTGCTGGTGGCGCCGCTGGTGCGCGACCACGGCATCGGCTATCTGTTTGCCGCGTCCATCCTGATGGGCGTCATCCAGGTCATCGCCGGCTTCCTGCGGCTGGACCTGCTGATGCAGTACGTGTCCCGCTCGGTGGTCACGGGCTTCGTCAATGCGTTGGCCATCCTGATTTTCATGGCGCAGCTGCCGCAACTGATCGGGGTGACCTGGGTGGCCTACGCCATGATCGCGGCGTCGCTGGCCATCATCTACCTGCTGCCGCGCGTGACCACCGTGGTGCCTTCGCCGCTGGTCGCCATCATCGCGATGACTGCCGTGTCGATCTACGGCGGGCTGCAAGTCAACACGGTGGGCGACATGGGCGCGCTGCCGTCCGCCCTGCCCTCGTTCATGATTCCCGACGTGCCCTTCACGCTGGAGACGCTGCGCATCATCCTGCCCTACTCGGCGACGATGGCGGCGGTGGGCCTGCTGGAATCCATGATGACGGCGCAGATCGTGGACGACATGACCGACACGCCCAGCGACAAGCGCCGCGAATGCAAGGGCCAGGGCATCGCCAACATCGTGACGGGGTTCCTGGGCGGCATGGGCGGATGCGCCATGATCGGCCAGTCGGTGATCAACGTACGTTCCGGCGGCCGCACCCGCCTGTCCACGCTCGTCGCCGGCACGTTCCTGCTGTTCCTGATCGTCGTCCTGGGGCCGCTGGTGGCCCGGATTCCCATGCCCGCGCTGGTGGCCGTCATGATCATGGTGTCGATCGGCACGTTCAGCTGGCGCTCATTGCGGAATCTGGGTTCGCACCCGTGGCAATCCTCGGTGGTCATGTTGTCCACGGTGGTGGTGGTGGTCTGGACGCATGACCTTGCCAGGGGTGTGCTCGTGGGCGTGGTGCTCAGCGGCCTGTTCTTCGCCGGCAAGGTGAAGGGGCTGCTGAATGTGGAGTCGGCGCTGTTCGAGGACGGACGCACGCGGATCTACCGCTATAGCGGCCAGATCTTCTTCGCATCCTCTTCGCGGTTTTCCGCCGCGATAGACTTTCACGAGCCCGTCGAGCGCGTCGTGATCGACCTGTCGGCCGCGCACTTCTGGGATATTTCGGCGGTCGGGGAACTGGACAAGGCCACGTTCAGGTTGCGCCGTGCCGGACGGCAGGTAGAGGTTGTGGGGCTGAACGAGGCCAGCGCCACGCTGATCGGCCGCTATGCGCAGCGCGACGCGCCGGCGGGGCACTAGCGGCCTGCCCCGTAAATTCACCAATAGGATTGCAGCGCTCACTGTAGGACCAAGCGGGCCAATATTGGCCCGATCGGGCCATTTTTGGCCCGTTTTTTATCCCGCGTTTTCAAAGGCTTATAAAAAATCGAGCCAACATTGGCCCGAAAACCCCGGAAAAAAATCACTTTTCGCCGTTTCGCAAAACGCGGGGCGTGCACGGCACACCCGGATGCGCACCCAAGCAACTGATAAATAAAGAGAAACCGGCGGCACGACAAGAGTTGGCACGGCTTTTGCATTTAGGCCCATGTCATCCCCGATGGCATCGCGGCCCAAGCGGCCATTTCGTCAACGACCCAAAGGAAGCTGCCAATGCCGACTCCCCGCCACGCCGCTGATGTACCAGGCGCTGGCCTCCGGCGAGATGCTGCCGGAAGTGGAAGTGAAGTGGCACCGCACCTCCATCGAGGGCAAGCAAGAGCACTTCTTCACCACCAAGCTCGAAGACGCCACCATCGTCAACATCAACACCGTTCTGCCGCACGCGCAGGACCCGAGCAAGGCCGAATACACCCAGCTGGTCAAGGTCGCCATGGCCTACCGCAAGATCACCTGGACCCATGCCATCGCCGGCACCGAGGCCTCGGAGCCTGCCATGCCCAAACAATTCTATTTGCGCTTCCCCTTCGACCTCATCGGCAGTGGGGCGCGCGGCGTATTCGAGGTCATCGAGTCCGAAACTGCACGAAGCGCTGGTTTGGCGCAAACCATAGGTCGTCTCGACATTGCACCATGTCACACGACGACGAGGATTTGAAATGATGCGCCTCCTGAAACTAGGCATCCCTTTGCTATTCGCTCTACTGACGGCTTGCGATAGCGGATCTGCCAAGGAAGATATGGTGCCCGTATCACTTACGGGCATTGACCATTTGGCCGACCACCTGAGCGTGCAGGATTTTGGGGTGAACGGCACGGGCGGATTTCAGGCCGGCAAAGGCGGACGCATCGTTTGCTGCGTCAGCCTGCCTAGGAAATGGCGTCCGGACCTGTCTGTCGTGGTGCGCTGGCACATAACCAATTGGCAAGGGTGCGACTGGGAAAGCTATGAGCGCCGAGTACCGGTGGACCGCTATGACAAAGTTGGCAGCCTATATATCCACTTCATGGCAGACGGAAGCGTACGTGCGGTCTCATCCAATATCAATCCAGCCTACGCGAATCCCGACTACCCAGGGCCTCATGATCGGATTCCGCAGAAGAAACCATGGGCGGTCTACGAACCACAACCCGGCCGATGCCCTCCCCAGGACAGTCCGACAGTGATGGAGCGGGCCAAATGAGTGAACTCCCTAAAACGCATCCCGTCGGTCCGATCCCTGGCATTCATCCTGTCTTTCCTCCATGCATACCCGCCTCGGAAGCGTGCGAAGTCGATGTCCAGATCGGCATCTTCTTTGATGGCACAGGAAACAACCAAGACCGGGATGCGTATTCAACCACTTAGCACACCAACGAGGACTTGAATTGATGCGCCTCCTGAAACTAGGCATCCCTTTGCTATTCGCTCTACTGACGGCTTGCGATAGCAGATCTGCCAAGGAAGATATGGTGCCTGCATCACTTACGGGCATCGACCATTTGGCCGACCACTTGAGCGTGCAGGACTTTTGGGTAAACCGAACGAGCGGATTCCAGGCGGGTAAAGGCGGACGCATCGTTTGCTGCGTCAGCCTGCCTAGGAAATGGCGTCCGGACCTGACTGTCGTGGTCGGATGGAGCATCACCAATTGGCGGGACTGCGGCTGGGAAGATTATGAGCGCCGGGTTCCGGTGGATCGCTATGACAAGGTTGGCAGTCTATATGTCCACTTCATGGCTGACGGGAGCGTACGTGCAGTCTCATCCGATATCAATCCAGCCTACGCGAATCCCGACTATCCGGGGCCCCAGGATCGGATTCCGCAGAAACAACCCTGGGATGTCTACGGCAAACGACACCGGCAGTGCCCCCCGCAGGATGGTCCCGTCATCATGGAGCGAGCAGAGTGAGCGAGATCTTTCAAACCCATCCCATCGGCCCCACTCCTGACATCCTTCCGGTCCTTCCGCAGTGCTTCCTCGCTACGGAAAAGTGCGAAATAGATTTGCAGATCGGCATCTTCTTTGATGGCACAGGAAACAATCAGGACTGGGACGAGGCGGACGGCTGTAACGTCGGACTCGGAAAGACGCAACGTGAGGCACGCAAGGACAGCAATGTAGCCAGGCTGTTCAGGGCGTATCCGGAACAGCCAGAATGGGGCATATCGGGGATATACGTCCCTGGCGTCGGAACGCCATTTCCAGAAATCGGCGAAAACGCCTATGCGACCTTTGGCCCGTCGATGGGCCGGGGAGGAGATGCGCGCATTAATTTCGCACTCCTCAAGCTTTTGGATTTTATTCACAAGGCCGTTGGGCGAAGTATCTCCCCATTGGTAAACGAGGTGATTCTGGCCTTGTGCCGCAATGCCAAGCGAAGACTGATCGCGCGTACCGGCACCTACTCCCCCGTTGCCGGAGGCACTCAGGATATTCAGGCCCTGGATGCGGTCGGGATGCGCACGGAAGGCGGACTGCTGTGTGATTTCTTCGGTGCGCGTCCACAGGCCGAAGCATTCTACCGGCGCCAAACCCAGGCGCTGGCCGAGAAGATCGCGAACACGTCCAAGCCCAAGCTGGTGGACATCACCATTGATGTCTTCGGCTTTTCCCGCGGAGCAACCCAGGCGCGCGTCTTCTGCAACTGGCTCAAGGCCATGATGGACGGAAATCGCCTGTGCGGCGTGCCTGCAAGGATCCGCTTTCTGGGAATCTTCGATACCGTGGCGTCGGTGGGGTTGCCCAGCAGCGCCGGAGGAGACGGTCATTTCTCATGGGCGACGCCCGACGCGCTGCGTGTCCCGCCAAGTATCCAGTGCGTTCACTACGTCGCCATGCACGAGAACCGCACGTCCTTTCCGCTCGATAGCCTGCGTGGTCCCGATGGCGCGCTGCCAGAGAACCACAAGCAGTTCGCCCTGCCCGGCATGCACTCCGATGTGGGCGGCGGCTACCTGCCTGGCAGCCAGGGCCGCAGCCCCAGCGGGCAACACGACGACATGCTCTCGCAAATACCGTTGGAACTCATGTATCAGGCGGCGCGGACTGCACAGGTGCCCTTGAATCGCGACTTGGCGATTATCGGTAAATACGACCCCTTTGCCGTTCATCCCGACTTGCGTCAGGCCCATGCGGCCTTCATGCAGGCCGAGCGCCCTCAAGCCACCACCGCGCGATGGTTGCTTAGCTACCTAGCCTGGCGCTACCAAGTCCGCGACGTTTATGCGACCGAGCTTTCTTGGGTCACGCGAGCTCGCGCGAGCACCCTCAACGATTTCAACGACTTGGCTGGCGCAAATCAAACGCTAATGGCGGACATTGCTGTGCTGGAAGGCGAATCCGATAAAGCGATGAAATTTTTGCGTGCAGCCATTCGTCTCAACCCCTCCGCGCTGGCGGGGCTCGAAGCGGCAAGCACCGTCCGGCGCGCTGCGCTGGCAAGCGAAGCCCAGGACGTGCTGACGCATATCAAGACCCATCCGATTCTTGGCACACCTGAGAATCCCGAGCACCTGACCCCTCAGGCTTACCTGTTTGCAAACTATATGCACGACTCGTATGCGGGCTTTCGGCCATTCGACCAACCCCTGTACTGGGCTGCGTGCATAGATCCGGTGCCCACCAGTTGGGAGAGCCAGGGGTATCTGCGTTTTCGCCGGGTATACCAGGGTACGGGCAAGCCCGTGACCCATGCGCCACCGACCGAGCAGCAGTTGCTAGAGGCTGAACAGCGCGAGCGCGAGGCTCAACTGCAAACGATTCAGAGCACCATCGACATGGGGAAGTTCATCAATGGTCCTTGGTGAGTAATCTATGAGCCCTCAGGCCGCAAGCCGGGTCGCGACGGCCGCGGGATCCCAGCGCCGGCCGGGCACCGCGGCCAGCAAGGCCCGCGTATAGGGATGGACCGGATTGCCGAAGACCTCGGCGCACGCGCCCTCTTCCACCACGCGGCCTTGCTTCATGACGGCGATGTGGTCGCAGACCTGCGCCGCGACGCGCAGGTCGTGCGTGATGAACACGATGGACAGGCCGAGCTGTTCGCGCAGTCGGCCAAGCAGCGCCAGCACCTGGGCCTGCACCGACACATCCAGCGCCGAAACCGGCTCGTCCGCGATCAGGACCTGCGGATTCATCGCCAGCGCCCGCGCCAGGCCGACGCGCTGGCGCTGCCCGCCGGAGAATTCGTGCGGATATCGGCGCACGGCGTCGGGCGACAGGCCCACCAGTTCGAACAGTTCCTGCGCGCGCGCCCAGGCGGCGCGGCGCGGCGTGCCATGCACGATGGGCCCCTGGGCCACGATCTCGCCCACGCGCTGGCGGGGGTTTAGCGATCCGTACGGATCCTGGAACACCATCTGCACGCGGCGCGCATGCGTGCGCCGGGCCGCCGCGCCCTTGAAGGCTAGCGGCGCGCCGGCCAGCGTGATGCTGCCGTTGTCGGGCGGCAGCAGGCCCAGCAGCGTGCGCGCCAGGGTGGATTTGCCCGAGCCGCTTTCGCCCACGATGCCCAGCGTGCCGCCCTGCGGCAGCGCCAGCGTCACGCCGTCCACGGCGTGCGTGACCCGTCCGGGCCGGCCGAGCCAGCCGCGTTTTCGGTAGGTCTTGGACAGGCCCTGCGTCGTCAGGATGGCCGGCGCGGCCGCATCCAGGGACGCGCGCGCTGCGGCGGGCGCCAGCGGCGGCACGGCCGCGATCAGGGCGCGCGTATAGGGATGGCGAGGGTGTTCCAGCACCTGGCCGGCCGTTCCGCTTTCGACCAACTCGCCGCGCTGCATGACGGCCACGCGATCGGCGATCTCGGCCACGACGCCGAAGTCGTGCGTGATGAAAAGCACGGCCGTACCCTTGCGCCGCTGCAGGTCATGAATCAGGTGCAGGATCTGCGCCTGCGTCGTCACGTCCAACGCCGTCGTGGGCTCGTCGGCGATCAGCAGCGCGGGCTCCAGCGCCAGCGCCATCGCGATCATCGCGCGCTGGCGCTGTCCGCCTGATAGTTCGTGCGGATAGGCCTCCACCGCCTGCGCGGGATCCGGTATCCGCACCGATTCCAGCAAGTCCAGCGTGCGGCGCCGGATCTCGGCGCGCGACAGGCGCGTGTGGGTGCGGAACACTTCCGCGATCTGGTCGCCGATGGTGCGCAAGGGGTTCAGCGCGGTCATCGGTTCCTGGAAGATCATGCCGATGCGCTGCCCGCGCAGGCGCCGCAGCGCCTCGGGCGCGAGCGTGAGCAGGTCCTGCCCTTCCCACAGCACCCGGCCGCCGCTCGCGCGCACGCCCTGCGGCAGCAGGCCCAGTATCGTGCCCGCGGTCAGCGACTTGCCCGAGCCGCTCTCGCCGACGACGCAGACGATCTCGCCCGCGTGCACTGCCAGCGACACGTCCTTCAGGGCGTGCGGCCGGTCGGCGCCGGGCGGCAGGTCGACGGTAAGGTTTTCGATGCGGAGCAGTTCGGTCATGAGCGTTCGGGCCTGGGTTGGGTCAGCGTCGTCCAGCACGCCGCCGTGGCGCGGCGCCCTGCGCGTACGGCATCTGGCAAGTAGCGGATCTTAGGCTGCCCCTTGCGGGCTGAGAAATGCCGATTGCTCATTTGCTCATGCGTCCCCCGGTTCGCCGCCCTGCTCTGGGCGGGCGGTTTTCCCCGGCCGGCTGACGTTCCGTTACGCGGCGGGAACGGCGCTTGCTCCGAGCGGCAGATCGCACCCGCGGGAGATTTCATGCCTGGCTCGCATTACATCGACGCGACAACGCTTACCGTCCTGACGGTGAACACGCACAAGGGCTTTACCAGCTTCAACCGCCGGTTCATGCTGCACGACCTGCGCGAGGCGCTGCGCACTGCGGCGCCGGACGTGGTGTTCCTGCAGGAGGTGCTGGGCGAGCATCAGGTGCACGCCGGGCGTCACGATGCGTGGCCGGCGCAGTCGCAATACGAATTCCTTGCGGACACCCTGTGGACGGACTACGCGTATGGGCGCAATGCCGTCTATCCGGAGGGCCACCACGGCAACGCGATCCTGTCGCGCTATCCGATCGAGCGCCACGACAACCACGACGTCAGCGTGGACGGCCATGAAGGCCGCGGCCTGCTGCACTGCGTGCTGCGACCGCCGTCGCTGCGTGCCCCCGTACACGCGATCTGTGTGCATCTGGGCTTGCTGGAGCATCACCGCGGCCAGCAGTTGCGCCGGCTGTGCGAACTGGTGACGCACGCGGTCCCGGCCAACGAGCCGCTGCTCATCGCGGGCGACTTCAACGATTGGCGGCTGCGCGCCGACAGGCTGATGGGCGGCTGCGGGACGCGCGAAGTGTTCACGTCCCGGCTTGGGCGGCCTGCAAGGACCTTCCCCGCCCGCTGGCCGCTCCTGCGCCTGGATCGGATTTACGTGCGCAGCGTGCGCGATTGGCAGCCGGTGCCGCTGGCGTCGCGGGTCTGGTCGCGCCTGTCCGACCACGTGCCGATCTGCGCGGAGATCGCGCTATGAACCCGGGATGGCGCGAGCACAACCGCTACACCTTGCTTGAGAACGGCACGGAGTATTTCCCCGCCGTGATCGAGGCGATCGGCGCGGCCCGCAGCGAGGTGCTGGTGGAGACATTCATCCTGTTCGACGACGCGGTGGGCCGGGATATCCAGCGCGCGCTGATCGACGCCGCCCGGCGCGGCGTCAGCGTGGACCTGACGGTCGACGGCTACGGGTCCGACGAACTGAGCGATGAATTCGTGGGCGCGATGACCGAAAGCGGGATCCGCTTTCATGTGTTCGACCCCCGGCCGCGCTTTTTAGGGGTGCGCACGAACGTGTTCCGGCGCATGCACCGCAAGATTGTTGCCGTGGACCGCGAGCGCGCCTTCATCGGCGGCATCAATTTTTCCGCGGACCACCTGCCGGACTTCGGGCCCGAGGCCAAGCAGGACTACGCGGCGCTGGTGGAGGGGCCGCTGGCGGCCGATATCGCGGACTATGCGCGCGCCGCCCTGGGCAATGGCCGGCCGCGCCGCCAGCGCCGCCGCCCGGCGCGCCTGGACCCCCTGCCCGACGGCGATGGCGGCGGCCGGCTGGTGGTGCGCGACAACATCAGCCACCAGAGCGACATCGAACGCTATTACCGGGCCGGCGTGCGGTCGGCTCGCACGGACGTGCTGATCGCCAACGCCTATTTCTTTCCCGGCTACCACCTGCTGCGCGACCTGGCCAACGCGGCCCGGCGCGGCGTGCGCGTCCGCCTGCTGCTGCAGGGCGAGCCGGACGTGCTGGTCGCCCGGCTGGCGGCGACGATGCTTTACGACTACCTGATCGACGCGGGCGTGCAGATCTACGAATATTGCAAGCGCCCGCTGCACGGCAAGGTGGCCTGCGTGGACGCGGACTGGTCGACGATCGGCTCCAGCAATCTGGATCCCCTGAGCCTGGCTCTGAACCTGGAGGCCAACGTGGTCGCGCGCGACTCGTCGCTGAACGCCGCGCTGCGCCAGAGCCTGGACCGGCTCATCGAGCAGGACTGCCGCCCGGTGGAAATGGCCAAAAATTCCCGGCGCCGGCTTCGGCGCCTGTGGATCGGGGTGATCGTGTTCCACTTCCTGCGGCGCTTCCCGGCCTGGGCCGGCAGCCTCCCCGCCCACAAGCCGCGCCTGCATTCCGTCACGCCCGACACCCGCAGGGAAACGGCATGAAGTTCCTGCACACGTCGCCGATGCGGGCGTTGCGCCACCGCTGGCCCCGGGTCAAGCGCGTGCTGCCCGTGCTCATCCTGCTGGTGGTGGCCGGGCTGCTGTACTACTTCGGCCGCTCGGTGGACTGGCCGCAGGTCTGGGCCAGCATGCGCAAGATCCCGCCGCAGACGATAGGCATTGCCGCGAGCCTCGTCGTGGCGGGGTATCTGGCCTATGGCTGCCTGGATCTGCTGGGCAAAAGATACGCGCGCCATACCCTGCCCGCGCCTAAGGCGCTGGGCGTGGCGATGGTGAGCTACGCCCTGAACCTGAACCTGGGCGTGCTGGTGGGCGGACTGGGCGCGCGGCTGCGCCTCTACACGCGGCTGGGTTGCCGCAAATCCGTCGCGACCCGCGTGGCTTTGTTCTCCGCCTTATCGAACTGGATCGGCTACGCCTGGCTCGCGGGCGCGCTGTTCGCGTGGGGCGTGGTGCCCGTGCCCGCCGGCTGGGAAATCGGCGCGGGAATGCTGCGCCTGCTGGGCGTGGCGCTGCTGGCGCTGGGCGCCGCCTACGTGGCGGCCTGCGCCACGTCGACGCGGCGCAGCGCGACCTGGATGGGCCACCACATCACCCTGCCCGGCGTGGGCATGGCGGCGGCCCAATGCGCCGTCGCCGCGCTGTCGTGGGCCATCATGGGCGGCATCATCTATGTGCTGCTGCAGGGCAAGGCGGCTTATCCGGCGGTTCTCGGCATTCTGCTGTGCACCAGCTTCGCGGCCGTCATCACCCGCGTCCCGGGCGGCCTGGGCACCACCGAGGCCATCTTCGTGGCCGCGCTGGCGCCTGAGATTCCCGCCACGCAAGTCCTGGGCGCAGCCCTGGCCTACCGCGCCCTGTACGCGCTTGCGCCGCTCTGCCTAGCGCTGGCCGCCTATCCTCTGATTGAGCTGCGGCTGGGGCTGCGGCGGCGCAAGACGCAGGCGCCGCCCGCGGGCCCGGCACGGCGCTTGCTGTGAGGCCCGCCATGAACCGTCCCCTACCCCCTGCATCCGGCACGGTCGCCGCCTATCCCAGGCGCGCCGGCGCGTCCGAACATGAGATCGCATCGCAGGAGGCGCTGGCCCTGCGCCTGGCCGCCCTGTTGGGCCGGCGCTTCGTGCCGGACTTCCGGCCCACCCGGCATCGCGGCGAACCTGCCCCCTACTACGTGCCGGACCGCAGCATCACCAGTCTGGCGCGGGCCGCGAAGCTGGGCATCACGCGCGCCGCCGACTTGTACGGCGGCGTGACGCCTCACGCTTTCGTGGCGACCAAATCAATCACTCACGGCGTGCTGGACGCCCAGTCCCGGACGCCGCAGGGCTGGGTGCGCCGGCTGGCGGGCGATCTGCGCGAGGTCGTGCTGCGCGGCTTTTCCGCCTTTGCGCTGGACGACGCGCAGCGGGCCGGCGAGCTCATGCTCAAAGACGGGCCGCTGCGCCTCAAGCCGGCCGACGCCAATGCCGGCCGCGGCCAGATCGTGGCGCGCACGCCCCAGGAACTGCGCGCGGCGCTTGCCAGCCAGGATCCCGCCCTGGTGCGCCGCCTGGGCCTGGTGCTGGAAGAAGATCTGACGGAAATCGCCACCTACAGCGTCGGCTGGGTGCGGGTGGGCAAGCTCGAAGCCTCCTACGTCGGCACGCAAGGGCTCACCCCCGACAACGACGGCGTCTCTGTCTACGGCGGCTCTACCCTGCGGTTCGCCCGTGGGGGCTTTGACCATTTGCGCGCGCTGGAGCTGTCGGACGACGAACGGCGGGCCGTCGACCTGGCGTGCCGCTACGACACGGCCGTGTCTACCGCCTATCCGGATTTTTTTGCGTCGCGCCGCAATTACGATGTCGCGATAGGCCGCAACGACCGGGGCGATGCCAGGTCGGGCGTGCTGGAGCAGTCCTGGCGCGCTGGCGGCGCCAGCATCGCGGAACTGTCGGCGCTGCAGGCGTTCATGCTGTCTCCCTCGCTCAAGACGGTAACGGCGGCCACCCGCGAGCGCTATGGCAAGGACGAGCCCGTGCCCACCCCGCAGCGCTATGTGTATCGCGGCGAAGACTCCGCCGTGGGCATGATCACGAAGTCCGGCGGCGTGCTGGAGGAAAGCAATGGCCGCATATAGCGATCCGATCCATATCGAAGTGGCGGACCAGCGCCTTGCAGGCACCTTTCTCACTCCCGAAAGCAAGGTGCCGGGCGTGCTGTTCATCCACGGCTGGGGCGGCGATCAGGCGTTCGACCTGTCGCGCGCCAAGGGCATCGCCGCGCTGGGCTGCGTCTGCCTGACGTTCGATCTGCGCGGCCACGCCGCGACGCAGGCGCAGCAGAAGGAGGTATCACGCGACGACAACCTGCGCGACGTGATGGCGGCCTATGACCGGCTGGCTTCCCATCCGTCGCTGGACAGCGGATCGGTCGCCGTGGTGGGCAGCAGTTATGGCGGATACCTGGCCGCGCTTCTGAGCGGGCTGCGGCGCGTGCGCTGGCTGGCGCTGCACGTGCCTGCGCTGTACCGCGACGACGAGTGGATGCTGCCCAAGAACCAGCTCAACCGCGAGACGCTACGGGCCTATCGCAACAGCCACGTCGAACCCGAGGCCAACCGCGCTCTGTCGGCCTGCGCCGCGTTCGCGGGCGACGTGCTGATCGTCGAGGCCGAGCACGACCTCTACATTCCGCATTCCACGATCATGAGCTACCGGTCGGCGTTCCGCCGCTCGCACTCCCTGACGCACCGCATCCTGGACGGGGCGGACCATGCGCTGACCGACAAGGCCTCGCAGCAGGCCTATACGTCCATTCTGGTGAACTGGGTGACCGAAATGGTCATGGGCGCCCGGGTGGGCCGGGCCAGGCCCACGCCCTGAAGCGGATTCGCAAGCGGGCGGCGCTGTTCAAGGCTTGGCGGGGCTAAGCAG
The DNA here is from genome assembly GCF_000236785.1 of Achromobacter arsenitoxydans SY8. Lineage (GTDB taxonomy): Bacteria > Pseudomonadota > Gammaproteobacteria > Burkholderiales > Burkholderiaceae_B > Achromobacter > Achromobacter arsenitoxydans. The sequence goes on along the minus strand of NZ_AGUF01000064.1, from coordinate 138,078 downwards.
GTCCGACAGCGCATTCCCCAGCTCTTTGACCGCGCCCGTGACGCCTTCGGCCGCGCCCTCGGCGCCCACCCCGATCGCGTGCCCGAAGCCTTGCGCCACCTGGGCCGAAAAGCCGCGCGTGACCGAGAACTTCGGATTGTCCAGCCTGCCGGACAGCGCGAATTCAAACCGCACGACGCCGCGCTTATCTTCAAGCGCCGCCAGCACCGCCTTGCGCGGCAGCGAGAACAGGCTCCCCTCCCCGCCGAATTTCAGGCCGCGCAGCGCCACCGTCCCGGAGGCGCGCAAGGCGTGCTTTTCGATGACGGTCTTCATGTCCAGGTCCATCGCGCCGCCTGTCAGGGATCCAGCGCCGTTTTCCGCAAGATACGGGGCGGCATAGCGAATGTCCATGTTGCGCACGGCGACCGTCATGTCGGCGTCGGTGCCGCCCACCACAACCTTGCCCTGGGCCCGCACCGTTGACTCGCCATTGCGGTTGTCCTCGACCTTGCCGCTGAACTCCATGTCGCTGGCGGCGCCGTCATTGGGCAGCGTCATGGGCCGCAGATGCGCCTGCACGTCCGTGAACGGGATGCGGTGCGGCGGCTTCGCGATCTGGCCGTCAAGGTAGTCCAGGCGGCCATCGCGCAGGATCAGGTCGGCGACGCGAATGGGACCCGTGCGGCGCGACTTGCCTTCCCCGCCGTCGCCGGCCCGCAGCGCGGCCTGCACGGCCGGCGCGATCTGCATGCCGCCGTCCGGGCCGCGCACCACGGCGAAGTCGAAGCCTTCTACCGTGACCTGCTTGAAGACGGCCTCGTGCCGCAGGAAAGAGGACCACTCGGGCTCAAGTTCGATGTGCTTGGCCCGCGCGCCCGCCTGGCCCGAGGCCCCGGGCACGACTACGTCGGTCAGCACCACCCGCCGGAACCCGACCTGCACGTCGCCCACCTGGCTGCGCGGGCCCAGCATGCTTGCGATGCGCTGTTCCGCGATGCGCGTCGCGGCCAGCGCCAGCACCGCCAGCAGCGCTGCGATCAGAAGCAGGATGGCCAGGGCGCTGCCCCAGCGGGACCGGCCGCGCGCGGCGGCTGCGTTCGAACTCATTGTCGTTCCCGAATTAAGCATTGCGGCGGCGCCAAGCGCCGGGTGCGTTCACCATAGCGATGCCCGGCGCGCTGCGCAACCCACGCATCGTCCGGGAAGCGCGGCCTTTCATCAATGGTCGAAAAGGATGAGGGCGCAGGGCTGTTGTGCTTGAACACCAGGCTTCCACGTCCGGCTCACGCGATCTTGTCCCGCTTCCACGACAGGCGCCAGTAGCGTTCGGGGTGGCGCCCCGGCGCGGTCGCGCTGGCGGATACGTTCTGATCCGCCAGGCTGGCCCTTGCGGCGATGGCGCGCTGCCTGGCGCCTCCGGCGTCCCCTTCCGGCGCCAGGCCTGCGGGCGTGGCTGTGATGCGGCGGTCCAGCAGAAGCGCCAGCCTTTCCTGCACCGCGCCCGGCGGCGTGCCGTCTGACGCTTCTTCATAAGCGAACCAGACCACATGCGGGAATAAGGCGCGGATCGTCAAACCCGCGTCGCAGACCCGGATATGGCCCGGGCGGAACAGACCGAGCGGAATGAGGATGACGCGCGGCCGCAGAGCGGTCAGCGCGACCGCCAGCGCGCCCGTCAGGCGGCCGCCCTCGCCGTTCTCCAGATATTGTTCGTCCAGCAGGTCCATCTGAGCGCCTTGCACGCCCAGCAGCGATAGCGCGCGGTCGCTCTGGGCATGGCGCGCAAGCAATGCTTCGCGTGCGTCCTTGAACCCGCTGCGGCGGTCTGTGTCGGCCAAGCTGGCGGCGCCCAGCGGCATGCCCGAGAACACGGTAAGGACGGCGCTGCCCGCGCGCGCGGCGAGCAGGCCGGCGCAGCTGACGACCGCGTCGTTGAAATAGGAAGACACCGCGACCAGTCTGCCGTCTTCGAGCATGCCGTCCTTGCCTCCTCTTTACCAATACGGAGGTTGGTTGTAGTACTGATGGATGCCGCGCGCCCAGGTTTCGTCCGCCATGCTCGGCCAATTGTCCTTGTCGAAGCCTTCGGCGTTCTTGAGGACTTCCTTGTCCACATTCAGCACAAAGCACTTGCGGTCGGTATCCAGGGTCAGCGCGCTCCACGGAATGGCGTACAGCTTGTCGCCGATGCCCAGGATGCCGCCGCGCGACAGCACTGCGTAAGCGACGCGGCCGCGAGGCACGTCCAGCATGATGTCCTGGATGCTGCCCAGCGATTCGCCGGCAGGGTTGTAGACGTCATTGCCTTCCAGCGTGCCGGCGGCCATGACCTGGGGTCCCGGGCCGCCGGGACTGCTCTTGGGGCCGCCAACAATGTTGGTCTGGCCCTGCGCCTCTGGGGCGCTTGTGTAGGGTTGGTTCATCGTTTGTCTCCAGGAAGGTACAGGCGCTTCTGGCAAGGTGCCGCCCGCGCCATCAGCCCTACGCAAGCGGTGTGCCAGGCGGAGCCGGCCTCGCGCGATGCGCGAACCGGCTCCGTCGGCATGCCTTCGTGATGGCGGATCAGCGCCGACGGCTGTGATCCGACATCATGCACATGCCCGCCAGCACCCCGACCAGCGCCGCCGCGGCGACGCTCTTCCAGGCGTTCTCGTGCACATATTCGTCGGTAGCGTGGGACACCTCGCGGGCGCGATCCCAGGCGGCGCGTTCCCACCCCCTGGCCTGTTCGCGGGCGGCGTCAAGCTGCTGCTTGAGCTTGTCGCGCGCGGCTTCGATCTCGGACCCGCCGTAGCTGGCGGTGCTGCGCAGCAAATCCTCGGTGCCTGAAATCAGGTCCCGCATGGTGCGCGTGGACGAGTCCGACGGATGAAACATGTCGTGCAGCCTACCTTGCTTCTTCATATTTGCTCCTTGAGTAAACGGGAACCATGCCCCGCGGCATGGCGAACGCGCGGCCTGCGCCGCAAGCGCCATGCCGGCCGCTCAGCCGGTCGATCCCCGGCGTCTGCTGCGGGTCCACGCCCGGCATGGGATTGGGAATGCTGTCGGGCGGCCACCGTCCCTTCTCGTCCTTCTGCGGGGAGGACGGATCCGGCCTGGGTTGTTCGGCGGGCGACTGTTCGGGCGCGGGACGCCCGCCCTGCCCGGGCTGGGGGGAATTCGTTGCGCCGGCATTTGCCATGATGAACTCCTGAAGTGAAAAAACCGGAGGACGCGCGGCTCAGCCCGCCCACCATTGCTTGATGGTCGCGCGCAGGGCCGCGCCGCCGGCCGCGGCTTCTTCCTTGCGCAGCGATTTGAAATAGGCGGCGATCTGTTTGGCCGGGATGTGCGGCGGCAGGGGCGGCATCTCCGGGTCGGTCACCATCTCCAGCACCACGGGGCGCGTCGCCGACAGCGCCCGGTCCCATGCGGGACCGACCTCGTCCGGGCTGTCGACGCGTATGCCTTCCAGGCCCAGCAGACGGCCATAGTCCGCATACGAAAACTTGGGCAGCCACTGCGAGTCCGCAAAGCGGGGATCGCCGCCCATCACGCGTTGCTCCCAGGTGACCAGGTTCAGGTCGCCATTGTTCAGCACCAGCACGACCAGGGTCGGATTGCGCCAGTCCTTCCAGCGGTGAGCAATGGTGATCAGTTCATTGATGCCCAGCATCTGCATGGCGCCGTCGCCCACCAGCGCGATCACCGGGCGGTCCGGATACGCCAGCTTGGCCGCGACGGCATAGGGGACGCCGCAGCCCATCGTGGCCAGTCCGCCGGACACCGACCCCATCATCCCCTCCCGCAGGTCGATGTCGCGCGCATACCAGTTCGCGGCGGACCCGGAATCGCAGGTCACGATCGCATGAGACGGCAGGCGCTTGGAGAGTTCCAGGAATGGCCGCTGCGGATTCAGGGGCGCGGCGTCCACCATGGCGCGCGCATGCACGGTTTCGCGCCAGCCCGCCACCTGCTTTTCGATCCGCTCTCGCCAGCGGCGCGACTTCTTGGGTTCCAGCAGCGGGATCAGCGCCTGCAGCGTCAGCCGGCTGTCGCCGACCAGCCCGACCTCGACCGGGTAGCGCAGGCTGAGCTTGCGTCCGTCGCGGTCGATCTGCACCGCGCGCGCCTGCCCTTCCTGCGGCAGGAATTCCGCGTAGGGGAACGATGTGCCCACCATCAGCAGCGTGTCGCATTCGTTCATCATGTCCCAGCTTGGCTGGGTGCCCAGCAGGCCGATCGCGCCAGTGACGTACGGCAGGCTGTCGGGCAAGACCGCCTTGCCGAGCAAGGCCTTGGCCACGCCCGCTCCCAGCAATCCGGCGACCTCCGCTAGCGGCTGGCCCGCATCGAGCGCGCCCGCGCCCGCAAGGATCGAAACCCGCTCGCCGGCATTGAGGATGTCGGCCGCGTTGCGCAGCGCGGCCGGCTCCGGCACGGCCGCGTGCGAGGTAACGCCGATGCCCGTGTGCACGGTGCCATGCGCCCGCGGCGGCGCGTCGACCGCGGGCAGGTCCTGCACGTCGTTCGGAAATATCACGCATGTGACGCTGCGCCGCTCCATGGCGATGCGCATCGCGCGGTCCACCATATGGCGCGCCTGTTCCGCGGTCGTGACCATCTGCACGAAATCGTGCGCCACATCTTTGAACAGGCTGACCAGATCGACCTCCTGCTGATAGTCGCCGCCCAGGGCGCTGCGGGCCTGCTGGCCCACCAGGGCGACCACGGGCTGATGATCCAGCTTGGCGTCGTACAGGCCATTGAGCAGATGGATCGCCCCTGGGCCGGAGGTGGCAAGGCACACCCCCACCTGTCCGGTGAATTTGGCGTGCGCGCAAGCCATGAACGCAGCGCTCTCTTCGTGGCGGGCCTGGATGAATTCCAGCGGTTCCCGCGTGCGGCCGAAGGCCCCGATCAGCCCGTTGATACCGTCGCCCGGATAACCGAACACGCGTTGCACGCCCCATTGCGACAGCCGCTTCAACACGAAGTCCGACACTGTTTCCATGCTTTTCTCCCGCCGATGGTCGTCGAAGGCGACACAGGGCAGCAACCGCCGTGCCCGCTGTCCACGGCAGTTCAGGCATCGCCGGCGGCTAGAAATTACAAAGCGGACCGGCAAGGCGGGCATACGCCTTCCGGCTGCGCCGTCCTTTTGGGCGACCCGAACATGGCAGGTTTCTGCTGCGGCGCCGCATTTTTTCCCCCGGCGGTTGCGGTTTGGGCACACGGCTTGCTTCTCCGAAGGTCTCGGCGCGATTGCGATCGACCTTTGCGCGTTTCGCGATCGGCCTGTCACCTGGAGCAAGCATGGCGAAGACTAGAACCCTGATCGTGGCGGGAGAGGCCTTTCCCCTGGCCAAAACGGGCGGCCTCGGCGACGCTATAACGGGCATGGCGCGCGCGCTGACCGAGGCGCACATGCCGCTGAATGTGCTGCTCCCCGCATATCGCGGCGTGCGGGGCAAATTGAACCGGGTCCGAACCGTGGCGGCGCTGCCCGGCCTTCCCGGCGGCGACGCCGCGCTGCTGGAAGGCAGGTGTCCGCAATCCGGACTGGATTACCTGCTGCTGGAAAATGACGCGCTGTACGACCGGGCCGGCCTCTATGCCGACGAAAATGGCAAGGAACATCCGGACAACGGCGTGCGCTACGCCGCGCTGGCCCATGCGGCCGTGCGCGTCGCGGCTGGACTGCCTGGCCTGGTCCGCCCCACCCTGGTGCATGCGCATGACTGGCACGCGGGCCTCACGCCATTGCTGCTGCGCGCGGCGGGCCTGGACGATGTCAAAAGCGTCATGACCATTCACAATCTGGCGTTCCAGGGACTCTTCCCGATGGAATGCGCCGACGCATTCGGGATACCGGAATGGGCGCGCGGCGATGACGGAGCCCAGTCCTGGGGCCGCCTGAATTTTCTGAAGGCAGGCATCCGCTACGCGGACCGCGTAACGACCGTCAGCCGCACGTACGCACGGGAAATCATGACCCCGGCGTTTGGCTGCGGCCTTGATGACCTGCTGCGGGAGCGCGCCGGCGATCTGCTGCCGATACCGAACGGCATCGACGACGTGCTGTGGAATCCCGCGCGCGACCCCTATCTGCGCAGCCACCGCTATGGCCCGCGCGACCTGTCGAACAAGATCCACTGCAAGGCGGCTTTGCAGCGCGAATTCGGCCTGCGGCCCGACCCCGGCGCCACGCTGATAGGCATGGGCAACCGCCTCACTGAACAGAAAATGGCGGACGTCGCCATCCAGTCGCTGCCTGATGCGCTGGACCGGCACCCCGGGTTGCAGGTGGTGATTCTGGGCCAGGGCGAGCAACGGTTCGAGCAGGCGCTGAAGGATATCGCCGCCCGGTATCCGGGACGGTGCGCCGTCCATATCGGTTATGACGAAGGCATCGCCCACCGGCTGCACGCGGGGTCCGACATCCTGCTGCACGCCAGCCGCTTCGAACCCTTCGGCCTGACGCCGCTCTATGCGATGCGCTACGGCTCGCTGCCGATCGGGTCGCGCGTGGGCGGCATGGCCGACACCATCGAGGATCCCGGGCCGCGCGCCCCGCTATCCATGATGGCCTCGGCGAACGGCCTGCTGTTCGAAGGCGACAGCCCCGCCGCCATGACCGCGGCGATCGACCGCGCCCTGAACCTGCGCGGCCACGGAATCCTGTGGCGACTCATGCAGCGCAATGCCATGACGGCCGACTTCGGCTGGCGCTCCGCCGTCAGCCTGTACGCCAGCCTGTACCGCTCGCTGGTCGAGCCCGACTACCGCGACGCCGAGCCCGCGCCCGCCGAGCACCCGGCAAGCGTGGCGGCGATGGGCAGGCGCACGCGTTCGGGCGGCGCCATGCCGGCGGCCATCTAAGGAGGAAGCCCGGTGCCCACCCCCAGCGCCCCGCCCCACTCCCGCGCCCCGTTGCGCATCTACCATGCCCGCGCCGGCCTGGACGGCTCCGCGGCCGCACCGGCCCTGTACGCCCGGCTGGCGCAACGGGGCTTCAATAGCGTTCTGATTCCGGCCCCTTGGCTGCTGGCTTCCCCATCCGACAGCCGCGCGGCGCTGGACGCCGACACGGCGCTGCTGGACGGACTGCAGGTGCCCATCGCCCACTGGTACGCGCAGGCCGCCGCGCCGCTGTCCGCGCACCGCCTGGGACTGTACGTGGATGTGATCCTGGACCGGTGCGCGCGGGACGCCGTGCCGAGCACCGCGGCCCCGGGCTGGTATCAGTCGCGCCATGAAGACCCTGCGCGCGACCCGCGCCTGTCGGCCGAGGCGCGCAGTGTCCTGCACCTGCACGACGGTCCCTTGCCGCCCGGATTCCTGGCCGCCTGGACCGAACGCCTGCTGCGCTGGACCGCCAACGGCGTGGACGGCCTGGTGTTCCAGGCGCCGCAGCGCCTGCCCGCGGCCGCCTGGCGTGAACTGGGGGCCGCCCTGCGCGCGCAGCGGCCCGATGTGCAATTGCTGGCTTGGACGCCCGGCCTGTCGCCGGCGGAACTGGCGGCCCTGCGCGATGCGGGCTTCGATGCGGCGTTCTCGTCCCTGCCGTGGTGGGATTTCAAATCGTCCTGGCTGGCCGAGGAAGACGCCAGGCTGCGCGCGATCGGCAGCGTGATCGCCGCGCCGCCCCGATCGGGAACCGCGCGGCCCGAGACCGACGGCCTGCGAGCACTTTGGAGCGCCGCGATGAGCGGCGACGGGATCATGCTGGACGACGAGGCGGAACGCCGCCTGCCGGGCGTGGAGTCCGCGCTGCGCTGGCTTGCCGAATCGCGCCCGCACGGCCCGCTACGGATGCTGGGCGGCCGCGACGGCGGCGGCACGGCGCTGCTGCGCGACACCGGCCAGGGCGCGACCGCCGCGCTGGCGATCAACCCGTCGGATACGCGTGCAGCCGCGCTGGACTGGGACGCGCTGGCGCCGCTGCTGCCCGCGGCGGATCTCGTGCCGTACACCCCGCCCGACGGCCTGCTGGCCCAGGGGCACGACCTGCCGCCCGGCGGCTGCGCCATGCTGATGCTTGAGCCCACGCAGCCGGTGCGCGACGCGGCGAGCCGGCACCGGACGCGCGCGGACGACGCGGCGAACCAGCGCATCGCGCTGGAAAACGTCAGCCCGGCGGTCGATGGCGGCGCTTTTCCCGTCAAGAGCATCCCGCATGCGCGCATCGTGGTGCAGGCGGACATCTTCATGGACGGCCACGACCAGATCGCCGCCGAACTGCGCTGGCGCGCCAAGGACGAATCGCGCTGGCGCACGACGCCGATGACGCGCGGCATGAATGACCGCTGGGAGGCGGCCTTCCGGCCGCGCCGCGTCGGCGCGCACGAGTTCGTGGTCGCCGCGTGGTTCGACGCGTGGCATACCTTCAGCCACGACATCGAACTGAAGCATCAGGCCGGCCGCGATCTGACGCTGGAAGTGCACGAAGGCCTGGCGCTGTTGCGCGAGGCCCTGGCGCGCGCGCAGACGGGCACGCCCGCCGGCGCGGATGCGGAGCCGGTGCAGCAGGCGCTGGCAGCCTTCGCCGACGCCGATCTGGCCGCGCCCGTGCCGCCCACGCTGGAACAGGTGGCCGCCCTGCTGGACCCCGCCCTTGCGAAAGCCATGCGCGACCTGGACGACCGACCGTTCGAAGCGGTCAGTCCCGCCGCCTACCCCGTGTGGGTGGACAGAAGCGAGGCTTGCCATTCAAGCTGGTACGAACTGTTCCCGCGGTCGCAGGCGGCCGAGCCCGGCCGCCACGGCACGTTCGACGATGTGATCGACCGGCTGCCGGACGTGCGCGAGATGGGCTTCGACGTGCTCTACCTGCCGCCCATCCATCCCATCGGACAACGCAATCGCAAGGGCCGCAACAACAGCCTGCGCGCCGAGCCGGGCGACGTCGGCAGCCCCTACGCCATCGGTGCGGCGAGCGGCGGGCACGACGCCATCGAGCCCCAGCTAGGCACGCTGCCGGATTTCCTGAAGCTGGTGGACGCGGCCGCCCGCCACGGCATGGAGATCGCCCTGGATTTCGCCATCCAGTGTTCCCCCGACCACCCGTGGCTGGCGCGGCATCCCGAATGGTTCTCGTGGCGCCCGGACGGATCGCTGCGCTATGCCGAGAATCCGCCGAAGAAGTACGAGGACATCGTCAACGTCGCCTTCTATGGCGCGCAGGCGCGGCGCGGGCGCAAGCTCGGCCTGTGGCGCGCACTGCGGGATGTGGTGCTGTTCTGGGTCAGCCACGGGGTGCGCATCTTCCGCGTGGACAATCCACACACCAAGCCGCTGCCCTTCTGGCAATGGCTGATCGGCGAGGTCCACGCGCAGCACCCGGACGTCATCTTCCTGTCCGAAGCCTTCACGCGGCCGAAGATGATGTACCGGCTGGCGAAGATCGGCTTCACGCAGTCCTACACCTACTTCACCTGGCGCAACGAAAAGGCGGAGCTGCAGGCCTACCTGGAAGAGATCTCGTCGCCGCCGGCGGCCGATTTCTTCCGCCCGCACTTCTTTGTGAACACGCCGGACATCAACCCCTTCTTCCTGCAGACCTCGGGACGGCCGGGCTTCCTGATACGGGCGGCGCTGGCCGCCCTGGGTTCCGGGCTGTGGGGCATGTACAGCGGCTTCGAGCTGTGCGAGGGCGCGCCCCTGCCCGGCAAAGAGGAGTACCTGGACTCCGAAAAGTACGAACTGCGCCAGCGCGACTGGCATGCTCCCGGCAACATACGCGCCGAGATCACCCGCCTGAACCAGATCCGACGCGCCAATCCCGCGCTGCAGACGCATCGCGGCCTGACCCTGGCCGACAGCGGCAACGACCGCGTGCTGGCCTTCTACAAATCGACGCCCGGGCACGGCAACGTGGTGCTCGCGGCCATCAGCCTGGACCCGTTCCAGCCCCAGCCCGCCCGCATCGAGGCGCCCTTCTGGCTGTTCGGCCAGGCCGACGCCGGCGAGCTGGCCGCCGAAGATCTCCTGACCGAAAGCCGCGAGACCTGGCATGAGAAGACCCGCGCGCTGACGCTGTCGCCCGATCAACCCTATCGCGTGTGGCGCCTGTCGCTGCATGGATGAAGCCCCGCGCGCCCCTTGCCATGATCAGTGAAACCCAACCCCTGCAGGACGATGCGCTCTGGTACAAGGATGCCGTCATCTACCAGTTGCATGTAAAGTCCTTCTTCGACTCGAACGGCGACGGCGTGGGCGACCTGCCCGGGCTCATTTCCAAGCTGGACTACATCGCCAGCCTGGGGGTCAACACGATCTGGCTGCTGCCGTTCTATCCTTCGCCCCGTCGCGATGACGGCTACGACATCGCGGACTACCGGGGCGTGCATGCCGACTACGGCTCCATCGCCGACGTGCGCAAGCTGATCCGGGCTGCGCACGCCCGCGGCCTGCGCATCATCACAGAGCTGGTGGTGAACCACACGTCGGACCAGCACCCGTGGTTCCAGCGGGCCCGCGCCGCCAAGCCCGGCTCCGCCGCCCGCAATTTCTATGTCTGGTCCGACAACGACAAGGCCTACGCCGGCACGCGCATCATCTTCTGCGACACCGAAAAATCGAACTGGACCTGGGATCCGGTGGCCAATGCCTACTTCTGGCACCGCTTCTATTCGCACCAGCCCGACCTGAATTACGACAATCCGCAGGTGCTCAAGGAAGTGCTGTCCGTGATGCGCTACTGGCTGGACATGGGCGTGGACGGCCTGCGGCTGGACGCCGTGCCCTACCTGGTGGAACGCGAGGGCACCAACAACGAGAACCTGCCCGAAACCCACCAGGTGCTCAAGCAGATCCGCGCCGTGATCGAATCGGAGTATCCGGGCCGCCTGCTGCTGGCCGAGGCCAACCAGTGGCCCGAGGACGCCCAGGAATACTTCGGCGCCGGCGACGAATGCCACATGTCGTTCCACTTCCCGCTGATGCCCCGCATGTACATGGCGATCGCGCAGGAGGACCGCTTTCCCATCACGGACATCATCCGGCAGACCCCGGACATTCCCGCCACCTGCCAATGGGCGATCTTCCTGCGCAACCACGATGAGCTGACGCTGGAAATGGTGACCAGCCGCGAACGCGACTACCTGTGGAACGTCTATGCGGCCGAGCCGCGCGCCCGCATCAACCTGGGCATCCGGCGCCGCCTGGCGCCACTACTGGAGCGGGACCGGCGTCGCGTCGAACTCATGAACAGCCTGTTGCTGTCGATGCCGGGCACGCCGGTGCTGTACTACGGCGACGAACTGGGCATGGGCGACAACGTCCACCTGGGCGACCGCGACGGCGTGCGCACGCCGATGCAGTGGTCGCCGGACCGCAATGGCGGCTTCTCGCGGGCGGACCCCGAACGCCTGCCGCTGCCGGTGCTGATGGGGCCGCTGTACGGCTACGAGGCGGTCAACGTCGAAGCGCAGCAGCGCGACCCGCATTCGCTGTTGAACTGGACCCGCCGCCTGCTGGCCCAGCGGCGCCAGAGCCACGCCTTCGGACGCGGCGCGCTGCGCTTCATCCTGGCCGGCAACCGCAAAATCCTGGCCTACCTGCGCCAATGGCAGGACACGACGATCCTGTGCGTGGCCAACCTGTCGAACGCCGCGCAGCCGGTCGAACTGCAAATGCAGGAATTCGCTGGCCGCGTACCGGTGGAAATGCTGGGCGGCACGCCGTTTCCCGCCATCGGCGAACTGCCGTATCTGCTGACGCTGCCGCCTTACGCGTTTTACTGGATGGACCTGAGCCAGGATGCCGCCCCGCCCGGGTGGCATGCCACCGCGCCCGTCCAGATGCCGGAACTGATTACGCTGGTGCTCAAGTCGCGCGGCGGCGCCGCGTTGACGGACGCCTCGCGCAACACCCTGGAAAGCGAAATCCTGCCGCAATACCTGGCGCGCCAGCGCTGGTATCCGGGCTCGGAGCCGCCGTCGCGCGCGCGGCTGGCCTACGCCACGCCGTTCGCGTCGGCCGACGGCGAATACTACTGGGCCGAGATCGAACCGCAGGACGGCGTGAGCGGCATGCGCGCCCAGGCGCCGTTCGTGCTGGTCTGGGACGAAACCGCCACCATCCAGTACGCCATCGCCCGCGTGCGGCGAGGCGCGGAGGTCGGCGTCCTGGCGGACGCCTTCCTGCAGCCGGGGTTCGTGCGCAGCATACTGAACGCCCTGCAGGCCGGCGCCGAACTGGACGGCCGCAGCGCCGGCAAGCCCGGCGACAAGCCTGGCGTCATCCGCTTCCTGCCCGAAGCCGGGATGCGCGAACTCGCGCTCGACGCTGATCCGGCCTTGCAGTGGCTCACGGGCGAACAGTCGAACAGTTCCGTCATCGTGGGCGGCCAGCTCATCCTGAAGCTCATTCGCAGCGTGCAGCCGGGCGTATCGCCCGAAGCCGAGATGACCCGTTACCTGACCCGCGCCGGCTACGGCAACATCCCCGCCCTGCTGGGCGAGGTGCAGCGCGTGGACGCGGACGGCGTGGTCCACACGCTGGCCATCGCGCACCGCTACGTGCCCAACGAAGGCGATGCCTGGAGCTGGACGCTGGACTACCTGAAGCGCACGTTGGCCAACGCGCTGCTGGTGGGCAGCAGCCCCGAGGAATTCGAGGAAAGCCTGCAGGGCTACGCGGTGATGGCCGCCACCATCGGCGAGCGCCTGGGCCAGATGCACGCCGTGCTGGCCGCGTCCACGGACGACGCGGACTTCCAGCCGCATCCCGCCAGCCAGGCCGATTCGGACGCGCGGGCCGAGCATGTGCGCGGCCTGCTGGATCGCGCCGAAAAGGACCTGCGCGCGCAGCTGGACAGGCTTGAGGAGCCGTCGCGGGCCTGCGCCGAATGGTTCTTCGACCATCATGCCCGCCTGGCCGAGCGCGTGGGCGCCATGGCGCAGGCCGAAACGGGCTTGCCTAACCTGCGCGCGCATGGCGACTTCCACCTGGGCCAGGTGCTGGTTGCGCAGACCGACGCCTATCTGATTGATTTCGAAGGCGAACCCATCAGCAGCCTGCAGGCGCGGCGCTCGCTCGCCTCGCCCTACAAGGACGTGGCCGGCATGCTGCGCTCGTTCGACTACGCGGCGGCAGCGATCGCCCGCAGCGACCTGATCGGCGGCGCGCACATGGACGCCAATGCCGGCGCGGACGAAACCCCGGCGCCGCCCGTGGCGCCCGCGGAACAGCGCGACGCGCTGCTGGCGCGCTTCCGGCGGCAGGCGTCGGAGGCCTTCCTGCAGGGCTATCGGGCGACGCGCGGCGATGCGCTGACGCCGGCGGCGGACCAGGAAGGCACGCTGCTGGCGCTGGCGCAGCTGGAAAAGGCCGCCTACGAAGTCAGCTACGAAGCCGCGCACCGGCCCGACTGGATCTCGATTCCGCTGTGCGCGCTAACCGAGCTGGCCCGCAACGTCCTGCTGTCCGCGGCCATCGACGCCGAAGGGAAAACGCCATGAGCGATGCGCTTGCCTCCCCCGCAACCGGCGCCGCGCCCGAGGGCCGGATCGACGCCTTGGAACTGACCGCCCTGGCCTGCGGCCTGCACGATGATCCCTTCGCGGTGCTGGGTCCGCACGACGGCTGGCTGCGCGTCTACGTGCCGGGCGCGCAGGCCGTGGACGTGCTGGACCCGGACGGCGCCCGCACGTCGCTGCACGAACAGGGACAAGGGCTTTACGTGGGCCGGGCGCCCTACGCCCAGCCGGGCGACGGCGCATCGTACCGCCTGGCCATCCGCTGGCCCGCCGCCGAACAGGTTACGGCGGACCCGTACGCCTTCGGCGCCCTGCTGGACGAAGCCACGCTGCAGCGCCTGGCCCAAGGATCCTGGCGTGAAGCTGGCGAGGCGCTGGGCGCGCACCTGACCGAGGTGGACGGCGTGGCGGGCCTGCGCTGTGCGGTCTGGGCGCCGAACGCGCGCCGCGTCGCCGTGGCCGGCGACTTCAACGGCTGGGACGCCCGGCGCCATGGCATGCGGCTGCGCCATGCCGCCGGCGTGTGGGAGATCTTCATCCCCGGCCTGCAGCCCGGCGACCGCTACAAGTTCGCCATCACCGACCGCGCGGGACGCCAGTTCATGAAGGCGGACCCCATGGCGCGCCGCTGCGAAGAGGCGCCCGCCACGGCGTCGGTGGTGGACGACCCCGCGCCCTATGCCTGGAACGACGCGGCCTGGATGCGCGAGCGCGGCGCGCGGCAGTCGCCCGCCGCCCCGCTGTCCATCTACGAACTCCATGCGGGGTCCTGGGCCGTGCGCGATCCGGCGCGCTGCCTCTGGGACCAGCTGGCCGACAAGCTGCCGCCCTACGTGCGCGCCCTGGGCTTCACGCATATCGAGCTGATGCCCATCATGGAGCATCCTTTCGGCGGCTCCTGGGGCTACCAGCCCCTGGGCATGTTCGCGCCCACCGCGCGGCATGGCCCGCCGGAGGCGTTCGCCCGCTTCATAGACCGCTGCCACGCGGCCGGTATCGGCGTGATCCTGGACTGGGTGCCGGCCCACTTTCCGGACGACCCGCACGGCCTGGCGGCCTTTGACGGCACCTCGCTGTACGAATACGAGGATCCGCGCGAGGGCTATCACCCCGACTGGCACACCATGGTCTACAACCTGGGCCGCAACGAGGTGAAGGCCTTCATGATCGCCAGCGCGATCCATTGGCTGCGCCGCTTCCACATCGACGGCCTGCGCGTGGACGCCGTGGCCTCGATGCTGTACCGGGACTACAGCCGCCAGCCGGGCGAATGGATCCCCAACCGCTACGGCGGCCGCGAGAACCTGGAGGCCGTGCAGTTCCTGCAGGAGCTCAACGGCACGGTGCGCGCGGAGTGCCCCGACGCCATCATGGTGGCCGAGGAATCGACCGCGTGGCCCGGCGTGACGGCCCCCGTGCAGGAAGGCGGCCTGGGCTTCCACTACAAGTGGAACATGGGCTGGATGCACGACACGCTGCGCTATCTGGCGCAGGATCCCATCCACCGGCGCTACCACCATCACGACATCACCTTCGGCATGGTGTATGCGTACAGCGAACGCTTCATCCTGCCGCTGTCGCACGACGAAGTGGTGCACGGCAAGGGATCGCTGCTGGGCAAGATGCCGGGCGACGCGCCGGCCAGGCTGGCGAACCTGCGCGCCTACCTGGGTTTCATGTGGGCGCATCCCGGCAAGAAGCTGCTGTTCATGGGCGGAGAACTTGCCCAGCCCGCAGAATGGAACCACGACGCGACGCTGGACTGGAATCTGCTGGACCACCCGGGCCACCTGGGCATGCAGCGGCTGGTTGCCGACCTGAACCGCCTGTACGCCCGGGAGCCGGCGCTGCACGCGCTGGACGCCGACCCCGCCGGCTTCGCCTGGACGATCCTGGACGACTCGCAGAACAGCGTGGTGGCGTTCGTGCGCACCGACGGCCAAAGGCATATGCTGGCGGTATCCAATTTCACGCCCGTCGCCCGCCACGACTACCGCATCGGCGTGCCGCTAGCCGGTCGCTGGACCGAACTGCTGAACACCGACGCCTCGCATTACGGCGGCTCCGGCCAAGGCAACCAGGGCGGCGCCGCCACTGGCGACATGGCCGCCCACGGCCAGCCCCAGGCCCTGTCCCTGACCCTGCCGCCCCTGTCCACCCTTTATCTGATGCATGAAGGCTGAATCCATGGACCCGTCCCAACTGACCCGCATCACCGGCGGCCAGCCCCATCCGATGGGCGCCACCAGCGACGGCCTGGGCGTGAACTTCGCCGTGTTTTCCGCGAACGCCACGCGCATCGAACTGTGCCTGTTCGACGCCAAGGGCCGCAAGGAGCTGCGCCGCTTCGATCTGCCCGAATGCACCGACGAGATCTGGCACGGCTATCTGCCGGACGCCCAGCCCGGCCTGGTATACGGCTACCGCGCCCATGGCCCGTACGATCCCCAGAATGGCCACCGGTTCAACCCGCACAAGCTGCTGCTGGACCCCTACGCCCGCCAGTTGAACGGCCAGGTGCACTGGAGCAATGCCCTCTTTGGCTACCGCATGAACCACTCGCGGCTGGACCTGAGCTTCGACCGCCGCGACAGCGCGCCGGCGATGCCCAAGGCCATCGTCGCCGACGAAACCCCGTTCAACTGGGGCAACAGCAAGCCGCCGGCCACATCCTGGAACGACACCACGATCTACGAGGTTCATGTCCGCGGCGTATCCATGCAGCGCGAGGACCTGCGCCAGCCCCTGCGCGGCACCTGCGCCGCGCTGGCCGACCCGCGCTTCATCGAGCACCTGCAGCGGCTGGGCGTCACCGCGGTCGAACTGCTGCCGGTCTACGCCTTCCTGCAGGATCACTTCCTGACCGAGCGCGGACTGCGCAACTACTGGGGCTACAGCACGCTGTCCTACTTCGCGCCGGAACCGGCCTACCTGATGCAGCATCCCAACGAACTGCGCCAGGCCATCCGGCGCCTGCACGCCGCGGGCATCGAGGTCATCCTGGACGTGGTCTACAACCACACCTGCGAAGGCAATGAAATGGGGCCGACGCTGTCCTGGCGCGGCCTGGACAACGCCAGCTACTACCGCCTGATTCCGGGCGACGAACGCTACTACATCAACGATACGGGCTGCGGCAACACGGTGAACATGTCGCATCCGCGCGTGCTGCAGATGGTGACCGATTCCCTGCGCTATTGGGCCGCGTCGTACGGCGTGGACGGCTTCCGCTTCGACCTGGGCGTAACGCTGGGCCGCGAGGGCAACGGCTACGATCCGGGCGCGGGATTCTTCGACGTCATCCTGCAGGATCCGGTGCTGTCGCGGCTCAAGCTCATCTCCGAGCCCTGGGACATTGGCCCCGACGGCTACCAGCTTGGCAATCATCCGCCCGGGTTTTCGGAATGGAACGACAAGTTCCGCGACACCACGCGGCGCTACTGGCGCGGCGACGAAGGCATGCGCGGCGACATGGCGGCGCGCCTGTGCGGGTCGCGCGACATCTTCGACCGGCGCCATCGCCGCCCCTGGTCCAGCGTCAACTACGTGGCCTCGCATGATGGCTTTACGCTGGCGGACATCGTCAGCTATGACGGCAGCCACAACGAGGCCAACGGCGAAGGCGGCAACGACGGCCATTCCGAAAACTACAGCCATAACTGGGGCGAGGAAGGCCCGACACAGGACGCGCAAGTGCTGGAAACACGCGGCCGCGTCCAGCGCGCCCTGCTGGCGAGCGCGCTGCTGTCCGACGGCACGCCGATGCTGCTGGCAGGCGATGAATTCGGCAACAGCCAGGATGGCAACAACAACGCCTATTGCCAGGACAATCCCCTGTCCTGGCTGGACTGGACGCAGGCCCAGAGCGACCAGGGGCGCGCCCTGAGCCGCTACGTCGGACGGCTGATCGCGCTGCGCCGCGCCCACGCCAGCGTGCGCAGCGCCCGCTATGGCGACGCCGGCAAAGAGCTGGCGCCGGGTATCGCGGCCATCGCGTGGTTCGACGCCGCCGGCGCGCATCTGGACGCCCCAGCCTGGGAGTCGGCGCAAGAACGCGTCATGGGCCTGCGCCGCGCCGCCCAGCGGCCCGACGGCGAAGTCGACGTCACCCTGCTGCTGATGAACCCCACCCATGAACCCGTCGCGTTCGACCTGCCCGAGCCCGCGCTGTCCTGGAGCGTTGAACTGGACTCCGCCACCCTGGCCCCCGCCGCGCCGCTGCAGGAGGGCCCGATCGAGGTCGCCGCCCACAGCCTGGTTCTGCTGGCCCGGTCCGAGCCGACCGGAGACGCGCCATGACGACGTCCTGGTCCTTCGGCGCGACGCCGCTGGACAGCGGCGTGACGCGATTCCGCATCTGGGCGCCCAGCGCCCCGCCCGGGCTGGCGCTGGAGGTCCAGGGCCACCCGCCGATCCCGCTGCATCCCGACCCCGACGGCTACGCGCAGGCCGATGTGGACTGCCCGCCTGGCGCCCGTTACCACTACCGGCTCGATGCGGATACCGTGATCCCCGATCCGGCCTCGCGCCTGCAGGACGGCGACGTCCACGGCGACAGCATCGTACCCGCGCCGCCCGGCGCGTACCGCTGGCGCCATCCGGAATGGGCCGGCCGGCCCTGGGAAGATACCGTGCTGTACGAAGTCCATGCCGGCCTGGCCGGCGGCTTCAAGGGCCTGCTGGCGCGCCTGCCTGCGCTTGCGGCCATGGGCGTCACCATGGTCGAACTCATGCCCATCGCCGACTTTCCGGGTGAGCGCAACTGGGGCTACGACGGCGTCCTGCCGTACGCGCCCGACACCGCCTACGGCACGCCCGATGACCTGAAGCGCCTGATCGACGGCGCGCACGCGCTGGGCATGGGCGTCATGCTGGACGTGGTCTACAACCATTTCGGTCCGGACGGCAATTATCTTGCGCGCTACGCCGCCCCGTTTTTCCGGTCCGACGTGGACACGCCGTGGGGCGACGCCATCGACTTCCGCCTGCCCGCCGTCAGCGCGTTCTTCAAGGAAAACGCCCTGTACTGGCTGACCGAGTACCGCTTCGACGGCCTGCGGCTGGACGCGGTGCACGCGATCGCCGGGCACGAATGGCTGCACGAGCTGGCGCGCTACGTGCGCGACCGCGTGTCGGCCGAACGCCACGTGCATCTGGTGGTCGAGAACGACGACAACCGCGCCAGCCTGCTCCAGGGGGATTTCGATGCGCAGTGGAACGACGACGCGCACCACGTGCTGCATCACCTGCTGACGGGCGAGACGCGCGGGTACTACGCCGACTATTGCACGGAGCCCGCGCAGGCGCTCGCGCGCTGTCTGGCCGAAGGCTGGCTGTACCAGGGCCAGCCCTCACCCTATCGCGGCGGCCAACCGCGTGGCGAACCCAGCGCGGCATTGCCCCCCACCGCCTTCGTGCTGTTCCTGCAGAATCACGACCAGACCGGCAACCGCGCCCGGGGCGAACGGCTGACCAGCCTGGTCGACAGCGGTCCGCGGCTGCGGGCTGCCGTGGCGCTGCAACTGCTGGCGCCGCAGATTCCCCTGATCTTCATGGGCGAAGAACTGGGCGCCCATTCGCCGTTCCTGTACTTCACCAGCCACACGGATCCCGCGCTGGCGCAGGCCGTGCGCGACGGCCGGCAGCGAGAATTCGCGGCGTTTCCGGAGTTTTCGGGCGATACGCCGGCCGCGCCGCTGCCCGACCCGAACGATCCCGCCACCTATCTCGCCAGCGCCCCCTGGGACGAACACGCCGAGAGCGCGGACTGGCTGCGCGATTACACCGCGTTGCTGCAACTGCGCGCGCGCCTGATCGCGCCGCGCCTGGCGGGCGCCGCCAGCCTCGGCGCCGCGGCGGTGGGCGATCGCGCCGTCTATGCCCGATGGGAACTGGCCGATGGCGCGCGCCTGACGCTCTACGCCAATCTGGGACCCGAGCCGCAGCCCGTGCCCGCAGCCCTGATGCCCGGGCCGGATGTTTACGCCACCTTGCTGTTCGAGTCCCTGGCCGGCGGCCGCGACGCCCTGGCGCGGGGTGAACTGTGTCCCGACTGCACCGTCTGGCTGCTTGAGGAGCCCGCATGAATGGCGCCAGCGCCGAGGACGCCGCCCTGTCGGCGCTGGCCCTGGAGGCGGGCATCGCCGAGCATTGGACGGATGCCCGCCAGCAGCCGCGGCGGGTGGCGCCCGACACGCTGCGCGCGCTGTTGACCGCGCTGGGCCTGCCGGCGGCCGGCGCGCAAGACATCCGCGACAGCCGCCAGCGCCTGGCCGCGCAGGCGGCCGACGCGCTGCCGCCCCTGCTGATCGCCCGCGTCAACGGCAAGGCCGCGCTGCCGCGCGAGGCCGGCGGCCCCTACCGCATCGCCTGCGAATCCGGGGATGTCATCGACGGCGACATCCGCGCCGGCGCGGATGGCCAGCCCTACCTGGTCGCGCCGGACGAACCCGGCTATCACCGCCTGTCCCTGGCGTCGGGCGACACGCTGCTGGCGGTCGCCCCCCAGCGCGCGCCCAGTCTCGCGGAACTGACCGGCGCGGGCGACCCGCGTTGCTGGGGCATCGGCGCCCAGGTGTACAGCCTGCGGCAGGACGCCAACGGGGCGCTGCCGCGCACGCACGGATTCGGCGACTTCGCCGCGCTGCGCGAACTGGCGGTGGCCGCGGCCGGGCAAGGCGCGGACATGTTGGCCATCAGTCCGGTGCACGCCATGTTCGCCGCCCAGCCCGGGCGCTGCAGTCCCTACTCGCCGTCCAGCCGCCTGTTCCTCAATATCCTTTACGCCGCGCCGGCCGCGGTGCTGGGCCATGACGCGATGACGCGGGCGCTGGCGGACGCCGATCCGGATACGCTGAATGCGCTGGACAGCCGGGACCTGATCGACTGGCCGGCAGCCGCCGAGATACGCCTGCGGCTGTTGCGCGCCCTGCACCGGCAGTTCGCCGGCGGCGCGCCGCCCGCGCTGCGCCAGCGCTACGCGCGCTTCTGCGCGGCGCAGGGGCAGGCGCTGCGCGACCACGCGGTGTTCGAAGCCCTGCACGCGGCGCACCAGGCGCCCGGCGGCGCGGTGCAACCCTGGCCGCAGTGGCCCGCAAGCCTGCGCGACCCGGCGTCGGCCGACGTCAAGCGCTACGCCCAGGCGCACGCCCAGGAGGTCGACTTCCACCAGTTCGCCCAATGGCTGGCCGCCGAAAGCCTGGCGGCGGCCCATGCCGCGGGGCGCGAGGCCGGCATGCGGCTGGGGCTGCTTGCGGACCTGGCTGTCGGCGACAGCCCGGACGGCAGCCATGCCTGGAGCCGGCAGGCTGACCTGATGCCGCGCATGTCGGTCGGTGCGCCGCCCGACATCTACAACCCGCAGGGCCAGAACTGGGGCCTGACGGCGTTTTCGCCGCGCGCGCTGCAGTTGAACGGCTACCGCGCTTTCATCGACATGCTGCGCGCCAGCCTTGCGCACACCGGCGGCGTGCGCATTGATCACATCCTGGGCATGGCCCGGCTCTGGCTGGTGCCGGACCGCGCATCGTCTGCCGACGGCGCCTACCTGCGCTATCCGCTAGACGCGCTGCTGGCCCTTGCCGCACTGGAATCCTGGCGGCACCGCGCCTGCGCCATCGGCGAGAACCTGGGCACGGTGCCCGAGGGCTTCGACCAGCGCCTGAAGGACAACGGCGTGCTGGGCATGAACGTGCTGTGGTTCATGCGCCAGGCGCCCGACGCCAGGCCCGGGCCGGACGCGCCCGCCGGATTCACGGACCCGGCCCGCTGGCCGCCCGATGCGGCCGCCATGACCACCACGCACGATCTGCCGACGCTGCGCGGCTGGTGGGAAGCGCGCGACATCGACTGGCGCGTCAAACTGGGCCTGCTGGGCGCGGACGAAGACGAGCAGACCCTGCGGCGCGGCCGGGACCTCGACCGGACGCTGCTGGCACGGGCGCTGGACCCCGACGCGGCCGCCCCGCCCCGCCAGGCGCCCCTGCCGGCGCTGCTGCGTTTCGTGTCGTCCAGTCCCTGCCCGCTGCTGCTCGTGCCCATGGAGGACGTAGCCGGCGTGCTGGACCAGCCCAATCTGCCGGGCACGATCGACACCCATCCCAACTGGCGCCAGCGCCTGCCGCGCAGCATACGCGCCACCTTCGCGGACCCCGCGGCCCAGGCGCGCCTGGACGCCGCGCGCACCGGCAGGAGACGGCCTTGAGCACTCTGCGCGCCACCGCCCGGCTGCAGCTGCATGCGGGCTACACGCTGGACGACGCATGCGCCCAGGTCGACTACTACGCGGACCTGGGCGTCAGCCACCTGTACCTGTCGCCAGTGACGCGCGCGCGCGCCGGATCCACGCACGGCTATGACGTGATCGACCATGCCGTCGTCAATCCCGAACTGGGGGGCGAGCCCGCCCTGCTGCGCCTGGCGGCCGCAGGCCGCGCGCGCGGCCTGGGACTGATCGCCGATATCGTGCCCAACCACATGGCGGCGCACCCGTCCAACGCCTGGTGGCGCGACGTACTTGCCCAGGGCCAGGCCAGCGCGTGGTCGCGGCATTTCGACATCGACTGGGAACCGCCCGCCCCCACGCTGCAGGGCAAGGTGCTGCTGCCGGTGCTGGCCGATCCCTATGGCGCGGCGCTGGAACACGGCGTCATCAGGCCGTGCTGGGATGCCGGCGCGGCGCAGCCGGAACTGGACGTCGGCGGGCAGCGCTACCCGCTGGCCGCCTCGTCCGCGCCGCGCGGCGCCGACCCGCGGGCCTGGCTGCGCGAGCACGATCCCGCCGACCCGGACGCACGCCAGCGCCTGCATGCGCTGCTAGAGCGCCAGCACTACCGCCTGGCCTGGTGGCGGACGGCGCCGGACCTGATCAACTGGCGGCGCTTCTTCGAGATCAGCGAACTTGTGGGGGTAAGGGTCGAAGACGAAGCCGTGTTCGACGATGCGCATGCGCTCGTCCTGCGCCTGTACGCGCAGGGCATTCTGGACGGCGTGCGCATCGACCACATCGACGGGCTGGTCTCGCCCGGCGCTTACCTGCGGCGGCTGTCGACCCGCCTGGGCGAAGCCGGCGCAAGCCGTCCCGCGCCGTTCCGCCAAGACAGGCCGTATCTGGTGGTCGAAAAAATCCTGGCCTACGACGAAACGCTGGACCCGCGCTGGTCCACGGACGGCACGACCGGCTACGACTTCATGGACCAGGCCGGAGCTCTGCTGCATGACCCCGATGCGCAAGCGCCCCTGCGCGCGTTCTGGGCAACCCTGGCGGACGACCCGCGCGAACCCGGCGAACAACTGCGCGCCGCCCGGATGCGGATGCTGGCCCGGCACTTTCCTGCGGAACGCCAGGCCCTGGTCCGCAGCCTGACGCGCATTGCTGCGCAAGACCTGCGCACCCGGGACTGGACCGCCACCGCCATCGACCGCGCGCTGACGGCGTGGCTCGCGGCCTTTCCGGTCTACCGGACCTACGCCGAAGACAGCGGCGGCAGCCCCGCCGACGCGCACTGGCGCGCCGCCGCGACGCGCGGAGCGGCTGCCGCGCTGGCCGCGCGTGAAGGCAATGCGGATGCCACGCTGCTGGCCCAGCTGAACGAATGGCTGGGCGGCGCCTGCCCCGCGGCCGCGCATGAGGCGCTGCGCCGCTTTCAGCAGCTGACCCCGCCGCTGGCCGCCAAGGCGCTTGAAGACACGCTCTTCTACCGATACGGCCCTCTGCTCTCGCGCAACGAGGTGGGCGCGTCGCCCGACGTTTTCTCTCTGTCCGCCGACGACTTTCATGACTGCTGCGCCAGCCGCGCGCGCGCACATCCCCGAGCCATGCTGGCCACGGCCACGCACGACCACAAGCGCGGCGAGGACACGCGGGCCCGCCTGGCCGCGCTGACCGAAATGCCCGCGCGCTGGATGCGGCTTGCGCAGGACTGGATCGACGCGCTGCCGCCTGGCCTGACCCGCGCCGACCGCTACATGCTGATTCAGACGTTTGTCGGGGCCTGGCCCGCGGAATGGGACGCGGATCGACTCGCGCGGGATCCGGCCCTCACCCTGACCTGGCTGGAACGCATCGGCCAGTGGCAGCTCAAGGCCTTGCGCGAGGCAAAGCTGCATACGAGCTGGACGGATCCAGACCCCACCTACGAAGCGGCCGCGCAAGCGTGCCTGGATTTCCTGGCGCAGGCCCCTGACGGCCGCGAGCTGCTGGCCGCGATCGCGGGCTTTGCCATGGAGCTGGCCCCTGCGGGCATGGTCAACAGTTTCACCCAGACCCTGCTGCGCAACACGCTGCCGGGCGTACCCGACCTGTACCAGGGCGCCGACTTGTGGGACCTGAGCCTGGTCGATCCGGACAACCGCCGTCCCGTCGACTACACACTGCGCGCCGCCCTGCTGGCCGAGTCCGCGCGCGACCCGGCGATGCCCCTGTCCGCGGCCGCCTGGCGCGACGGCGCCGTGAAGCAGGCGCTCATCCACCGGCTGCTGATGGCGCGCCAGCGTCTGCCCGGACCATTCATGGGCGGGGATTTCCTGCGCGTACAGGCCGAGGGCAGCCATGCGCGCCATGTCTTGGCTTTCCTGCGCCGGCAGGACGGCCAGAATGCGCTGATCGTGGCGTGCCGGCATTGCGCGCTGCAGGTGGCGGACTATGCCCGTGGAGACGCCGCCGCCGCCCGCGGCTTCTGGAACGATACGGCCTTGCGGTTGCCCGGCGGAATTTCCGGACTGTCGCTGCATGACGCCCTGACCGGCCGGCGCGTGCGCGCCAGCGCCGGCGGGCTGCTGCCGCTGGTCGAGATTCTGCGCGACGGCCCAGCCGCGCTCTGCCTGTCGGCATAGCAGGCCGCACCGCCGCACAAGACGATCCTGGACGCAAAAACGGCCCCGGTCGCGCCGCCAAGCGGACGCGGCCGGGGCCGCCAAGGATTGCGCACGGGACACGCGCTCGGGGCGCGCATCCCTTGCCGTCAGCGCATCAGCGCTGGGTCTTGTTTTGCTGGCCAGGCGTCTGGCCCGGCTGATTGCGGTCCTTCTCCATTTGCTGCCCGGACTGGCCAGGCTGCTGGCCCGGCGACTGCCCGCGGTCCTTCGGGTTTTCCTGGGACTGTTGTTTTTGCGGCTGCTTTTGTTGGTCGGGTTGGTTTTGATTGGCCATTGCAAGTCTCCTAAATGGCGGAATGATTCCGCCCGGACAGGAGAGCAACTGGCGTGCCCGCCAGCGTGGCCGGGGCGCACGGGCCGGGTCAATTTCCGGGGACGGGCCAGGGCGCGGCAATGCCCGCGCCATCGGTAAAAACTGCGCTCGTTCGCGCCGCTACAGGATCGCCGTATGGCGCAATGAACGCCCCGGTTCGGCGCCATCCTGCGATCCGCCATCGAAGGCGTCCAGCCAGGACGAAGCGTAGGCGGCCGGCGCCGCCAGGGGTTCGCCGCCATCGCGTTGCGTGCGCAGGCGGATCATGATCTCGTCCAGCGGCATCGGGCGGCCCAGCGAAAAGCCCTGGCCATACCGGCAGCCCGCGGCGCGCAGCGCCGGAATGTCCGCCACGTTCTCCACCCCTTCGGCCACGACGCGCCAGCCCAGCCGCGTGGCCAGCTCCGCGGCCGAACGCAGGACCTCGAAGGCCACCGCGCTGCGCCGCATGCGCGCGACGAAGTACTGGTCGATCTTTACTTCAGACAGGGGGATGGCGGACAGCAGCTTCAAGGACGCATGGCCGGTGCCAAAATCGTCCAGGCTGACTTCGCAGCCGGCGTCTTCAAGCCGCAGCAGCGACGCCCGCAGCACGTCCAGATCGCGGATCGGCTGGTCCTCGGTCAGTTCCACCCGCACCAGCGACGGCGGCAGTTCGGCCGCACGGACGCGCTCAAGCAGGAAGTCGACCGACTTGGCTTCCGATAGCGTGGTGGCGGGCGCGTTGATCGCCAGGGGCACCGCGACGCCCGCGCGACGCAGCGTGAGCAGCGCGTCGATGACACGCACGCAGACGCGTTCGAAGAGGATGCCGTCCAGGCCCAGGCGGTTCACCGCCGGAACGAATTCGGACGGCATGACGATTCCCAGGCGCGGATGCTGCCACCGGGCCAGCGCTTCGGCGGAAACGATCCTGCCCGTAAGCAGGTCCACCTGAGGCTGCAAGAGCACCCGCAGGCCATCGCGCCCGGTGACCATTGCGGCGATTTCCGCGTCGCTCACGACGGGATTGCGGCAAGTCTCTGAAGTGGTCATGGCTTGCTCCTGGAGCGCCTCGAAGTCGTGTCCGCGCTGCCGGGGTGCGGTTCGAGGGGCAATTAATTCGTGCATTCTGCGCCCTCCCCGCCGTAAAGTCACACACATGTAACCATAGGTATTAAGGTGCGCGAATTCATAATAGGCGGGCGTTTCCGCGCCCTGCGCACAACCCCGCCTTGACGTCTTGTCGACATGGTAGGGTTTGCGTCTTTCGCCCCTGCCCGATCCACCCGCTGCTTTTTCCATCCGCGTGACAAATCTGCTCTCCCGTTGGCGCGCATCCCTGCGCAATGTGCTGTGGCTCGACGCCCTGCAAGCCGCCGCCATCAGCGCGGCGCCCGTGATCCTGGCCGTGCTGGCGCACGAACCCCGCCTGGGCTGGACCGCCATCGCGGCGTTCTGGGCCTGCTTCGGCGATCCCGGCGGTCCGCTGCGCCAGCGGGCGGGCTCCATGCTGGCGCTGGGCCTGATCGGCGCGCTGTTCTGCTTCCTGGCCAGCGCCAGCGCCACGCATCTCTGGCTGCTGCTGCCGCTGACGTTCGTCTGCTGCACCTTCGGCGGACTGCTGCGCGTGCTAGGTCCGGCTGCCGCCATTGTCGGCACGCTGCTGTCGGCGGGCTTCGTCGTCGCCGCCGAACTGCCGGCCCCGACCCTGACCGACAGCCTCTCCTACACCCTGTTCTTCCTGGCCGGCGCAGTGTGGGCGATCCTGATGACCGCCCTGGTCTGGCGCCGCCGCCCCTGGAAGGACGCAACCCACGCCGTGGCCCACTGCTACCGCGGGCTCGCCGACTTTGCCGACGCGCTGGCCCGCATGTACTCGGGCCTGGCGCCCGCGGGCGGGCCACAGGCCTGGACCGCCGTCACCCGGGCCCAGCGCGGCGCGCAGCGCGCGGCCCTGGAAGCGGCCCGCGTCCGCATCCGCGAGGTCCAGGACGCGCGCCCCTCGCGCCGGGCCCGCGCCCATCAACTGCTCTATCTGCTGGACAGCGCCGAGGACAGCTTCATCGCCCTGGTGGCCGCCGCCGACCTGCTGGAATCGAACGCGCCGCGCTGGCTCGGCCGCAGCGCCGGCGCGCACCTGTCGCACGCCATGCACCGCTACGCAAGCGTCTGCAACGCCATCGCCAGCACTTCCGACGTCGGCGACCCCAAACAGGCGGAATGCCTGCGCGACCGGCTGGCGCACTACAGCGCGGGCCTGCACGACCTGCGCGGCGGCGCCCTGGCGTACGCGCCGGACCTGGCGACCGTGATCCCGGTGCTGGACCGCCTGCTGCATACCGCCCAGGCGGTCATGCAAGCCCTGTTCGACCAAGGCGCCGCGCCCGCCGCGCCCGCCCGCAACGCCGGCGAACCCAGCGGCGCGCGGCAGGCCTGGCGCACGCTGCGCCAGAATCTGCGCTTCGAATCCGACGCCTTTCGCCACGCCCTGCGCGTGGGCGTAGGCGCCACCATCGCGGTCGCGCTGTCCAAGACCTTTGCCGTCAACCACGGCTACTGGATGTCGCTGACCCTGGTCTTCATCCTGCAGCCCTATTTCGCCACGACCTGGCAGCGCACCTTCGAGCGTGTCATCGGCAGCGTGGCGGGCGCCATCGGCGCGTCCCTGCTGGGCCTGCTGCTGAGCACGCCGCTG
Organism: Achromobacter arsenitoxydans SY8; assembly: GCF_000236785.1. Taxonomy (GTDB): domain Bacteria; phylum Pseudomonadota; class Gammaproteobacteria; order Burkholderiales; family Burkholderiaceae_B; genus Achromobacter; species Achromobacter arsenitoxydans. The sequence continues at coordinate 110,765 of NZ_AGUF01000064.1, read as the reverse complement.
TCCGTGGCGCTGGCCGTGCTGCCCATCGCGCTGGGCACTTTCGCCGCCCGCACCATCCATTACGCGCTGTTCACCTTTTTCCTGACGTCCCAGTTCGTGCTGGTCAGCCACATCCAGCAGCCCGAGATCTACGAACCCATGCTGGCCGCGCTGCGCGCCTTCAACAGCGTGCTGGGCGGCATCCTGGCGCTGCTGGTGGGCTTTCTGGTCTGGCCGGAAAAAGAGCCCCGGCAACTGGCTGGCGCCCTGGCGCGCGCGCTGTCCCGCCACGCCGACTATGCGCTGGCGCTGACCCGGGAAAAGAGCGGCGGCGGCGACGCGCCGCAGGACATCGTCGCATTGCGCCGGCTGGCCTGCCTGTCGGCGGACAATGCCGAGGCTTCGCTGCAGCGGCTACAGCAGAACCCCGTGCACCGCGACCGCAACGTCGATACGGCGGTCAACCTGCTCAATGCCATGCGCCGCATCACCGCGGCGGGCACCGTGCTGGAAATCCAGCCGGTCCTGCCGGCGGCGTCGCCGGCCGCGTCCGCGCTGCGCGACTACGGCGCGGTGCTGGCGCATGCGCTGCATCCGCAGGACGAAGCGCCCGCCGCCGACGCGCGGGCGCTGGGCGTTCCCGCCGCGATCAGCGCGGCCGAGCCGGCGCTGGCCGCGCCACTGGAACGCATTGCGCAGCAGACGCGCAATATCCGGCAACTGCGCGAACGCGTGCAAAAGGACGGTTCGGCGACCTAGCGCCGCTTTGCGCCGCGTCGGCGGAACTGGGGCCGGCTTGACGCGCGTCAAGAGGCCTGGCCGGGTAAACGGCAACCATACGGCCATGGAACGCTTTTACCAAGGAGGCCACTATGTACCGCCGCATTTCCGTCCACCTGGACCACGGATTCGACTGCAAGCGCCGCACTGAACTGGCGCTGGGACTGGCCAGGCGCCACCACGCCGAACTGGTGGGCATCTACGCCAGCTCCGCGCCGCCGCAGCACTACTATGGCGAATCGGTGATGATGTCCCGCTCGCTCAACGTCTTGAAAGAAATCCAGGCGCAGAACCGCGGCGCCGTGCAGAACGCGTTCCTGGAAGCGGCCGCCGCCGCCGATGTGCCTGCGGTCGTGCGGGCGGGCGCATCCTCGCCCAGCGCCAGCGTCGCCCTGTACGGCCGCGCCAGCGACATGATCATCGTCAGCCAGCGCAACCGCGACGACGTCGAGGCTGCCCACGAAAACGAATTCGTCGAACAGACCCTGCTGTCCGCGGGCCGCCCCGTCATGGTGCTGCCTTCCAGCGGCAACTTCCCGGTCGTGGGCGAACGCGTGCTGCTGTGCTGGGACGGAAGCCGCGAGGCCGCCCGCGCGCTGACGGACGCCGCCCCGCTATTGCGTGGCGCGTCGCAACTGGTGGTGCTGACCATGGATGAAGGCGCCGCCACGCGCAGTATCGAATCCATTCCGTTCGAGGACCTGGCCGCCTACTGCGCGGCGTTGGGCACGCCGGCGCCCGAGCACGTGCACCGCGACATCAAGGGCGTGGGGGTCGGCAGCACCATCCTCAACGCCGCGGCCGACTACAGCGCGGACCTGATCGTCATGGGCGCCTACGGCCACAGCAAGTTCCGCGAATGGGCGATGGGCGGCGCCACCGCCTCCATCCTGAAGAGCATGACCGTGCCGATCATGTTCTCGCACTAACGCAGACGCACCAGGCGCGCATCGCCGCCACGGCATGCGCGCCGCGCCAGCAGACTCAGGCGGCTTCGGGCTGAGCGTCGCGCACCGGCGTCAGCACCGGCTTGCCGTCGAAATGCGCGGTGGCGTTATCCAGGAACAACGCCACCGTCGCGGCCACCGCCTCGGGCGACCTGCCCGCGCTGTGCGGCGTCAACACCACGTTGTCCAGTGCCTTCAGCGCATCCGGAATGACCGGCTCGCCATCCACCACATCCAGTCCCGCCCCGGCAATCTTCCGCTCCGCCAGCGCCGCGATCAGGGCCTGCGTGTCGACAACACTGCCGCGCGCGATGTTGATCAGGTACCCCTGCGGCCCCAGCGCCTCCAGCACGGCGGCATCCACCAAATGCCGCGTACCCGCGCCGCCCGGCGTGGCGATCACCAGGAAATCGGACTCGGCCGCCAGCGCGCGCGGGCTGTCGAAATAGGCGTATCCGGATTCCGGACGGGCGCGCCGGTTGTAATAGCCCACGCGCATGCCAAAGCCCAGCGCGCCGCGCCGGGCGATTTCCAGTCCGATGGTGCCCAGGCCCAGGATGCCCAGCCGCTTGCCGCTGACCTGCGGCCCCATGAAACCGCTCCAGTGGCCCTGCCGCACCCAGGCGTCGGCCTGCGGCAACTGGCGGGCCGCCCCCAGCAGCAAAGCCATGGCATGGTCGGCCACCGACACCGCATTCGCGCCGGGGCCGTTGGTGACCACGATGCCGCGCGCCTGCGCCGCGGCCAGATCAATGTTTTCATACCCCACACCCAGCGAGCAGATGATGCTCAGCTTCGGCAACGCGGCCATTTCATCGGCCTGGAAGCCCGTCGCGCCGCGCGTCAGCACCGCGCGTATCTCGTGGCCGTGGTCTTGGATGGCAAGCGCGCGCGCCTGCGCGGTGGGTGCATAGATGGGACGAAAACCGCGGGCTTCGATTGCGAGCAGATATTCATGCACGCTGTCGATCAGAATCAGTAAGGGGATGCTCATGTCGGGGCTGCGGGTGTGAAGGCTGCAAAAAACCCGCAGATCTTACGCCTGACCGCCGGCACGCACCATGGCCCCGGCCATGGCGCGATCACCCGGGGCGCGGCGCGGCCGCCCGGACGCCGCTCGGCGTTCAGGCGGCCGTCAGACGGGCGCTACAGGCGTCCCATCAGCAGCAACACGATAAGCACGATCACGACAATGCCCAGAAGGCCGCTGGGGTAGTAGCCCCAGCCCTTGCTGTGCGGCCAGGCAGGCACGGCGCCGATAAGCAGCAGGATCAGGATGATCAGCAGGATGGTCGACATGGTGACTCCTCGTCTTTATTCGTTCGAGTTATTCGGCGGCAAACATCCATCAATGGTCTTTGGGCGGCACGATTTCCTTGACCGGCGGAGACAGCGGAGGCAGGTCCACGTCGGGTTCGTCCGTGTCCGGATCGACCGGCAGGTCTCCGGGCGGCGAGCCAGGCGGTATCGGATCCGGTTTGGGCGGCACATGTAATTGCAGGACGGTTTGCATTGCACTCTCCTTCGAAGATTCTCGCCAGGGCGGCGAAGCCGGCCCGCGAGGACCGTTCCGACGGCGTTGCCGCCTCCAGCATGCTCAGCAAGCCGCGTTCCCGCCATTGCAGCGCCCCCGCATTCCGGCCGGCGGGAACGCCGCGTGCTGACTGCCGCGGCGCCGCGCGCGCATGGCTGAAGAGACGGAAACCGAATGGACACCCGCACGCACACGGCGCCGGAGCCGACCGCAAAACTGGAGGCCGCACTGGTCTACGTGGACGACACGCAGGCCGGCTACCGGCGGGTGCGCGTCAATGGCAGCGGCTTCCATTACCTGGACGCGCGTGGCAAACGCATCCGCGACGAAGCCGAAATCCAGCGCATCAACGCGCTGGCGATTCCCCCCGCCTATCAGGACGTGTGGATCTGCCCGTCGCCGCTGGGGCACCTGCAGGCCACCGGACGCGATGCGCGCGGACGCAAGCAGTATCGCTATCACGCGGCCTGGACGGCGGTGCGCGACGCCTCCAAATACCAGAACCTGCTGGCCTTCGGCCTGGCCCTGCCCCGCATCCGCAGGCAGGCCGAACGGCACATGGCCGCGCCTGGCCTGGCGCAGGAAAAAGTGATCGCCGTACTGGTGCGCCTGCTGGAGACCACGCTGATCCGCATTGGCGCGCGCGAATATGCCCGCGCCAACAAGTCCTACGGGCTGACCACGCTCAAGCGCCGGCACACCACGCTGGCGGGCAGCCGCCTGCGCTTCCGGTTCCTGGGCAAGAGCGGCGTCCCCCACGACGTCACCGTGAACGATCGCCGCGTGGCGCGCATCATCCGGCGTTGCCTGGACATCCCGGGCCAGCAGCTTTTCCAGTACCTGGATGAGGACGGCGAGAAGCACCCCGTGGACTCCGGCGCGGTCAACGCCTACCTGCGCGCGGCTGGCGGCGGCGAGTTCACCGCCAAGCACTACCGCACCTGGGCCGGCTCCGTCCTGGCCTACGCCGCGCTGCAGGCGCATCCCGCCGCGGATGAGCGCCAGGCCAGGCAGACAGCGGCCGACGTCATCAAGCAGGTGGCGCAGCGCCTGGCAAACACGCCCGCGGTCTGCCGCGCGTGCTACGTGCATCCCGCCATCCTCGACGCCTATCTGGCAGGCACGCTGCCCGCCCGGACGGCGGCGCCGGCCAGCCCCAGGGGCCTGAGCGCCGACGAGCGCCGGCTACTGGCGTTCCTTAAATGCCAGGAGCAATCAGAGGATGGATGAGCGCGCGTTCTTTGCGCGCGGTTGCGGGGCGGAGCCGTCCGCCCAGTTGGATTCGGTCTTGTTGTCGACCACCGCGCGCTTGTCCCGGCGCGCTTCGTCGGGCGTGCCGGCATCGGGTTTATCCGGTTGCGCGGGAACATCGACGGGACCGCGCGGCGGCAGTATCTTAGCGTTGTCCGGCGCCTGTTCTCCGCCGCCTTTTGACGACGCGCCTGCCTTGGATGCGGATGACGGTTTCATGGGTATCTCCTGCCCGGTGTGAACCTTCATCCTACGGGGGCTTGCCGCCCGATAAAAGAAGCCAACTCTTCAAGTTGCAAGCGGATGTGCCCGCGATGCGCGCCCCAGCCCGGCGGGCCGGCGGCATCGGCCGCTCACAAGGAGATGCAATGCGAGACCCAAACTTCGAGCAATGTGTGCAAGCCTGCTACGAATGCGCCGTGGCTTGCGACCAGTGCGCTGCCGCCTGCCTGCAGGAAAACGCATCGCGCATGAAGCACTGCATCGCCTTGTGTACCGACTGCGCCGCTGTGTGCCGCCTGTGCGCCGCCCTGCTGGCCCGCGACGGCGAATTCGCAAACGCGCTATGTACGTTGTGCGCTCAGGTCTGCGACGCCTGCGCGCGTCTTTGCTCTACGCACGACGCTGAACATTGCCAGGTCTGCGCGGGCGCCTGCCTGGGCTGCACGCTGGCATGCCGCGATATGGTCGAGGCCTGAAGGCCCGGCCCGCCAGGCGGCCGACCGGGCCGGCCCGCCCTGGCGCTCTTTCCGCCCGATAGTCAGGAGCTTTCGATGGCCACGACGAATACCCCTCTGCCTTCCGATTTCCCCGAGAACGGCCCCGACAATCGTGGCGCCTACCGGCGCTCGCGTCATCCGGAAAGCTGGATCGACGAACTGGAAGCCACCCTGCGGGACACGTCGGCGACGGACCTGGACGCCTTGAAGGCGCGCCTGTCCGACCAGCTGCACGCCACGCGCCAGAGCCTGCGCGAGGCCTCAGACAACGCCAGCGATCTGATGCGCGAAACCCTGGACTGCACCGAGGAATACATCCACGCGCGTCCGTGGCAGGCGGTGGGCCTGGTCGCGGGCGCCGCCTTCCTGCTGGGCGTCATCGTCGGACGCCAGTAGGCGCTGCCGGTGCCGGGAACGGCGATTGCGTGCTCCTGCTGCACAAGGCGCATCCCGCGCCTGCGTCAACCGGAGACACGCATGAGCAACCCCAAGAGCGCCCAGACCGGCGACCGTCCGCACCCGACTCCGCCCATGCCGGCGCAACACCTGGAAAAGCCGGGCAACGAAGCCGACATGGTGCTCAAGCCTCAGTACCAGGCGCCCGGGTACAACGGCAGCGGCAAACTGGAGGGCATGACCGCCATCGTCACGGGCGGGGACTCCGGCATCGGCCGGGCGGTCGCCGTCCTGTTCGCCCGCGAGGGCGCCGACGTCGCGGTCATTTACCTGGACGAACATGAGGACGCCAAAGAGACCAGCCGCGCGGTGCAGGCCGAGGGCCGCCAGTGCCTGCTGATACCGGGCGACGTACAGGACGCCGCCTTCTGCAACGAGGCCGTCGAACAGACGGTCAAGCACTTCGGCCGGCTCGATATCCTGGTCAACAACGCCGCCTACCAGCAGCACACGGATACGCTGCCCGAGATCAGCGACGACAAGTGGGACAAGACCCTGCGCACCAACATCACCGCCTATTTCTACATGGCGCGGGCGGCGCTTGCGCACTTGAAGGCCGGTTCGTCCATCATCAATACGGGATCGGTGACGGGCCTGCGGGGCAGCGCCAAGCTGCTGGACTATTCCTCCACCAAGGGCGCGATCCACGCCTTCACGCGGTCGCTCGCAGCCAATCTGGCCGAGCAAGGCATACGCGTCAACGCGGTCGCGCCGGGGCCCGTATGGACGCCGCTGAACCCGGCGGACCGGAGCGCCCAGGCCATCCAGTCCTTCGGCGAAAAGACCGATCTGGGCCGCCCGGCCCAACCCGAGGAAATATCGCCCGCCTACGTGTTCCTGGCCTCGCCGGCCTCCGCCAGCTACATCACGGGGATCGTGCTACCGATCACGGGCAGCGCGGGGGACTGAGCGCCCTGCCCGCCTGCTTCCGGGCCGATCATTGTTTCGGGGGAACCACGGACGCCGGCGCCTCGCGCGACGCGGGCGACACGGCGGGCGCCTCGCCCTTCGGCGCCGGCTGGATCCTGTCGCCATTCGCGGGCGGCTGGCCCATGAGCGTGCGGCTCATCGAATAATGCTCCGCCAGCATGGGCAAAGTGCGCGAAGCGAATTCACGGACCTGCGGGTCGGCCGACTCCTTGGCTGCGGTCTGAAACAGCCTGTTGGCGATCGCGTGGGCGTCCACCGCCGCCTTTTCCACATAAAGCTCGTCGAACGCCGTGCCGGTTTTGGCGCGAAGCTGCTCGAGGGTCGCACGATCGGGCTCGCCCGGCTCTCCGGGTAGCCGCAGCTGTTTGGCCGCCGCCAACGCCTTCAACTCGTCATTCACCTTGCGGTGCTGCGCCAGCATTTTCGCGGCGTAGGCGCGGACCTGCGCATCCTGGGCGCGCTTGCCCGCCAGTTCGGCGGCTTGCACCTCGAACAGGCCGGCCCCCGCAGCCGCCTGCAGGAACCGCGCGTCGGACGCGGCCAGGTCCGCCGCATGGATCGCCGGCGGCGCACCCGCGAACAGGGCCATCGCGGCCAGCGCGGCCGCCATCAGTCTTGGCGTCTTTTTCATTGTTCTGTCTCCTTGCGAGCCCGCGGCGGGCCTCAATTGAGCGACGTGCGCGCCTCCACGGGACGGGGCGGCGTCAGGGGGTCGAAATCCTGCCATTTGCCGTCCTGCCAGCGCCCACTGGCGCGCTCGATGTCGGTGCCGCCCGCCTGCCGCAAGATCTGCCTTGCCTGCGGCTCCCTGCCCGCTTCCACGTGCAAGGCCAGCAGTACCCCGGCCTGGCGCACGGGCGGATGCGTCTGGACCGGCTCGCCTGGCGCGGTGCGCACGGCGCGCTTCTTGCGGCCGATGACCCACAGCGCGCCCGCCAGCGCGCCGACATACGCGCCGACACCCGCCGCGGCGATCGTGATGAGCACCGAGGCCGACAGGCGCGCGGCAATCAGCCCGCCCAGCATAGCGAACAGGAATCCCAGCAGCGACGCGCCGGCCACGGCGCCAAAATGCCCGCCCCTGGCGTCCGGATCGGCCAGACGATCTCCGCCCAGCGGATAGCGCCCGTGCTCTCCCGCCGGACTGACATAGAACGTATGGATGTCGTCCTCGGTGTAACCCTCGGCAGCCAGCATGCGCGCCGCCACGGAGGCCTCGTCAAATGTCTGGAACCGTGCAGCGACAATCAAGGACATGGCAGTCTCCCGGTTGAGAATCGCCGTTCGGACAGCAACTTCCATACCTGGCGGCGGCCGGCATGGCGCTTGCTGCATATCGGATCGCTGCGGGTCCGGCGCCGTTTCGCGCCGCCCGGCCAGCCACGCCCGGAGATCGCCATGACCCGCATTCCCGACCCCGACCTGCCCATCGACGACGGCGGCCGCCCTGACCTTGGTCCGAGCGACTCGTCGGATTCCGCCAGCGACCTGCCGCCCGGACGGGTGCACACCGACAGCGATTCCCAGGCCACTGGCGAACGCGAAAGCGTGGACCCGGACGAGCGCGACGACGATGGCGCGGACATCGCGCCCGACCGGATTACCGACGCAGACGAAGCTGGCCTGTCCCGCGACGATCCCGATCCCGTTCGCAACGGCGCATGAGCCCGATCCGCGTGAGCGCCGATCGGGACGTCGCCCGCAACGGCTCGCCTGCCGGTCAAGGAGGCACGAATATGGATATCTCCGGCAACCAGGACGAACTGTCCGACGCCTCCGAGGACGGGGCTGCGTCGGCCGCCGACCCGGACATGCCACGGCGCGGCCTGTCCGCACTGGATTGGACCGCCTTGATCGCGGTGGTGGCCGGCGGCTTGAACACCGGCCTCATCGCGGCGGTCAATCTGGATGTCTTTGCAAGAATTCTTCCGCACGCGGCCGCGGCCCGGGCCCTCTATGGCCTGATCGGGCTGGCCTCGCTGTACTGCGTGGTCCTGCTCTTCCGGCTGGGCCAAGAGCAGGACGATTGACGGCCCGACTACTTTCCTCCCGGCCGCTTGCCCGGGTACTGGCCGCCTTCCTCGTATTCAGGCCCCTTGCTATTCGGTTTCTTGTCCGATGCGCGTTCGGCCGCCGGTTCCTTGGCGTCCGGCTTGTCCGCGCCAAATTGTCCGCTCTGGCGAGCCGCTGCCGCATCGTCCTTGGGCGTATTCGCCTTCGACGTTGCCGTGTCCTGTCCGCGTCCGGTGCTCATGTGCGTCTCCTTGTTCCCTGTCGGCCGCACCCGCTGGCGCGCCGACCGCCTGCTGCGCAAGCGCCGTTCCCGGCCCGCGCAGGAACAGCGCTTGCTTGGGTATCCGCGGGTCTGCTCAAAGCCGGACCATCATCCCAAAGGAGTCAGTCATGAAGCTGTCCAAAACGATTTGCCCCGCGTTCGCCCTTTGCCTGTCCGTCCTGGCCTTTCAGGCCTATGCGCAATCCGGCGCCATGAGCGTGCGCAGCGATGAACAGATCGACAATCAGTACAAGATGGACAAGAAGCAATGTGACGGCATGAAGGGCAACGCCAAGGACGTATGCCAGCAACAGGCCGAAGCCAACCGCGACAAGGCCAAGGCGGACGCCAAGGCAGGCAAGGAAAAAGCCGAAGCCAACCGCGACGCGACCAAGGCGCGCAATGACGCCGACTACAAGGTCGGCAAGGAAAAATGCGACGCCATGTCCGGCAACGCCAAGGACGCCTGCATAGCGGACCTGAAGACGCGCTACGGCAAGTAAGCCGCGCCGCCGCTAGGCGGATCCCCGGGACGGGTTGCCCGCCTGGGGATCTTCCCCCGGCAGCACATACCCTGCCGCCGCATACTCTTCAAGCCGGTTGTAGAGGGTCTTCGGGCTGATGCCCAGCACGGCGGCGGTTTGCTTCTTGACGCCGTTGCAGCGTTCAAGCGTAGCCAGGATCAAGCGGCGGTCCGCTTCGGCCAGGGTTTCGCCGACCGGCACGCTGACCTGCCCGGCCGCCGGCGCGCCCGCGGGCGACAGGCGAGGCGCCAGCATTTCCAGGTCGAGCACGTCGCCGTCCGCCATGATGAACGCACGGCGCACGAAATTCTTGAGCTCCCGCACGTTGCCGGGCCAATCGTACTGTTCCAGCGCCACCTGCGCCTGCGGCGCAAATGCCTTGTTCCGGCCCGCTTCCTGGTTCAGCGTCTGCAGAAACCGCTGCGCCAGGAACAGGATGTCGTTGCCCCGCTCGCGCAAAGGCGGCAATTCGATGGGAAAAACGCTGAGCCGGTAAAACAGGTCTTCGCGCAGCTTTCCTTCCTGGACGGCCTGTTCAGGATTGCGGTTGGTGGCCGCGACGATCCGAATGTCGCACGCGACCTCGCGGTTGGTGCCAACCCGCATGAAGCGGCCGGTCTCCAGCACCCGCAGCAGCTTGACCTGCAGGTCCAGCGGCATCTCCGTGACTTCGTCCAGGAACAGCGTGCCGCCATCCGCGCGCTCGAAGTAGCCCTTGTGCTGACGATCGGCGCCAGTGAAGCTGCCTCGTTCGTGGCCGAACATCTCGCTTTCGATCAGATTCGGTGAAATCGCGCCGCAATTGACCGCGATGAAGGGACGCTGCCGCCGCGGGCTGAGTTCGTGGACGGCATGCGCGGCCAGTTCTTTGCCTGTGCCGCTTTCGCCGATCAGCAAGGTGGTGACGTTGGTTGGCGCCACGCGCCCGATCTGCCGGTAAAGTTCCAGCATGCGTTCGGACTGGCCATACAGCTTGCCGAAGCGTCCGGGTTCTTCGAAGGGCGTGCCGGGCGCGTCGCCGCCGGCGTTCGTGACGATGCGCGCCAGGATTTCGGCCAGCCGTTCCATGCAGATGGGCTTGACCAGGTAATCGGTCGCGCCCAGGCGCAAGGCCTGCACCGCGTTGTCGACCGAACCGTGGCCGGTCATCACCACGACCTCGGCGCTGCTGATGGCGACGTTCTTGAAAATATCCATGCCGCTGCCGCCCGGCAGGCGCACGTCGGTCAGCACCAGGTCGGGCGCCTGGCGTTCCAGCTGTATGAACGCGTCCTTGACGCTGGCGGCCACCGCCACCGTAAACCCGCTCTCACGGCCGATCTCGGCCAGCGTCTCGCGTATCGCGTCGTCGTCGTCAACGATAAGCAGATGAGGCATGCTAGCTCCGTGTCCTTTTTTCATCCTCAGAATAGCCACTATGGGGGCGGCCCGCGCAAATATTCGACAGATTCGATGAAGGTTTTCCATTGCTTGCAACTGGTCGCAATCGGATAGCCAGCGCCCATCTACGATGGCTTCATCACAGGCTAGATCCAGGGATCAAGACTTCGTATGGCCACTCGCAATTCCGCCGCGCGCGACAGCGCGCCCGCGACGCCCGCCGCCTTCGCCGACATCGACGCCCTGTCCCCGCAAATGCGCAAACTGGGCGCCCAGATTTCCCTGGCCGCCGCGACCGACGCCAGCGTGTTCATCATCGGGGAAAGCGGCGCAGGCAAGGAAATCGTGGCGCGGGCCATCCACGACGCCAGCGATCGCCGCAACCAGCCCTTCGTGGCCGTCAACTGCGGGGCCATCAGCGGCACGCTGGCGCACGCCGAACTGTTCGGCCACGAGAAAGGCAGCTTCACAGGCGCCGTGGCCCAGAACGCCGGCTACTTCGAATACGCCAGCGGCGGCACGCTGTTCCTGGACGAAGTGACGGAAATGCCGCCCGACATGCAGGTGCACTTCCTGCGCGTACTAGAGGCCGGCACCTACCAGCGCGTCGGCGGCACGGATCTGCTGCGCGCCAACGCCCGCATCATCTGCGCAAGCAACCGCGATCCGGCCGCGTCGGTGGCCGATGGCCGGCTGCGGCAGGATTTCCTGCATCGCCTGCTGGTGATACCGCTGCGGGTTCCGCCCCTGCGGGAACGCGGCGACGACGCCCTGGTGCTGGCGCACCAGTTCCTGGACACGCTCAACGCGCAGCACGGCACGAAAAAGACCTTCGCGCCGCGCATGCTTGAAGCCATCGGACGCTATGACTGGCCGGGCAACGTGCGCGAATTGCGCAACGTCGTGCAGCGCGCGTACATCCTGGCCGACGCCCTGCTCGATGCCGAGCTGCATGTCCGTGCGCGCGGCCCGCAGCAGGCCGAATTGCGCGACGGGTCCCTGAGCTTTCCCGTTGGCATGCCCCTGGACCGCGCGCAGCGCGAGTTCATCCTGGCCACGCTTGCCCATCATGGCGGCGACAAGCGGCTGGCGGCCGAGACCCTGGGCGTCAGTCTGAAGACGCTGTACAACCGCCTGGATCTCTACGAAAAGGCCGAATCCGGCCCGGCGTCTTGAGCAGTTCTTACCGTCTCTTGTAATACTCGGCGCGCACGCCGCGCGCCCGGCGCCATTCCTCCTCCTGGCCGAACCTGGCACGATCTTTGCATTCACTGAAAGAAGAGCCGCCTGCCGGCGGCCCCCTTCAGGAGACTCGATTGGGCCACCCGATGCAAGAACTGCGAATGCGCCAGCAAATGACCCTGGCGCCTCGACTGCAGCAATCCGTCAAGCTGCTTCAGATGTCCGCGCTGGAGTTCACCACTGCGGTGCAGCAGGCGCTTGCCTCCAATCCTTTTCTTGAAGACCCGGACGAGCAGGAGCCCGAAGCGCCGCTGGCGGCGCCGGGCGCCCGCAGCGAAGGGGAAAGCGAAATCGGCGAACCCGCGCCCGAAGCGCCTTCATCGGAATCGCCGGATGCCGATGATCCGCCGCCTGACGCCCCGGCCTATTCTGGCGACTACCCCATCCACGGCGGCGGCGACGGCGACAGCGACCTGGGCCAATGGGCCTGCGCCAGTGTATCCATGCGCGAACGCCTGTCCGCCGAACTGGGCAACTACCATCTGGCGCAGCGCGATCGCCTGCTGGCCGAATTCATCATTGACGCGCTCGACGACGACGGCTATCTGCGGGTGCCCCTGGAAGGCTTGTGCAGCGCCGCCAGCAGCGATTTCAGTCCCACTCCGGACGAAGGCGAGTGGATGACCGCGCTGCGCCTGGTCCAGCAACTGGACGCGCCCGGCCTGGCCGCGCGCGACCTGCGCGAATGCCTGTCGCTGCAGTTGGCGGCCGGCCAGGATGCCGACGACGATACCCACGCGCTGGCCCTGCGCATCGTGCACGAACATCTGGACCGCCTGGCCAAGAACGACTACCTGGGACTGCGGCGCGTGCTGGGTTGTTCGGACGATGCGCTGCGCGATGCCTGCGCGCTGATCCGCGGCCTGGATCCCAAGCCGGGCAGCCGGTACAGCGGCGACGCGCCGGTGTATGTGGTGCCGGACGTCTTCGTGGATAAATGGCGCGGCCGCTGGCGCGTGCTGCCCAACCGCAGCGCCATGCCCCGGGCGCGGTTGCACAGCGCGTACGCGGATCTGTTCCGCCGCGCGCGGCTGGACGACCGCAGTCCGATGGCGCAGGAACTGCAGGAAGCCCGTTGGCTGGTGCGCAACGTCGAGCAGCGCTATACGACCATCCAGCGCGTAGCCGAAGCCATCGTCAAGCGCCAGCAGACCTTTTTCGAGTACGGCGAGGTGGCGTTGCGTCCGCTGATGCTGCGCGAAGTCGCGGACGATTTGAACATGCACGAATCCACGGTGTCGCGCGCAACGGTCAGCAAATACATGACCACGCCGCGGGGCGTGTTCGAGTTCCGGCATTTCTTTTCGCGCGAATTGGCCACCGAATCCGGCGGGTCCTGCTCTGCCGCGGCCGTGCGCGCGCTCATCAAGGAAATGGTCGACGCCGAAGATCCCGCCATGCCGCTCTCCGATGTCGCCCTGACCCAGCAGCTGGCCTCCAGCGGCATCTTGCTGGCGCGCCGCACGGTGTCGAAGTACCGGGGCCAATTGCGGGTTCCGCCGGCGGAGCTGCGGCGGCAGCACTAGGCCGCCGGACCTGTCCGACGGCCTTATATCGCGCAAGAGGCTTCCCGGCGGAAGCCTCTTTCATTTGCATTACTTGCTGCCGCCGGAGTTCGGATAGCCCGGCGCCGGCGTGGCGCCGCCGGCCGGCGTGCGCGGCACATTGTCATTGGCCTCGCGCTGGCGCTTCGGCATGTCGGACTCATGCTTGCCCGACTTCATGTGATTGCTCTTGTCCAGATTGGGCGGCGTGGTCTGCGTATTCGGCGCCGCGTTGGGCGCGGGCGGCATCGTGCCGGCGGGCACCGGCGTATTCGGCGGCACGGCAGTCGAGTCGTTCGGCGTGGTGGAGGGAGAGGTGGAGGGCGTGGAGCGGCCCGACGACTGGGCCATCGCCCCGCCGGCGGTCGCCATCCCGGCGATCAGTACAAGCGCACAAGTCATGGCACGATTCTTCATAGCGTAGCTCCTAGGTTGAAGTGCCCCAACCTACCCGCAAGCTGCGTGCCCGGATCCGGCCCCAAAGCCCGCCGCCCCCAGTGCTGTGTGAGGGGCATTTTTTACCTGCCTTTGCAACACTTGAACCTCGCTACGTCCGCAGCGGTCCCACGCTGGACTCCAGCATGCGCTGCACCCGCGTCTCCAGCGCGTCAAGCGAAAACGGCTTGACGATCAGCTCCATGCCCTCTTCCAGAAAGCCCCCCGACTTGGCGGCGCTTTCGGCATAACCCGTCATCAGCAGCACGCGCAGTCCGGGATGCGCAGCGCGCGCGGCATCGGCCAATTGGCGGCCGTTCAGCCCGGGCAGACCCACGTCCGTAATCAGCAGGCTCATGCTCGGCGTCGCGGTGACGAGCTCCAGTCCGGCCTGGCCGTCCGCCGCCGTCAGCACCTGCATTCCCATTTCAAGCAGGCTTTCGCGCACCATCTCGCGCACGTTGGTGTCGTCTTCGACCACAATGACCACCGACTGGCTGGCTGCGGCCGCCTGCGGTTCGGCCGCCGGCTTGAGCTCCTGGGAAAGCGCATCCTCGCCTTCGTAGCGCGGCAGATAGAGCTTGACTGCGGTGCCGACGCCGGCCGCGCTTTCAATCGCCGCGGCGCCGCCCGCCTGCCTGGCGAAGCCGTAGGTCATCGACAGCCCCAGGCCTGTGCCCTCGCCCAGCGGCTTCGTGGTGAAGAACGGATCGAAGGCGTGCGCCAGCACGTCGGGCGTCATGCCCACGCCTACGTCCGCCACCGTCACTTCGACGAATGCGCCCGGCCCGACGCCGGGAATCTGGCGCTGCAGGGATCCGTCCAGTGCGGCGTTGGCGGCGGCGACCGTCAACACCCCGCCGTTCGGCATCGCGTCGCACGCATTGATGACCAGATTGAGCATGGCGTTCTCGAACTGGTTCTTGTCGCACTTGACCGGCCACAGCTCCGGTTCGATATCCATCACCAGCACGACCCGCTCTCCCGTGTACCGGTGGAACAGGTCGGTCATGGATTGCAGCACGGCCTGGATGCTGAACGGCTTGGGGTCGATGGGCTGGCGCCGGGAAAAGGTCAGCAGCCGCTGCGTCAGGTGCGCCGCGCGGTTGGCTGATTCCATCGCCACGTTGATGAAGCGCTGGGCCTGGTCGGCCTTTCCGCTATCCAGCTTGCGCTGGATCAGGTACAGCGCGCCGGTGATTCCCTGGAGCATGTTGTTGAAATCGTGCGCAATACCGCCGGTCAAGCGCCCCACGGCCTCCATCTTCTGCGATTGCCGCAACGCGTTCTCGGTGTCGAGCAGCGCCTCGGCCTGCGCTTTCAGATCCGTGTCGTCGCGGCCCGCGACGTACAGGCGGTCCTGCGACCACGACATGCTCCACGTGATCCAGCTGTAGCCGCCCTCGCGCCTGAGCACGCGGTTCTCCAGATGCCGCACGGACTGCGCGGCGCCGGACTGCGTGCCGGCCGACCAAGCGGCGCGGGTCTTATCCAGATCTTCGGGATGGATCAGCTCGGCCAGCCGCAACGACAGGAACTGGTCCGGACTCCATCCCAGAATCGACCGCACCGCGGGATTCACGCTGACGAAGCGCCCTTGCGCGTCGAGGACGGCAAGCAGCTCCGGAGACAGGCGCCAGATCCGGTCCCGCTCGGCGATGGCGTTCTCGACGCGCTGCTCCAGCATGCGCGAATACTGCGAGCGCTCGACGGCGTCGCACATCCGCTCGGCGACTTCTTCGATAAAGGCAAGGTCGGCGGCCCTCAGCCGGCTGGTCGCCAAGGGCCGGACGACCATCGCGCTAGCCTGCCGCGCCCAGCGCCGCAAGGGCACCACGATCGCCGACGGGCGGATTTCGCCGCCCTCCTGCGCCAGCAGCGGTTGCAGATAGGCGGTGCGCCCGTCGCGCAACGCGGTATAGAACTCGTCGCCGAACTGGTCTGCGGACAAGGCTTGCTGCCGGGCAAGGTCGGCCTCGGACCGCCAGCAAGTCGACACCGTCGGCGTCGCGCCGTCCCCCGCCCAATCCAGCACGGCGACCAGCCCCAGGGACAACTGCTGCCCGAGCCCTTCGCAGGCGGTCTGTTCAATGGCGGACTGCAGGTGCAGCTCGCGCATGCGGTCGCCCAGCGCAAGCAGGAAATTCTTGCGGTGCTGGCCTTCCCACAGCTCAGTTTCGGCCGCCTTGCGCGCCGTGACGTCCAGGAACAGCGCCATAAGGCGGTCGCCGCTGTCCTTGCGCGCGCGCGCCTCGAACCACGCGTCCTTGGGCGCGGGCACGGCGAACTCGAACTGCGCGGCCTCGCCCGTCTCGACGACCTGGGCGAAGGTGTCCAGGATCTGGCCCGGCACGCCCGGAATCATTTCGCGCAGCGTGTGGCCCAGGGTGTCGCCCTGCTTCATGCCGCTTTGGCGCTCGAACGCCGGGTTCACCTCTAGAAAGCGGAAATCGACGATACGGCCGTCTTCGCCGCGCAGCGCCTCGGCCAGGAAGAACGCCTCCTGCATGCCGTCGAACATGGCGCGCCAGCGCTCGCCGCTGCGCCTCAGCTCGGCATCCAGAAAGTGCCGCTCGATCGCGAGCGCGGCGCTGCGCGTCACCAGCGCGATGGCGTCGATGTCATGGCCTGACGGCAGGCGGCTCGTGCCGTAGTAGTTCGAAAACACGCCCAGCAGCTTGCCGTCCGGCCGCTTGATGGGCGTAGACCAGCACGCGCGCAGGCCATGGGCCAGCGCCAGGTCGCGCCAGGGCGCCCAGCGGGAATCCTCGGCGATGTCCTCGACATAAACGGGCTTGCCCGCATGCGCCGCAGCCCCCCACGACGCCGACGCGGGGCCGATGAGCGCACGGTCGACGGCCGCGTTGAAGGCGTCTGGCAGGCTGGGCGCCGCGCCATGCCGCAGCACGGTGCCCGTGTCGTCCACCAGCGCGATCGACGTGCGCAGTTCCACGCTGGACTGGGCCTCGATTGCGTACAGCACGTGTTCAAGCGCTTGCTGGAGCGGCACACCCGCCGCGATCCGCTCCAACATGATGCGTTCATCCTCCAGCCGGGCCAACGTGTCGGTCCATGGCAGGGACACTCGGTCTCGCTTCTTGAGCATGATTTCCCCTCTTCCAGTACGGGACTGTATTGCGGGGGAATCGCGCAAGCCGAAACCCTAGGTAACGCGACGCTACGCTTGATCCCTTCGGGCGGCCTCAGTCCGCGCTGTCCGCCGTGTGCCGCTCCAGCCGCAGGGCGGCCAGCGCCTCGGGCTTGTCCACCAGCACGCACTGCTTGCCCGTGCGGGTGCAGTGGTCCTTCACGCGCCAATAGGCGCCGTGGCTGACGCAGCCGGTCTGGCAGATCACCAGGTCCGCGGCGACCAGGCTGGCCTCCAGCGCGTCGCCATTGGCCTCTTCCGCGCCGCTGTGGCCCAGATAGCGGCCGCCCGCCATCTCCACCATCTTGCGCGTCAGCATCAGCGCCATGGCGTCCTCGCCCACGCACAGCACTGATTTTTCGCGCAGCGCGATCGCCGCAACGGCGGGCCGCAGGGCCGGCGCCTCCGACACGCGCTCCACGGGGCGCTCGCGCGCCGATGCCGCCCTGTCCTGCCAGGCCAGCCGCTCGCGCATCAGCACCTGCACGCGCTCCATCAACTGCGTGACTCGCCGCGCCAGCGCGACCCGCCGGGGCAGGCCAGGAATGGCGCCTTCCAGCGCTTTGCGGTCATCGCGTTCCCAGGCCAGCGCCGTATCGCGCTGGATCACCGCCGCCCGCAGCCGCATGGCCTCGCCTTCCAGGTGAGCGATGCGCAGCGCCTGCGCGCTGAGCAGCCTGCTGCAGTGGGATTGGGCCTGCCCATAGGCGGCCAGCAGCGCCGCATGTTCGCGCTGCAGCGATTGGCGGTCAGGGGACTCTGGATTCATCGCGGACCTCGGCATCAAGTGGGACGGGCCGGCACAAGCCGGCGCCGCGGAGGATCCGACGAAGTATAAATGAGAATCTTTATCTTTTAAGTAAAACAAAAGGGGGAGCGCTTGCTCCCCCCATCGCCACGCCGGCGCCCTTACCCGCCGCGCACCGCCGTGCCGCCCGGCGCTGCCTCGGCCGCTGTCCGATGGCGGCGGCCCGTGCGCCAGGCCAGGCCCGCGCTGATGGACAGCGCGCCGAGCAGCAGTCCGCCCGCCATGGCCGCGACGCCATGCCACGCGCCCACCGTCCAGAAGTGCCCGCCCAGGGAGCCAAGCACGCTGGAGCCGACGTAGTAGACCAGCAGGTACAGCGACGCCGCCAGGGCCTTGTAGCCGCGCGCCATCTGACCCACCCAGCCGCTCGCCACGGCGTGGGCGGCGAAAAAGCCGAAGGTGAACACGACGATGCCCGCAATCAGGATAGGCAGCGAGTCCGACAGGGTCAGCAGCAGGCCGGCCAGCGCCAGGCCCGTGGCCGCGGACAGCATCGCGCCGCGCCCGTGGCGATCGGCCAGGCGCCCGAAGAAGGTCGACGCGAAGATGCCAACCAGATAGACGACGAAGATGAAGCCGATGAAGGTCTGGCTGAGCGAAAACGGCGGCAGCAGCAAGCGGAATCCCACATAGTTGTAGACGGCCACGAACGCGCCCATGAGCAGGCCGCCCATCGCGAACAGGCCGCACAGCGGGCCGTTCTTCAGGTGGGCGCCCACGCCCGCCCGCACGTCGCCCCACACGCCGGCCCATCCCTGCCCGCGCCGGGGCGCGAAGCGGCGTGAGGCCGGCAGCAGCCACACGAACAGCAAGGCGGCCACGATGCCCAGCAGCCCCAGCGTGCCCATCGCCGCCCGCCATCCGAAATGGTCGGACACCAGGCCGGTGATGACCCGGCCGGACAGGCCGCCGAACGCGCTGCCGCTGATGTACAGCCCCATGGCGAACCCCAGCGTGCCCGGCTCGACTTCTTCGGCCAGGTAGGCCATGGCGACGGCCGGCACGCCGCCCATCGCCACGCCTTGCAGCGCGCGCAGCGCCAGCAGGCTGTGCCAGTCGGGCGCCACGGCAGCGATCGTGCCCAGCACGGCGGACGCGAACAGCGAGAACGCCATGACGCGCTTGCGCGGCAAGGCCTGCGAAAACAGGCCCACGAAGAAGATAGCGATCGCCAGCAGGCCCGTGCACAAGGACAGCACCAGGCTGCTCTGCGCGGGCGACACGTTGAATGCGTGCGTGAACAGCGGCATCAGCGGCTGCACGCAATACAGGAGGGAAAAGGTGGAAAAGCCGGCGGCGAACAGGGCCCATTGGGCGCGGCGCAGCCCGGGCGTGCCGCGCGTCAGGTACTCGGACGGCGCGGCGCCGGAAGCTGGGGCGGGACTTGCAGTGGGGGTAGACATCAGGATTCTCGAAAAGCAACGGGCATTCAGCCCGTCCATGCACGGTAGACTTTTCCCCTGCATATGTCCAATATATGAAACTACACACCTCCATATTTAATAACAATGGAACTGCGCCACCTGCGATATTTCACGGCCGTCGCTGAAGAACTCCACTTCACCCGGGCGGCCGCCCGCCTGGGCATCGGCCAGCCGCCCCTCAGCCAGCAGATCCAGCAGCTGGAACGGGAAATCGGCACGCCGCTGTTCCTGCGCCTGCCGCGCGGCATCGCGCTGACCGAGGCCGGGGCCCAGTTTCTTGAAGATGCGCGCGCCATCCTGGCCAGCGCCGACCGCGCCATCGACCTGGCGCGGCGCCTGGGACGCGGAGAACGCGGCGCGGTCACCGTGGGCTTCACCGCGTCGGCCGTGTTCCATCCCTATCTGCCGCGCGCCATCCGCGCTTTCCGCGACCGCTACCCCGACGTGCGCGTCACCCTGACCGAAAGCAACACCGTGTCCCTGCTGCGCGGACTGCGCGTTGGCGAGGTCGACGTGGCCTTTGTGCGCCCGCCGTACGTACTGGACCCCGAATTCGAATCCGAACGCGTGCTGGACGAACCCATGCTGGTCGCCCTGCCCCCCGACCATCCGCTCAGCCGCAAGCGCGGCGTGCCCATCGCGGCCCTGGCCGACGAGGACTTCGTGCTATACCCCCGGCCCATCGGCGCAGGCCTGTACGACGCGATCCAGTCCGCCTGCCAGCGGGCGGGCTTTGCGCCGCGCGTCATCCAGGAAGCGCCGCAGATGGCGTCGATCGTCAGCCTGGTCGCCGCGGGCGTCGGCATTTCCATCGTCCCCGCCGCGATGCGCCACATGGGGGCGCAAGGCATCGAGTACCGTCCCATCAAGGGCGACGCCCCGCACGCCCTGCTGGACATGGCCTACCGGCGGCACGACCGCTCGGTCGCGGCGGAAAACGCCGTCGACATGCTGCGCCGCCTGGCCCACCCGGAGCGCGCCTGAACGCCGCCCGCGCATGGTCCGGTAGCTCCCTGTCGCGTTTGTCATCTTCTGTAAACCCGGTGCCGCAGCCAGGGAATAGACTCTCGCGCTGCCGGCGATGCGTCCCCATCCCCCACGCGACCCCGGCAGCCATCAATCATCCAGAGGTGCCCCCGTGAGACGTACTCTCCTGGCCTTGGCCATCGCAGTAATCCCCGGTTTCGGCGCCGCCGCCGGACTTCCCTCGTCCATCGGCGCCGTCACCGTCTACCAGGACCGCGCCGTTGTGACCCGCGCAGCCAGCAGCGAACTCGCCGCCGGCGAACATGAACTCGTCCTGGACAAGCTGCCCGCCACGCTGCAGGAAAACTCGCTGCAGGTATCGGCCAAGAGCACCGGCCAGGCCACCCTGTTGGACGTGAAGGTCCGGGACGCCTACCAGGCCGACACCCCCAACGACCGGCTGCGCCAGCTTGAAGAACAGATGCGCAAGCTCGAAGCGCGGCAGGCGGCGCTGGACGACGAGGCCGCGGTGCTGGACAACCAGCGCGAACTGGTGTTGATGATGCAGCGCGGCGCCACCGAGCCGTCCAAGGACGGCGCGCGCCTCACGCTGGACGAACTCAAGGCGATCCAGGCGCTCAGCGCGGATTCGCTCGCCGGGGCGCTGGCCGGCCTGCGCAAGGTCGCTGAACAGAAGGCGGCGCTGGAGCGCGAAGTGCTGGCCCTGCAAATGCAGCTCGGTCAGGTCCGCGGCGAACTCGGCCGGCGCACCAAGACGGTCACGCTGCGCGTGAACATGGCCCGGCCCGGCAAGCTGGACCTGGCCGTGTCCTACGCGGTAGCGGGCGCCCGCTGGACGCCGTCGTACGACGCGCGGCTGCGCCCCGCCGACCGCAATGTCTACCTGGGCTACTTCGGTGTCATCCGCCAGAACACGGGCGAAGACTGGAACAACGTCAAGCTCACGCTATCCACCGCCCGGCCTTCGCAGGGCGGCGGCGCGCCGCAGCTGCGCCCCTGGTTCATCGACGTGGCCGCGCCGCCGGCCCCGCCTCCGGCGCTGGCCGCCCCCGCGCCTGCGCCGATCGCCGCGGCGGCCGAAATGCAGGCCAAGCGCGCGCCGCGCGCCCGCGCCATGGAAGATGCAGGTGCGCCGGTGCCTGAGCCGGTAGCCGAAGCCATCGACGTCTCCACCGCCCAGATCCAGAACGCCGCCACCAGCGCGTCGTTCCAGATCCAGAATCCGGCCACCCTGCTGTCCGACAACACCAGCCAGCGCGTCGCCATCGCCACCGCCAGGCTGCCCGCCACGCTGCAGTACCAGTCCACGCCGGGCCTGCGCGAAGCGGCGTACCTGACTGCGCAAGCCAGCAACAACACCGACTTCCCGTTCCTGGCCGGCCCGCTGAACACCTTCCTGGACGACGCGTTCGTGGCGTCCAGCGCGATGAAGGCGGTGATGCCCGGCGAAAAGCTTGAACTGGCGCTGGGCGCGGACGACGCCATTTCCATCAAGCGCCAGCTCGTCAACCGCTACACCGAAAGCACTGGTTTTTCGGGCAGCGGCAAGCGCGTGACCTACGAGTACAAGATCACCGTCAAGAACAACAAGGCCACCAAGGAACAGCTGTCGTTCAAGGAACGCCTGCCCATTTCCCGCAACGAGAAAATCGTGGTCAAGCTGATCTCGCCCGCCGACCGCGACATCAAGCGCGAAGAAGACGGCAAGCTGGTTTGGGACTGGGAGCTGGAGCCCGGCAAGTCGCGCGAGACCGTGCTGAAATTCTCGGTCGACTATCCCGGCGATATCGACGTCGCCGGGCTCTGAGGTTTTTTCCAGGCGCCCTAGCGCATCTGGAACGCCTCCTGGTGGAACAGCTGGCGCACCGGCATGCCCCGCCGGTGCAGCCCGTCCTTCAGCGCATCGGCAAAGCCCGTGGGTCCGCAGAACCACACGCTGGGCCAGGGCGCGCCCGCCGGGCGGTCCTGGGCGAGTTCGGCGGCCGTCAGCGGCCGCTCCCGGTCGCTGTAGCGCACATGCAGCGTCACGTTGGGGATGCGTTCGCACAGTTCGCGCAGGCGCTGCGCGAACGGCGCATCGGCCGCGTTGCGGGCGCAGTAGTACAACTCGGCCTTGGGCGCGTCCGCCGGCCGGGCCTGCAGGGATTCCAGCCACGAGATAAAGGGCGTGACGCCTATCCCCGCGCCCACCCAGATCTGCGCGCGCCCGTCGTCGCGCTGGAAGTCGAAACAGCCGTAAGGCCCCTCCACCGTCACCGCTTGTCCCACGACAAGGCTGCCCTGCAGGCGCCGCGTGTAATCGCCCAGCGCCTTGATGGAAAACTGCACTCGGCCCGTGCCGTCATCGGCGCCCGACACCGTGAACGGATGGGCGCCCTCGCGCCGGTCGGCGGTCAGGAACGCGAACTGGCCGGCGCGATGGTGCCAGTCGCCCTCCACTTTGCACGTCACGGTAAGAATGTCGTCCGACAGGTGCTGGACATCCAGCACCTTCCCCTTGTAGCGCCGCGCCCGGCCGATGTTGCCGGTCAGCGCCAGCACGGCGCAGACGGTGCCGACCGCGGTCGCCGCGCCCACCAGCCAGCCGGCCGGCAGCCACCACCATGCCGCCGGCGTCAGGACCACGCCGTGGAACGCCGCCACCAGGAAGATGACCGCGGCAATGCGGTGCACCTGCCGCCAGACGTGATAGGGAAAGCGCCGCCACAGCGTCAGCGCCACCATCGCCAGCAATATCCACAGCGCCCATTCGCCGATGTCCTTGGCCGAACCGCGGAAGACGTCGAGCCAGGCCGCCTCGCGCGGCGTCTTGGCGACCGGATCGAACACCGCCAACAGCAGCGGCTTGGCCAGCTTGATGAGGTAGTGCGCCGCGACCAGCGCCGTGGCCGCGATGCCGCTCCACTTGTGCAGCCGGTAGAGCTTGTCCAGGCCGCCCAGCCTGCGCTCCAGCCACATGGGCCGCACCGCCAGCAGCATGATCAGCGCCATCAGCATGTAGGCTGACAGCCCCGTCAGCAGGATGAGCTGGTCGCGCGCGGTCCAGACGTTGATCTGGGCCGGCGGGTGCAGCCAACAGGCGCCGGCCCAGGCCAGCAGGGAAATGAGCAGGACGGCGGGAAGAACACGGCGCATCGGCATCACTCCATCGGATATCAGCAGCCGCGCCACGCGTGAGCGGCTCGCTTGAATCAATGGTAGTTTCGCCGCGCGCCGCATTTTCCGCCACGCCGGCGTGTTCTTGACCCGTGTCAAACCCGCCCGGCAGAAAAACGGGCTGGCCCGCAGCCTCAGCGCGAGCGGCAGAACGCGATGAAGGCCGCGGGATCGAGCGGCACCGAGATGCCGTAACCCTGAGCCACGTCGCAGCCGAGTTCGCGCAGCAGTTGCACGTCGCGTTCCTGTTCAACGCCTTCGGCGACCACGCGCCGGCCCAGCACCCGTCCCATTTCGATCGCAGCCGCCACGACCGCGCGCGAGGCCGCTTCGCGATGCATGTGCAGGATGAAATCGCGGTCGATCTTCAGTTCGGTGAACGGCATCGCCGAAAACAGCCGCATCGACGCGATGCCCGCGCCAAAATCGTCCATCGCCAACTCAAAGCCGCGCACGCGCAGCAGGTTCAGGGTGGACGACAGCGCCAGCCAATCCGTCACGGGCTCATCCTCGGTCAACTCAACCTTGAGCAGCCGGGCCGGCAGGCCCGCCTGTCCCACGCGCTGTTCCAGCATGCCGGGCAGGTCCCGCGAGCACAGGGTTGACGCGGACGCATTGATGGCGATGGGCACCGCGATGTCCTCGGACTGCATCTGGCTCAGCACGTCGAGGACGCTGTCGGTGACGCGGCTAAAGAGCATCCGGTCCAGCCCCAGCCGGTGCGCCGCCGGCACGAAGTCGGCCGGAGGCACCGCGCCCCAGTCCTGATGCGTCCAGCGCGACAGGGCCTCCGCCGCCACCACGCGCCCGGTCGACAGGCTGATCTGCGGCTGCAACACCACGGACAGGCCCTTGCCCGAGACCAGGGCCTGCCCCAGCGCGGCCTCCATCAGGTCGCGCCGCACCGCCTTGGGCTGGTGCGGCGACGCCGTATCGCCATCCATGCTGTGCAGCGCGACTTTGATGGCCTGCTGCATGGCCCCGCGCGAAACCGGCTTGGCCAGCGCCTGGGCCGACGGGCAGCCCGCCTGCAGGGCCAGCCTTACGTGCGATTGCAGCAGTTCTTCGCTAAGGCTGCTGATCCAGATGATGGGGGGCATGCTCTTGAGCCGCCCCGCATCCACCAGCCGGCGCAGATCATTGGGCAGCCGCGTGCCGTCGCCTTCGCCCATGACGATGTCGCTGATCAGCACGTCATAGTATTGGCGCGTCAGCGCGCCGACCGCCTCGATACTGCTGCCCAGGCCCGCCACGCGGCGGTAGCCCAACGCCAGAAGCATGTTCTGCAGGTAGGCGCGTTCGACCGGGTGGTCTTCCACCAGAAGGATCCGTCGGGTCGCGCCGGCTTCGGATTTAGGCATCGCTGACCGTCCTGGGGCCTGTTCACACTGAATGGATCCTCGCACAGGCCCTACTCAGCATAGGGCGGGCCTTTTCAGGCGGCCGCTTGGATAACTTGGATCAATGCTACGGCATCCGTTGCGTACGTGTCTTTATCGCTAACGGGTTAATTCACCCCCTATCGCCGATAGTCGTAGGCGCAGGGGAATCCGCCTTGCGAACGCAATCCCCGGATGTTGCAGGCGCGGGTCGGGGCCTTGTCCGGCCCTGCCTGCGCCGGGTCCGCCGCGAATGCGATAATGATGGTCTTTCCCGCATCTATGGCACGGAGCTTCCCTTGACCCGCATTGACGACCCCCTGCACGACCGCGAGGTCGGCGCGGCCGACGCCACCCAGGACAACACGCGCACTGACGACACCCGCATCAGCGCGGTGCGTCCGCTGATTTCCCCAGCCCTCCTGCAGGACGAATTGCCGGTTTCCGCCGCCATCCAGACGCTGGTCGAGCGCAGCCGCGCCGACATCGCCGACGTGCTGCACGGCCGCGACGACCGCCTGCTGCTGGTGGTGGGCCCCTGCTCCATCCACGATCACGGGCAGGCCATGGAATATGCGCACAAGCTGCGCGACGCCGCCGAACAGCACAAGCAAGACCTGCTGATCATCATGCGCGTGTACTTCGAAAAGCCCCGCACCACCGTCGGCTGGAAGGGCTACATCAATGACCCGCGCCTGGACGGCAGCTTCCGCATCAACGAAGGCCTGCGCCGCGCCCGCGAACTGCTGCTGGACATCAGCGGCCTGGGCCTGCCCATCGCCACCGAGTTCCTGGACCTGCTCAGCCCGCAATACATCGCGGACCTCATCGCCTGGGGCGCCATCGGCGCACGCACCACTGAAAGCCCCAGCCACCGCCAGCTGAGCTCCGGCCTGAGCTGCCCGCTGGGCTTCAAGAACGGCACCGACGGCGGCGTGCAGATCGCGGCCGACGCCATGGTCGCCGCCAGCGCCAAGCATGCCTTCATGGGCATGACCAAGATGGGCATGGCCGCCATCTTCGAAACCCGCGGCAACCAGGACACCCACGTCATCCTGCGCGGCGGCAAGCAAGGCCCCAACTACGACGCCGCCAGCGTGGACGCCTGTTGCGCCGCGCTGCGCGCCGCCGGCCAGCGCGAACAGGTCATGATCGACTGCTCGCACGCCAATTCCAACAAGTCGCACCTGCGCCAGGTCGACGTGGCCAACGACATCGCCGCCCAGCTCGCCCAGGGCGACGCCCGCATTACGGGCGTCATGATCGAAAGCCATCTGGAAGAAGGCCGCCAGGACCTCAAGCCCGGCCAGCCGCTGCGCCGCGGCGTGTCCATCACCGACGCCTGCCTGGGCTGGACCCAGACCGAGCCCGTGCTCGACGCATTGGCCCTGGCCGTGCGCCAGCGCCGCGAAAAGCTCGCCGCCCGAGGCTAAGGCGCATCAAGACGCCGGGCCACGCCTCAACGCGTCAAGCCATAAGGCGCCGGATCGAACTCCGGCGCCTGCCGAGTGATCAGGCTGGCCAGCAGCTTGCCGGTCACCGGCCCCAGCGTAAAGCCGTGGTGGGCGTGGCCGAACGCCATCCACAGCCCCGGATGGCGCGGCGCGGGGCCAATGACCGGCCGCATGTCCGGCATGCAGGGCCGGCATCCCATCCACGGCTCGCGTTCCACCGCTGCTCCCAGCGGCAGCAGCTCGCCCGCCAGTGCGCGGGTCCGCTGTATCTGCACGGGCGACGGCGCCGCATCGCGCGGCGCGAACTCGGCTCCCGTCGTCAGCCGTACGCCCAGCGTCATGGGCGTCACCAGGAAACCGCTTTCGATGTCCGCCACCGGATGCGACAGGCTCGCGCCCTGGTCCAGCGCAAAGTGCTGGTGATAGCCGCGCTTGACCGCCATCGGAATGCGGTACCCCAGCGGGCGCAGAACGTCCAGGGACCACGGCCCCAGCGCCACCACCACGTCGCGGGCCTCGATGGGGCCTTGCTCGCCCTGGACGCGCCAGCCATCGCCCGCCGCCTGCAGGCTGCGCGCATCGCCCCGCGCCATCTTGCCGCCCCGCCGTTCGAACAGGGCGGCGTAGCCCCGCGTGACCGCCCCCGGGTCCGACACATTGACCGGGTCCAGCCAATGCACCGCGCCCGACATGCGCGCCGATAGCGAAGGCTCCAGCGCCGCCAGGGCCGCGCGGTCCAGCACGCGGTAGCTCAGACCATAAGGCGCCAGCGCCTCGGCCTCGGCGGCGGCGCGGGCAAGTCCCGCCTCGGAGCGCACGCCGTCGATCCAGCCGTTGCGGCGGAACAGGTGCGAAATGCCCGCGTCGTGCATCAAGGCGTCATGCTCCGCGACGCTGCGCTCGATCAGCGGCAGCATCGCCTGCGCCGCCCGCGCCAGCCGCTGGGGCGACGAATGCCACCAATAGCGCAGCAGCCACGGCGCGATGCGCGGCAGGAACGCCGGGTGGTAGCGCACGTCGGGCGTGTTGTTGCGCGCATAGCGCCACAGGCTGCGCCAGTCCCGCGGGAAGGCGTAAGGGATGACGCTTGCGCGCTCGATCAGGCCGGCGTTGCCGTAGCTGGTTTCCTCGCCGGGCCCGCGCCGGTCCAGCAGCACCACTGAACGGCCAGCCGCCAGCAGATGCAGGGCCGCGCTAACGCCCACGATGCCCGCGCCAAGAACCACGACGTCTGTTTTCATGCGCCGCATTCTGCGCTCGCGCGGGATATTCGGCAAGAATGCCGCGGCGTAGAATCCAAGCCTCGCGCCGACCGAGGATCCGCCATGGCACCGCCCGACCTGCAGCCCGTCACACTCAGCGGCGACATCGTGCGCCTCGAACCGATGGCCGCCGCCCACGCCGAAGAACTGGCCCGGATCGGCCTGCATCCGGAACTCTGGCGCCTGCAGCCCGAACCGGTGGCCACGCCCGACGACATGCGGCGCTATGTCGAGCGCGCGCTTGCGGGCCAGCGCGCCGGCGCCTGCCTGCCCTTTGTCATCGTGCAGCAAGGCACCGGCCGCATCATCGGCGCCACGCGTTATATGGATATCGCCCTGGCCCACAAGCGGCTTGAGATCGGCGGCACCTGGCTCACCCCCGCCAGCCAGCGGTCCGGCGCCAATACCGAAGCCAAATTCCTGCTGCTACAGCACGCTTTTGAAACAATTGGTATCATGCGGGTCGTGTTCAAGACGGAGTTGAGCAATACGCAGTCGCGGCAAGCCATACTCCGCATCGGCGGCGTTGAAGAAGGTGTCTTTCGCAAGCACCTGATCGCGCAGTCGGGACGCGCGCGCGACATGGTCTATTTCGCCATCCTCGACGAGGACTGGCCGTCGGTGAAAGCCCGCCTGCTGGCGCGCTTGCGCCATCCCCGGTAGGCCTTCGCTTCTCGTTCTTTGCATCAGTCCCCCGGGCCTCGCGCCCTTCCCGCACTTTTCCAGTCAGGTATGGAACGTTCTCGCCTCGTCCCGGCCAATCCGGCCCCCGCGCCCCGCGCACGCTACACCGTTTTCATCTACACCGAAGAACAACGCGGCAACCAGATGGTCGAATCGCGGGTGCTGGGCATGATGTCCGATATATCGGGGTCGGAAAAGCTGATCGTCGTACAGGACCCGTTCAACGGCTTCAAGTTCATCTACCGCGTCGACCACGAAAGCAACAACCTCGATGCGGCCGCCATCACCGAGCAGGACGAGTCGAACTTCAACGGCAAGACGTCCCTGGAAATCAACGCCATGACGTACCGGCTGGGCACGCCCGAGAACGCCATGAAGCTGCTGCGGGGCAAGACCCACTGGATTCAGGACAAGGGCTCGGTGCTGTCCGTGCTGCTGCAAAATGCTGCTGCGCGCAAAACGCGC
Source organism: Achromobacter arsenitoxydans SY8 (assembly GCF_000236785.1). Lineage (GTDB taxonomy): Bacteria > Pseudomonadota > Gammaproteobacteria > Burkholderiales > Burkholderiaceae_B > Achromobacter > Achromobacter arsenitoxydans. Next base: position 82,002 of record NZ_AGUF01000064.1, on the reverse strand, counting down.
TTCGCGCCGCCCCGCATCGAACGCGACCGGATGCGCAAGGTGCCCGAGGGCGTGCCCGTCGAGCTGCTGCCTTCCTAAAACGGACGGTATCCGGCAGCGTTTTTCTTATCCACAGAATTTGTGGATAAAAAAAAGGCAAACGCCCGGCTGATGGCCTTTCGGGCGATGCGGACCGGGCTGCTCACTTTTTGACCACCCATCCGCTCATCAATCCTCTGGATGGCATCCTGGATCCATGCCGCGCCGCCGCATTGGCGATGATGATATTCTGCGCTGACGCCTGCCATGCAACCCGTATCGGCCACGGCCGTCCGCGTGTCCGCGCGGACGAAGTTTCCTCCTAAAAGAACCCGTAGCATGACAAGAGCGGAACGCATGTTTTCCCACGGAGCGCCGGAGCGCGCGGCGCCGTGACGATCATCGTCGTCGATGACCACGGGGACTGGCGCGACACCATCGCGGAGTACATCCACAGCCTGGGCCTGGACAAAGCCATCCTCACCGCGGGTTCGCTGGCCGAACTGGATCAACTGCTGCTGACGGTGACGCCGGGCATCCTCGTCCTGGACGCCATGCTTCCCGACGGCGACGGCCTCGCGCGCGTCTCGCACCTGCGCACCACCTATCCCTCCATGGGCATCATCATGCTCACGGGGCGCCTGCTGAGCGAAGACAAAGTCTCGGGCCTGAGCCTGGGCGCGGACCATTACCTCACCAAGCCGGTCAACCTGGCGGAACTGGGCGCCACCCTGGTCGCGCTGTCGCGCCGCCTGCGCGTGGTGCCCGCGGCCGACGCCGACGACGCCGACTCCGGCGCATGGCGCTTCGACCCGGCGCGGCGAACGCTGACGTCGCCCGCGCAGGTGTGCGTGGACATCACCGACACCGAAAGCCGCCTCATCGGCGCACTGATCCAGGCCGCGCCACTGCCGCTGTCGCGCAACCGCCTCGTCGAAGCGCTGGGCGCCAGCGCCGAAGCCTACGATACGCACCGGCTGGACGCGCACATGCACAGGCTGCGCCGCAAGCTGCGCGCGCAGGCTGGCGGCGACATGGGCATACGCACCGTGTACGGTGTGGGCTATGTGTGCACCACGCCCGTCGCCATCGTTGGCAAAATCACCAATCGCTGAGCCCTCGCCATGACCACTGCCATCCGCCCCCGCCGCTCCGTCCTCTACATGCCCGGCGCCAACGCCCGCGCGCTGGAAAAGGCGCGCCATCTCGACGCGGACGCCCTGATCCTGGACCTGGAAGACGCGGTGGCGCCCGACGCCAAGCCCCAGGCCCGCGAGCAGGTCGCCGCCGCCCTGCGCGAAGGCGGATACGGTCACCGCGAGTGCATCGTGCGCATCAATGCGCTGGACACCGCCTGGGGCGCGCAGGACGTGCGCGCCATTGCGCGCGCCGGCGCGCACGCAGTGCTGCTGCCCAAAGTGGAGTCGCCCGCCCAGCTTGCCGCGCTGGCGCACGCGCTGGACGAGGCCGGCGCTCCGGCCGACCTGCCGCTCTGGGCCATGGCCGAAACGCCCTTGGGGTTCCTGCGCCTGGACGCGATCGCGGGCGGGCATCCCCGCCTGGCCGCCATCGTCGTCGGCACCTCGGACCTGGTGAAGGATCTGCACGCGCGCCACACGCCCTCGCGCAATGAAACGCTGCTGGCCCGTTCGCTGGCTGTCATGGCGGCGCGCGCGCACGGCCTGGCCGCGCTGGACGGCGTGCACCTGGACCTGAACGACGACACGGGTCTTGCCGACGCATGCCGCCAGGGCCGCGACCAGGGCTTCGACGGCAAGACGCTCATCCACCCGCGACAGATCGCCGCCGCCAACGCCGCCTTTGCGCCCGCGCCCGAAGAACTGGACGCCGCGCGCAAGCGCCTGGACGCCTGGCGCGCCGCCCAGGCCGCGGGCCAGGGCGTAGCCGTGGTCGACGGCGCGCTGGTGGAAAACCTGCATGCCCAAGAGGCGGAACGCGTGCTGGCGCTGGCTGCCGCCATCGCCGCGCGATAGCGCGGCGCTCCCCTGCGCCGCAGCCTGCTGGCCGGCCGCGCCGCACAAGCCCCCGTAGCCCGGTACAATACGGCCCGCAACCCGGCGGCATGGCCGCCGGACCCGTCTTTCGCGCCAGCCGTCCCATCACGCACGCGCGATCCCGCCCCGGTTCCCTTTTTTGCGCCGCACCCTGTGGCGGGAGCCCAGCCGCGCGCATGCCGCGCCACCCTGCCCTACATTCATGATCCGCTTCCAACAAGTTTCACTCATGCGCGGCGTCAAGCCCTTGTTCGACAAGGTCGACCTGCTCCTGAACCCCGGCGACAAGATCGGCCTGATCGGCGCCAACGGCGCCGGCAAGTCCAGCCTGTTCGGCCTCCTGCGCGGCACGCTGCACGCGGACCAGGGCGACCTTGACTATCCGGCAAGCTGGCGCATGGCCTACGTGGCGCAAGAGACCCCCGCGCTGGACCGCCCCGCCATCGAATACGCCATCGACGGCGATGTCACGCTGCGCAAGCTGGAAGCGGAACTCGCAGCGCTGGAAGCCGAGCCCGAAAGCGCCGAGAACGGCCTGCGCATGGGCGACATCTACGCCGCGCTGGCCGACGCCGACGCCTACACCGTGCATTCCCGCGCCGAACAGCTGCTGACCGGCCTGGGCTTCACGCAGGAACAGATGCGCCTGCCGCTCACCAGCTTTTCCGGCGGCTGGCGCATGCGCCTGAACCTGGCGCAGGCGCTGATGTGCCCGTCCGACCTGCTGCTGCTGGACGAGCCCACCAACCACCTGGACCTGGACGCGATCATCTGGCTGGAGGATTGGCTCAAGCGCTATCCGGGCACGCTCATCGTCATCTCGCACGACCGCGACTTCCTGGACGGCGTGGTCAACGTCATCGTCCACATCGACGAACGCAAGCTCAAGCGCTACTCGGGCAATTACTCGTCCTTCGAGCGCCAGCGCTCGGCGCAGCTCGAACTGGCGCAGGGCATGATCGAAAAGCAGATGCGCCAGCGCTCGCACCTGCAGTCGTTCATCGACCGCTTCAAGGCGCAGGCCAGCAAGGCCCGCCAGGCCCAGAGCCGCATCAAGGCGCTGGCCCGCATGGAAGAAGTGGCCCCGCTGCGCGCCGCCGCCGAGTTCTCATTCGAATTCCGCGAGCCGCTGCGCGCGCCCAATCCGCTGCTGACGATGGACAAGGTCAGCGCCGGCTACCGCATCGAGGACGAAGCCACGGAAGCCGTGTCCGACAAGATCATTGTGTCCGGCATCAACTTTTCGCTGCAGGCGGGCCAGCGCATCGGCCTGTTGGGCATTAACGGCGCGGGCAAGTCCACGTTCATCAAGACCATCGCCGGCGAACTGGACACGCTGGCCGGCGAGACCCAATTCAACAAGGGCCTGTCGATCGGGTACTTTGCCCAGCACCAGGTCGAGATGCTGCGCCACGACGAATCGCCGCTGTGGCACATGACGAAGATCGCGCCCACGGTGCGCGAGCAGGAGCTGCGCAACTTCCTGGGCAGCTTCAACTTCAACGGCAACATGGCGACGAGCTCCATCGCCCCGTTCTCCGGCGGCGAAAAGGCGCGGCTGGCGCTGGCGCTCATCGTCTGGCAGCGCCCCAATCTGCTGCTGCTGGACGAACCCACCAACCACCTGGATCTGGAAACGCGCGAAGCCCTGACCACGGCGCTGGCGCAGTTCGACGGCACGCTCGTGCTGGTGTCGCACGACCGCCACCTGCTGCGCGCCACCACCGACCAGTTCATCATCGTGGCCGACGGCAGCGTAAGCCCGTTCGACGGCGACCTGGACGACTACAAGGACTGGCTCTACAAGACCAAGCTGGCGGCCAAGGCGGCCTGAGCGTTTTTACGCGCCAGTTCCAGACAGGACGCGTTACAATCCCGCGAATTGCACGCAGCCGGGGTCATCCGGGCCTGCGCGGCAACCTCCAACCACGTCCCGCTGCACGCGGGACGCGTTTTTTAGCGCTCGTAGATGCCGATCAAAGACCAACTATTTCTTGCCAGCCAGTATCTTGCGCCCCACCACCTGGTGTCGCGGTTCTTCGGATACGCATCCGACTGCCGCGAACCCGCGGTCAAGAACTGGATGATCTCGCGCTTCGTGCGCAAGTACGGCGTCGACATGAGCGAGGCCCTGCAGGAAGATCCGCTGGCCTACGACTGTTTCAATGACTTCTTCACCCGCGCGCTGAAAGACGGCGCGCGTCCGCTGGACGACGAGCCCAGCTCGGTCCTGTGCCCCGCCGACGGCGCCATCAGCCAGATGGGCGCGATCGAACAGGGCCGCATCTTCCAGGCCAAGGGCCACAGCTATGGCCTGGTCGACCTGCTGGGCGGCGACACCGAACGCGCCGCGCCCTTCCAGAACGGCCAGTTCGCCACTGTCTACCTGTCGCCCAAGGACTATCACCGCGTCCACATGCCCGCCGCCGGCACGCTGCGCGAAATGATCCACGTGCCCGGCCGCCTGTTCTCGGTCAACCCCCTGACCGCGCGCAACGTGCCGCGCCTGTTCGCCCGCAACGAACGCGTGGTCTGCATCTTCGACACCGAACACGGCCCCATGGCCGTCGTGCTGGTCGGCGCCATGATCGTGGCCTCGATCGAAACCATCTGGGCCGGCCTGGTAACGCCGTACAAGCGCCGCGTGAAATCGGTCCGCTACGACACGGCCGCGCGCGCGCCCATCCATCTGGAAAAAGGCGCGGAAATGGGCCGCTTCAAGCTGGGTTCCACCGCCATCGTGCTGTTCGGCCCGGACAGCATCCGCTGGGCCGACACGCCGTCCGTGCGCGGCCCGGTGCGCATGGGCGAGCTGCTGGCGCTGCCCGTCCAGCGCTGAAAGCTCGGCGGGGCGGGCGGCTGAGATTTCAAGACCGTCTGCCCTCCTTCGCCAAAAGCGAAGAACCCATTCTCCATTTATTCGCTTTATGCGTTAAATCGGCGTTGCTAGATTACGGGCTTTTTCCGGCCCGCCATGACATCCACCGCCCTGCCCGCCGCCAGCGCCCGCGCCGCCGCTTGCCCCACGCCGCGCTCGCTCGCGCGCATGCTGTCCCTGGACGACTTCGAAGCCGCGGCGCAGCGGCGCCTGCCGCGTCCGATCTTCGGCTACATCGCCGGCGCGGCGGAGGACAACCAGTCCTTGCGCGGCAACCGCGAAGCCTTTGCCCAGTACGCATTCACGCCGCGGGTGCTGGTGGACGTCTCCGGCCGCACGCAGCAGACCGAAATCTTCGGCCGCGCCTACGCGTCGCCCTTTGGCATCGCGCCGATGGGCATCAGCGCGCTGTCGGCCTACCGCGGCGATATCGTGCAGGCCCGCGCCGCGCGCGCGCAGAACATTCCCGCCATCCTCAGCGGCACCTCGCTGATCCCGCTTGAAGAGGTCATCGCCGAGGCGCCCGGCACCTGGTTCCAGGCCTACCTGCCCGGCGACCCCGCCAAGATCGACGCCCTGGTCGAGCGCGCCCGCCGCGCCGGCTACGAGACCCTGGTGCTGACCGTCGACATCCCCGTGTCCGCCAACCGCGAGAACAACGTGCGCACCGGCTTTTCCACGCCGCTCAAGCCCAGCCTGCGCCTGGCCCTGGACGGACTGGCGCGCCCGCGCTGGCTGGCCGGCACGTTCCTGCGCACGCTGCTGGCCCACGGCATGCCGCACTTCGAGAACTCCTTCGCCACGCGCGGCGCGCCCATCGTGTCGGCCTCCGTGCTGCGCGACTTCACGGCCCGCGACCACCTGAGCTGGGAACACGTGGCGCGGATCCGCCGTCAATGGCCCGGCAACCTGGTGATCAAGGGCATCCTGCATCCGCGCGACGCGGCGCTGGCGCGCCAGCACGGCGCCGACGGCGTCATCGTCTCCAACCACGGCGCGCGCCAGCTCGACGGCGCCATCTCGCCGCTGCGCGCATTGCCTGGCGTCGTCGCGCAGGCCGGCGACATGACGGTGATGATGGACAGCGGCGTGCGGCGCGGCGGCGACGTGCTCAAGGCCCTGGCGCTGGGCGCGCGCTGCGTCTTCGTGGGACGCCCGTTCAACTATGCGGCGGCGGTAGGCGGCCAGGCCGGCGTCGAACACGCCATTGGCCTCTTGCGCGCCGAAGTGGACCGCAACATGGCGATGCTGGGCATCAACCGGCTGCGCGAGATGGACGCCAGCCTGATCTGCCGCGCGGGCGATCTGCCGGCCTGACCCGGCGTCCTGCGCGCCGCGCGGGCCGAGGGCCGCATAGAATGGCGGTTCCCTTGCTACCCGCGCGCCTGGCCTCGCGGCCACGCGCGTCCCCGCCCGACCGTGTCCCTACGCCAATCTTCTTTCTTCCTGCGCTTCCTGACCCTGGGCGCTCTGGCCCACGTCTATGTGGGCGCCCGCCTGATTCCCGACCTGCTGCTTGGCGGCGAAGGCACGGCCGCCGCCATTCTTGCGCTGGTGCTGTCCTGCGTGCTGATTCCGCTGGGCATGCTGGCGCGCTCGTCCGTCCACCCGCCGTGGGGCGACCGCATCGCCTGGGTCGGCCTGCTGGCGATGGGGCTGTTCTCTTCCCTGTTCGTGCTGACCGCGCTGCGCGACGCGCTGCTGCTCGCGGTGTGGCTGGCCAATCTCGCCATCGGCGCGGCGCTGCCATGGACCATGCTGCGCAACGTCAGCGCATGGGCTGTCGCGGGCTTGTCCCTGGCGGGATCGCTGGCCGGGTTCTACAACGCCAGGCGCCTTGCGCGGGTGGTGGATGTGGACGTGCCGATCGCCGGGCTGCCGAAGGATCTGGATGGCTTCACCATCGTGCAGATCAGCGACATCCACGTCGGCCCGACAATCAAGAAACGGTATGTGCAGGCCATCGTGGACGCCGTGAATGAACAGCTTCCCGACATGGTGGCCATCACCGGCGATGTGGTGGACGGCAGCGTCGAGCAGCTTGCCGCGCAGGCCAGCCCGCTGGGCCAGTTGCGCGCGCCCTACGGCGTGTACCTCGTCACCGGCAACCATGAATATTATTCGGGCGCCGCGCCCTGGGTGGCCGAGTTCCGGCGCATGGGGCTGCGCGTGCTGATGAACGAGCATGCGCTCATCCACCCCTCGGGCCTGCCCATGGTCGTGGCGGGCGTCACCGACTACAGCGCCGGATCGTTCGATCCGCAGCAGCGCAGCAACCCCAAGGCCGCACTGTCCGGCGCCCCTGCCGATGCATTCCCCCGCATCCTGCTGGCCCACCAGCCGCGCAGCGCGGCCGCTGCGGAGCCGCTGGGCTACACCCTGCAGCTGTCCGGCCATACGCACGGCGGGCAGTTCTTCCCGTGGGGCTTCTTCGTGCGCTTCCAGCAGCCCTTCACTGCCGGGCTGCATCGGCTGGGCAGGATGTGGGTCTACACCAGCCGCGGCACCGGCTACTGGGGGCCGCCCAAGCGCCTGTGGGCGCCATCCGAGATCACGCGCCTGCGGCTGCGCGCCGCCCCCGCGCGCTGAACCCTCAGGGGTTCAGGCGTCCTCGGGCAGCGGCCCGCGCTCAAGGTAGCTGGTCAGGGCGATGTCGCTGGTGGTGTTGGTGATGCCTTCGATCTGATGGATGCGGGCCAGCAGCAGTTCCAGCGCCTGCGTGTCGCGCACGCGCACCTTGAGCAGCATCGCGCTCTTGCCCGTGATGGTGTGGATTTCTTCGACTTCGGTCAGTTCGGCCAGCCCGAGCACCTGCTGCGTGATGGTCCAGTTGTTGGTGTCCACGTGCACGAAGGCCAGCAGCGGCCGGCCGATCTTTGCGCCGTCCAGCTTGGCCGCGATGCCCTTGATCAGGCCGTCGCGCTTGAGGCGTTTGACCCGTTCATGCACTGCGGGGGCCGACAGGTTCAGCAGCTTGCCCAGTTCCGCATAGCTGGGCGATGCATCGTCGGCCAGCAGCGTTAATAATTTTCGGTCGCGGTCGTCCAGGTCTGACATTGGAATCATGTTCTGCCTAATGGCATTCGAACTTTTATGGAATAAGGAATTATCGGCGTAAACCCTTATTTTATTCCAATAAAATTCGCGGATGTCGCACCGCAGCACCCCAAAATCCTCGCCAGTCCCCGCCCTGATGTTCGCCGTGAGCGTCGTCGGCTCGAACGGGCTGGCCCTCAGCCCCATCCTGAGCGACGTCGCCCATTCGTTTTCGACGTCGCCCCTGACCATCAGCACCGCCATCTCGGCCTACGGCGCCGCCACGGCCGCCAGCGCGTTCTTCCTGGCGGCGCGGATCGACCGCATCGGCATCCGCCGTTCTTTGCTGGGCGCGATGGCCGCTCTGATCGCCGCGCTGATCCTGTCGGCCTGCGCACCGCACTGGATCGTGCTGACGCTGGCGCAAGGCCTGGCCGGCGCCGCCGCCGGCGTCATCCTGCCGGCCGCCTACGGTTCCGCCTCGCTCATCGCCGCCCCCGGCCAGGAGGCCCGCACGCTGGGCCGCGTCATCGCCGGCTGGTCCGTGTCGCTGGTCGCCGGCGTGCCGCTGTCGGCACTGATCTCCGATGCCGTGGGCTGGCGCGCCACCTATGGCGCGCTGGCGCTGTGCGCGCTGATCGCCGTGCTGGGCCTGCGCAAACTGCCTGAACGCCGCGCCGCCAATCCCCAGCCGCTGCGCCTGTCGCGCCTGCTGGCGCCGCTGTCGTATCGCGACGTGCCCGCGCTGCTGCTGGGCTGCCTGGCCTTCTCATCGGCCTTCTACGGCGTCTACGCATTCCTGGCCGACCATGTCCGCACCCTGCTGGCGCTGTCGGCCGGCAAGGTGGGCTTCATCGCATTCGCCTATGGCGCGGGCTTTCTGCTGGCGGGATTGCTGGGCGCGCCGCTGGTCGAACGGCTGGGTCCGCGCCGCGCGCTGCCGCTGGCGCTGGGCGTGATCGCGCTGGTCTATCTGGGATTGCTGCCGGCCGCGCATGCGCTGGCGGCGGTGCTGGGTATTGCGGTCGTCTGGGGCGCAGCGTCGCAGTTAAGCCTGAACCTGCTCGTCCTGCTGCTGTCGCGCGCGCGTCCCGAGGAACGCGGCGCCGTGCTGGGCCTGAACACCTGCACCACCTACCTGGGCGCCAGCCTGGGCACCGCAATCGCCGGCACGCTGTACACGCACGCAGGCTTCGAGGCGCTGGGACTGTGCGCCGCGGCGCTGCTTGCCGCGGCCGCGCTGGGGCTGCAATGGCGCCTGAACGGCGCCCGCAAGGCGGCCGCGCGCGCAACCGCCTGATCAAGCCCGATCTACCAGGGGAAGGAGATCAGGTCGCCGTAGAGCCGCTTGAGCGTGCTCTTCACTTCCGGCGAGTTCTGGTAGATGGAAATGAACTTCAACAGGCGCGGATCCTGCGCGTTCTCGGGCTTGGCCACCCAGCGGATGGCGTAGCGGCGGATGCTGTCCGGATCGGTATTGTCGAACGCCAGCCCGTCCTTTTCGTTCAAGCCCGCCTGCTTGGCGAAGGTCGTATACGTCACCGACGCCGTCACGTCGTCGAACGTGCGCGCCGACTGCGAGCCTTCGATCTGCACGAACTTCAGATTCTTGGGATTGGCCACCACGTCCTGCAGGGTCGCCTGGTGCGCCACGCCCGGCTTGAGCTTGATCAGCCCCATGGACTCCAGCAACAGCAGGGCCCGGCCGGTGTTCACCGGATCATTCGGCACGGCGATGGTGGCGCCGTCCGGCACCGCATCGCCCTTCTTCAGTTTCTTCGAGAACAAGCCGATGGTCGTGGAATAGCCATAGGCAATGGGCTTGAGGTTGGCCCCGCGGCGCTGGTTGAACAGCTCCAGAAAGGGTTCGTGCTGGAAGAAGTTGGCGTCCACCGAACCGTCGGCCACGGCGATGTTGGGCAGCACCCAATCGTTGAACTCCACCAGTTTGACGTCCAGCCCTTCTTTCTTCGCCTGGGCGATTGCCAGTTCGGTGGCCTCGTTGGCGACGCTGGGAATCACGCCGATCCGCAGCGGCTTGTCCTGCGCAACCGCATTGGCGCTGGCGGCCAGCCCCAGCGCGACCACGGCCGCGCCGCGCGTCAGTTTCAAAAGCAATTGGTGCAAAAGCATGAGGCCATCCAGAAGGTCGGGACGCCGGGCGACCGCCCGGCACAGGCGCTATTGTGCCGCAGCCCGGCAGGCCGGCCCCGAAAGGCCTTTGTCACGCAATGGCAATGCCAATGCCCGCCGGCGGCGCTAAGATGGCTGCAATACGCCCTAGGGAGACGCTCATGAGCGCGGTTCCGACCCTCCAGCCCGACGCGCAGTCCGCCGCCAGCCACCGCGACCAGGTCGAAGACCAGCTGGGCGCGCACAACTATCACCCGCTGGACGTGGTGATCGCCCGCGGCAGCGGCGCGTGGCTGTACGACGTGGACGGCCGCAAATACCTGGACTGCCTGTCGGCCTATTCCGCGGTCAACCAGGGACACTGCCATCCGCGCATCCTGGCCGCCATGACCGAACAGGCGCAAAAGCTCACGCTGACTTCACGCGCATTCCGCCATGACCAGATGGCGGGCTTCTATGAAGACCTGGCCCGCCTGACCGGGGCGCACAAGATCCTGCCCATGAACAGCGGCGCCGAAGCGGTGGAAACCGCCATCAAGGCGGTGCGCAAATGGGGCTACGAGGTGCGCGGCGTGCCTGTGAACCAGGCCGAAATCATCGTCTGCGCCAACAACTTCCACGGGCGCACGCTGGGCATTGTCGGCTTTTCCACCGACCCCGACGCCTACGGCCATTACGGCCCGTTCGCGCCCGGATTCAAGATTGTGCCCTTTGGCGACTACGATGCCTTCGACGCTGCCATCACCGACCGCACCGTCGCCTTCCTGGTCGAGCCCATCCAGGGCGAGGCCGGCGTGGTGCTGCCGCCGCCCGGCTATTTCACCCGGGTCCGCCAGCGCTGCACCGAGCGCGGCATTACCCTGATCCTGGACGAGATCCAGACCGGGCTGGGCCGCACGGGCAAGCTGCTGGCCGAAGAACACGAAGGCATCGAGGCGGACGTCACGCTTATCGGCAAGGCGCTCTCGGGCGGCTTCTATCCCGTGTCCGCCGTGCTGTCCAACGCGGACGTGCTTGGCGTGTTCCAGCCGGGGCAGCACGGCAGCACCTTCGGCGGCAATCCGCTGGCCTGCGCGGTCGCCCGCGCCGCGCTGCGCGTGCTGACCGAGGAAGGCATGATCGACAACGCGGCAACGCTGGGCGCCTACTTCCTGGAGCGCCTGCGCGCGCTGCCCGGTCCGGTGCGCGAGGCGCGCGGGCGCGGCCTGATGCTGGCGATCGAGCTTGAACCGGACGCGGGCGGCGCCCGTCTCTGGTGCGAACGCCTGCAGGCGCGCGGCTTGCTGGCCAAGGATACGCATGGCCACACAGTGCGTCTGTCTCCGCCGCTGGTCGTCACTCGCGACGAGGTGGACTGGGCCTGCGACCAACTGGCCGCGGTACTATCGGCCGCCTGAACCCGTCTGGCGCGGCCGGCGCCGCGCAGACCCTGTACCTGCACTCGGGAGCACGCCACTTGCAGAACAACGCCACCCTGCCCATCCACGTCACCCTGATCGGCGCCCCCACCGACATCGGCGCCGGCGCGCGCGGCGCGTCCATGGGTCCGGAAGCGCTGCGCGTCGCCGACCTGGGTCCCGTCATCGAAGCCCAGGGCTTCCAGGTGACGGACCGCGGCAACCTGTACGGCCCCGCCAATCCCTGGCTGCCGCCGGTGGACGGCTATCGCCATCTCGACGAAGTGGCCGCCTGGAACCAGGCGGTGCACGACGCCGTGTTCGAAGAACTCTCGCAGGACCGCCTGCCCGTCTTGCTGGGCGGCGACCACTGCCTGGGCATCGGGTCGATCAGCGCCGTGGCGCGCCATTGCCGCGCCGCCGGCAAGAAGCTGCGGGTGCTTTGGCTGGACGCGCACGCCGACTTCAACACCAACACGCTCACGCCCACCGGCAATATCCATGGCATGCCCGTGGCCTGCCTGTGCGGCAACGGACCCGCGCCGCTCATCGGCATGTCGGGCCAGACGCCGGACATTGATCCGGCCTGCATCCGCCAGATCGGCATCCGCAGCGTGGACCCCGGCGAGAAGCGCCTGGTCCACGAGGCCGGGCTGGAAGTCTTCGACATGCGCTATCTGGACGAGATGGGCATGCGCGCAACGATGCAGGCCGCGCTGGCCGGGCTGGACGCCGGCACCCACCTGCACGTGAGCTTCGACGTGGACTTCCTGGACCCGGAGATCGCCCCCGGCGTGGGCACAACCGTGCTCGGCGGCCCCACGTACCGCGAGGCGCAGCTCTGCATGGAAATGATCGCCGACACCGGCCTCATGCGCTCGCTGGACGTGGTGGAACTGAACCCCGCCTTCGATGTGCGCAACAAGACAGCCGAACTGGCCGTGGACCTGATCGAAAGCCTGTTCGGTAAGTCCACGCTGGTGCGCCGCGGCCCCTGAACGCCTGGTTGCGCCGCGGCTCGTCTACCCCTCGCGGTCCCGCCGGATAGCCTCGGCGGCTTCGCGCAGGCGGGCCAGGTTGGATTCGCGCTGTTCCCACACGCGATGCGTCGGGCCCGCCATGCATAGCGCGTACCATTCGCCGCCCAGGTCCAGCGCCACCGCCAGCCCCGTCAGGTCCGCCACGCTCTCTCCCACGTTCGACGCCCAACCCTGCGCGGCGACCCGTTCCACATCGGCCAGCAGCGCCTCACGCGTGGTCAGCGTGCGGTCCGTGTAGCGCGTGTACTGCGCATCGGCCAGCATGTGGTCGCGATCGGCGGCCGCCAGGCGCGCCAGGATCGCCTTGGCGACCGAACTCGTGTGCAGCGGCCGGCGCTCGCCCGGCCGCGCCGCGTAATGCACCGGCTGGTTGGCCTGGACCACGTCCAGGAACAGCACGCCGCCGTCCTGGATCTTGCCGAGCATCACGGTTTCATTGACCGCATCGCGCAGCGCTGCCAGCCGCGGCCGCACCAGGTCCAGCCAGGGATCGCCCGCCAGGATCAGCGCGGCAAGACTGTGCAGCCTGGCCGTGGGGTAATACCCGGCGCGGCGCCGCACCTCGTACAGGTAGCCCCTGGCCACCAGCGTGCGCACCAGCGCCAGGCAACTGGACATGGGCGCGCCCAGGCCCTGGGCCAGCTCGGTCAGCGGCATCGGCCGGCGCGTCTGCGCAAACAGTTCGATCAGATCCAGTGTGCGTGCGACTAGCTTCACTTCCACGGCGTCGGCCCTCCTTGCGTGGCGTATCCCCGCCCCGTTTCCCGCAATCGAAGTAGGTATTCCACCCTGTTGACTTTTCATGTGGCGGTACATAAATTCTTGCACAGGAATTTACATTCACCAATAAGAAATAAATTTCAGCCGGCTGGAGAACCGGCGCCCCCGGCAAGTGGTATCGCGTCATCAATAACGTTCAATAATCGGCCCGCAAACGGGCTGGGAGAGAGACAGATGCGTATCAAACCCGTGTTGGCGGCCCTGGCCGCCGCCCTGGCCGCCTGCGCGGCCCAAGCCCAGTCCGATGTCGTGCGCCTGGGCGTTTCCAACGACCGCTCGGGCATCTATTCCGACCTGGGCGGGCTGGGCTCCGAGATGGCCGTGCGCATGGCCGTGGAAGATTTCGGCGGCAAGGTGGCCGGCAAGACCGTCGAAGTCGTCGGCGCCGACAACCAGAACAAGGCCGACGTCGCCTCGGCGCTGGTGCGGCGCTGGTTCGACACCCAAAGCCTGGTGGCGGTGGTGGACGGCGGCGCCAGCTCTGCCGGCCTGGCCGCGCAGGGCGTGGCGCGCGAAAAAGGCGGCACCGCCCTGATCAGCGGCGGCTTCGCCGGCGATTTCAGCGGCAAGCAATGCAGCAACCTCAGCACGCAATGGGCGCCGGATACCTACGCGCTGGCCAATGCCGTGGTCAAGAGCGTCGTGGAAAGCGGCGGCAAGTCCTGGTACTTCATCACCACGGATTACGTGTTCGGCAAATCCCTGGAAGGCAACGCCAGCCGCTTTGTGCAGGGCGCCGGCGGCAAGGTCGTGGGCAGCACGCGCCATCCGCTGGGCGCGCTGGATTTCGCGTCGTTCCTGGTCCAGGCGCAATCCTCCAAGGCCGACGTGGTCGGCCTGGCCAGCGCCGGCGGCGACCTGGTCAACCTGATCAAGCAGGCGCAGGAGTTCGGACTGGCGGGCGGCAAACAGCGCATGCTGACCTTTCTGACCTTCATCAACGACGTGCAGGCGATGGGCCTGCCCGTGGCCCAGGGGCTGACCTTCCCCACCGGCTTCTACTGGGACGCCGACGAAGACACGCGCGCCTGGACACAGCGCTGGCAAAAGAAAATGGGCGTCACGCGCGCGCCGTCCATCGTGCAGGCATTGAGCTACGTGGCCACCACCCACTACCTGCAGGCCGCGCAAGCGGCAGGCAGCTTCGACGGGGCGGCGGTCAACCAGAAAATGCGCGAATTGCCCATCACCACCAAGCTGATCAAAAATGCCCGGGTGCGTCCCGAAGATGGCCGCATCATCATGGACCTGTATCTGGTCGAAGTGAAAAAGCCCGCCGAATCCAAGTACCCGGGCGACTTCTACCGCATCCTGTCCACGGTGCCTGGCGAAAAGGTCTTCGTGTCGCTGGCCGACAGCGAATGCCCCCTGGTCAAGAAGTAGATTCCTCCGCGGCGCCGGGCTCCCGCCCGGCCGCCGCGCGAAGTACACACAAAGGAGACATCCCATGAAGTGCTATTGCGTCGTCAATTTCCGCGAACCCCTGCAGGAAATGGACCAGCCCACGCCCACGCCGCAAGGGTCGCAGGTGCTGCTGAAGGTCCGGGCGGCCGGCGTCTGCCACAGCGATATCCACTTGTGGGAAGGCGGCTATGACCTCGGCCAGGGCCGCACGCTCTCGCTGAAGGACCGGGGCGTGTCGCTGCCCCTGACCATGGGCCACGAAACGGTGGGCGCCGTCGCCGCAGCCGGGCCCGAGGCCCAGGGGCTCTCGGCCGACCGCAACTATCTGGTCTATCCCTGGATCGGCTGCGGCAAGTGCTCCTCGTGCGCGGCCGGCATGGAAAACCACTGCACCGCCCCTGCCTGCCTGGGCGTACACCGCGCCGGCGGCTACGCCGACCACATCCTGGTGCCGCACCCGCGCTACCTCATCGACATCGGCGACCTTGAACCGGCTCAGATCGCGCCCTATGCGTGCTCGGGCCTGACCACCTACTCCGCGCTCAAGAAGATCGGCGCCGACATCTACCGCGAGCATCCCGTCGTCATCTTCGGCGCGGGCGGCCTGGGCCTGATGAGCCTCACCCTGATCAAGGCGCTGGGCGGCGCGGGCGCCATCGTGGTCGACATTGATCCGGCCAAGCGCCAGGCCGCACTGGATGCCGGCGCGCTGGCCGCGATCGACGGCGCCGCGCCCGACGCCGCGCAGCAGATCATCAAGGCGGCGGGCGGCAAGCCGGTGCAGGCCGCCATCGACCTGGTCGGCGCGCCCGCCACCACGTCGCTGGCGTTCGACTTCCTCACCAAGGGCGGCAAGCTGGTCATCGTCGGCCTGTTCGGCGGCGCGTCGTCGTGGCCCATCGCGCTGATCCCGATGAAGGCGCTGTCGATTATCGGCAGCTACGTCGGCAACCTGGCCGAATTGAAGGAACTGATGGAACTGGTGCGCGCCGGCAAGGTGCCGCCGATGCCGGTGCATCGCCATGCCCTGGCCGAGGCCGACAGCGTGCTGGCGTCGCTGCGGGCCGGCAAGGTGGTCGGGCGGGCTGTGCTGACGGTGGCGTGACAGGTACGCGGCTGCGCCGGCGGCGCCTAGGCCGGCCGCAGCCGCGGATCGTAGATGAAGCGCTCGCGCCGCACGACCACGATGTTCTCCGCGTCGGGATGCGCGGGATTGATCAGGAAATTGCAGTCCGGCACCCCGCGGTGCGGCACGATGGCGCTGGGCAGTTCCAGCAGCGCCGACACGCCCGATTCGACCCAGTTGTCGCCCACGGCCTGCGAGGCTTCGGCAAAGGGCACGGCTTCCCAGAACGGATAGTCTTCCTGCAGCTGGGTCAGGGTCAGCGACTGGCGCGCTTCATAAACGGCCTGGGGCACGGCCACTTCGATCAGGTAACGGTTAGCCTGCTCGGACGCGCGGGCGGCGAAATGCACCACGGTTTCCAGGACCGCCAGGGCCACGCTGGACGATGCGTAGACCACCGGCGTGCCCGGGCTGTTGTAGCGCCCGCCCACGGCGGCGGCCCCTGCTCCGCTCAGGTCGTCAGCCCGGTATGTGCCCGCCGTCGTGCCGATGCGCCACAACGAGACGAAATCCGTCATGCGTAGACGCCGGCGGCGGCCCGGGCCAGCGTGTCTTCGACAATGCGGCTGCTGGCGTCGGAGGTCAGCAGGGAAAGCGGCTTGACGTTGCCCAGCGCGGGCACCGGCGTATTCAGCCACAGCACCGCTTCCTCGTCGCTGCCCAACACCTGACGCGCCACGCGGGCAACCCGCGCGACGCGGGCCAGGCGGTCGGATTCGCCCAGCGGCAGCGCCTGGCCCTCGCGCGTCCAGCGCGACAGCGACGCCGCCTTGACCTCGGTGATGGCCATGATTTCGGATTTGGGGACCTGCAGGTAGTCGGCGGCGTCGTCGACCATCTGGGCCGGCAGGCCGCGCCGCACGTCGCGCGCGATGTCCGTCAGGGGGCTATCGACCAGCCCGCGGAACAGCTGCTTGGCCCGCGCGGCCCCATGGCGCGGCGGCCGCTTGGCGCTTGCGCCGCGCTTGGCGGGGGATTTGTCGGCTAAGGCGATGGTCATGGTGCGCTCCTGGCGCCGCGGCCCTTGGGCGATGCGGCTGGAATTACCAAATTGAATTTATAATATCCCATTTGGAAATTCGCACGCAAGGCCGCCGGCGGCCCGAGCGTTGACGCTCCGGCGCCCCGCCATGCACCAAGTTTGGGCCTATCATAGGCGGCGGCAAATTCCCCATCGGCAACTTACAAGGACTGGCAATGACGGACCGGCAGCTCACGATACTCGCGGCATTGAATCTGATGGTGGCGGTGGGCGCCGGGGCATTCGGCGCCCATGGTCTCAAGCGCATGCTGACGCCCGAACTCCTGGCCGTCTGGCAGACCGGCGTGATGTATCACCTGATCCACGCGCTGGGCCTGTTCATCATCGCGCTGCTGGGCGCGCGCTTGGGGTCGCCCCTGTTGTCCGCGGCCGGCGTGGTCATGTTCGTCGGCATCGTGCTGTTTTCGGGCAGCCTGTACGTGCTGTCGCTGACCGGCACGCACTGGCTGGGGGCCGTCACGCCATTCGGCGGCACCGCCTTCCTGGCCGCGTGGGCCATGGTCGCGCTGGCCGCGTACCGCGCCCAACCCTGAATCGTCCTTTCCCTAGTCCCGGCGGCAGGAACCGCCGCCCCTGCAGGTTTCAGATGTCCTCCTCCACCGCATTACCCGCCGCCCGTGAATCTTCCGCCGCCGCAGGCATCGCCTGCGTGGCGGGCGGCATTTTCTTCCTGACGCTCAGCGACGCCAACGCCAAATGGCTGGGCGCGCACTACAACCCGCTGCAGATCCTGTTCCTGCGCGCGCTGATCGCGCTGCCCTTTGTGACCGCGCTGGCGCTCTGGCTGAGCGGACGCCGCGTGCTGCGCACCACCCATATCGGCCTGCACCTGACGCGCGGCGCCATCAATGTCGTGTCCGCCTGTTGCTTCTACCTGGGCCTGCGCGCGCTGCCGCTGGCCGAAGCCACTGCCATCGCCTTCGCCGCCCCGCTGTTCGTCACGGCGCTGTCCGTGCTGATCCTGAAGGAACGCGTGGACGGCAAGCGCTGGCTCGCCGTTTTGGCCGGTTTCATCGGCGTATTGATCGTGGTGCGCCCGGGCACGGAAACGTTCCAGGCCGCCACCCTGCTGCCTCTGACCACCGCCCTGCTCTATGCGGTCATGATGATCACGGCACGCGGCATCAACCGGGCCGAAGGCATGCTCACCACCACGTTCTACATCGTGGTCGGGCAAGTGGTCTGCAGCGCGGTCGCCTTGCCCTGGGTCTGGCGCGAGCCCGCGCTTGAGCACCTGCCCTACTTCGGCGCGATCGCGCTGTTCAGCACCCTGGGCCTGGCGCTGATCACCCAGGGATTCCGCATCGGCCCCGCGTCCGTGGTCGCGCCGTTCGACTACACGGGCCTGATCTGGGCAACGATCCTGGGCTGGCTCATCTGGCGCGAAGCGCCCGACGCCTACGCCTACCTGGGCGCCGTGTTCATCGCCGGCAGCGGCGTCTACATCGCGGTGCGCGAAGCACGCGGCAAATCGCGCCGGCGCGCCGCAAGCTAGGGAAGATCTGAACCAGCCGCCGCGCCGCCCGCATCTGCAGCCCCCGGCGCCGCGCTATTCACTGGGCGGCGGAAAGTGCCGCTGCAGCACGCGCGCCACGTTGGGTTCTTGCGCCGCTTCGCGCGCCACGGCCGTCAGGCCCGGGCACATCGTGCCGAACCACGATGGCCCCGGGCGCCAATGCGTCATGACAGTCACATACAGGTCCAGCGCGGAAAAGCGCCGGCCCAGCATGTGCGGGGCGCCCGCCTGGCGCTCCAGTTCCTGCCAAAGCTCGGCGCGGCGCGTATGCACCCGTTCGCGCAGCAGGTCGGCCGGCGCGCCCTCGGTCGTCCACTGGGGCGGATCGTCCCCGTACGTGAACGTGGGGTAGACCGCAGCCACCAGCCGCACCAGCAGATTGAGAAAGCGCGCCCGCTCCGGCTTGTCCGGCGGCGGAACCAGGCCCGCCTGCGGCGCCACGTCGTGCAGGTGCAGGATCATCGCCGCGCTTTCCGTCATGACCTCGCCATCGGGCAGGACCAGCGTGGGCACCTGCCCCAGCGGATTCAGGTGCAGCAGGCGGTCGCGTTCGGGACCTGGCTTCAGGTACGGCACGTCCGTCAGGGTGTGCGGCACATTCGCCAGCACCAGCGCCATCTCGACAATGGCTGAGCCGCAACCCGCGGATCCGATCAATTCGTAGGAACTCATGGCAGTCACCCTCCCGATTCCGCCGGGGCCAGCCGCAGCAGCTCGCCCGGCGAGGCGTCCGTCAACACGTACAAATAGCCGTCCGGCCCCTGCCGCACATCGCGGATGCGGCTCTTGCGGTCGACCAGCAGCGTTTCCTGCCCCACTACGCGATTGCCGTCCAGCGTCAGGCGGATCAGGTTGCGGTTCGCCAGCGCGCCGATGAACACCGACTTGTTCCAGGCGGGAAAGCGGTCCGCGTTGTAGAAGGCCATGCCGCTGATCGCCGGCGACTTCGGCCACCAATACAGCGGCGGCTCCGTCCCGGCCAGGGTTTCGCCCTTGGCCTCCGGAATGGCCAGGCCCGAATAATTGATGCCGTATGTGGCCAGCGGCCAGCCGTAGTTCTTGCCCGGCTGCACCAGGTTGATCTCGTCGCCGCCGCGCGGCCCGTGTTCGTTTTCCCAGAGCTCGCCAGACCAGGGGTTCAGCGCCATGCCCTGCGGGTTGCGGTGGCCATACGACCAGATTTCCGGCCGGGCCCCGGCCTTGCCGACGAAGGGATTGTCGGCGGGCACGGAGCCGTCGACGTTGAGCCGCACGACCTTGCCTTGCAGCTTGTCCAGGTCTTGCGCGGTGGGACGCTGGTTGTTTTCGCCCAGGGCGATGTACAGATGGCCCTTGCCGTCGAACACCAGGCGCGACCCGAAGTGCAGGCCCGACGACAGTTTGGGTTCCTGGCGGAACAGGACGCGGAAGTCCTGCAGCCCGCTCGCGTCGTCGGCCAGCCGGCCGCGGCCCACCGCGGTGCCGCTCTTGGAGCCGTCCGATTCGGCGTACGACAGATACACATAGCGGTCGTTGGCGAAATCGGGCGACAGCGCCACGTCCAGCAAACCGCCCTGGCCGCTTGCGGCCACCTTGGGCACGCCGGCGAGCGGCTTGGAAAGGCCGCCCGGTGTGCGCAGCAGGCGCAAATTGCCCGGACGCTCGGTAATCAGAATGCCGCCGTCCGGCAGGAACGCCATCGACCACGGATGATCCAGTCCGCCGACGATGGGCGTGACCCGTGCGGCCACCGATGGCGGCTCCTGCGCTGTGCGCGCGGCGGCGGGCGCCATTGCGCACGACAGGGCCAAGGACAGGATCAAGGGGATTGCGCGCGTGCTCGCGGCGGTGCGTGACTGCATGGACATCTCCGGCGGCGACAGGTTGGAAGGCGGGCGGGGAAGGCATGACAGGGAGGCGCATTGCGCCCCGCGGCAGGCATACCGCGTTGGCGTACCATAGCGCCCTGGGACGGGGGGTCTCCCGTCCTAACTCTCAGGAGCCCACATCTCATGAAACTGTACTACATGCCCGGCGCGTGCTCGCTCGCTTCCCACATCGTCCTCGAATGGATCGGCAAGCCTTACGAAGCGCACAAGCTCAGCCGCGACGAGCTCAAGGCTCCGGAGTTCCTGAAGGTCAACCCGCTGGGCGCCGTGCCCGCACTGACCGATGGCGATTGGGCCATCACGCAGAACGTCGCCATCCTGGAGCACCTGGCGGAACTGGCGCCGCAAAGCCCCCTGCTGGGCGACGGCACCGCGCGTTCGCGCGCCGAAGTGCGCCGCTGGCTCGGATTCATCAATTCCGACATCCACAAGACCTTCTCCATGATCTTCGGCGCGCAGCGCTACTTGAGGGACGAAGCCGCGCAAAAGGAGTTAGCCGCCTCCGCCTCCGCGCTGCTGACCAAGCTGTTCGCGCAACTGGATGCGCAACTGGCCGGCAAATCCTATCTGGCCGGCGGCGCGCCGTCGATCGCCGACGCCTACCTCTACGTCGTGCTGCGCTGGGCGCGCGCCAAGGAAGTGGACCTGTCGGGCCAGGACAATCTGGCCGCCTTCTTCAAGCGCATGGAAGAAAACGCCGGCGTGAAGGCCGCGCTGCAGGCCGAAGGGCTGTAACGCAAGACCAGGGCGCCCGTCCGACTTCGGCAAGGCGCCCTATTCCAGTTGCCCCGACGCGGCCACGCCGGGCAGCGCCTGCCCCTCCAGCGTCTTCTTCACCGCCGCCAGAAAGCGCCGCGCCAACAGGGGCGGCGCGCTCAGGTTGGAATGCGTGGCCCAAATCTCCACGCTGGCCTCGGGCGCGATCGGACGCAACGTCATGTGCGCCGCCTGGTCCGGCGTGACGCACCACGCGTCCACCAGCGCCGGCCCCAGCCCCTGCTGCACGAACGAACAGGCGGTCACGGGGGAATGCACCTCTACCGCCGCCGCGCAGCGCGGCCCCTCGCCGAAGAACGGCCCGAGGGCCCGGCCCAGCGGGGTGTCGCGCGGATACCCGATCCACGCCGCGGACGAGAAATCCTCGGGCAGCACCACGTCGTGGCTGGCCAGCGGATGGCCCGGCGGCAGCACGCACACGACGGGCACCCGCGCCAGCCTGACCGAGGTCAGGTTCGGGTGGTCGGGCGGCTGCATTGATATGCCAATGTCCGCCTGACCGGACAGGAAGTACGCCGCCAGTTCGTCGAAGGTCACGCTGCGGTAATCGACCCGCGCATCCGCATTGCGCCCGCGAAAGCGCTCCAGCGCCATGGGAATCAGGCGCTGGCCGAAACTGGCGCTGGCCACGATCTTCAGCATCCCCGCGCCCGACTGTCCCAGGCTGGCGGCCAGGTCGTTGACCCGCTGGATGCCGCCATACACCTGCTCGACTTCGGCATACAGGCGCCGCGCCTCGGCGGTGGGCGACAGCCGGCTCTTGACCCGCTCGAACAGCCGATAGCCCAGGCGGCTCTCGGTCAGGGCCAGCACCCGGCTCACCGCCGGTTGCGACACGTGCAGCATGCGTCCCGCGCCGCTGATCGAACCCGCCATCATGATGGCCCGGAACACTTCGATCTGGCGCAGGTTCAACGGCCGTCCGGCGCTGGGGCCGACCTCGTCGGCATAGGCGTCCGCATTCATTTTTTTCCCCTCTGGCAATAACGCGGGATTATAGGTTTTGGATATTTTTCGATGACGCAGTGCCGCAAAGCCGGGTGTAACCTGCCCTCCTCGACAAAACAACACCGGGGAAATCCACCATGCGCAGCAAACTCTTCCACACATTTTCCGTGGCGGCGCTCAGCGTCGCCCTCGTCGGCACGGCCGCGGCCGCCGGCTACCCCGACAAGCCCATCACCTTCGTGGTGCCGTCCGCCGCCGGCGGCTCGCCCGACGTGCTGTCGCGCCTGATCACCACGCAGATCGCCCGCGACACGGGCGCCACGATGGTCATCGAAAACCGCCCCGGCGCCGCCGGCAACATCGGCATCGCGCTGATCAAGCGCGCCGCGCCCGACGGCTACACCGTAGGCTACGGCAACATCAACACGCTGGCCGTGAACCGCTCCCTGTTCAAGCGCCTGCCCTACGACGTGGACCAGGACCTGAAGCCGGTCGCGCACATGTTCGACCTGTACAACGCCCTGATCGTCCCGGCGGATTCGCCCGTCAAGAGCGTGCAGGACCTGATCGACCGCGCCCGCAAGGAACCGGGCCGCCTGTCCTACGGCGCATCGGGCGTGGGCACCACCGGCCACATGGGCGGCGAGCTCTTCAAGAGCATGGCCAAGCTGGATGTGATGTTCATTCCGTACAACGGCGGCCCCGCCGCCATCCAGGACCTGCTGGGCGGCCGCCTGGACTACCTGTTCGTCAACACGTCCGAGGCCACGCCGCTGGTCAAGAGCGGCAAGGTCCGCGCCATCGGCGTCAGCAGCCTGAAGCGCCTGCCGACGATGCCCGACGTGCCTACGCTGGACGAATCCGGCCTGAAGGGCTACGAGACCGTCGCCTGGGGCGGCGTGGTCGCGCCCAAGGGCACGCCCGACGACGTGGTGGCCACGCTGAACGCCGCCATCCAGAAGGCCCTGCAGGCCCCCGAAGTGCGCCAGGGCCTGGCCACGCTGGGCGCCGAGCCCGCCTCGGGCTCGCCGGCCGAATTCAAGCAGCTGATTGATCGCGAAACCGCCAAGTGGAAGCAGATCATCGACAACGCCGGCATCGAAAAACTCGACTGAGCACGCTTCATGACGGCAGACACCTTGCAGGCTGACTTCATCGTGGCGGGCGCCACGCTCATCGACGGATCGGGCGGCCCTGCCCGCCAGGGCGACCTGGCGGTGCGGGACGGGCGCATCGCGGCGGTCGGGGATTTCGCCCATCCCGCCGGCGTGCCGGTGATCGACGGCCGGGGCCAAGCCCTCGCGCCCGGCTTCATCGACTCGCACACCCACGACGACGGCTACCTGCTGGCGCATCCCGACATGCTGCCCAAGGTGTCGCAAGGCATCACCACGGTCGTCACCGGCAACTGCGGGATCAGCCTGGCGCCCCTGGCGCGCACGCAGATCCCGCAGCCCTTAGACCTGCTGGGCCCCGCAGAGCTGTTCCGCT
This sequence comes from Achromobacter arsenitoxydans SY8, assembly GCF_000236785.1. Taxonomy (GTDB): domain Bacteria; phylum Pseudomonadota; class Gammaproteobacteria; order Burkholderiales; family Burkholderiaceae_B; genus Achromobacter; species Achromobacter arsenitoxydans. The sequence continues at coordinate 58,533 of NZ_AGUF01000064.1, read as the reverse complement.
TCGGCACGTTCCGGGCCTGGATGGACGCGCTGCGCGCCACCCCGGCCGCGGTCAACGTGATACCGCTGGTGGGGCACACCACCCTGCGCGTGGCCGTCATGGACGACACATCGCGCGCAGCCAGCGAACCGGAACGCGCCGCCATGCGCGGCCTGATGCAGGAAGCGCTGGACGCGGGCGCGTTCGGCGTATCGACCGGCACCTTCTATCCTCCGGCCAGCGCGGCCCCCACCGACGAGATCATCGACGTGTGCCGGCCGCTGCGCGGCCGCGCCGGCATCTACGCCACGCACCTGCGCGACGAAGCCGACCACATCGTGCCGGCCATGGAAGAGGCGCTGCTGATCGGCCGCGAACTCGACTGCCGCGTGGTGTTCTCGCACCACAAGCTGGCCGGCGAACGCAATCACGGCCGCACCCGCGAAACACTGGACATCATCAGCCGCGCGGCGGCGTCGCAGCCCGTCTGCCTGGACTGCCACCCCTACCCCGCGACGTCGACCATGCTGCGGCTCGACCGCGCGCGGCTTGCCAGCCGCACGATGATCACCTGGTCCAAGGGCTACCCGGAAGCCACCGGCCGCGACTTCAGCGAGGTCATGGCGGAACTGGGCCTGGACGACGAGGCCGCCGTGGCCCGGCTGGCTCCCGCCGGCGCCATCTATTTCCTGATGGACACCGCGGACGTCAACCGCATCTTCGCCCACCCCCTGACCATGGTCGGATCCGACGGGCTGCCCTTCGATCCGCATCCGCACCCGCGCCAGTGGGGCACCTTCACCAACGTGCTGCGCACGATGGTGCGTGAGCAGAACCTGCTGACGCTGGAATCCGCCATCCACAAGATGACCGGCCTGGCGGCGGCCCAATACGGCGTGGCCGGGCGCGGGCTGCTGCAGGAGGGGTATCATGCTGATCTGGTGCTGTTCGATCCCGCCACCGTCACTGACGCGGCCACTTTTTCAGCTCCCATTCAGGCAAGCCAGGGCATCCACGCCGTGTGGGTCAATGGCAGGCAGGTCTGGGACGGGGAACGAACCGGCGCCGAACGCCCGGGCCAAGTCCTGACGCCCGGTGATGCATGACCACGGAGTACATAAAGTGAAGACGTTTTCCCAGGGCTGCTACCTGGGTGTATTGGGCGGAATGGGGCCCATGGCCGGCGCGGCCTTCGCCCTCCGCCTGGCGGCGCTGACGCCCGCCTCGATCGACCAGCACCACATTCCCACGCTGCTGCGCAATGATCCCCGCATTCCCGACCGTTCCAGCGCCTACATGGCCGGCGGCGAGAATCCGCTGCCCTACATGGTCGAAGGCGTGCGCTTCCTGGAACAGGCCGGCGCGCAGCTCATCGCCATTCCGTGCAACACCGCGCATCTCTGGTTCGACGAGATCGCGGCGTCCACGCGCCTGCCCGTCCTGCACATCATCCAGGCTGTCATCGAAGACCTGCGCCGCCTGGGCCTGCCCCGCGGCCGCATCGGCCTGATGGGCACCGCCGCCACGCTGAAACTGGGGCTCTACCAGCGCCATCTGGAAGCCCAGGGCTACGAGTGCATCGTGCCCGACGACGACGAAGTCGAACGCTATTGCATGGGGTCGATCCGCGCCGTCAAGGGCAACCAGCTCGAAGACGCCTTTGCGCCCGCCGCCGAGTGCATTGCCCGCCTGAAGGCGCGCGGCGCCGACGCCGTGGTGCTGGGCTGCACCGAACTGCCGCTGGCCGTGCCGCACGCGCTGCGCCCCAGCCTGGGCGTGACGCTTACGGACTCCATCGACGCCCTGGCCCGCGCGGCGATCGCCCACTACCAAGCCGACCAGCCCGAACAGCTGATCGCGGCATAACGGAAGGCCTGCTGGCGACGGCCCGGCGACGGGACCGACCCCTCAAGCAAACGGGGCGCATCGAATGATGCGCCCCGTTTTTTTTGCCGCCAGGGGATCAACCGCCCAGATACGCCTTGCGGACCTTGTCGTTCACCAGCAGATTGGCGCCCGTGTCCTGCAGCACCACACGGCCGTTTTCCAGCACATAGCCGCGGTCGGCCACGCCCAGCGCCTTGTTGGCGTTCTGCTCGACCAGGAACACCGTGACGCCCTGCTCGCGGATTTCGCGGATGATGTCGAAGATCTGCGCGATCACCAGGGGCGCCAGGCCCAGCGTGGGCTCGTCCAGCAGCAACAGGCGCGGACGCGTCATCAGCGCCCGGCCGATCGCCAGCATCTGCTGCTCGCCGCCCGACATCAGGCCGGCGCGCTGGCTGGAGCGTTCCTTCAGGCGCGGGAACAGCCCGTAGACGTGGTCGATGCCGGCCTGGATCTCGTCGCGCTTGGAGAAAAATCCGCCCATCATCAGGTTCTCGGCCACGGTCAGGTCCTTGAACACCCGCCGCCCCTCGGGCGAAATGGCGATGCCATTGCGCATGATGTGGTGCGTGTCCTTGTGCGTGATGTCCTCGCCCTCGAACGTGATCTTGCCCTCGCGCGCCCGGGGGTTGCCGCAGACCGTCATCAGTAGCGTCGTCTTGCCCGCGCCGTTGGCGCCGATCAGCGTGACGATCTCGCCCTTGTTGACTTCCACCGACACGCCGTTCAGCGCCTGGATGGCGCCGTAGTACGTGTGTATGTTTTCCAGCTTCAGCATCATTCCTCCCCCAGGTACGCCTTGATGACGCGCTCGTCGTTGCGCACCTGCTCGGGGGTGCCGGTCGTGATGGGCTTGCCGTGCTCCATGACGAGAATGCGGTCCGAAATGCCCATGATCAGGCTCATGTCGTGCTCGATCAGCAGCACCGCGACGCCGAACTCGCGCCGCAACTGATCAATCAGGGACTGCAGATCGCGCTTTTCCTGGGGGTTCAGCCCCGCGGCCGGCTCGTCCAGCATCAGCAGGCGCGGCTTGGTGATCATGCAGCGCGCGATTTCCAGGCGCCGCTGGTGGCCATAGGCCAGGTTGCCGGCTTCGCGGTTGGCGAATTCGCGCAGACCCATGAAATCCAGCCATTGCGCGGCGCGCGACAGCGCGTCCGCTTCGGACTGGCGGTAGCCCTTCAGCTTGAGCAACCCTGGCAGCAGCCGCGCCTCGACCTGCGTGTGCTGCGCCACCAGCAGGTTTTCCAGCACCGTCAGCTGCTTGAACAGGCGCACGTTCTGGAACGTGCGCACCAGGCCGTGACGCGCCACCTTGTGGCTGGGCAGACCGGTGATGGACTTGCCGTCCATGATGATCTCGCCCGCCGTAGGGGCGTAGAAGCCGCCCACGCAGTTGAACACGGTCGTCTTGCCCGCCCCGTTCGGGCCGATGATGGCGAACACTTCGTCGGACTTCACCTCAAAGGCCACGCTGTCGACGGCCAGCAGGCCGCCGAAACGCATGGTGAGTCCGGATACTTTCAGCAATGCCTCGCTCATTTAGACAGCTCCACGTGGGGACGCTTCATGGGCAACAACCCCTGCGGACGCCACATCATCATCAACACCATCACCAGGCCGAACATCAGCATCCGGTACTCGGCGAACTCGCGCGCAAGTTCCGGCAGCACGGTCAGCAGGATGGCGGCGAGAATAACCCCGACCTGCGACCCCATGCCGCCCAGCACCACGATGGCCAGGATCAGCGCGGACTCGATGAAGGTGAAGGATTCCGGATTCACCATGCCTTGGCGCGCGGCGAAGAACGCGCCGCCGAAGCCGGCGAACATGGCGCCCAGCGTGAACGCCGACAGCTTGATCCGCGTGGGATTCAGACCCAGCGAGCGGCAGGCGATCTCGTCCTCGCGCAGCGCTTCCCAGGCGCGGCCGACCGGCATGCGGATCAGGCGCGTGGACACGAACAGCGTGATCAGCGCCAGAAGCAGCGCCATCATGTACAGATAGATCACCATGTCCTGGTTCTGGAATGTCAGCCCGAAGAATTCGTGGAACGTCGTGCCCCCTTCCGTGCTGGGACGGCGGGTCATTTCCAGCCCGAAGAACGTGGGCTTGGGGATCCCCGAAATGCCGTCCGGACCGCCCGTCAGCGTGTTCAGGTTGATCAGCAGCAGACGGATCATTTCGCCGAAGCCCAGCGTCACGATGGCCAGATAGTCCCCGCGCAGGCGCAGCACCGGAAAACCCAGCACGAAGCCGAACAGCGCGGCCATCGCCCCGGCGAACGGCAGCGCTTCCCAGAAGCTCCAGCCGCCCCAGTGATAGAGCAACGCGTAGGTGTAGGCGCCCACGGCGTAGAAGCCCACGAAGCCCAGGTCCAGCAGGCCAGCGAAGCCCACCACGATGTTCAGCCCCAGGCCGAGCATCACGTAGATCAGCACCAGCGTCGCGATGTCCACCGAACTGCGGCCCGCGAAGAACGGCCAGATCACCGCGATGGCCAGGACCAGCACCATGAGCGCCTTGTTGTTCTTGGCCGGCGCGGACGGCAAAGTCGGCAGTCCCGTCTTGAGCTTCTGGAACGGGATCGCCAGCCAGGGCCGCAGCAGCTGGAAGACAAACACGATCGCGGCGGCAATCGCCACCAGCGACCAGTTCGACTCCATCGTCGTGCGGGCGCCCTGGCGGATCAGTTGCAGGCCGAAGACCGGCGTGACGATGACCGCCGTCAGGACGGCCGCCATCGTGGCGTTTTTGAGATTGTTCTTGGACATCAGACTTTTTCCACCTCAGGTTTGCCCAGCAGCCCGGTGGGACGGAACAGCAGAATCAGGACCAGCAGCGAGAACGCCACGATGTCCTTGTACTGTGACGATATATAGGCGGCCGCAAAGGTTTCGGCCAAGCCCAGCAGCACGCCGCCCAGCATGGCGCCGGGGATGCTGCCAATACCGCCCAGCACCGCCGCCGTGAAGGCCTTGATGCCGGCCAGGAAGCCGATGAAGGGATTGAGCTTGCCGATGGTGATGGCGATCAGCACGCCGCCCACCGCCGCCAGGATCGCGCCCATCACGAACGTGAACGAGATCACGCGGTTGGTGTCGATGCCCAGCAGGTTGGCCATGTGCATGTCCTGCGAGCAGGCGCGCGACGCGCGGCCCATGCGGGAATACTTGATGAACAGCGTCAGCGCGATCATCAGCACCACCGTCACCACGATGATCATGATGCGCGAATACGGGATGGTGACGTCGAAGTCGGTTCCCATGTGGAACTGCACGGCGCCCGACACCAGCGAGGGCACGGCCATATCGCGCGCGCCCTGGCCCAGGGCCACCCAGTTCTGCAGGAAGATCGACATCCCGATGGCCGAGATCAGCGCCACCAGGCGGGGGCTGCCTCGCACGGGCCGGTAGGCGACCCGCTCGACCGAGAAACCGTAGATGCCGGTGACGGCAATGGCCACCAGCAGCATCGTCGCGATGATGAAGGGGGTCGGCAAGCCGCTGCCGGTGCCGATGGCGGTCAGGGTGACCAGGCCCACATAGGCGCCGATCATATAAATTTCGCCGTGGGCGAAGTTGATCATACCGATGATGCCGTAGACCATTGTGTAGCCGATGGCGATCAGCGCATAGATCGCTCCCAGGGACAATCCGTTGAAGAATTGCTGGGTAAGTTGGGGTATGAGGTCAGACATGATTCTCTTGCTCCAAATGGTTCCGGCCCCGGTTGAAAGACCCGGAGCCGGAAACCTGGGCGTATTTTATAAGGGCCTGCGGCCGCTGCCTTGCCGGCCGCACAGCGCTTTTGGCGCATCGCTACGCGGATTACGGCAAGACAGAGACGACAGGCCCTACACGCCGGCGGCATGCCGGCGGGATCGCGAGTTTACAGCTGGGTCTTCTTTCCGTCCTTGTCCCACTTATAGACGGCGAATTCAAAGTCCTTCAGATCGCCCTTGGCGTCGTATTCGACCTTGCCGATGCCGGTGTTGAACGTGGTCTTGTGCATGTAGTCGGCGACCTTGGCGGGATCCTCGCCCACGGCGTTGATGCTGTCGGCCAGGATCTGCACCGCCGCGTAGGCCGGCATCTGGAAGGCGCCGTCCGGATCGCGCTTGGCGTCCTTGAAGGCCTTGACGATGCTTTCGTTGCCCGGCAGCTTGGTGAAGTCGGCCGGCAGCGTGACCAGCAGGCCGTCGATGGCCGGGCCGGCGATGGCCACCAGATCCTGGTTGGCGGTGCCTTCCGGACCCATGAACTGAACCTTCAGGCCCTGTTCACGCGACTGGCGCAGCAGCAGGCCCAATTCGGGGTGGTAGCCGCCGAAGTAGACCAGGTCCACGCCCGCGGACTTGAGCTTGGTGATGATGGCCGAGTAGTCGCTGTCGCCGACGTTGATGCCTTCGAACAGGGCGACGTTGACGTTTTCCTTGGCCAGCGCGTCCTTGACCTGCGTGGCCACGCCCGAGCCGTAGGTCTGCTTGTCGTGCAGGACGGCGACCTTCTTGGGCTTGAGCGTCTTGGCGATGTAGCCGGCGGCGTACGGGCCTTGCTGGTCGTCGCGGCCGATCGTGCGGAAGAAGAAGTGCGGCTTGATGGTGTCGGTGACCAGCGGCGACGTCGCGCCCGGGGTGATGCCGACGATGCCCTCTTCCTCGTAGACCTTCACGGCGGCGACGGTCACGCCCGAGCACGCGTGGGCCACGGCGAACTTGGCGCCGGAATTGACCACGCGGTTGGCGGCGGGCACGGCCTGCTTGGGTTCGCAGCCGTCGTCGATCAGGATAGGTTCGAGCTTCTTGCCCTTGACGCCGCCCTTGGCGTTGATGGTTTCGATGGCGGTCAGCGCGCCGGCCTGGATCTGGTCGCCATATTGCGTGTTGGGACCGGTCATGGGCTGGGGAATGCCGATCTTGATCGTGTCGGCGGCGTGCGCGGCGCCAGCCAAGGCAAGTGCCCCAAGCGCCATGGCTACCGGGGTAAGGCGATTCAGAAACTTCATGCGGAGTTCTCCAGCGAGGTTTTGAGCGGCTCTGTCCAACGCGGTTTATCGGGAGAGTACCCCTGGGTCCGCATTGCCCGTCGCCGGCTTCTTGGGCAAAAACACGTGTGGGCGGTATTCTGAAAGCTAGCCGTCATACTGTCACTGCGTGTAATCCCCAATATTTTCCGAGACGCCATAAATCGTGACGCATGGGCGCCGCAAACCCGTGAAAACATGGGAGAAATCGCAAATTCAACGGCATTGAAGACTGGCGCCGGGCTGGGATTTGTGCTTGTCCATTTATATGAACAATCATTAATACGGCGTTTAAGTACGCATTTAAATACAGTACTTACACAGGTCTTACGGATAATCGCGGCGCATTAATAATTGGAATATTCGCCCCGCGACTTTTTGTGTTGTCCCAGGCGCAAAACTCGCCTTGCCGGGCAAGACGCCGGTGTCCGCCGGCGTCTGCGCCCCTCAAACGCTGGCCGGCCTGGCCAGGTTCCACATCAGCGCGCGGAACGGCGCCAGCATGCTGATATTGACGACCAGCTTGATCGCCAGATCGCCCATCATCCAGGTCACCCAGGGCGCGCCGCTGGCGGCGAAGGCCACGCTGAAGAACACGGCGGTATCCAGAATGGCCCCGAGCACGCCCGACGCCAGCGGCGCGCGCCACCAGCGCTGGTCGCGCAGCCGGTCAAACACCTGGATATCGACGAGCTGCGCGCAGATGTAGGCCAGCCCCGAGGCCAGCGCAATGCGCGGCGACGCCACCCACACCGACACCGCCAGCGCAGCCGCAAAGCCGAACCACACCACGCGACGCGCGGCGGCCGGGCCGAAGCGGCGGTTCAGCACGTCGGTGACCAGGAAAGCCACCGGATAGGACAGCCCGCCCCAAGTCAGCCAGTCATTGAGCGGCACCTGGACCAGGATGTTCGAGCCCACCACGACGACCAGCATGCACAGCACGGAAATTCCGAACTGCGTGCGCGTCATGGCCGGAAAGCGCGAGGTCGACGCATTCATTTGCCGAACTCCTCGGCCAGCTCGCGCGATCGGCGCGCGGCGGCCGCCATGGCGTCCTGCACGATGTCCGCAAAGCCGGCAGCCCCGAAGGCGTCCAGCGCGGCGGCGGTGGTGCCGCCCTTGGACGTGACGCGCTCGCGCAGCACCGACAGCGGCTCGGGCGATTCCGCAGCCAGCTGCGTGGCGCCGGCCAGCGTGCCCAGCGCCAGCGCCCTGGCCTGCTCCGCGGTCAGGCCGACCTTCTGTCCGCCGGCCACCAGCGCCTCAAGGAACAGGAATACATAGGCGGGCCCGCTGCCCGACAAGGCCGTCACGCCGTCCAGCGCCGCGTCGTCGGCCACCCAGACCACCTGCCCCACGCTGGACAGCAGCCGCGCGGCAAGTTCACGATCTTCCTGGCTGACACCCGGCAGCGCCGCCAGGCCGGTCGTGCCCGCGCCCACCAGGGCCGGCGTGTTCGGCATGCAGCGCACCAGGCGGCCGAACGGCGCCTGCGGCGAACCCAGCCAGCCGGCCAGCGTATCGGCGCGCAGGCCGGCGGCCACGCTGATCACCAGGGTGTCGTCTTGCAGCCACTGACGCGTGGAAGCCACAACGTCTTTCATGTTCTGTGGCTTGACCGCGAACACCCAAACGCGGCACCGCGCCAGGGCCTCTCCGGGGGCCGTCGCCGTGGTCATGCCGCGGGCCTGCCAGGCGGCGTGCGCATCCTGGTTTATGTCAATGACATGAATGTCCCCGGCGGCGCATACTTTGCCCGCCAGGCCAGCGGCCAGGGCGGCTGCCATATTGCCGCCGCCGATGAACGCAATCGAAAGTTCGTTTTTCATAGGCTGCGATTGTAAACGCTAGGCTTCCCAGGGAAGGATCGGGAAAATGTTCGTTCGCGCCTGAAACGCGCAATTTGACAGGCGTTTAGACTGATGTGAAAGTCACGGTTTTGTCACAAACAATTCATAAGGTGACGTGTTTCTGCGCCCGGACACCCCGGACGCAACACGCCCAACTGGAGAACCTTCATGCGATCCCACCGTATTGCCCTGACCTTTGCCGCCATCATGACGGCTTTCGCCGGCGCTTCCGCGCAAGCAGCCACCGAGATCCAGTTCTGGCATTCGATGGAAGGCGCCCTGGGCGACCGCGTCAATGGCCTGGTCGAGGAATTCAACAAGAAGAACCCCGACTTCGTGGTCAAGGCCGTCTACAAGGGCAACTACGGTGAATCCATGAACGCCGGCATCGCCGCGTTCCGCGCCGGCAATGCGCCGGACATCCTGCAAGTCTTCGAAGTGGGCACCGCCACCATGATGTACGCCAAGGGCGCCATCAAGCCGGTGCAGCAGATGTCCGAAGAAGTCGGCAACCCGATCGATCCGAAGGAATTCATCGGCGCCGTGGCCGGCTACTACTCGTCGGCCGACGGCAAGCTGGTGTCGATGCCCTTCAACAGCTCGACCGTGGTGTTCTACTACAACAAGGACGCCTTCAAGAAGGCCGGCCTGGACGCCGACAATCCCCCCAAGACCTGGGAAGAGCTGGCCGCAGCCGGCCAGAAGCTGAAGGCCGCCGGCCAGGAATGCGGCTACACGACGTCGTGGCCGTCCTGGACCCAGCTTGAAACCTTCTCGGCCTGGCACAACGTGCCGTACGCCACCAAGGACAACGGCTTCGGCGGCCTGGATGCGCGCATCGCCATCAACACCCCGCTGCACGTGCGCCACCTTGAAAACCTGGCCAAGCTCGGCAAGGAAGGCGTCTTCATGTACGGCGGTCGCGGCGACGAGCCCAACTCGCTGTTCATCAGCGGCAAGTGCGCCATGATCACCGGTTCGTCCGGCCTGCGCGCCAACATCGCCAAGAACGCCAAGTTCGAATTCGGCACCTCCACCCTGCCCTACTACGCAGACGTGCAAGGCGCGCCGCAGAACACCATCATCGGCGGCGCTTCGCTGTGGGTCTTCGCCAACAAGAAGCCGGAAACCTACAAGGGCGTGACCGCGTTCTTCAAGTTCCTGGCCAGCCCGGAAATCGCCGCCCGCTGGCACCAGCAGACCGGCTACGTGCCCGTCACCAAGGCCGCCTATGAGCTGACCAAGAAGGACGGCTTCTACGACAAGAACCCCGGCACTGAAGTCGGCGTGAAGCAGCTCAACGTCGAAACCACCGCGCAATCTCGCGGCCTGCGCCTGGGCTTCCTGCCGCAGATCCGCGAAATCGAGGACGCTGAAATCGAACGCATCGTGTCCGGCAAGGTCGCCCCCAAGGACGGCGCCGAAAACATCGTCAAGCGCGGCAACGAACTGCTGGAAAAGTTCGAGAAGAGTGTAAAGTAACGCCCTTTCCCGCGGTCTGACCGCTGCCTTGTCAATCGGCATTTTCCATGCCTGGGCAAGGACTTATGAGGCTTAAAGCCCTGGTTTTTTTAGGGCTTTAAGCCTATCGTGTTTTTATGAGTGCCGGAGCTTTCGGTCTCCGGGCGCCTGCGCGCGATGCGCGCGCGGGCAGTTTCAGGCGGCGGTTATTCCAACCGCCGCTTTTCTGTACCTTGGGTTCCCCCTATGGAAAAACGCGTTGTATTCGGGCACAAGACCTTGCCCTATCTGCTGCTCCTGCCGCAGCTGATCATCACCGTGGTGTTTTTCTTCCTCCCCGCCGGACAAGCCATGTGGCAGTCCATGCGCCTGGAAGACGCCTTCGGACTGTCCTCCGAGTTCGTCGGACTGGACAACTTCTACGAATTGTTCTCGCAGCAGGCCTACCTGGATTCCTTCCGCGTAACGGCCTTCTTCTCGGTCATGGTGGCGGGCGTCGGCCTGGCCGTGTCCCTGGTGCTGGCCGTCATGGCCGACCGCGTCATCCGCGGCGCCGGACTCTACAAGACCCTGCTCATCTGGCCGTACGCGGTCGCGCCCGCCGTCGTGGGCGTGCTGTGGCTGTTCCTGTTCTCGCCTTCCGTCGGCATCCTGGCCGTGGCCCTGCGCAAATCGGGTGTGGACTGGAATCCGCGCCTGGACGGCAACCAGGCCATGACGCTGGTGATCATCGCCGCCGTCTGGAAGCAGGTGTCGTACAACTTCCTGTTCTTCCTGGCCGGCCTGCAGTCGATCCCGCGCTCGCTGATCGAAGCCGCCGCGATCGACGGCGCCAGCCCCTCGCGCCGCTTCTGGACCATCGTCTTCCCGCTGCTGTCGCCCACCACGTTCTTCCTGCTGGTGGTCAACATCATCTACGCCTTCTTCGACACCTTCGCCGTGATCGACACGACGACGCAGGGCGGCCCGGGCACGGCAACCTCGATCCTGGTCTACAAGGTGTACAGCGACGGCTTCCGCGGCCTGGATCTCGGCTCGTCCGCCGCCCAGTCCGTCGTCCTGATGTTCATTGTGGTTGCCTTGACGGTCGCGCAGTTCCGCTACGTCGACCGCAAAGTGCAGTATTGATTTTGTTCGAGGCTAATAACAATGGTTGAACGCCGTCCCTGGCTGGATATTCTGGCCCACGTCATTCTGCTCTGCGGCGTGGCGATGGTGGCATTTCCGCTTTACGTCACTTTCGTCGCGTCGACCCAGACCGCGCAGGAAGTGGCGCAGGCGCCGATGTCCCTGATTCCCGGTCCGCATTTCGTGGACAACTACATGCAGGCTCTGTTCGGCGGATCGTCGGGCGGCGCTTCCGGCGCGCCGGTCGGCCGCATGATGTACGTCAGCCTGATCATGGCGCTGGCCATCTCGATCGGCAAGATCGCGATCTCGCTGCTGTCGGCTTTCGCGGTCGTGTACTTCCGTTTCCCGGGCCGCATGTTCTTTTTCTGGATGATCTTCGTCACGCTCATGCTGCCCGTCGAAGTCCGGATCGCGCCCACCTACAAGGTCGTCGCGGACCTGGGGCTGCTCAACAGCTACGCGGGCCTGACCCTGCCGCTGATCGCGTCGGCCACGGCCACGTTCCTGTTCCGCCAGTTCTTCCTGACGGTGCCGGACGAACTGATCGAAGCCGCGCGCATCGACGGCGCCGGCCCCGTGCGCTTCTTCCGCGACGTGCTGCTGCCGCTGTCCAAGACCAGCATCGCCGCGCTGTTCGTGATCCAGTTCATCTACGGTTGGAACCAGTATCTGTGGCCGCTGCTGGTCACCACCCGCGAAGACATGTACCCCGTCGTCATCGGCATCAAGCGGATGATCAGCGGCGGCGACAGCGTCACCGAATGGAACATCACCATGGCTACCGCCATGCTCGCGATGATCCCGCCGGCGCTGGTCGTCATCCTGATGCAGAAATGGTTCGTCAAGGGCCTGGTCGACACTGAGAAGTGAACCCCGCCCCCCGCCCTGGCCCACCCGAACACGACTCCGAACACGAATAACTCATGGCTACTCTCAGCTTCCGTAAAGTCAAGAAAACCTACGCCGGCAACGTGCCTGTCATCCATGGCATCGACATGGACGTCAAGGACGGCGAATTCATCGTCATCGTCGGCCCGTCCGGCTGCGGCAAATCCACCCTGATGCGCATGGTCGCGGGCCTGGAAACCGTCACCAGCGGCGAAATCGTGATCGACGACAAGGTCGTGAACAACCTGGAGCCCGCTGAACGCGACATCGCGATGGTGTTCCAGAACTACGCGCTCTACCCGCACATGACCGTGTTCGAAAACATGGCCTACGGCTTGAAGATCCGCAAGTTCTCCAAGGAAGAAATCAAGAAGCGCGTCGACGACGCCGCGCAGATCCTGGAACTGGGCCACCTGCTCGACCGCCGTCCGCGCGCGCTTTCCGGCGGCCAGCGCCAGCGCGTCGCCATGGGCCGCGCCATCGTGCGCGAACCCAAGGTGTTCCTGTTCGACGAACCGCTGTCGAACCTGGACGCCAAGCTGCGCGTGGCCATGCGCCTTGAAATCATGAAGCTGCACCGCCGCCTCGGCACCACCAGCCTGTACGTGACGCACGACCAGGTCGAGGCCATGACGCTGGCGCACCGCATGATCGTCATGTACCAGGGCGTGCCCGAGCAGATCGGCACGCCGATGGAAGTGTTCGAAAAGCCCGCCTCCACCTTCGTGGCCGGCTTCATCGGCTCGCCCCCGATGAACCTGATGGAAGTGGTGGTGGCCGGCGACGGCACCGTCCAGACCGCCGACGGCAACGCGCTCGACATCTCGCCGCTGCAGGTCCCGTCGCAAGTGCGCGGCCGCAAGGTCATCATGGGCCTGCGCCCCGAGCACATGCTGCTGAACACGCAAGGCGTGCCGGCCGAGGTCGAGATGGTCGAAACGCTTGGTTCCGAGCAACTGGTCCACTGCCGCTGCGGCAAGAGCACGCTGGTCGTGCGCTGCACCACGCGCCAGCTGTCCGAGTCCTCGGCCAAAGTCGGCGACCGCGTCAATGTCGGCCCGGACGGCCGCCATGCCCTGCACTGGTTCGAGGCCGACACCGGCCGCCGCGTGCAAGGCCTGTAACGCCTAGCCTTCGGGCGCTCAAATGCAAACCGGGCCGCAAGCTGATGCTTGCGGCCCGGTTTTCTTTCAGGCGGCGGGCCGGCGGCCCGCCCCGCGGCTTACTTGAAGACGGTCTTGGAGCCGTCCTTGTGCCAGACGAAGACGTCGAATTGGAAGTTCGTCAGGTCGCCCTGCTTGTTCCACGACACCTTGCCGATAGGCGTCTCGAAGGAATTGGCGTGCAGGTACTTGGCGACCTTGGTCGGGTCGTCGGTGCCGGCGCCCTTGATGCCGTCCGCGATGACCTGCGTGGCCGCGTAGGCAGTCATCTGGAAGGCGCCGCTGGCGTTGCGCTTCTTGGCTTCGAAGGCTTTCACGATGTCGGCGTTGGCGGCGTTCTGGGTAAAGTCGGCCGGCAGCGTCAGCAGCATGCCTTCGACGGCGTCGCCCGCAATGGCGTTGATGTCCGGATTGCCCGTGCCTTCCGGACCCATCCACTTCGCCTTCACGCCCTGCTCGGCCGCCTGGCGCAGCAACAGGCCCATTTCAGGGTGATAGCCGCCGTAGTAGACGAAGTCCACGCCCTGGCTCTTGAGCTTGGTGATGACGGCCGAATAGTCGCTGTCGCCGGCGTTGATACCTTCGAAGATCGCGACGGCCACACCACCCTTTTCCAGGTCGTTCTTGACCGCCGTGGCGATGCCCTGGCCATACGACTGCTTATCGTGCAGCACGGCGACCTTCTTGGGCTTGATCTTTTCAAGGATGAACTTGGCGGCGGCGGGGCCCTGCTGGTCGTCGCGGCCGATCGTGCGGAAGATGAACTCGTAGTTCTTGCCGTCGGTCACGGCCGGCGACGTGGCCGACGGTGTGACCATGACCACGCCTTCGTTGTTGTAGACGTCGGCGGCGGCGATGGTGGCGCCCGAGCACACGTGGCCCACCACGAATCCGATCTTGCTGTTGACGACGCGGTTGGCGGCCACCGGCCCCTGCTTGGGTTCGCAACCGTCGTCGATCACGACGGTTTCCAGCTTCTTGCCGTTGATGCCGCCGGCGGCGTTGATGCGCTCGACCGCGGTATCGACCCCTTCACGGACCATATCGCCATACTGCGTGACCGCGCCCGTGGTGGGGCCGACGACGCCGATCTTGATGGTTTGGGCCTGCGCGGCGGCGCCAAACGTCAAACCAGCGGCGACGCCCAGCGCTGCGATGACCGGGGTCAGACGAAATACTGGCTTCATGAGTGGACTCCTCGAATGACTTGTAATCGTTGATACGTCGGCCGGGCGGACTGCCGGATATTGCTGATGGCCACGCCCCGCGACGGTGCATTTGCACGGCAAGCATACACTGAAATATCTCGGCAATCGGCCGCTCCGGGACGGGTTTTCCGGACGTTTGATATTGCACCGCGCCATTGCCTGGACGGGTCCGCTTTATTCCGAACGTCGTATATGCAAAAGACGATTAATTCGTTTGAGTAACTAAAGCGCGGCGGCATCATTGCCGCATGAGACTCCAACCGATAATCGTCCCGGGCTGGAAAAACTCCGGCCCCGACCACTGGCAATCCCGGTGGCAAGCCCTGCTGCCGCATGCCTGCCGCATCGCTCAAAGCGACTGGCAGAATCCGCGCCCCGCCGATTGGATAGCCCGCCTCGCGGCCGACGTCGACGACGCCCGCAGCCCGGTCCTGCTCATCGCCCACAGCCTGGGATGCCTGATCAGCGCCGCGCTGCCCGTGCCTTTGCGCGCCAAGGTCGCTGGCGCCCTGCTGGTCGCGCCCGCCGACATCGAGCGGCCGGACGCGCCCGAGTGCCTGCGCGCCTTCGCGCCCATCCCCCGCCAGCCGCTGCCCTTCCAGAGCGTGGTGGTGGCGAGCGACGACGATCCCTATTGCGCGCTGGAACGCGCGCGCACGTTCGCGGCGGACTGGGGCAGCCGCGTGGTCGTCCTGCCCAACGCCGGCCACATCAATGCCGATAGCGGCCTGGGCGACTGGCCGCAAGGACTGAAGCTGCTGGGCGCACTGCGCCGCCGCGCATCGTGGCGCATCCCCACACCGGCCAAACGCATTCCCCCCATCCCGCTCCACGATCCCGCCTAGGCCCCTGTCTGCTTGAGAACATAGCCGCCTGCGGGCGGCGCTTGACCGTGCCCGCAAAAAAAAAGGCCGTCTTCCCTGGCTGGGAAGACGGCCGGCTGGTCAAGCGGCCTGCGATTACAGGCTTACTGCAGCAAGCTGCGCAGCATCCAGGCGTTCTTTTCGTGCACGTCCAGGCGCTGCGTCAGCAGGTCGGCCGTGGGCTGGTCGTTGGCGGCGTCCGCCTTTTCGAACGCGGCGCGCGCGGTCTTGGCGACGGATTCATTCGCGTCCACCAGCAGACGCACCATTTCCAGGGCTTCCGGCACCGAGTCCGGCTCGGAGATGGACGAAAGCTTGGAGTATTCGCGGTACGTGCCCGGCGCGTAGTGGCCCAAAGCGCGGATGCGTTCGGCCACGCTGTCCAGGGCGTTCCATTCTTCCGTGTACTGCGTCATGAACATCAGGTGCAGCGTGTTGAACATTGGCCCCGTGACGTTCCAGTGGAAGTTGTGCGTCATCAGGTACAGCGTGTACGAATCGGCGAGCAGCTTGGACAGTTCGCCGGCGACTGCGGCGCGGTCCTTGTCCGAAATACCGATGTTGATGCGCGGAACGCTCGAGGTCTTCTTGGTGGACTTGGCCATTGCTAGCTCCTATGGAAAGAGGGACAAAATAAGGATACCACTGCAAACCTGACAGAATGGTGGCCGCGGGCAGGTCAGGCTCAATCCGCCGTGCGACCTTTTGACACGCCTCAAGCCGGCCCTTCGACGGCCGGCATGCGCGCGCGGCGCCGTCAATCCTGCACCGCCGCCACCTCGCCCGCCAGCATTTTCACGCCGGGCAGCTCGCATTCGTAAACGGCCTGCGCCAGCGCCTCGATCGCGGCCAGGCGCGGGAAGCTGCGGCGCCAGGCCAGCACCACGCGGCGTTCCGGCACATGTCCTTCGAAAGGCAGGTATCGCAGCAGGCTGTTCGCGGGTGGATGCTCGGGCACGGCGGTGACCGGCAGCACGGTGACGCCGATACCGGCGGCGACCATATGGCGAATGGTCTCCAGCGACGATCCTTCGAACGTGCGCTGGATGCCGTCGCTGGCGGCCGAAAAGCGCGACAGTTCGGGGCAGACTTCCAGGACCTGGTCCCGGAAGCAATGGCCGCTGCCCAGCAGCAGCATGGTCTGCTGCTTGAGGTCCTGTGCATCAATGGCCTTGTGCTGCGCAAGCTCGTGATCGTTGGGCACCGCCACAACGAAAGGCTCGTCGTACAAGGGCTGCATCACCAGCCCGGCTTCGGGCAGCGGCAAGGCCATGATGGCGCAGTCGATCTCGCCCTGGCGCAGCAGCTCGACCAGCCGCACCGTGAAATTCTCTTGCAGCAGCAACGGCATCTGCGGCGTGCGTCCGATCTGCACCGGCACCAGCTTGGGCAGCAGGTACGGGCCGATGGTGTGGATGACGCCCACGCGCAGGGGCCCGGCCAGCGGATCATGGCCCTGCCTTGCGATTTCCTTGATGCTCGCGCTTTCCTCCAGCACCTTCTGCGCCTGGGCGACGATGCGCTGGCCGATGGGCGTCACTCCGACCTCGGCGCCTCCGCGCTCGAACAGCGTCACGCCCAATTCGTCTTCCAGCTTGCGGATGGCCACCGACAGCGTCGGCTGGCTGACGAAACAGGCCTCGGCCGCGCGGCCGAAATGCCGCTCGCGCGCAACGGCGACGATGTACTTCAGTTCGGTGAGAGTCATGGTGGACTACGCCCCCGGGGTTATGTGCCGGCCCCATGGCCGGCGCTTGCAGGATTAAGGTTCGTGGCGGGCCGCATGGTCAGGTCCGCAAAAAGTCTTCGCGGCCGCGCATCCAGCGCGCCAGGTGCGCCTCTACGGCGGCGGGATGTTCGGCGCGCAGCCAGACCGCCGCATCGCGAGCGTCTTCCGCGATCGCGGCGTCGGTCTCCAGGTCGGCAAAGCGCAGCAGCGCCATGCCCGACTGACGCGTGCCCAGGAATTCCCCCGGGCCGCGCTGTTCCAGGTCGCGCCGGGCGATTTCAAAACCGTCCGACGTTTCAAACATGGCGCGCAGGCGTTCGCGGGCCACCTGCGAGAGCGGGGTCTGGTAAAGCAGCACGCACACCGATTCGGCGGTGCCGCGGCCTACCCGCCCGCGCAGCTGGTGCAACTGGGCCAGCCCGAAGCGTTCGGCGTGTTCGATCACCATCAGCGACGCGTTCGGCACGTCCACGCCGACCTCGATCACGGTGGTGGCCACCAGCAGGTCCACTTCGCCGTCGCGAAAGGCCTGCATCACGGCGGCCTTCTCGGCTTGCGGCAGGCGCCCATGGACCAAGCCGATGCGCAGGTCCGGCAGGTCTGCCCGCATGCCTTCGTAAGTGTCCACGGCCGTCTGCAATTCGAGGGCCTCACTTTCCTCGACCAGTGGACAGACCCAGTAAGCCTGCTGCCCGCCGCGCGCGGCCTGGGCAATGTGCGCGATGACTTCCTCGCGCCGCGCGTCCGAGACCAGCTTGGTCAGCACGGGGCTGCGGCCCGGCGGCAGTTCGTCGATGACGGACACGTCCAGATCGGCGAAGAAGGTCATGGCCAGCGTGCGCGGGATGGGCGTGGCGCTCATGTTGAGCTGGTGCGGCACGATGCGCCCGCGCACGGTTTCACCCTTGCGCGTCAGCGCCAGGCGCTGCCCCACGCCGAAGCGGTGTTGCTCGTCGACGATGGACAGACCAAGCCGGTGGAATTCCACGTGGTCCTGGATCAGCGCCTGCGTGCCGACCACGAGCTGCACGCTGCCGTCGGCCGCCGCCGCCGCGGCCTCGCGGCGGGCCTTGGCGCTGAGGCTGCCGCTGAGCCAGGCGACGTTCACGCCCAGCGGCTGAAGCCAGGACACCAGTTTGCGGAAATGCTGCTCGGCCAGGATTTCGGTGGGCGCCATCAGCGCCACCTGCGCGCCGCCGGCAATGGCCTGCGCCGCCGCGATGGCGGCCACCACGGTCTTGCCGCTGCCGACGTCGCCCTGCAGCAGACGGTGCATGGGATACGGCTTGGCCAGGTCGGCGGATATTTCCTGCACCACGCGCTCTTGCGCGCCCGTCAGCTTGAACGGCAGCGTTTCGTATAGCTTTTCGACGAGACCGCCCCGCCCCGTCTGGATGGGCAGGGACTCCGCTTCCTTGATGCGCCGCGCAGCTCGCGCCGCCGCCAGCGACAGTTGCTGCGCCAGCAGTTCGTCAAACTTGATCCGCCGCCAGGCGGGATGCACGCGGTCCAGCAAGGCCTGCTCCGACTCGCCCTGGGCCGGCGTGTGCAGGGCGCGGATGGCGGGCTCGAAGGGCGGCAGGTCGTAGCGGGCCCGCGCTGCGTCAGGCAGAGTGTCGGACAGGTCCGCGCGATCCAGCGCCTGCGCAATGGCGCGGCGCAGGGTGAGCTGCGGCAGACCCTCGGTCGTGGGATAGACGGGTGTGAGCGCCGTCGGCAGCGGCGCGTCGGCGCTGGTCATGCGCGGATGCACCATCTCGCGGCCGAACAGGCCGCCGCGCACTTCGCCGCGGGCGCGCAGACGCTTGCCCACCGTGACCTGCTTCTGCTGGCTGGGATAGAAATTCAGCCAGCGCAATTGCAGTTCGCCACTGTCGTCCGCCAGCGTGGCGGTCAACTGGCGCCGGGGCCGGTACAGCACCTCGGACTTGGTGATCTCGCCTTCCACCTGGCCGGCAAAGCCAGGGCGCAGCGAACTGATCGGGATGACGCGGGTTTCGTCTTCGTAGCGCAGCGGCAGGTGCAGCACGAAGTCCTCGGGCAGCACCAAGCCCAGATTACGGAGCTTGCGCTCTGTATCCGTCATTGGTTTGCCGGCGCCGTTCTTGTCGGCGCCGGTTCGCTTGGAGGCCACGGCCGCGGCCGGCATGAAGGAACGAACCCCTGGGTATGAAACGTCCGGGCGCGCCTTACAGGACCAGGATGGCCTCGACCTCGAACTGCGCGCCCTTGGGCAGGCTGGCCACGCCGATGGTGGAGCGCGCCGGGAACGGCTGGGGGATCAATTCGGCCATGATGGCGTTGGCCGCCGTGAACTTGCCCAGGTCGGTCAGGAACAGCGTCAGCTTGACTACGTTATCCAGCGTGCCGCCGGCCGCCGTGATCACTTCCTGCATGTTGGCGAAAGCCTGACGCACCTGGGCGTCGAAGTTTTCGGAAACCAGGTCGCCGGTGCCCGGCTCCAGGCCGATCTGGCCCGAGAGGTAGACAGTCTTGGTGCCGCTGACGGCAACCGCTTGCGAGTAAGGGCCGACCGCGGCGGGCGCGGTGTCGGTATGAATGATTTGCTTGCTCATGGGCGGAATCCTTCTGGTGACGGATAGAAGCTACAACTATCGAAGTTTAAACAGCAATAGACATTTGCGAAAGTGGCGGTTGGCCGTAGAGATGATCTAGGGCATGTCCCGGACATCCGCCTCATGACCTGCGCCGCCGATATCCCCCCGATGTGCGATGAGCAGATCGGCCAGCGCCTGCGCCGCGACGGACAGCCCGCGGCCCTTGCGCCGCACCAGGTAAAGCGGCCGGGTCAGCGCGCGCCCTGCGAGCGGCACGACGCGCAGGTCGTCGCTGCGGAAATGGAACAGCGTCATGGCGGGCACGACGGACACGCCCAGGCCGGCACGCACCAGGCCGGTTACGGTCGCCAGGTGTTCCACCTCGAACACCGGCAAGGGCGCTTCGGCTCCCAGCGCCTCGTCCAGATGTTTGCGCACACTGCTGCCGCGCGCAAGCTGTATGACGGGATGCCGCAATACATCTCGCAGCCGCACCCGCGCCTGCCCCGCCAGCGGATGATCCGCGCGGCACACCAGGAAATAGCGATCGGCGTGCAGGAATTCGCTATCCAGGTCCGTCATGTCGGGCCGGCGCGAGGCCACTGCGAAATCCACCACCCCGTTCTGCACCATATCCAGGCAGGGATCCAGCAAGGCGTCGCGCAGGTCGAGCACGATGCCCGGATGCACGTCGCGGAACCGCGCCAGCAGGTCGGGCAGCCACCCCGCGGCCAGCGACGGCAGTGCGGCCAGCGTCACGCGGCCGCGCCGGCGGGCCGCAAGATCGCGCAGGTCGCCCATGGCAAGGTCCATGTCCGCCAGCAAGCGGCGCGCCGAGGCGTCCAGCACCCGGCCTTCCGCGGTGAGCTCTACATGGCGCGTATTGCGGTCGAACAGGCGCAGGCCGGCGCTGTCCTCCAGCGACCGTATGAGGGCGCTGAAAGCCGGTTGTGTCAGGTGGCAGCGCTGCGCCGCGCGCGTGAAGTGCCGTTCGTCGGCCAGGGCCACGAAAGCGCGCAGTTGGCGGGACGATAGATTCATGGCTTTCCTGGATTAATTGATCCGATTTTTCTATTTTACGGATGAGCGGCGCTTGCCTATAGTGGCCTGGAACAATTCCGTACGCGCCTGGATCATCCATGTCTCAAACTCCCCTGCTCATCGGCTGCGCCTCCGGCTTCTCCGGCGACCGCAGCGACGGCGCCGCGGCCGTGGTCCGCACTCTCGCCGCCCAAGGCGGCGGCACGCTCATCTTCGAGACGCTGGCCGAACGCACCCTGGCGCTCGCGCAGCTGGCGCGCAACGACGACCCGCGGCGCGGCTATGAACCGCTGCTGGACGAACTGGTGGGCCCGATCCTGGCCGACTGCCTGCGCCACGGCATCCGCATCGTCAGCAACTTCGGCGCGGCCAATCCACCCGCCGCCGCCAGGCGCATCGCCGAACTGGCGCGCGAACAGGGCCTGCCCGCGCCGCGCATCGCCGTCGTGCACGGCGACGCGCTGAACACGCCTGCCCACCGCGACCTGCTGGCGCAGCGCCTGGGCGCGGCGCTGGACGGCCTGGACATCGTCAGCGCCACCGCCTACCTCGGCGCTACCGAAATCGCGCAGGCGCTGGCCGCAGGCGCCCAGATCGTGGTGGCCGGCCGCGTGGCCGACCCGTCGTTGACGCTGGGCCCCGCGCTGGCCCACTTCGGCTGGGACCCGGCGGACTGGCCCCGGCTGGGACGCGCCACCATGGCCGGCCACATGCTGGAATGCGGGCTGCAAGTGACAGGCGGCTATTTCTGCGTCCCGGGCCTGAAGGAAGTGCCGGACGTGCATGCCGCGGGCTTTCCGATCGCCGAGATTCACGCCGACGGCGAGTTCGTGATCGGCAAGGCCGAAGGCACGGGCGGCGCCGTCGACGCCCGCACCGTGAAGGAACAATTGCTTTACGAGGTCCACGACCCCGAGCGCTACCTGACGCCGGACGTGGTGGCCGACCTGAGCCAGGCCACCGTGGTGGAGCTGGGCGGCAACCGCGTCGCCGTCCACGGCATCACCGGCCACGCCCGTCCTCCCGAACTCAAGGTGAATGTCTGCTACCGCGGCGGCTGGCTGGCCGAAGCCGAGATCTCGTACGCGGGCGTGCAGGCCGAGGCGCGCGCCCGGCTCGCCGCCGACATCGTGCAAAAGCGCCTGGGCCCGGCGTTCAAGCTGCGCGCCGACCTGATCGGCGCCATCAGCATCCTGGGCGACGACGCGGGCGAAATGCGCCGCGCCCTGCCCGATGGCCACGCCCGCGACGTACGGCTGCGGCTGGCGGGCGAACACGCCGATCGCGCGCAGGCCGAACGCATCCTGCGCGAGGTGACCGCGCTGTACACCTGCGGCCCGGCCGGCGGCGGCGGCGTGCGCACCGCCCTGCGTCCGCGCCTGAACATGATGTCCTGCACCATTCCCCGCGAGGCCGTGGACAGCGGCTGGAACTTCCTGGAGGAAATCGCGCCATGACCCAGACTTCCGCCCCGATCGCCGTGCCGCTGTACCGGCTGGCCCACAGCCGCTCCGGAGACAAGGGCGACATCTCGAACCTGAGCCTTATCGCCTGGGACCCCGAATGCTATGACGTGCTGGCCGCGCAAGTCACCGAGTCGCGCGTCGCGGCGTGGTTCGCCTACCGCCACCCCGCGCGCGTCACGCGCTATGCGCTGCCCACGCTACACGCCATGAACTTCGTGCTCGAAGGCGTGCTGGACGGCGGCGTCAACGACGCGCTGAATCTCGACACGCACGGCAAGAGCCTGTCTTTCAGATTGCTGGACATGACGGTGGAGGTCAGCCCCGCGCTGGCGAGCCGGCTGCCAGACATACCCGGCGACTGCCCTGCGGCCGCCTGACTTCCACACCCATAAGAAAACACCACAGGAGACACACCCATGCGCATCGCTACCAAAGGCCGACTGGCCTTGCTGCTGGCCGCCCTGCCCTTCGCGGCCATGGCGCAATTCCCCGCCAAGCCCATCACGTTCATCGTGCCCTTCGCGGCGGGCAGCGCCACCGACCAGATCGGCCGGGCCATCGGCCAGGGCGTCACCGAACAGACGGGCCAGGCCGTGGTCATCGAAAACAAGCCTGGCGCCAGCGCGATGATCGGCGCCGCCGCCGGGGCGCGCGCCGCGCCGGACGGCTACACCGTGCTGATCACCACCAACACGACGCACGCCGCCAACGAACACCTGTACAAGACGCTGACCTACGATCCGGTCAAGGACTACGCCCCGCTGACCCTGCTGGGCAAGGGCGGCCAGATCATGGTCGTCAATCCGAATTCCAAAGCCAAGACCGTGGGGGACTTCCTGGCGCAGGCCAAGCAGTCTCCGGGCAAGCTCAGCTTCGGCAGCGGCAGCTCCAGCAGCCGCATCGCGGGCGAACTGCTGCAGCAGATGGCGGGCGTGCAGTTGCTGCACGTGCCGTACAAGAGCAATCCGCTTGCAGTCACCGACCTCCTGGGCGGCCAGATCGACATGATGATCACCGACACGGCTACCGGCCTGCCGCAGGTCAAGTCGGGCAAGCTGCGCGCGCTGGGCGTCACCGGCCAGGCGCGTTCCCCGCTGGCGCCAGACGTGCCCACCATTGCCGAGGCCGGCGTCCCGGGCTACGAGATGGGCTACTGGTTCGCGGCCTACGCGCCGGCCGGCACGCCTCCTGATGTGGTCAAGCGCCTGAACGAATTGCTGGTCAACGCCACCAAGACCAAGCCTGCGCTGCAGTTCTACTCGCAGACCGGCACGGACGCGGCCACGTCCACGCCCGACGAACTGGCGAAATTCCAGCAAGCCGAATCCAGGAAGTGGGGCGACATCATCAAGAAGGCCGGCATCCAGCCGGAATGAGGCCTGCCAATAGCGGCGCATCAATTGGCATGTAGGAGCGGCCTAGAATCCGCTCCTACTGCGCAACCCAGCATTTGGGTACTCGCCGCCTGACGGCGCGTCGGGATTTTCCTTGGAGGCAGTCGCCTATAGTCGGGCGAAGAAATCTTCTCGGGTCTCCACCCGTTCAATCTTCGCCCCAGGGCCGATGTACACCTCGACCCGGCTAAAGGGCTTTGCAAGCACCAGGCGATCAGGACTCTCGCCCGGAAATGTCAGCAGTATCCACATGTCGGGCTTTGCGAACATCGCAGTGCGAAACTCCACGGTTTGCCCTGGCTCCATGCCCTGCTTTGCTGTGTCGTCGTTGTCATTAAAAAACACGCTGATCCGGGCTGTAGCATCTTTCGAGTAATGCAGATAGACAACGGGCGAGAATGCCCCCCACAGTGCGATGACCAGCCAGAGGCCTCCGAGCAAGCCGGCGGCCCAGCGGAAGGCCTTCAACAGAGATCGCATTACTTCCAAGATCCACGATTGCAGTTATGCAGTTCTTTCGCTTTGTCATGACCCACGCCCCAAGGCAATGGCACTGCCGCGATTGCCTTCAACAATGCAAGCGCCGTCAGTTCGTGCGGTTTGACGGCCGAGTACAGGTCGCATCCCAACTTGATGGACAAATGGTCAGGCACGTCGTCCGCGCTCGCCGGCCAGCGACCATTGCTCTGATCATCCTGCATCGTCGGGAAGTTGCCTTTTGAAATAGCGCCATAGGCGTCATCCATTGCCTGCGCCAGGCCCGCCCCATTTATCAGCTCCGCGACACTGAAGCCCAGCGCCACACCTACGTATCCATAGTGGATATTGGACCAAATGTCATAGTAATAGTCGAAATCGCCATACCTCTGCCATCCGTCATTAAAAATTCCCTTTGTAATCAGGCTTTTACGCAGATAGGCCTTGTGATCCCACGGCTGACCCGGCCCAACAATATCCGCCCACAATGCGTACGCGGCAAGCTTCTGCTCTATGGCCGCCTCTGAGTAGCTCTTGCCTGCCATTGCCCTGGAGTACCACGGCAGCTTTTCCAATTGACGGGCATGGGCAGCCAAGTCGTACTGGTTCGCATCAGAAATTTCCCGCCCGCGAATGGTGAAGGGATTGGTCTTCATTTCCCTCACCATGTATTCGGCGATTTCAAATGCCGTATCGGCATGGTTGCACGTAGTCCGCCTCACCGTGCTGGATAGCGTGCGATCGTCTCGTTCGCTGCCATCCACAAGACTGCTTGCTAGATGTTGTGTAACGTCCCCGGCCTGACCGACGCCCCCAGGACCGGGATCCAGCACCGCCAAGCGTTGACTGGCTATCAACTCCGCGCCGCACGATGTCCGCATGCCTTCGACCGCCAAAGAAATCCCATCCACCGTGAAACTAGCCACTCCTTGCACGATGGGGAACGTTCCCTTGCACTTCGGGCATCTGACCAGATGCCCCACTCCGGAAGCAACCCTGCCATCAATGGTGTAGACACTGACTCCCTGCAACACCGTCCCGCCGTGGGTAGTGCTGTCGCCAATTCGAATGATGGGATGGCCGGCCATGTTCGCTCCAGGCAATTGCGATGATGCACAGCCTATTCAAAAGAGTGAATGTCGGACCATCAGAAGAATCCGAAAACTGCGATTGATAAGCTCAACACTGCAGCATGCGCAATCAATTCATGACAATGGCGCGGCCATGCCGCGCGCAGTGCAAAAAAAAACCATCGCAAACGCGATGGCTTTTTTGGAATCGAGGCGTCGCCAGCGGATCGGATTACTTGTCCACGAACGCCCGTTCCACCACGTAGTCGCCCGGCTGGCCCACGCCCGGCGACACCGTGAAGCCGCGGCTGTCCAGCATGGCGCTGATGTCGGCCAGCATATGCGGGCTGCCGCAAATCATGGCGCGATCGGTTTCCGGATTGATCTGCGGAATGCCGATGTCGGCGCACAGCTTGCCGTTTTCGAGCAATTCGGTAATGCGGCCCTGGTTGCGGAAAGGCTCGCGCGTAACCGTGGGGTAGTACACCAGCTTCTCGCGGACGATGTCGCCGAAGAATTCGTTGTTCGGCAGTTCGCTTTCAATGAAGTCCGCGTAGGCAAGTTCGCTGACCCAGCGCACGCCGTGCACCAGGATGACTTTGTCGAAACGTTCGTAGACGTCCGGATCCTTGATGATGCTCATGAAGGGAGCCAGACCCGTGCCCGTGCCAAACAGGAAAAGGTGCTTGCCGGGCTTGAGGTCGTCGACGACCAGCGTGCCCACCGGCTTGCGGCTGACGAGGATGGTGTCGCCTTCTTTCAGGTGCTGCAGCCGCGAGGTCAACGGGCCGTTCTGCACCTTGATGCTGAGGAATTCGAGGTTTTCTTCGTAGTTGGCGCTGGCGATGCTGTAGGCCCGCAACAGGGGCTTGCCTTCAACTTCCAGGCCGATCATCACGAAGTGGCCGTTGTGGAACCGCAAGGCCGCGTCACGCGTCGTGGTGAAGGAAAACAGGGTGTCGTTCCAGTGGTGCACGCTAAGTACGCGCTCAGTGTTGAAAGCAGCCATGTCGTATTGAGTAAGGGCGGACAGGGACCGGGCCAGGAGGTCCGGCTTGCGCCGCGAGGTCATTCCGAGCCGCAGAAAAGGCGCGGCCGGCATTAGGGTTGACCCTATTCTACAGGGTCTTGATGATAACTGCTCTCATTATTCCGTAATACCCTTATGCCATATTGATGGGGATCAACGGTCCGAGCCATAGGCTTACGAGTAGTTGAACGGCGTTACGCTCTCTGTTATCGTCGCTCTCTCACTTGATAATCATTTTCGTTAGCAGACCGTTTTTAGCGGCGAGGCGTGTTGCGCACCACCGCTATCCTGGTTTCAGCCCTAGCTGGAGTTCCTTCATGATCAAGCGTCCCCAATTGAATTCGCTGCTTCGCGCCCTTGCGCTGGCCGGCGCCGCCGCCTTCACCGTATCGGCCAACGCGGCCGAGGAAGTCAGCCTCTACACCACCCGGGAACCCAAGCTGATCCAGCCGCTGCTGGATGCCTTCACGAAGGAAAGCGGCATCAAGGTCAACACCGTCTTCGTCAAGGACGGCCTGCTTGAGCGCGTCAAGGCCGAAGGCGCCAAGTCGCCCGCCGACGTGCTGATGACCGTGGACATCGGCAACCTGCTGGACCTGGTGGACGGCGGCGTCACGCAATCCATCAAGTCGAGCACGCTGGAATCCGTCATTCCCGCCAACCTGCGCGGCGCCGACGGCAAATGGTACGCCCTGTCGCTGCGCGACCGCGTGCTTTACGTGGAAAAGGACCTGAAGCTGGAATCCTTCCGCTACGAAGACCTGGCCGATCCCAAGTGGAAGGGCAAGGTCTGCATCCGCTCGGGCCAGCATCCTTACAACACCGCGCTGGTCGCTTCCATGATCGCGCATGACGGCGCCGAGGCCACTGAAAAATGGCTGCGCGGCGTGAAGGCCAACCTGGCGCGCAAGGCCGCCGGCGGCGACCGCGACGTGGCGCGCGACATCCTGGGCGGCATCTGCGACATCGGCCTGGCCAATGCGTACTACGTCGGCCACATGAAGAACGCCGAACCCGGCACCGACGCGCGCAAGTGGGGCGACGCCATCAAGGTGATCCGCCCGACCTTCGCCAACGCCAAGAGCGGCGGCACGCACGTGAACGTCAGCGGCGCCGCCGTCGCGGCCCACGCGCCGAACAAGGCCAACGCGGTCAAGCTGCTGGACTTCCTGGTTTCCGAACCGGCCCAGGCCCTGTACGCCCAGGCCAACTATGAGTATCCCGTCCGCAAGGGCGTGAAGCTGGACCCCGTGATTGCCAGCTTTGGCGAACTGAAGGTCGATCCCCTGCCCCTGACCGAGATCGCCAAGCATCGCAAGCAAGCCAGCGAACTGGTGGACAAGGTCGGCTTCGACAACTGATAAGCCGCCGGGCCGCCATGCCCGCGGGCATGGCGCAAGCCTGCGGCAGTGACACGCGCGCGCCCTGACACCGGGGCCGTGCGTAGGGCCTGTTCCCTCTTTTTGGGGGAACAGGCCTTGCCTTTGATGCAATCGACTTTGAAGCATGCATACAGAATCCTTGCCCCGGCCGCTGCGTCTGCGCTGGTCTGAACGGGGGGCCGGCTGGCTGGCCGGCGCCGCCCTGATCGCGCTGGCCGTGCTGGCGCCGGTGCTGACGCTGGGCTGGTGGGCGCTGGGCGGCAGCCTGGCCCATTGGCAGCACTTGGCCAGCTACGTGCTGCCGCAGGCGCTGGCCAACACCGCCATGCTGCTGGCCGGCGTGGGCGTCGTGGTGACGCTGCTGGGCACGGGCGCCGCCTGGCTGGTGACGGCCTACGACTTCCCCACGCGCCGCATCCTCACCTGGGCCCTATTGCTGCCGCTGGCGGTGCCCACCTACATCATTGCTTTTGCCTACCTGGACCTGCTGCACCCCATCGGCCCGATCCAGACCGCGATCCGGGCGCTGCTGGGCTACGACAGTCCCCGCCAGTTCCGCCTGCCCGACCTGCGCTCGATCTATGGCGCGATCTTCGTCCTGGGCTTCGTGCTGTATCCCTACGTCTACCTGAGCACCCGCGTGATGTTCATGACGCAGGCCGCCAGCCTGCTGGAAGCCGCCCGCACGCTGGGCGCCGGCCGCGTGGCGGTGTTCTGCCGCGTCGCCCTGCCCCTGGCGCGCCCGGCCATCGTCGTCGGCGTGAGCCTGGCGCTGCTGGAAACGCTGAACGACATCGGCGCGTCCGAATTCCTGGGCGTGCAGACCCTGACCGTCTCCGTCTACACCACGTGGGTTACGCGCTCGGACCTGGCGGGCGCCGCGCAGATCGCGCTGACCATGCTTGCCATCGTCATCGGACTGATCCTGCTGGAACGCCATGGCCGCAAGCGCCAGCGCTACGCCAACACGCAGCGCATGCGCCCGATGCAGCCGCGCCGGCTGCATGGCGTACCCGCCTTGGTCGCCGCCGTGCTGGGCTGGATCCCGGTCCTGGCCGGATTTGCCGCGCCCGCGCTGTACCTGGTCGTGGAAACCTACAAGCGCCTGCATCTGGTGGGCGGCGTTTCGGACCAGCTTGCCCGGGGCTTGAGCAACACCCTGATCGTGGCGTTCAGCGCCACAGTGGTCACGCTGCTGTGCGGCCTGGTGGTCGCCTGGGCCGGGCGGACCCTGCGCGAAAGCGCCGGCTTCAATCCCGGACGCGCCTGCGCCCGCATCGCCAGCCTGGGCTATGCCGTGCCCGGCACCGTGCTGGCGATCGGCCTGCTCACGCCTTTCGTCTGGATCGACACCGCCGTCGCCCGCGTGTTCGGCGGCGCGGGCCTGTTCATGATGGGCTCGATGGGCGCGCTGGTGTGCGCCTATGCGATCCGCTTCCTGGCGATTTCGACAGGCGCGCTGGAAGCGGGCCTGGCGCGCATTCCGCCGTCGCTGGAGCAGGCCTCGCGGCTGCTGGGCGAGACCTCGGCCGGCACGCTGCGCCGCGTCCACCTGCCGCTGCTGCGCCCCGCCCTGGCCGCCAGCGCGCTGCTGGTGTTCGTGGACGCCATGAAGGAACTGCCCGCCACGCTGCTGCTGCGGCCCATGAATTTCGACACGCTGGCCACATGGCTTTATGCGGAAGCCGCGCGCGGCACGTACGAGGAAGGCGCCGTGGCTGCGCTGGCGATCGTGCTGGCCGGCCTGCTGCCCGTCATCCTGCTGGCGCGCACCAATCTGAAAATGGGACATTGATCACCGTGCCCGATCTGCTAGAAATCGAACACATCTCCCTGGCCTACGACACGCCCGCGGGCCTCAAGCCCATTGTGCAGGACCTGTCGCTGGGCCTGCCCGCAGGTCACATCGGCTGCCTGCTGGGCGAGTCCGGCTGCGGCAAGACCACGGTGCTGCGCGCCATCGCCGGCTTCGAGCCGGTGCGCGCCGGCCGCATCCTGCTCGACGGCGCGGTCATCTCTTCCCCGGCCGAACAGGTGGCGCCGGAGCTGCGCCGCGTGGGCATGATGTTCCAGGACTACGCGCTGTTTCCGCACCTTACCGTGGCGCTGAACGTGGCGTTCGGGCTGCGCAAGCTGGCCCGCCCCGAGCGCGCCCGCCGCGTCGAGGAAATGCTGGAACTGGTGGGCCTGGCGCACGCCGCCAACAGCTATCCGCACGAGATCTCTGGCGGCCAGCAGCAGCGCGTGGCGCTGGCCCGCGCGCTGGCGCCCTCGCCCGACCTGCTGCTGCTGGACGAGCCGTTCTCCAATCTGGACGTGGACACGCGCGAACGCCTGGCCTTCGAGGTGCGCGAGATCCTGAAGACCACGGGCCACACCGCGATCCTGGTGACGCACAACCAGGCCGAAGCCTTCGCCATTGCGGACCGCATCGGCGTGATGTCCAAGGGCAGGATCGCGCAGTGGGATACGCCCTACAACCTGCACCACAATCCGGCCGATGCTTTCGTGCGCGACTTCATCCGCCGCGAGGCGCTGGAAGAACAGCGCGAGCAGGCCCTGGCGCGCGGCCGCTAGACCGGCGTGCCGATCAACGCCCCAGTACATCGAGGATGCGCTCCCGATGTACTGGCCGAGCGGATCACACTCCCGGCTGCGGCAGCGGGATGAACTCGGTTTCGTCGCCCGGCACGGTCTGGTTGAAGCGATTGCGCTGCCAGTCCTCCTTGGCCTGCTCGATGCGGTCCTTGCTGCTGGACACGAAGTTCCACCAGACAAAGCGCGGACCGTCCAGCGGCTCGCCGCCCAACACGGCGAAGCGCGCCGCCGTCTTGGCCCGAATCTGCACGGGCTTGCCCGGCGCAAACACCACCAGGCGCCCGCTTTCGTAGGTCTGGCCTTCGATTTCCACAGTGCCCTGCGACAGGTACGCAGCGCGTTCCTCGTGTTCGGCCGGCAGCACCATCGTGGCGCCCGCCTGCAATTGCAGGTCGCCGTAGAACAGCGGCGACAGCGTCTTCACCGATGAGGTCTTGCCGAACAGTTCACCCGCCACCACCTGGGCGCGCACGCCCTCGCCTTCGATGACCGGCTGCGCATCCAGTCCGTAATGCGTAAAGCCCGGATCGGTTTCCTCGTGGGCCTTGGGCAGGCCCACCCAGATCTGCAGTCCACAGAGGCGCTGCGGCGCCAGGCGGCTTTCCGGCGAGGAGCGTTCGGAGTGGACGATGCCGCGGCCCGCGGTCATCCAATTCACTTCACCCGGCAGAATGGTCTGCGTGTGGCCCGCGCCATCGCGATGGACCATGGAGCCTTCGTACAGGTAGGTAACGGTGGACAGGCCGATGTGCGGGTGCGGACGCACGTCGATGCCTGCGCCCACGTCGAAGTCGGCGGGACCCATGTGGTCCAGGAAGACGAACGGACCGACGGTGCGGCGTTGCGCGGACGGGATCGCGCGCAGGACCGAAAAGCCCCCAAGGTCGCTGGTGCGCGGCACCACAACGGTTTCAATCTGGCTTTCGCCGGCTTCGGACAGGATCGACATGGTGCAGTGCTCCGCATGAATGGGCCAACGGCCATCTTAAGGCCTTGCGGCCTGTTGAAAGTAGAGCCGGGCGGATTAGGAAATCCGCCCGGCGGCTGGCGTCAGGCCAGGTCGAACACCAGGACTTCGGCGTTCTTGCCGCCCGACAGCTCGACACGGCTTTCGTCCGTGATCGCCAGGGCGTCGCCGGCCGACAGCTCGACGCCGTTGGCGACGATGCTGCCGCGAGCCACGTGGACCCAGGCGCGGCGGCCAGCGGTCAGCGTCAGCGCGGCCGACTCGTCGCCGTCGAACAGCCCGGCATAAAGGCGCGCATCCTGATGGATCTTCATCGACCCGTCGACACCGTCGCCCGACACCAGGGCCTGCAGCCGGCCGCGTTTCTGCGCGTCGGAGAAACCGCGCTCTTCGTATTCCGGCGCGATCCCGGCGACGTCGGGTTCGATCCAGATCTGCAGCATGTGCGTTTCCGTATCCGGCAGCGGGTTGAACTCGGAGTGCATCACGCCGCGGCCGGCGCTCATGCGCTGCACGTTGCCCGGCTGGATGGTCGAGCCGCTGCCCATGCTGTCCTTGTGGGCGATGGCGCCGTCCAGCACATAGGTGATGATTTCCATGTCCCGGTGGCCGTGGGTGCCGAAGCCGCGTCCGGCGGCGATGCGGTCGTCGTTGATCACGCGCAGCGCGCCGAAGCCCATGTGAGCCGGGTCGTAGTAGTTGGCGAAGGAGAAGGTGTGAAACGAATCGAGCCAGCCATGGTTGGCGTGACCCCGTTCGGCGGCGCGGCGGATCGTAAGCATCTTGAACTCCTGTTTCAATAATATGAATGATTAGGGCTGCTTCGTGGCTGGGGCTTCCTGCCCGGCCGGTTTCGCTGCAACCCCGGCATGAGTGATATTCTGCGCGTGCCGGCGCCGGCGTTTGGCGCTATATTTTGACGACTTCGTTCAATTATTTTGAATGGCCATCTCGATGTCTCTTCCCCCACAGCCCATCACGCCTGAACTGCTCGTCCTGGTGGATGCCATCGCCCGGCATGGCAGCTTTGCCAAGGCGGCCCGCGAACTGGGCAAGGTGCCGTCAGCTGTCACCTATTCCATCCGCAAGCTGGAAGACGGCCTGGACGTGCTGCTGTTCGACCGCTCGGGGCACCGGGCGCTGCTCACGCCCGCGGGCGAGGCGCTGCTCAAGGATGGACGTTATCTTCTGCAGTCGCTGGACGACCTGGCCTGCCGCGTCAAGCGCATCGCCACCGGATGGGAAGTGCAATTGCGCATCGCCGTCAGCGCCGTGCTGCCGTGGCGTCCGCTGTATGACCTGATCGACGAGTTCAATGCGCTGGGCAGCGCCACGACGCTGCGCTTTTCCAGCGAGGTCCTGAGCGGCAACTGGGACGCGCTGACCTCGGGCCGCGCGGATCTGGTGATAGGCGCGGGGGCTGCGGGCGAGCCCACCGGGCCCTACCGGTCCCAGGCCATCGGCGTGATGCAGTTCGGTTTCTGCGTGGCGGCGCACCACCCGCTGGCATCCCTGCCCCAGCCGCTGTCCCGCGCCGACATCACGCGCTATTGCGCCGTGGTCGTCGCGGACACGTCGCGCAACCTGCCGGCGCAGTCGCGCGGCATTCTGTCCGAGCAGCCCACGCTGGTGATGCCGACCATGCAGGCCAAGATCGACGCGCAAGTGCGTGGCCTGGGTTGCGGTTACCTGCCGCTGACCCTGGCCGCGCCATACCTGGCGCAGGGCCTGCTGGTGGTGTGCGAGACTGATGAAGGCATGTCCCTGACGGAACACGTCGCTTACGCCTGGCGGGCGGAACCGCCGGGCGAAGCCCTGAAGTGGTGGCTCAAGAAGCTGGAATCGCCCAGGCTGTGCGAAAGCCTGCTGGGGTTGTAGCAGCGCGGCCGCTCCCAAGAGAAGGCGCCCGCATTGCGCGGGCGCCCTGCCTCATTCGTCCTCGATGCCCAGTTCGCGCAGTTTGCGCGTAATGGTGTTGCGGCCGATACCCAGGCGCGACGCCGCTTCCACGCGGCGGCCGCGGCTGGCGTCCAGCGCGCTTTGCAGCAGGATTTTTTCGAACTGGCGCGTCAGCGTGGCCATCACTGCGGGCTCGCCGCGCTCCAGGCGGTACTGCGCATCGCGCAGCAGCGAATCCTGCCAGTTGCGCGGCGTGCCGTCGTCCGCGACGGACGCTCCGGCCTGCACCACGGTGCCCATGCCGGCGGCCGGCGCCGCGGGACGCAACGGCGCGGACCCGGCGGGCGGCTGATGCTCCATGGCGCGTATCTCGGGCGGCAGGTCCGCACGCTCCACCGTCTGGCCCGGCGCCATCACCGTCAGCCAATGGCAGAAGTTCTCAAGCTGGCGAACGTTGCCGGGGAAGTCGAACTTGGTCAGCACGGCCAGCGCCTCGGGCGTCAGCCGCTTGACCGGCACACCCAGCGTCCGCGCGCTGGCGGTCAGGAAATGCTGGGCCAGCGCGGGAATGTCTTCGACGCGCTCGCGCAGCGGCGGCAGGCGCAGCCGGATGACATTCAGGCGGTGGAACAGGTCTTCGCGGAACAAGCCCTGTTCGACGCGCTGCTCCAGCGGCTGGTGAGTAGCCGCGACGATCCGCACGTCCACGCGCACGGGCTGCGCGCCGCCCACGCGGTAAAAGCTGCCTTCGGCCAGCACGCGCAGCAGGCGCGTCTGCAGCTCGATGGGCATGTCGCCGATTTCGTCCAGGAACAGAGTTCCGCCGTGGGCTTCCTCGAAGCGGCCGCGGCGCAGGTTGTTCGCCCCGGTGAAGGCGCCCCGCTCGTGGCCGAACAGCTCGGCTTCAAGCAGATCGCGCGGGATGGCGGCGGCGTTCAGCGCCACGAACGGTCCGCTTGCGCGCACCCCGTGGCCGTGCAGCGCGCGGGCCACCAGCTCCTTGCCGGTGCCGGATTCGCCCGTGATAAGGACGGTGACCTTGGATTGCGCCAGCCTGCCGATTGCGCGGAAGACTTCCTGCATGGCGGTGGACGACGATTGCGTCATCATCCAGCGCTCGTTGTTCTGCGAGCCCTCGCCCTGCCCTTCGGGCGTTTCCGGCTGCGTGGACTCCTGCATGGCGCGCTGGATCAGCGCGACGGCCTCGTTCACGTCGAACGGCTTGGCCAAGTAGTCGAACGCGCCGCCCTGGAAGGCGGACACAGTGCTGTCCAGATCCGCAAACGCGGTCATCACGATGACCGGCAGGCCCGGATGGCGCTCCTTGAGCTGGCGCAGCAGTTCAAGGCCATTGCCGCCCGGCATGCGGATATCCGACACCAGGGCCACCGGCGTTTCGCGCGCCAGCGCTTCCAGCACGTCGGCCGATTGGGAAAAGCTGCGGGTGGGGACGCCAGCGCGGGCCAGGGCCTTTTCGAGGACCCAGCGGATGGCCTGGTCGTCATCGACGATCCATACGGGTTTCATCAGTTTGCGGGCTCCATCGGGAGGACCAGGCGGAACTCGGTGCGCCCTGGCCGGGATTCAAATTCGATGATGCCGCCGTGCTGTTGCACGAAATCCTGCGCCAGGCTCAAGCCCAGGCCGGTGCCTCCAGCCCTGGCCGTGACCAGCGGATGGAAGATGCGGTCGCGGATGTGGTCCGGCACGCCGGGACCGTTGTCAATGATGGACAGCACCAGCGCCAGGCGGTGCTGCCGATGCGCCAGCATGACCTGCCGCGCGACGCGCGTGCGCAGCGTCACCACGCCAGGTTCGGTCTGCGGGCCCTGGGGCCGCGCAACAAGTTCCTGCGCTGCGTTGCGCGCCACGTTCAGGACCGCCTGCATCAGGCGGGCGGCGTCGCCCTTCAAATCCGGAACCGATGCGTCGTAGTCGCGCTGGATGGTGACGTCGTTGCGGAACTCGGCCTGGATCAGGGCGCAGACGCGCTCGCAGATCTCGTGGATGTTCACCGGCCGCGCGTTCAACGGCACACGTTGCGGGCCGCTCAGGCGGTCCACCAGCGCCTGCAGGCGGTCGGCTTCGGAAATAATGACCTGGGTGTACTCGGCCAGGGCCGCGCTGGGCAGCTCGGCTTCCAGCAGTTGCGCGGCGCCGCGCAGGCCGCCCAGGGGATTCTTGACTTCATGCGCCAGGTTGCGCAGCAGTTCGCGGTGGGCTTCGATCTCGTCAACCAGCCGGTGGTTGCGGTCAGCCAGCACGCGCTGCTCGATCTCGCGGGTTTCGATCAGCACCGGCCAACGCTGGCCGGTCAGGCCCACGGTCGTCACGGCGACTTCCACGGATTCGGTGGCGCGGCGCAACGAGGCCAGCTGCCTCACGTCGGCGTACCTGCCGCCCGCGGCGCGGTCGATTGATGACTGGATATTCTCAGGGGTGTCGAACAGGGTGGCGGCGGATTGCCCGCCCAGTTGTTTGCGCGAGCGGCCGAACAGATCCTCGGCGGCCGCATTGGCGTATTCGATATGGCCTCGTTCGTTGACCAGGAAAACGGACGTGGCAAGCAGATCGAGAGCTTCTACATTCATTTTTCAACGTACCCGAATGGACAGGGGGAAAAGCGGAACGCGTACGCGACGGCGGCGCCGGAACCCGGCGCCCTGCCCGGCAGGCGCGAAGCCTGCCGGACAATTCGTCGAGCCGCGACCTGGCGGTGCGCGTGGTGTGGGCCCTGGTTTCTGCCTACATCATCGCGCTCCCCCAGCCACAGCCTCAAAGCATCAGAGGCTGTAGTACATGTCGAATTCGACCGGGTGCGTCGTCATGCGCAGGCGCGTCACGTCGGCCATCTTCAGGTCGATGTAGGCGCTGAGCATGTCGTTGCTGAACACGCCGCCACGGGTCAGGAACTCGCGGTCGTTGTCCAGAGCTTCCAGCGCTTCTTCCAGCGAGGCGCAGACGGTCGGGATCTTCGCGTCTTCTTCCGGCGGCAGGTCGTACAGGTTCTTGTCGGCCGGATCGCCGGGGTGGATCTTGTTCTGGATGCCGTCCAGGCCGGCCATCATCAGGGCCGAGAAAGCCAGGTACGGGTTGGCCAGGGGATCCGGGAAGCGCGTTTCGATGCGGCGGCCCTTCGGGTTGCCCACGTAGGGGATGCGGATCGAGGCCGAGCGGTTGCGGGCCGAGTAGGCCAGCTTCACGGGCGCTTCGAAGTGCGGGACCAGGCGCTTGTACGAGTTCGTGCCCGGGTTGGTGATGGCGTTCAGCGCGCGAGCGTGCTTGATGATGCCGCCGATGTAGTACAGGGCGAATTCGGACAGGCCGGCGTAGCCGTTGCCCGCGAACAGGTTCTGGCCGTCCTTCCAGATGGACTGGTGGACGTGCATGCCGGAGCCGTTGTCGCCGACGACGGGCTTGGGCATGAACGTGGCAGTCTTGCCGTAGGCGTGGGCCACGTTGTGCACGATGTACTTGACGATCTGCGTCCAGTCGGCGCGCTGGACCAGCGTGCTGAACTTGGTGCCGATTTCGAGCTGGCCGGGAGCGGCCACTTCATGGTGGTGCACTTCGACCGGCACGCCCATCTGTTCCATCAGCAGGCACATTTCCGAACGCATGTCCTGGAACGAATCGACCGGCGGAACGGGGAAGTAGCCGCCCTTCACGCCCGGACGATGGCCGGTGTTGCCGCCTTCGAATTCCAGGCCGGTGGACCAGGGAGCTTCTTCGGACTTGATCTTGACGAACGTGCCCGACATGTCGGTGTTCCAGGTCACGCCGTCGAACACGAAGAATTCGGGTTCCGGACCGAAGTAGGCGGTGTCGCCCAGGCCGGAGGACTTCAGGTAGGCTTCGGCGCGCTTGGCCAGCGAACGCGGGTCGCGGTCATAGCCCTTCAGGTCGGACGGTTCGACGACGTCGCACGACAGGATCAGCGTCGGCTCTTCGCGGAACGGATCCAGGTTGGCGGTCGAGCAGTCGGGGATGAGCAGCATGTCGGAGGCTTCAATGCCCTTCCAGCCCGGGATCGACGAACCGTCGAAAGCCTGCCCGCTTTCCAGCTTGTCTTCATCGATAGCCGTGGTGGGCACGGAAACGTGGTGCTCACGGCCAACCGTATCGGTAAAGCGGAAATCCACGAATTTCACTTCGTTATCGGCGATCTGTTTCAGGACGTCTTTCGGGCTTGCCATGTCATCTCCATTAGATAAAAGGGTCGAGGGCTTTGCCCGTCGACTGGCATAAAAGAGGGAAGCAATAAGCGTGCCAGGTTTTACCCCCGGGATTCCCCGGGGAAGGCGGCACAGTCATGGAAAAATGTAGCACCAAGTTGGTGCAAAAGGTGGGGCACGATTGCCCCACTGTGGTGCTTGCACACTACAGGAACATTTCCTGCAGGTCATTGAGGAAACTCCAGCCCAAGGGCGTCGCCCTGAGACGGGTCGGATCGGCGTCCAGCAGGCCCCGTTTCGATGCTGCCTCCAATTGGTGCGCAATGACGGCCAGCGACAAACCGGTGCGTTCATTGAAGGACGTGGCGGCCACGCCATCCTTGAGCCGCAGCGCGTTGAGCATGAACTCGAACGGCAGCTCTTCGGGCCCGACCTGCCGGCTTTCGGCCAGATGGCTGCCATCGCGGGCCATTGCGGCCTGCATCCAGGAGTCGGGACTGCGCAGGCGCGCTTCGCGCACGATGCGGTCGTGGAACGACAGCTTGCCGTGCGCGCCTGGTCCGATCCCCAGGTAATCGCCGAATTCCCAGTAGTTCAGGTTGTGGCGGCAGCGCGCTCCCGGCCGGGCGTAGGCCGAGACCTCGTAGCGGGCCAGGCCCGCCGCGGCCAGCTCGGATTCCACCAGGTCCTGCATGGCGGCGCTGGTATCGTCATCCGGCAGGTCCTCGGGCGGAAATTTCGCGAAGACTGTGTTGGGCTCCATCGTCAGGTGATACAGCGACAGATGCTCCGTGCCGAACGACACGGCCTGTCGCAGATCGGTCCGACAGGCCTCCAGCGTCTGCCCGGGCAGCGCGAACATCATGTCCAGATTGACGCGCGGCGCCGCGCGCTGCGCCATTTCTATGGCGGCGCGGGCCTGTGCGGAATCATGGATGCGGCCCAGCTTTTTCAGCTGCGCGTCGTCGAAACTCTGGATGCCCAGCGAAAACCGCGTTACGCCGCTGGCGGCATAGTCGCGAAAGCGCCCGGCCTCGGCGGTGCCGGGGTTGGCCTCCATGGTGATCTCGGCATCCGGCCAGACGTTCAGGTACGCCCGCAACACGGCCAGCAGTTCGTCCAGGCCAGCCGACGACAGCAGGCTGGGCGTGCCGCCGCCGATGAAAACCGTGGTCACCTGGCGCCCCCAGATAGACGGCAGCGACTGCTCCAGGTCGCTGCGCAGCGCGTCCAGGTAGGCGCGCTCCGGGATCTCTCCCGGCGCGGCGTGCGAATTGAAGTCGCAATAAGGACATTTGCGCACGCACCAGGGCACGTGGACATAGACCGACAGCGGCGGCAGGCTGGTCAGCGCGGCGCCCGCCGGCACGATCAGGCGCGACTTGGGCGCGCCCATTTCGTTGCGGATGGGTATGGTGATGGACATGCGGAATTCCTGGCGCACGAGGCGCCGTCGTCAAGCCTGGCTGAGCTTGCTCAGCAGCTCGCGCAATGCGCGGGCCCGGTGGCTGACCCGGTTCTTTTCGTCGGGATCCAGCGATGCGGCGGTCAGCGCCATGTCGGGCAGGTAAAAGTGCGGATCGTAGCCGAAGCCGTTGGCGCCCTCGGGCTGGTCGATGATTTCGCCGTGCCACAGCCCTTCGCCGATGAGCGGGCGCGGATCGTTCTCGGCGCGCACCAGCGCCAGCACGGCCACGTACCAGGCGCTGCGGTCGGCCACAGCGGCCAGGTTGCGCACCAGCAGCGCATTATTGGCCGCGTCGGATTTTTCGCCGCCATGCATCTTGGCGTAGCGCGCCGAATACACCCCGGGCGCGCCGTCAAGCGCGGCCACGCATAGTCCGGAATCGTCGGCCAGCGCCGGCAGCCCGGTCAGGCGGCTGGCATGGCGAGCCTTGGCCAGCGCGTTTTCGACAAAGGTGACGTGCGGCTCTTCGGCTTCGGGCACGCCCAGTTCGCCCTGGGGCACCAGTTCGATGCCCAGAGGCGCGAACAAGGCGGAAAACTCGCGCAGCTTGCCGGCGTTGTTGGACGCCAGGACGACGCGGCGCAGGGAATCTGGAATCTTGGGGGAAGTCATAGCGCAAATTGTATAGGGGCGCAGCGCCGCCAGGCGATCCGCCCCGCCGTGTTGGCATGCGTCCACGGCCCGACAAATGTTTGTTGACACTTTTGTAACAGCGCTTGAAGATTGCTGGTCACGATTCGGCGCAACAACGCAGACATATTTTGTTGTCAATATGACCTATCTTGTCACTGATCGTATCTGAATACCCTGGCGATGAACTCACTTCACGCTTTGCCACGGCCAGCCGCCCGCGCACCCCATTCCCCCCTGGAAGGCGCGGCCGCGCCCCCCAACCTGGCGGGAATCCTGCGTGAAAGGCTGCTGCGGCCACGCTTCCAACCCGTCGTCGACCTTTCCCAAAGCCGCATCTACGGCCACGAAAGCCTGATCCGCGGCCCTGCCGACACCCCCCTGCACTTTCCCGACGCACTGTTTGCCGAAGCCCGGCGCCAGGGGCTGCATCCGCAGCTTGAACTGGCCAGCTTCCGGGCCGGCGCCCAGGGCTTTCACCAGAACGACGCCCCCGGCAAACTGTTCCTGAACCTGTCGGGCTCGGCCCTGCTTCATTACTGGACCCTGTGGGCCGATGAAATGCCGTCCCGGCTGCTCAAGGACTGCTCGCTGGAACCCGCCAGCATCATCGTCGAACTGACCGAACAGGATCCCCTGTCGGACCGCATGGCCGAAGTGCAGGACGCCTTTTCCTGTCTGCGCGAGGCCGGCATGCGCATCGCGCTGGACGACTACGGCGTGGGCAATTCCAACCTGCAGCTGTGGGCTGAAATGCAGCCCGAGCTCGTCAAGATCGACCGCTATTTCTTCGACGGCATTGGCCAGGACGACCGCAAGCAGAACATGGTCCGCGCCATCCTGAAGGTGGCGCAGCACCTGGGCACGTCCATCGTGGCCGAAGGCATCGAAACCGCCGAGGATCTGGCCGTGGTGCGCGAGCTGGACATCCGCTACGCGCAGGGCTGGTTCCTGGGCATGCCCGACGAGACCCTGCTCACGGAACTGACGCCGCCCCTGCGCGACTCCCTGCGCCTGCGCACGGCCGCCCCGCTGTCGCAGCGCTCCGCCGGCGGCACCGCAGCCAGCCTGCGGGTCCAGGCGCCGGCCGCGCTGCTCAACCGGGACACCAACGACGACGTCCACCGGCTGTTCATCGAACACAAGAGTCTGCACGCTGTGGCGGTGGTCGACGCGGACAACCGCCCGGTCGGCATCATCAATCGGCGGGACTTCTCCGAACACTACGCTCAGCGTTACACGCGTGAACTGTTCGGGCGCGACGCCTGCTCCACGTTCATGAACGGCGAGCCGGTGCTGGTGGACCTGAATGTGTCCATCGACCAGCTCAGCCACGTGCTGATTTCCGAAGACCAGCGCTACCTGATGGACGGCCTGATCATCACCCGCGAAGGCCGCTACGACGGCCTGGCTACGGGCGAAACGCTGGTGCGGTCCGTGACCGAAATGCGGATCGAGGCCGCGCGCTACGCCAATCCCTTGACCTCGCTGCCGGGCAACATCCCCATCAGCCGCCATATCGCGACCCTGCTTGAAGACGCCGCGGATTTCGCCATCTGCTATGGCGACCTGAACAACTTCAAGCCCTTCAACGATGTCTATGGCTACTGGCGCGGCGACGACATGATCATGCTCACCGCCGAAGTCATCAAGCGCCACTGCGATCCGCAACGCGACTTCGTCGGCCATGTCGGCGGCGACGATTTTGTGGTGCTGCTGCGCAGCCCCGACTGGCACGATCGTATCCAGCGCATCATCGCCGAATTCAACGAAGCCGCCGTGACCCTCTACGACGACCAGGGGCGGCGCAATGGCGGCATCGAAGCCGAGGACCGCTACGGCGTTCCCCGCTTCTTCCCCTTCGTGACGCTGGGCGTTGGCGCCCTGACCGTCACGCCCTCTTTATGCGAGCGCATCCGCCCGGAGGACATCGCGTCGGCTGCCGCTCACGTCAAGCACAAGGTCAAGCACGGCAACCTGTCGCTCGTGACCGAGCGCTACACCGGCGCCGTCCTGCCGCAGCTTACCGGCTGAAACCCCGGCCGCCTGCGCCCCCCGGGCAATCTGGAACACCGCCACGGCGCGCTGCAGGCCTTGCGCCTGGGTTTCCAGCGCGGCAGCGGCGGCGGCGGTCTGTTCGACCATGGCGGCGGTTTCCTGCGTCGAGCGTTCAATATCCGCCACCGCGTCGTTCACCGACGCAATGCCGGCCGCCTGT
The DNA here is from genome assembly GCF_000236785.1 of Achromobacter arsenitoxydans SY8. Taxonomy (GTDB): domain Bacteria; phylum Pseudomonadota; class Gammaproteobacteria; order Burkholderiales; family Burkholderiaceae_B; genus Achromobacter; species Achromobacter arsenitoxydans. Next base: position 16,970 of record NZ_AGUF01000064.1, on the reverse strand, counting down.
TCGGCCGTGGCGCTGGAAATCTCGGCCACGATCTGCGTCACCCGATCCACCGACGCCACCATGTCGCGCATCGCGTCGCCCGCCAGGGTCACGTGGCGCACGCCGGCATCCACGCGCGCGCCGGAGTCCTCGATCAGGCCCTTGATCTCCCGGGCGGCCTGGGCGCTGCGCTGGGCCAGCGAACGCACTTCCCCCGCCACCACAGCAAAGCCCTTGCCCTGCTCGCCGGCGCGCGCGGCTTCCACCGCCGCGTTCAGCGCCAGGATGTTGGTCTGGAACGCAATGCTGTCCACCACACCCACGATCTCGCCGATGCGGCGCGCGCTGTCGGCGATGCCCTGCATGCTCTGGACGACTTCTTCCACCGCCTGCCCGCCGCGCTGAGCCAGCTGCGTCGCGCTCAAGGCCTGGCGGCTCGCCAGGTCGGCGTTGCCCGCCGTCAGCTGCACCGTATGCGCCAGTTGCGTCATGTTGGCCGCGGCCTCCTGCAGCGAACCCGCCTGGCGCGCCGTGCGGTCCGACATGTCGGCGCCGCCGGCCGCGATTTCGCCCGACCCCGTATGGATTTCCTCGACGCCGTGGCGCACCGAGGCCACCGCGGCGGAAAGCCCCGTCTGCATGCGGCGCATGGCCGAATACAGCACGCCGATCTCGTTGTCGCCGCGCAGGGCGATGGCGCCTGTCAGGTCGCCGTCCGCGATACGGTCGAAGTGCGCGCCGGCCTCGTTCAGCGGCCGCAGGATGCTGCGGCGGAACGCCAGCCGGATCAGCACGGCCAGCAGCAGCACGAAGCCCAGCATGCCGGCCGCCACCAGGATGACGTTTTCCAGCGTGCGGCTGGCGCCCGCCACCGCGGACTGGCCATGCTCGCGCGCGTAGGCCTGGTAGGCCTCGGCCTGCTTGACGTAAGCCGCAGCGCTGGCGGGCAGGACCTTGTCCGTCAGGCGGTTCACCTCAATGCCGTTCCAGCCCTGGATCGCCTTGCTCATGGGCAACAGCGCCTGGTCGGCGAACGCCGCGTAGGCCGTCAGCATCTGCGCGAACAGGGGCGCGCCCAGTTCGCTCTCGTCCGCATTGCCGCGCAGCCGCGCCTGGCTGGCGGCCGCCTGCTTGAGCAGCGCCTGCGCCTGCGCCAGGGATTCGTTGCGCGCCTCTTCCAGCCCGCCCTCCATGGCGGTCTTGGCGTCGGTCAGCGCGGCGCGCGCCTGGAACAGCCGGCTGCTCATGTCGGCAAGATCGCTGGCCCGCTCGATGCTGCCCCGGCCCAGCGCCTCGATATCCGCGCGATTGTCGCGCAGCACCGTGATGCCCGCCGCCGCCGCGACGGCGAACAGCACCACAAACAAGGCAAGAATGGCCGACAGCGCCGTTGTGACCCGTAAATTTTTCCGCATATCCGTCCGTGTATGGCCTCGCCGCCATTGCGGCAATGCCCCGGATTATGGACACCCAGTTTGGCAATTTCTTGACACAACCTGGGCGCCCACATGACGCACGCCGGTCATGAAAGCGCGCTTTTGCGAACAGGAACCCCGTATTAACGAATTGTGAATTGGCACGTCTGCGGCCTTGCGGCACATTCGATCCTATACCGAACCATTCCTTCAATCAGAACAGCAGCCCTATGCCTCACGCCTCCCACGCCTACCAGGACATCCGCGAAGCCGTGCGCGACCTTTGCGCCCAATTTCCCTCCGAATACTTCCGGAAGGTCGACGAAGAACGCGGCTACCCCGAAGACTTCGTCCGCGCCCTCACCGAAGCCGGCTGGCTGGCAGCGCTGATCCCGCAGGAATACGGCGGCTCCGGCCTGGGCCTGACCGAGGCCTCGGTCATCATGGAAGAAATCAACCGCAGCGGCGGCAATTCAGGCGCCTGCCACGGTCAGATGTACAACATGGGCACGCTGCTGCGGCACGGCTCCGAGGCCCAGAAGCGCGAATACCTGCCTCGCATCGCCGCCGGCGAACTGCGCCTGCAGTCCATGGGCGTGACCGAACCCACCACCGGCACCGACACCACCAAGATCAAGACCACCGCAGTCAAACGCGGCGACCGCTACGTCATCAACGGCCAGAAGGTCTGGATCTCGCGGGTCCAGCACTCCGACCTGATGATCCTGCTGGCGCGCACCACGCCCTTGGACCAGGTCACGCGCAAATCGGAAGGCATGTCGATCTTCCTGGTGGACCTGCACCACGCCGTCAAGCACGGCATGTCGATCCGACCGATTCCCAACATGGTCAACCACGAGACCAACGAACTCTTCTTCGACAACCTGGAAATCCCCGAGGAAAACCTGATTGGCGAAGAGGGCAAGGGCTTCAAGTACATCCTCGACGGCCTGAACGCCGAGCGCACCCTGATCGCCGCCGAATGCATCGGCGACGGTTACTGGTTCGTGGACAAGGTCACGGCCTACGCCAAGGAACGCATGGTGTTCGGACGCCCCATCGGCCAGAACCAGGGCGTGCAGTTCCCCATCGCCCGCGCCCACATCAACGTCGAAGCCGCCAGCCTGATGCGCTACGAAGCCTGCCGCCTGTTCGACGCCCACGAGCCCTGCGGCGCGCAGGCCAACATGGCCAAGCTGCTGGCCGCGGACGCGTCCTGGGAAGCGGCCAACGCCTGCCTGCAGTTCCATGGCGGCTTCGGCTTCGCCACCGAATACGACGTGGAGCGCAAGTTCCGCGAGACGCGCCTGTATCAGGTTGCGCCCATCTCCACCAACCTGATCCTGTCCTACGTGGCCGAACACATCCTGGGCCTGCCCCGTTCCTTCTGACACGCCTGACTCCATGACCGCAGACCAAGACACTCCCCACTTGAGCGCCGAACTCGCGGCCTTTGCCGCCAACCTGCGCTACGAAGACATCCCCGCCCCGGTGCTGCGCCGCGCCGAAGACCTGCTGCTCGACTGCCTGGCGTCCATTTTGGCGGGCGCATCCGCGCGCGCGGTCCAGGCCATCGACCGCTATGCCGCCGCCATGGGGCCCGCCGACGGCCCCAGCGAAGTCCTCATCAACCGCCGCCGCACGACGCCGCTGTTCGCCGCCATGGTCAACGCCGCCGCCGCGCACGTAGTCGAGCAGGACGACGTGCACAACGGGTCCGTATTCCATCCCGCAGCCGTCGTGTTCCCCCCTGCCCTGGCCGTGGCGCAGGCGCTGGGCAGCTCCGGCCGGGATCTCCTCACCGCCGCCGTGGCCGGTTATGAAGTCGGCATCCGCGTGGGCGAATTCCTGGGCCGATCGCACTACAAGATCTTCCACACAACCGGCACGGCGGGCACGCTGGCGGCGGCCGTCACCACCGGCCGCCTGCTCGGGCTGTCGGCCGAACAGATGCTGCACGCGCTTGGCTCGGCCGGCACCCAGGCCGCGGGCCTATGGGAATTTCTGCGCGACGCCGCCGATTCCAAGCAACTGCACACCGCCAAGGCGGCGGCCGACGGCATCACCGCCGCCTATCTGGCGCGCGAAGGCTTCACCGGCGCCCGTCACATTCTGGAAGGCCCGCAAGGCATGGCCGCCGGCATGTCCACCGACGCGGACCCCAGCCGCCTGTGCGACCGCCTGGGCCAGCGCTGGGCCCTGGCCGAAACCTCGTTCAAGTTCCACGCGTCCTGCCGCCACACCCACCCCGCGGCCGACGCGCTGCAGCAGGCGCTGCGCGACAACAACCTGACCGAAGCCGACGTGGAGCGCGTGGTGGCACATGTCCACCAGGGCGCCATCGACGTCCTCGGGCCGGTCGTCAATCCGCAGACCGTGCACCAGTCCAAGTTCTCGATGGGCACCGTGCTGGCGCTGATCGCCCGGCAAGGGCGCGCCGGGCTGGCGGAATTCGATGCCGGCCTGGACGACCCGGGCGTGGCCGCCTTCCGCGGCAAGGTGGAAATGGCGCTCGACCCCGAAGTCGACGGCGCCTATCCGCAGCGCTGGATCGGCAAGGTCACGGTCCATACCCGCGACGGCCGCACGCTGCACGGCCGCGTGGACGAACCCAAGGGCGATCCGGGCAACACCCTGAGCCGCCCCGAAATCGAGGACAAGACGCTCAGCCTGGGCCGCTATGCGGACGCCGCGACGGAACAGGAACTGCGCGGGCTGATCGGTACGATCTGGGGGCTGGAGGGCGTCGGCAAGGTGCAGGCGCTGCTACCGCGCTAAGCGGGCTGTTCGACAAAAAAAGCCGCGGAAGCGGCTTTTTTTGCGACGGTTCGGTATCTGCGGACAGTGTCAGACACTGGCGGCGCGCTGCTCCCGCACCAGGCTGGCAATACCGCCTTCGGCCAGCTTCAGCATCGCGTCCAGCTCAGCGCGGGTGAAGGTGGCCCCTTCGCCCGTGCCCTGCACTTCCACGAATGCGCCGCTGCCCGTCATGATCACGTTCACGTCGGCGTCGCAGGCCGAATCTTCCTGGTAGTCCAGGTCCAGCACCGCCCGCCCCTGCACCAGGCCCACGGATACGGCCGCCACCGCATCGCGGATGGGGTTGACCGCCAGATCGCCGCGCTTCATCAGCAGCGCGACCGCGTCGGCCGCGGCCACCCAGGCGCCGGTAATGCTGGCGCAGCGCGTGCCGCCATCGGCCTGCAGCACGTCGCAATCCAGGTGCAGCGTGCGCTCGCCCAGCGCCTGCATGTCGAACACGGCGCGCAGGCTGCGGCCGATCAGGCGCTGGATTTCTTGGGTGCGCCCGCTCTGCTTGCCGCGCGCGGCCTCGCGGTCGCCGCGCGTGTGCGTGGCGCGCGGCAACATGCCGTATTCAGCCGTTACCCAGCCTTCCCCCTTGCCCTTCAGGAAAGGAGGTACCTTGTCCAGGACGCTGGCCGTGCAGAGCACATGGGTGTCGCCGGCCTTCACCAGCACCGATCCTTCGGCGTAGCGCGTAAAACCGCGCTCCAGGCTGAACGGGCGCAATTGGTCGACGGCTCGGCCCGAGGGACGGGCAATGGCGGGGGTAGTGGTCACGGACAGGCTCCAGACGTGGCTTCGATTCGCGGCATTGTACGGGCTGGCGCCACGGGGATACCGCGCTTGGAGTATCCTGCCGCGATGTATCCGGTTGAAAACACAGACCCGCGCGCCAGCACCCTGGCGCCGCGGGCCCCGGCGCAACCGGCTCTTATTCCAAGAATCACCAGGACACGCACATCATGATCCGCAGCATGACCGCCTTCGGCAACGCCCGCGCAGATATAGAACAAGGCACGCTTGCCATAGAACTGCGCAGCGTCAACAGCCGCTTTCTGGACCTGTACTTCCGCCTGCCCGACGAGCTGCGGCACGTCGAAACGCCTCTGCGCGAACTGCTTACCGCCAACCTGGCGCGCGGCAAGGTCGAAATCCGCGTGTCCTTCACGCGCGCGGCCAATGCCGACCTGTCCAAGCTGGACCCCGCCTGGCTGGAAAGCCTGGCCGAACAGCTTCAGGCCGCCCGCCGCATCGTCCCCGACATCGCGCCCCCGCGTCTGGCCGAATTGTTCAACTGGCCCGGCCAGCGCGGCAACGACGCCCTTGATCCGCAGATCTGGGGAGCCGCCTGCCTGCAGGCGGCCCAGCAAGCGCTGACCCAATTGCAGGAAGGCCGCGAGCGCGAAGGCGAGCGCCTGGCCGGCATGATGCGCGAGTGCGCCGACGGCGTGGCGCGCGTCGTCGACATCGTCCAGGCCCACCTGCCCCAGCTGCTGGCCGACCACCGCGAAAAGCAGGCTGCCAAGCTGCGCGAAAGCGTCGAATCCGCCTTCCCCGGCGGTTTCACCCATATCTCGGGCGCGGAGCTGTCCGAACGCCTGTCGCAGGAAGCCAATCTGTTTGCCCTGCGCATCGACGTCGCGGAAGAACTGTCGCGCCTGCGCTCGCACCTGGAAGAACTGCGCCACCTGCTGACCGACGGCGGCGGCAAGGCGGCGGGCGGCAAGAAGAACGCCGGCAGCGCCGGCAAGCGGCTGGATTTCCTGTTCCAGGAAATGAACCGCGAGGCCAACACGCTGGGCTCCAAGGCCGGCAGCATGGAGGTCACCCGCGCCGCCATGGACCTGAAGCTGCTGATCGAGCAGATGCGCGAACAGGCCCAGAACATCGAGTGACGGCTGAGGGAAGCTCGTAGCACCTCAACACCTATCTAGACCGTTGGATTTCTAATGAATGGCAGTGTCGCTAGGTATCGAGCAGTTTCAGCCTAGCGCACGGCTTCTGTGTGGTAGATCTTCGGAAAATCAAGTCATCTGCGTTGGGCGTCGCCTAGGTCACGGAAGCGTCGTATGCCAAGGACTTCCGCCTTGACCGTGCGATGGAACCGCTCATCCTTGCCGTTCGTCTGCGGATGTGCCGGCCGGCTGCGCAAGAGTTCGATGCCCAGTCGAATGAACCAGATTCCCAACCGGGTCAACGTGTCCACGCCCGCGGCCACCCAAGGCATGCCGTTGTCGGTATTGATGCGCCTGGGCAGACAGTAGCGAGTGAACGCCCGCAACAGGCTGGCCTGTACGGGCTCAAAGCGTTCGGCAGCCGACACCTGCAGGACGATGTTGTAGCGGAAGTGGTCGTCGATGACCGCTAGGGAATGGCACCGCTGCTGATCCGGGGCGAAGTGGCCCAGTCCATCTGCCACAAGTCATTGGGTGCTTCGTGTTCGAACTTCTGCCAGGTCTTGCCCGCTCCGCGCTCGGCAAGGCAGCCATGGTGACGCAGCACCTCCGTGACCGTACTCGGTGCGAGCTTCACAGCCTTATCACGCACCAGCACATGGGAGATATTGCGTCCACCCCAAGCAGGATGGCGCTGACGCATCTTCAGGACCCGGACCTCAATGGCCGCCGAAGTACGGCCCGGCGTATGCCGAGGACGCCTCGACAAAGACTCCAGCCCAACTTGTCCCTGCCGCTCGTAGCGGCCAAACCACTTGTACCCCGTCTTGCGACTGACGCCGAAACGCCGGCACAACTCGCTCACATTGGCATTGGCCTGACCGGCCAACTCCACAAACGCCGTTCTCTAATCGTTCACGGTAACCGCAATCCAAGGCACGCGACTCTCCCGGGCACCTAACCCAGGAAAGTGTCACCCATGTCCTCGTACACCTGTCACCTATCTGTCCGGTCCATACACAATATCCCCTCCCCTGAGGAGATACTTACAAATTTCGATCAATCGCTCTGGCAAAGGAGATACGGTCACCGAATGCGCCGACATTGGCTTGCCCCGAGGATCGAGGTCTGTCGCGCATCGAACTTCTCGACAATTGATATTTATGTACGGACGAGTGTACGCTTTAATGAATTCAACGAGAACGCCTGCCACTGACTGACTACTTACACGGATCTCAGCTAACTCTGATTCCCCGGCGGTACAAAAAAGTAGACAATACTAGGAGACGTCCAACACATAAATCCAACCTGGATAGCGCCGCGAGCCAAATTCAACCTCGGCACTGTTGAGCAATTGAAGCTGCGGTTGTCGCGACTACGCTGCAATCCTTCGAACCCGACGACCTGATACCTTCGTCGCTCGCGGTAATCGATGCTGTGGCATCTGTAGGCTCCTTCGACCGACCCAGGCGCGGCATGCACCACACCTTCTGTGACTTTACCATCGGCCATTGAAATCGCGACCGCACAAAAAAATTTGGGTGGCGCAGGCACCGGCGACAATGAGCGGAACGCCTTAACCGCGCCCAAGTCCCAACTCAACATAGGCTTACTTCACAAGAAGCGCGTCCTGGCTAGTAGTAGCGAGTACGGCCTGTATCCTAATAACACTTTCGCTTGTTCCATGAAAAACGCAAAAACCAGCGGGCATTTAGGCGCAATAAGCACCCCCCCGCCCTTTTGTGGTGCCAAGCTCTGTTATTAGAAACAATAACAGGACAGCAAGAAGGACCTGCACTTATCGAGGGCCCATGCGAGTACTTATAGTCAAGCACAAGCCGCTCACTTCTACGGAAACGTTCATTAGGCTGCATCGAGCAGCACTCAATGCGGATCTTTACGCAGAATGTGTGCCAACAAAGCCGTTACCAACCGCTGCATATTCGACCTATTGCACATTATTGCGGGAACGCTCCCCTGATGTGATTCTGGCAGAATACGCCAAAGCTGGCGTCCTCATGATGAGAGCGGCGGAGTCGCTGGGAATACCGCTGGTCGTTCACTTTCACGGTGTTGATGCATACCACGAAGCCGTGCTCGGTACGTTTGGGCGTCATTATGGCGAACTCTTTTCAATCGCCGATTCGATCGTGTCTGTATCGCAGCATATGACGCATCAATTGGCGATGCTTGGTGCCCCCGCTCGCAAAATCATCACCATCCCTTGCGGTGTAGATGACGGTTGGTTCCACGTTTCACGAACAACGCCTGCGACACCAGTTGTTCTTACCGTGGGGCGTTTAGAATCGACTAAAGGGACGCTTGAGTCAATTCGGGTGTTTTCACAGGTCAGGAACAAGCACGACAGCGCTATACTCAGGATTGTTGGATGTGGGTCGCTACTCACTAACGCCCAAGCACTGGTGCAGGAACTTGATTTGGAAAAGGCCGTGCGCTTCGTGGGCAGCGTATCTCATGCAACCGTACGAGCCGAGATGAGCGCGGCAAGCGTGCTCCTACATTGCGCACAAGTAACTGAGAAAGGCGACATGGAAGGAACGCCGGTGGCATTGTTGGAGGCGGCCGCAGTGGGGCTTCCAATCGTATCGACAAAGGTGGGGGGCATTGTCGAAGCGGTGATCGATGGCGTGACCGGCTTACTTTGCGATGCTGACAATCTCCCTTCAACAGCAAATGCTCTCTGCGGTTTGATAGAAGATGAGACGTTGGCCAGAAACCTCGGCGCAAATGGTAAAAAGCACGTTTTCTCAAACTACTTAGCATCGCATCAGTGTGCCCTACTTTCGAGCGTTCTTGCGTCGGCTATATTGATGAACACCGGCAGGCTAGCGAGCTGACTTCACATGTCAAGCCCCACGTTCCCATTCATCGAAGGACAAGGGGGGGCGATCACATCGCTTGTTTCGAGTTCACACCCGGAAGCGGGCATCCTCATCGTGTACGCCGCAGTTCGAAAAGATTGCTCGCTGACGATTCGAGAAGTGGGCAATATTCAAGAGAGCGCCACATTTTGGAGTAGTGAAAATTTTTCAGGATTCGGAGATTATAAATTTGTCCTAATATCGAAGGCTGCATCCGCTCTCGATGCCGAATTGCTACCCATAGCCAGCCTATCACTAACTCTGACGCGTATTGACTCGAGCGTGACCATCTACGGCGAGCCAGAGCATACATTTTCAGTTGTACTTATTCTTTCCACGAACCGCTCCTTGAACTGCGGGTGGAACTTACAGACGCGGCGGTTGATCGTATCCAATTGGTTTGATGTTTCATCTCCGGTCGACGTGTTTGGATACTTGGCTATGGGCCAGGTTTACGACCCACGGCCGTCACCTTTAACGAATCGCAAATTCGCATGTCAGCAGTGTGCTTCAGCTTGGTGGAAATACTTTGACTATCTGCATAGCATCACGAGCCACAAGCTATTCAGCGCCCTCAGAACGGAAATGTTCCGTTCGGTGAGCCGGATTCCGTTGGAACAACTGGGTCACGGTTACTGGACTGATAGGAACGAGGTCCACGCGCGTTTCCACATGGCTGGGATACATATGATGCTCTCAGAATTCTGCAGAGCCGGAGATTTTTTCGCTTTAAAATCCGCAAAACTGCATCTCAATTATGCGGTGAGCACCCTATGGGAGGAAATGAATGAGGGCCTTGGATGGTTTCTACATGACAGCGAGGAGCAAGACTCCCAAACTCAAAAAATCACCTCATCCTGGCTGGGAAAGACTCCGCGCAACTCGATAACACTCAACACACATATTTACGCACTTGCCGCAATCCGACGTCTCGCAGAATTGGACCCTGATGACGCGGTGAGAAATTATTGGATAAAGGGTTATCGCGCCCTCAAATTGGCGCTTATGTCGCAGCCGGGACAGGCTGCCTATCAATTACTGTGTCTTGGTAGGCAGTTGCATCGCCAAACCAAATCAGAAAGCCTTGCTAGATGGCTAGTTCGCTTAAATTCCCTCGAGAAAATTGAGTGGAGCGCGAGGGCGATTTTTCCGAGACTCGTGATGCCAGACGGCTTTATTTCCCGGGACCTTACAATTTCCTTGCGATCCGAGAAGTACATGATTATCAACCTCAAGGATCTATTAACTCTGTATCGAGTACACCCCGACGAGCAGCTCGAATCAGTAATTTTGCGGGGAGCACAGTACGTGCGAGCGCAGGATCTCGCAAAAGCTCTTCGGAAGAGCGCGTACTTCCTTGAGTGGGCAGACGTACTTCGTCTGTTGCAGGTTTGTAAACTGCAGGAAACCGATGTTGAAAGAGGGGCATTTCTCAACCTCTGCCGTTCGATCCGGGACGGTGAGCCCCTCGACGCATATTCATTGCAAGATGTAAGGTATTAAGGCGCTCAGGCGGGCCTACCAGAATTATGCGCGTGCCAACCACACTGCCTTCCGTGCGGAGTTCTTCTTTCGTGCTGCAATAGCAGCACAAAGCACATCCTCAGCGCTCAACGATCGGAGTAGCTCCGTAATTGACCGGAGGCCCCAACTCGCATAATCTGAAAATTCCGTTCCCAGAGGTTCCATCATTGCAATTTCGCTCGCCAAAGCTGCCGAGCAAAGCACATGATCGAGCGTTTCGCAACCATGCAGAAAAACTGCTTCCGCGTTTTCAATGTGGGTACGGGAACGTTTGAAATCCCCTCGTTCAGCGGCTATGCGCGCCTTCGCGCCACGATGGAGCCCAAAGCGCACTGCTTGGACAAGCGATGGATTGAAGCAATGCTTCGCTGCCGGCGCTAGAACTGTTGCGTCATACAGAACCTCACTGTCGGTGAGCGGAACTCGATCTGTGAATGTGGTGTCAAGAGTTGTAGGCCAAACCACACCGGGTCGATAAAAGTGGAGTGCTCCTATATTTTTTCGCGTCATGTAGTCGAGCACTGGCACCTGAAGGCTATGAATGGTAGTCAGACGAGATAGTACGAGATGTGCCTCAAAGAAGAGGTCGTTTCTTATGATCTCCATATCAGCATCGATCTTTGCCAGTAAATCATAAGATCCCACCGCCGCAGTAAATTGCAGGTAAAGTTCTCGATGGGCATTTAGCTTTGTACGCCCTGCTATAAGCACAATGGTGATGCTACACTTGCGCTGCATTGCAATGGAATATAGACAGTGATTCAGCTGCGGCTCACCTGCATAAATTAGACCTACTAATACTCTCGGTCCGGATAGCACTTACCTTCCCCATAGACAAGACTCGAGAACTCGCGACGCAAGCAACTTCCGTCTAGCAGAGCTCAGTTGAAGAGCTTGAGCGCTACGAATCAATTCCGACAACACTTTCATCTGGAGCCGATGCTTTTCTATCGCTGGCACGAAGCACCTATTATTTTTGTGAATATAGCGGACACTGACCGGCCTGCCCAGTTCCCCTGCGTATAGGTCTGTTGTTGCCGCAAGTTTCAACCACATAAGGGAATCTTGTGCGAGTGGAAATTCTTCTGAGAATAAGCCCGTTCGCAAAAAGGCGTCACGTCGAATCGTAATGGCGCCAGTGTGAAAATGGCCACACTCCCCACTCAACAATGCTTCAAATAACCGCTCCGGCGCCACCGGCACCCTTACGCCATATACAGTTGACATGGTCTTCGTCCGCCATTTCGCAAGAGCCTGATTATCTTCAAATCTTGCTATAACTGCTTCATGCACTCCTCCCACTTCGGACCTCTCCAGCAGCTTCACCGCCTCCCTGAACCGTCCGGGCAAATAGTAATCATCCGCATCGAGAAAGGCAATTACCGGCCGTCGCGCTGCTAGTATTCCCAGATTCCTCGAGGCTGAAGGACCTCGATTCTTTCCCCCTGGATGGGACAAAAGGCGAACTCCTGCTATACGTGCGATCCGCTCCAAATAGCGTCCGGTGTCATCCGTCGATTGATCATCTACCACAACCACTTCACCAACCTCTGGCTGTTCAAGTGCACTTTCCACCGATCTAATCACCAAGTCTCCCGAATTATAGACAGGTATCACTACTGAGACATCGCCTCTGGCTTTTACTATCATTAGGGTGCCTGCACAGTAAGGATCTGCGAACGGAAAAATAATTCAGGTAACGCTCTGCTGCAGAGAGACCTAGGCATACGCGGCAAGGACTTGTTCTGGCCCAGTTCGTTCCATCCGCCGATCGTACGCATAGTGCCTGCAATGAAAGATGTGCTGCGATAATAAACACGGTTGGCCAGATATGATTCGAAGCGATCCGCCCTCTGCTGGAATGTCAGATGCTCTAATTCCGACCATCTTGGTCCTCCGCCCAAGTAGCAGGCAGCTAATATCATCCACCTTCGAAGTCTTCCTGGACGTACCCAATGCACCCCCGCAAAGTGCAGATGGGGCTCGAAAATGCGAGCTTTGGTAGGGAACACGTGAACAGCAATTGCGCGTGACGCGGCGACTGCCGAAAGTTGTCTCACAGCTGCAGGCAGGTCTGCGACATGCTCCAACACTTGGTTGGACAAGATTAGTCCAAAGGACCATCGGGCTTCAACAGGGAATTCTGGGCCAATAATTCGATACATCTCACCGCAAGCTGTTAGTCTCGTTCGCGCACTTTTTAGACGGTCGGGATCAATATCAAAGCCGAATGCATCGAATCCATTGCGCACTAGTTCGAGAACAAGTGTTCCGTCCCCGCATCCAAAATCGAGCACCTTAAGCGGACGGCTCGGCTCTGTTGCGAGTACAAATTGGATAGCGCGTTCAACCCTGAAAGGAATTCCCATAGCAACCTCACCAATGTTGTTGGCGCTTAAAGTAATGCTAGGCAGTACCTTACAATAATCCGACCGTAGAGCTGCTCGTTCGAACAACGATAACAGCCCCAAATTGCGTCACAGAGCCGCGGCCCAGGTTTCGACCGGTGTTCTAAAATTCAGATAGAAGTCGAGAAATATCGCTGGGTAATTTTTAAAATACCCTAAGAAAACTTGCGCAGCGCGAGCCAGGCGTCTAACGCCATTAATATCCAAAGCGCCTTAACTCTGCCCTGAGACAACAGCAAATCGACGAACGCCGCAATTTTGCCACTGTGGAAGATCATCCTGAGTTCCGAAGAACTTTTTAGCCTGTCAATTCTGCGCCTGAAATTGCTGCGTTCGATCGCAGCCCATGCAAATAAAGGGCAATTAAAACCAATCTTCGCTGGAGGTGGAATCGCGCTCAGGCACCGCTGCCAAATCGAAACCAAAATAGCCTTCTCCACAACTCCCCCATCAATTAATCTGAGCAAACTAGAATCGTCGCACTTAAGTGCGATACGTGCCACCTCGCTCGACAGATACGGCGGGCGGGTTTCGATTGAATGGAACATGAATGCAGCATCCATCTTTCGAAGCATTATGTCCGGTAATGTGTGGGTCAATCGCACCAATCTTGCAACAGACAAGTGCCCAACATCACGATTTGACGAAAACGTCCTACCCTCGTGTACGTTGGGCGAGACGAGCTGAGGTGAAAACTGTGGATTCATAGCGCCGGCTAGTTGCGTTAGATCGAAGTACTTGTTGCTAACCCGAGCCCAAGCATCAAGCCCACTATCTCCACGATCGCATGACGCAAGCCATCGCTTGAAAAGGTCATATCCGGCGAACAGTTCATCGGCGCCGTCACCTGATATGGCGACGTGAAACCGATGTCTCTTAACCTCCTGAGCTAACATGAAAGTTGGCAGAAGGGAATCATCTCCAAATGGCTCACCGGTGATATCGGACAGGTCGTCCAGGGCGTCCATGTCCGAGTCGCGCAATCCTACAAAATGCAGATCAAGTCCGGAGGCGTTAGCAACGGCAACAGCCCGCTTAGGATCAGAACTTTCTATCTCAGGGAAATGCACGCAGAAGGCCTGCCGTTTGCCTGGAAGCTGCGCGCCGATTGCGGCGAGCACACCAGAATCTAAGCCGCCAGAAAGGAGGATCGCGCTACCCTGATCGTCCGGCTGGCGAGCACGAAGCGACCGCCGGATCGCAGCTTCTAAAATTGATGAATCCGTGCACTGGGAGTGTGAAGGTACCTCTATGCCCGCCCACCTTGCCACTTCATAATGATCTGGATTATCTAAGTTCACGCGAACGAAATGTCCCGGCAGCAGTTTCTCGACGCCTTTATAGATGGTTCGCGGTGCAACAGTCGCTTGATTCAGCAGGTAGTCGCAAAGTGCACCCGTATCAAGCTGAGGATACTGGGGCAAAAGCGATCGTAACGCAACAAGGCTAGATGAGAAGGCGAAACGGCGTCCCATATTGCTAAACACTGCAGGCTTTATGCCGAACTGGTCCCGAGCGAACAAGGCGCGGCGTGTCAACCAATCCAAAAATAATAGCGAGAACATCCCGTCGAATCGACGGAGACATTCGTCTCCCCATTGAATCCAAGCCCGGAGCGCCACTTCTGTATCGCTGCCTGAAATGAAAACGTGGCCCAGCCCGATGAGCTCCCGCCTGAGTGACCAGTGATTAAATATCTCACCGGCGAAACAGATCGTGTACCTGTCTCCGTCCACGGACATTGGCTGCCGACCATTTACACCGTCAACCAATGCAAGACGACGATGAATGATATACACAGGAGGGCGATGTAATTCGCCTCGATCGTCTGGCCCATGGCTCACAAGCGGAGCTTCCGCCGCGGCCAAAGCTCGCGTGTGTTTCTCCGGTGCGCCGCTGGCAATCAATGCTGCGAAACCGCACATGATTTCGTCCTAGCAGGTGGTGTGAGTAGCCCTTTTCAGCTGTTCCATCAATCGTTGAATGAACAAGCCGGGGCTGCATTGCTCTAGGGCTGTTGCTTGTGCTGAAGCTTCAATGCCACGCCGAGAACTTGAGACCAGCTCTCTCGCGCGAACTAAAGTGGACAATATAGCTGCGGGCTCAGATGATTCAATCACAAGCCCATTCTGGCTGTCGACAATCAGCTCGTCCATACTGCTGTTCTTTGTGATCAAGACTAGTTTGCACAAGCACATTGCTTCAAGCAACACGTTTGGCAGATTGTCCACTTGAGACGGTAGAAGCACAATTGTTGCTGCCGCCAGTTGTTTCAAGAATTGATCACGGCGCAGCAGCGGGAGTTGTATTACCCGCTCCTTGAACGTGGAGAGATGCTCCTCCAGGTACTCGCTCATTGGACACCCGTCAGGAGCTAACGATTGTCTTCCGCCGGCAAACAAGAAGGAATCGTTGACATATCTACTCAAATATTCCTTGGCCGCCAGGATCGCGTGATGAACACCTTTTGAACCTTCACGCGCACTGGACACTATGATTGTTTCGCCGACTTCAACCCTTTCCGTATGACTCGCCTCGAGCAATAATGCAGGTACGGGGGAGCGTACAACGTGCACTCGAGCCCCGTCCTCGCCAAGCAATTTAGTAATCCTCTCGGAGGGAGCAATAAGGAACTTCGCGCGGCTTAGGCACTGCAACTCGAGCTGATCGATTGCAGCATCGCGGACGTCTAGCGAAAAGTTTTCGTGTGACCACACCTTCGTCCGACTTGAGATCCGAATCACGGTGGGAATACTTGTATCGCCTACCAAGTCGTGGCTCATCGCCAGATTGTTAGTAGCCAAGAAGACTTCGCACCGACCCGCCCAATACAAAGACCGGCATGCTTCGTATGTTGCGACCGACAAATCGTGGAGATGCGGCACTTCAGCCCAGGGACTTTCGCCTGAGATCGACCTCTTCGCAACCGGCTTGCGAACAGAAATGATATTAAATCGATCTGAAGAATAAGGGACGTACTGCGACCTTTGCCTAACTATGACGGTGACTGAGTGGCCGGCCTCCACAAGCAGTTCCGCGGCACGCGAGAAGAATACGGCGATGCCGCCATCAAAATAGCCGCTGCTGGTGGGGAACTGCGTAGTGACCAACCCGATCTTCATACTTGCTAGGAAATCTAAAGTCAGGAACGCATTCGCATGCAGGCTAGGTTAAACAACAACCAACGTACGACGCAAGTTGCACGAGGGCAGTCCTTCAAAAAATTACCCCGATACCCGCCGGTGGAGAGGGAGGAGTTGCTTACTAGGTCGCGCTCATCTGATAATCTATGAAGGTAGCCCGCCTGCTGGGTAAGGAAGCCTGCCGATAGTGACAACGTCCCCGCTAACTACTCAAAGGCACGTAGCGATTGGGAGTCTTCGCCCCGATCTGGGCCACCTCGAGCGTTTGGCGCTGCCTCGTGTCGGTAATGAGCATGTCGCGTTCGCGCTCTCCCACGCCAGAAGTTTCTACTATTCGATCTTATCCACTAGCCAGCGCTGCTCATGCGACCCTTGAAGGTGCCCACCGTCGTACAGTACCTTTCTCATGCTAATCCTCTAAAGTGGTCGACATGCTTGCTCCCTAAGCCCTTACGCGCGCGGTCCCTCGAAGCCGCCCCAAGTGCCGTTTGCCGAACGCCAAGTCAGAGTTACCTCTCGACGGTGCTGCGGCACAGTCGCCCCGTCGTTGGGCGCTCTGATGCACCACTTGAAGGTGGTACCGCATGCTCATCGGCAACTCCTCTTCTTTCCTGATTCACCACCGCATGAAGTGCCTGCTGAAGCCCGAAGCCACCAGAGCTTGTAGCGATCGTCCTTGCCGCAAGGAATCGGACACGGACATATAACTCCCGGTCGGGCAAACAACAAGGCGACCCGTTCACGCCGATCAGGCGGCACGGTCCCGCCCCCCCCCCCCCGCAGGGGTGCGCATGGTACGAAAATCGCGCCGTTGTAGGCTCGCACAACGTCGAAGTGGCCCTGTTGCAGGCGATCGAACGATTGAACACTTCCCGCGGCTGCGCAACGACGATACGGCGCAGATCATTTGATACCGGTC
>NZ_AGUF01000065.1 GCF_000236785.1 Achromobacter arsenitoxydans SY8 | reverse complement strand
CTCGGATCTTTACCTCGTGACTTCGGTATCGAATCAAGTCAACCTGTCCAATGCCACGGGCGTCACGCTCAACTACTGGGACGGGCCAACCGGCCATCTCAATGGCGTCATTGATGGCGGCGCCGGTGTCTGGAACACCAGCAGCACCAACTGGACGGATAACGGCGCCGTGATTCACGGCGCCTGGAACCCGGGCAATTTTGCGGTGTTCCATGGCGTGGGCGGCAATGTCACCGTCGAAGCCGGGGCGCCAGCCACGATCGGGGGCATGCAGTTTGCCGTGGATGGCTATGCGATAGACGGCGCCGCCATCGAACTGGCAAATGCCGAGACGGTGATCCGCGTTGGCGACGGCACCTCGGCCGGCGCGGGCACCACCGCCATCATCAGCGCTGAGCTGACGGGCACAGGCGCGATGGCCAAGACCGATTACGGCACGCTGGTTCTTTCCGGCGGCGCCAACAGCTATGCGGGCGGCACCACCGTGCGTGGCGGCGTCCTCGAAATTTCCGCTGACGGCCACCTTGGCGCGGCCGCTGGCGAGCTGACCCTGGACAACGCCGCCTTGCGCACGACCGCCAGCCTGGACTCCAGCCGGACGGTCAACCTGGCCGGAACCTATGCCACCATCGACACGGCAAACGGCACGACGCTGTCCCTGACAGGCGCCATGTCGGGCCCCGGGTCGCTGGTCAAGGACGGCGCCGGCACACTGGCGCTTGACGGCGCCACTTCCTACACAGGCGGCACCTTTGTCCGTGACGGCACGCTGCGGGTCAACAGCCAGCTTGGCGGAAACATGGATGTGCTTGCCGGCGCGCGGCTCGAAGGCAACGGCACGGTTGGCCACACCAGCAATGCCGGCGTCATTGCGCCGGGCAGCTCGATCGGCACGCTTACCATCGCAGGCGACTACGAGGGCGCGGGCGGCGCGCTGCACCTTGAAACCGTGCTGGACGGCGACGCCTCGCCGACCGACCGGCTGGTGATCACCGGCGACGTCTCCGGCACCACTCAAGTCGTGGTTGCCAACCGGGGCGGCGCCGGTGCGCAGACGGTTAACGGCATCAAGGTCATCGAAATCGGCGGCGCTTCGCCCGCCAACGCCTTTACGCTGGCTGGCGACTTTGTCACCGCCGACGGCCAGCAGGCGGTGGTGGCGGGCGCTTATGCCTACACCCTGCAACACAACAGCCCGTCGCTTGCCGCCGATGGCGACTGGTACCTGACTTCGGCGCTGTCGGTCTCGGAACCGGGGCCCAATCCGCCGGACCCCAATCTGCCGGGCACCAATCCTCCAGGCCCCAATCCGCCGGGTTCCGGTGCGCCTGGCGGGCAGCGCTATCAGCCCGGTGCAGTGGTGTACGAGCAATACCCGCAGGTGCTGGCGGCGCTGAACACCGTGCCGACGCTGCAGCAGCGCGTGGGCAACCGCTATGGGTCGCAGGGCGGCATAACGGCCGGTGGCCAGTCCGAACGTCGCGCCGTATGGGCCCGCATCGAGGGCGGTCACACGGCATTCGATGCCTCCCGTTCCACCACCGCTACGCGGCGCGACGTCGATGTCTGGAAACTGCAGACCGGCATCGACTTCACACTGCATGAAGGCAAGAACGGCGCATCGCTGGTCGGCGGCATCAACGGTCTGTACGGCACCGCCAACGCCGGGATGCGTTCCGCGTTCGGACGCGGCAAGGTCGATGCCACCGGCGCCGGCCTGGGCGCAACGCTGACCTGGTACGGCGCTGACGGCTTCTATGTCGATGGTCAGGCGCAAAGCATCTGGTTCGACAGCGATATCAGCTCCAGCACCTTGGGCCGCAAGCTCTCCTCGGACAACAGCGGCCATGGCTATGCGCTGTCGGTTGAAACAGGCAAGCGCTTCGGTCTGGGCAACGGCTATGCCGTCACGCCGCAGATGCAGCTGGTCTATTCACGGGTGGACTTCGACAGCTTCAACGATCCGTTCGATGCCCAGGTTTCGCTGCGTGACGCCGACAGCCTGCGCGGCCGGTTCGGCCTGGCCGTCGATCACGAGGCCGCGTGGGGCGGAACGAACGGCAAGCAAAACCGCTCGCACGTCTTCGGCAGCGTCAACCTGTACAACGAGTTCCTGCAGGGCAGCACGGTCAGCGTGGCCGGTGTTGACGTCGCCAGCCGCGATGAACGCCTGTGGGCGGGTATCGGGGTCGGCGGCACCTACGAGTGGAACAACGGCGCCTATGCGCTGTACGCCACCGCGGATCTGGCCAGCAGCACCCGCAACTTCGGAGACAACTACAGCGTTGGCGGCACGGTCGGCATGCGCGTGCGCTGGTAGTTGACCGGCATCGCAAGGCCCGTGCATGCCCGCCGCGATTCGCGGCGGCATCACGGGCCTTGATTTTTTCATGCGTCGGCGACGCTAGATTGCCTTCTTATCCGCGTGGCAGTTGATTCCTCGTGACGCTAATCAAATAAGCCTACAGCGGTATTCCCTACTTTGTACCAACCGCCTTATCTGGACTTTTGATGGCTAAAGAAAGTGATGCGTATCCCGAACTCGATGTGTTTATGGAAGGATGGTTCCATCAAGACTGGGGTGCTTCCGGTGAGACTGTCGAGGATGTCGCCCTGGACTACAAAAGGGTTGTCCGCCCGATGCGGGTTATTCAGGTCTGTGCGGAAATGGACCAATTCATCGCCCAAAATGATGCCGCCGTAGATTCCGCGTTTGAGCAACGATGGGGCTGGTTCCGCCCTGCGGGCTTGGGGTACACCATTCCTGAGTTCTTTCAAGAACTGAAGCGCATTTTGAGAAGCTAGCAGTCAAAATGCGCGGGGGTTTTTCCGCACCGTCCTTAAAGAATGCGCGCACCTGCAGGCGCATGAGGATCGCGAACACCGTACAGGCGCACAAAACAAGAAGCAAAAAACAAAAAACCCGCAGAGCAATTAGCTATGCGGGTCTTGAGGCAACCTTGTGTCACTGGTGCAAGTGTCTTTGGCGGAGACGGTGGGATTCGAACCCACGATGCAGTTTTTAGCCACATACTCCCTTAGCAGGGGAGCCCCTTCAGCCTCTCGGGCACGTCTCCGAAAAGAGAACGAGATTCTAGCACGATTTTTTTCGCTCTTACCCGCCATGCAGGCCTTCGATCAAAAAAAATCGTGCCGGAGCTGGTTCCTTAGACCTTGGTGGCCGGCGCCTGGTCCAGGCCGAAGGCCTTGTGCAGCGCGCGCACGCCCAGTTCCATGTACTTGTCGTCGATGATGACCGAGGTCTTGATTTCGCTGGTGCTGATCATCTGGATGTTGATGCCCTCTTGCGAGAGCGTCTGGAACATCAGGCTGGCGACGCCGACGTGCGAGCGCATGCCGATGCCGACGATGGAGACCTTGGCGACCTTTTCGTCGGTGTTCAGTTCGCGGGCGGCCACGGCGGGGATGACTTCGCGCTTGAGCAGGTCCACCGCGCGCGCAAATTCGTTGCGGTTCACGGTGAACGAGAAGTCGGTCGTGCCGGCCACGGACTGGTTCTGCACGATCATGTCGACGTCGATGTTGGCGGCGGCGACCGGGCCCAGGATGGAGAAGGCGATGCCGGGCTTGTCGGGCACGCCCAGCAGGGTGATTTTGGCTTCGTCGCGGCTGAAGGCGATGCCGGAGACAACGGCGGCTTCCATTTTTTCGTCTTCCTCAAAAGTAATCAGCGTGCCCGAGACCATTTCTTCGTCGAGCGGGATAAGGGGGTCGGTCAGCGAGGACAGGACCCGGACCGGCACACGGTATTTGCCGGCGAATTCAACCGAACGGATCTGCAGGACCTTGGAGCCCAGCGACGCCATTTCGAGCATTTCCTCGAAGGAAACGACGGACATGCGGCGCGCTTCGGGCACCACGCGCGGATCGGTCGTGTAGACGCCGTCCACGTCGGTGTAGATCAGGCATTCGTCGGCCTTGATGGCGGCCGCCACGGCCACGGCCGAGGTGTCGGAACCGCCGCGGCCCAGCGTGGTGATGTGGCCGTCAGGGTCGATGCCCTGGAAGCCCGTAACGATGACCACGCGGCCGGCGTCGAGGTCGCCGCGGATGCGCGCGTCGTCGATGGACGAGATGCGCGCCTTCGTGAACGACGAGTCAGTGCGCACCGGCACTTGCCAGCCGGCATAGCTGCGCGCGGACACGCCCTCGGCCTGCAGCGCGATGGCCAGGAGGCCGCTGCTGGCTTGTTCGCCGGTGGCGGCGATCATGTCGAGTTCGCGGCCGTCGGGCTGGGGCGTAATTTCGCGCGCCAGACCCAGCAGACGATTCGTCTCGCCCGCCATGGCGGACGGAACAACAACAACCTGGTGGCCGGCGGCGTGCCACTTCGCGACGCGACGCGCCACGTTTTTGATGCGCTCGACCGAGCCCATCGAAGTACCGCCATATTTGTGAACGATCAGGGACATCTCGTGCTCTGGCTGGAGACCCGCCGAAATTGTTGACGGGCAAACCATATATTCTAGCGCGACGGTAAAAATTTGCGCAGTTTGCGCAAATTTATGTCCATTCCTGGGTGGATTTTTTAACAATCGGGCGCTAGGCGCGGGATTCCACCCACACGCGGCCGCGGTGGCAGCGGATCACATGCCCCGCCTGCTCCACCCGCAACTGGCGGTCGTGGCCCAGGCTGTGCAGGCCGCGCAGCTGCCGCAGCAAGTCCGCCATACGCGCATCCGTCGGCATGCGGGCGCCGTTCATTTCCAGCCAGTGGCGCAGCACCTGCGCCTGGCGGGCGGGCGACAGGCCGCGCCATGCCTGCAGCGAAAAACTGGCGCCGTCGGGGCTGGGATCCAGTTTCAAGAAGTCTTCCCGCGCCACTTCATCCAGGATCTCGGCCGCCTCGGCCATGTGCCGCGCATGGCGCGCGACGATGCCACGCCAGCCCGGCCAGCGGGCGTCCAGCGCCGGCGCCAGCAATTCGCGCAGCGCGGCGCGGGTGTATCGCGGATCGGCGTTGGTGGGGTCCTGCACGGGGCGCCAGCCGCTGGCGGCCTGCACCGCGTCCGCCGCCAACAGGATGGCCGCGCGCTCCTGGTCCAGCCAGGGACGCAGATAGGCCACCCCGTCGCGCTGCGAGCGCTGGGCCATGGCCGCCATGCCTGCCAGGCCGGTGCCGCGCAGCAGACGCAGCAGCACGGTTTCCGCCTGGTCGTTGCGGTGGTGGGCCAGCAGCACGTGGCCGATTCCATGTTCGTGCGCCAGCCGGGCCAGGGCCGCATAGCGCGCGTCGCGCGCAGCGGCCTCGATGCCCTTGCCGGCCGCCTGCTCGACCTGGACGCGGGCCTCGAAGAGCGGCAGGGACAGCATTGCACCCAAGGCGCGCGCCTGCTGCGCCCAGGCGTCGGCATCGGCCTGCAGGCCGTGGTGCACATGAAACAGCGCAACGTCCATGCCCAGGGCCGGCGCGACGGCGGCCGCATGCACGGCCAGCATGGCCGAGTCCGCGCCGCCGCTGAAGGCCACGGCGATGCGGCGCGGATGCTCGGGCAATGCCTGGAGCGTCCGGCGCAGGGCCGCGGCGAGTTCAGCTGAAACGGGAAGGGATGGCCCGGCGCCCGCCTCGGCCCGAAGCGTGGGTTCGGGCACGGGGACGTCGGTCATGGGGGACAGGCGCGATGCGCGTGGTCTGCAGCGCCGGGCGAACGCCGGCCCCGCTGGCGCGTCAGGCGCGCACTTCCTGGTAGGCGCCGTAGGACAGCAGGCGCTGGACGCGCTGTTCCACGAGCTGTTCGGGCGTCAGGTCCTGCAGCTGGCGCAGGGCGTCGCCCAGGGCGCGGCGCAGCAGGCGCGCCATGACGCGGGGATCGCGATGGGCGCCGCCCACCGGTTCGTTGACGACGCGGTCCACCAGGCCCAGGTCCTTCAGACGAGGCGCGATGATGGCCAGGGCCTCGGCGGCGTCGGGCGCCTTGTCGGCGCTGCGCCAGAGGATCGACGCGCAGCCTTCGGGCGAGATCACGGCGTAGGTGGCGTACTGCAGCATCAGCACGGCGTTGCCCACCGCAATGGCCAGGGCGCCGCCCGAACCGCCTTCGCCGATGATCGTGCAGATCACGGGCACCTTCAGTTCGGCCATGGCGTACAGATTGTGGCCGATGGCTTCGGACTGGCCGCGCTCTTCGGCGCCGATGCCGGGATAGGCGCCCGGGGTGTCCACAAAGGTGAATACGGGGATGCCGAATTTTTCAGCCAGGCGCATCAGGCGCAGGGCCTTGCGGTAGCCCTCGGGACGCGGCATGCCGAAATTCCGTGCGGCGCGCTCTTTGGTGTCGCGGCCCTTCTGGTGGCCGATCACCATGCACGGCGTGCCATTGAAGCGCGCCAGGCCGCCCACGATGGACTGGTCGTCGGCGTACATGCGATCGCCGTGCAGCTCGTGGAAGTCGGTGAACATCTCACGCACGTAGTCCAGCGTGTAGGGACGCTGGGGATGGCGGGCGACGAGCGCCGTCTGCCAGGGCGTCAGCTTGGCGTAGATCTCTTTGGCCAGCGTCTGGCTCTTCTGCTGCAGACGTCCGATTTCGTCGGAGATGTCTACTGCCGAATCGGCCTGCACATAGCGCAGCTGCTCGATCTTGTTCTCAAGCTCGGCGAGCGGCTGTTCAAATTCCAGAAATGTATTGCGCATGTAGTGTGGTTCCGTAGATGGGCTGCCTGGCTTGCGTCAGTATTGGACCGGCGTCGGTTCCAGACTGCGCCACAAATACCAGGTTGCCACGGTACGCCAGGGTTGCCATGCCAACGAGACTTCGCGAGCCTCGAAGCGAGAGACAGGCTCACCGCTGAAATAGTGTAGCGAGATTGCCTTGAGCAACCCAGGATCATCCAGCGGCAGGACATCAGGCCGCTGTAGATTGAAAATCAAAAACATCTCTGCCGTCCAGCGTCCGATGCCGCGGATGGCGATCAACTCGGAAATGACGGCCTCGTCGTCCATGGCCGCCCACTTCTCGGGATGGACGCGGCGCTCGCCGAAATGCACGGCAAGATCCTGCACGTATTCGGCCTTGCGCTGCGACAGGCCGGCCTTGCGCAGGCCTTCCACGCCCACGCGCAGCACGGCGACGGGCGTCGGGCGTTTGCCCACGGCGTCGATGAACTTGGTCCAGGCGGCATCGGCCGCCTTGGTGGAAATCTGCTGCCCGATGATCGCCCGCGCCAGCGTCACGAACGGCGTGCCGCGCGAGGTCAGCCAGACCTCGGGGTGCTGGGGGATGATCTTTTTCAGGATGCGGTCGCGCCGCATCAAGTGGGCTACGGCGGCTTCCCAATATTCAGGCTTGGGAATCTCGAGATCTGCAGTGGACATGTCGGGCGTATCCTGGGACTTCAAGCTCGACGCCATTGCGTCAGGCCGCCCGGTTTGTCGTCCAGTTCGATGCCGGCTTCGCGCAGTTCGGCGCGGATGCGGTCGGCTTCGGCGAAATTGCGGGCAGCCTTGGCTGCCGCGCGCGCGTCGATCATGGTCTGGATGGCTGCGGCGTCCAGCGTGCTGCGCGCGCCTTGCTCGATCGCGGCCGCGGAGTAGCGGGTGGGCGACTGGAAGTAGGCGGCGGGCTCCTGCTGCAGCAGGCCAAGCAGCGAGGCCAGGGCCTTCATCTGCCCTGCGCTGCGCGCGCTCTTGGTCTTGTTGGCCTCGGAGGCCAGTTCGAACAAGGCGGCCACGGCGCCGGAACTGTTGAAATCGTCGTCCATCGCGGCCTTGAAGGCCTGGGCCTGCGGCTCGTTCCAGTCGATGCCCTGGCCGTCGGCCGGCACGTTTTGCAAGGCCTGGTACAGGCGGTCCAGCGCGTTCTGCGCGTCGACCAGGTTGTCGGGCGTGTAGTTCTGCGGGCTGCGGTAGTGATTGCGCACGATGAAAAAGCGCACCATTTCCGCTTCGCGCGGGTTCACCTGGTACTGGGCCTGGTCGGCCGCCGGCTCGCTCTGCGCGACCGTCTGGCGGATGGTGCGGAAATTGCCCAGGGACTTGGACATCTTGTCCGAATCCACCATCAGCGGGCCGCAGTGCATCCAGATGTTGGCCAGGGTGCCGCCGAAGGCGCCTTCGGTCTGGGCGATTTCGTTTTCATGGTGCGGGAACTTCAGGTCGGGGCCGCCGCCGTGGATGTCCAGGGGCAGTCCCAGCAGGGACTTGCTCATGGCCGAGCACTCGATGTGCCAGCCCGGCCGGCCCAGGCCGTAGGGCGACTCCCACTTGGTGTCCGCCGGCTCTTCGGCCTTGGCGGACTTCCACAGCACGAAGTCCAGCGGATCGCGCTTGCTGGAGCCGACCGCCACGCGCTCGCCGGCGCGCAGGTCGTCCAGCGTCTTGCCGGACAGCTTGCCGTAGCCGGCAAAGCCGCGCACGGCGTAGTTCACGTCGCCGTCGTCGGCCTGGTAGGCCAGGCCGTTCTGTTCCAGCTTGCCAATGATGTCGAGCATCTCGCCGACATACTGGGTGGCGCGCGGCTCGCGGTCGGGGGTTTCGACGCCCAGGGCGCGCTCGTCGGCGTGCATGGCGTCGATGTAGAACTCGGTGACTTCGCCGATGCGCCGGCCGGTTTCGACCGCGCGGCGGATGATCTTGTCGTCGATATCCGTGATGTTGCGCACGTAGTCGACGGCCAGTCCGCTTGCGCGCAGCCAGCGCTGCACGACGTCGAACGACACCAGCATCCGGGCGTGGCCCAGGTGGCAGAAGTCATAGACGGTCATGCCGCACACGTACATGCGCACCTGGCCGGCCTGGGCCGGTTTGAACGGTTCTTTGGTACGCGATAACGTGTTGTAGATTTGCAGCATGGCGCTCTAGGCTTCGTTTAGTATTCCGTGGCGGTTCCGGAAGGTTGCAGTCGACGGACGATACCGTCGATGCGTGCCGCCCCATTTGCCCCACTTGCCCCGTTGTCCAATTTGAACGGCCGGTCGGAGGCCCGTTCCGGCAGCCGGGACTTTCCGCCAGGGCATCGGCGTCCAGTCCCGGGGCGCAGTGGCCAAGTTCATTGACCAAGGTCGATGGCTCGGCGGCTGCTCAGTGGCTACTCGGTGGCTAGTTCTCAAGCCAAAACCCTAACCGGGGCTAAAATGGCGGTCGTCAAGTATAGCAAGCGGCCCGGCCGCGCGCGTAAGCGCCGGCCGGCCAAGACTTTTAACGGAACCCCACGTGACTATCAAGCCGCGTTTTCGCGTTGCCCTGCTCGCCCTGGCCCTGGCCGGCGCGCCGCTTGGCGTCTCTGTCGCCCAGTCGATGAGCGGCGGCGGGGGAGCGAACCCCAACGCCTCCCGCACCACCCTGGATCCGATCCCGCCCGAGGGCGGCTGGGACTCCCTGGCCAAGCTGCTGGAGGCCGCCAAGCCCAGCCTGGACACCCGCCTGGAGCCGTCCGCCTCGCAGATCACGACCCACATCGAACGCCTGCTGAACAACGGCAAGAACGAAGAAGCGCTGGCGATGATCGAAAAGCGCCAGGCCGACATCAAGGACCAGCGCGGCACCGACGTCCAATTGATGTTCCAGCATGCGCGCGCGCTGGCCGCGCTGGACCGCACGGGCGAAGCCATCGACGTCTATACCGAAATGACCACCCGGTTCCCGGAATTGCCGGAACCCTGGAACAACCTTGCCGCTCTATATGCAAGCCGCGGCGAACTCGAGCGGGCGCAGGATGCCCTGCAAATGGCCTTGCGCGCCGACCCCGGCTACGCCGCCGCGCGCGCCAATCTTGGCGACCTGCAACTCATGCAGGCATTGCGGACCTATAAGAAGGCAGCCGGCGACGGCGTGCCCGGCATGCAGGAAAAGGTCCGCGAAGTTGAAACAATGTTGAAGGAAAAACAAGGCAAATGATGTCCCGTTACTCCCCTCTTCACCTGCTGCGCCTGACGGCGTGCTCGTTCGCGCTGGCTGCATTCGCGCCAGCGGTCGTCAGCGCCGCCCCGGCAGCCTCTTCTTCCACCTCCACCTCTGAAGGCACAAAAGCCATGAGCACCAATCCCCGCGTCAAGCTCCAAACGAACCAAGGCGACATGGTCATCACCCTGGACGCCGCCAAGGCTCCGAAGTCGGTCGAGAACTTCCTGACCTACGTCAAGGAAGGCTTCTACAACGGCACGGTGTTCCACCGCGTGATCGACGGCTTCATGGTCCAGGGCGGCGGTTTCGAGCCCGGCATGAAGCAAAAGCAGACCCACGCCCCGATCGAAAACGAAGCCAACAACGGCCTGAAGAACGACAAGTACACGCTCGCCATGGCCCGCACCAGCGACCCGCACTCGGCCACCGCCCAGTTCTTCATCAACGTTTCCAACAACGACTTCCTGAACTTCACGTCGCCCACGCCGAACGGCTGGGGCTACGCCGTGTTCGGCGCCGTCACCGAGGGCACCGACGTGGTCGACAAGATCAAGGGCGTGAAGACCGGCAACAAGGGCTTCCACCAGAACGTCCCGAACGAAGACGTGATCATCGAGAAGGCCGAAGTTCTTGAATAAGATCGCCCTGTCCGGTCCGATCTGGCTGGCTTCCGACCTGCATCTGGGGCCGGCCACGCCGGCCACCTCGGAGGCCTTCCTGGCCTTCCTGCAAGCCGCGCAAGAAGAGGCTGCCGCCCTGCTGTTGCCGGGCGACATCTTCGACGCCTGGATCGGCGACGACGTGATCCGCGCCGCGCCGCCGTGGCTTGCCACGGCGCTGACGGCGCTTCGGGACACGGCCGCCCGCATCCCGGTGTGGCTGGGCCGCGGCAACCGCGACTTCCTCATCGGGGAAGAGCTGGCCAAGGCCGTGGGCGCCAGCCTGCTGCCCGAGCCGGCGCTGCTGCAGACGGACTTCGGCCAGGTCCTGCTGACCCACGGCGACGAATTCTGTACCGACGACGCCGCCTATCAGCAGTTCCGCAAGATGGTGCGCAATCCGCAGTGGCAGGCCGAATTCCTGTCCAAGACCATTCCCGAACGGCTGGCGATGGCGCAGCAGGCCCGCGGCGAAAGCCAGGCGGCCAACCAGACGAAATCCATGGAAATCATGGACGTCAACGCGGGCGCCATCGAAGCGATCTTCCGCGAGACCGGCGTGCGCGTCCTGGTGCACGGCCACACGCACCGGCCCGCCCGCCACGTGCTGGACGTGGATGGCCAGAAGCGCGAACGCTGGGTGCTGCCCGACTGGGACTGCGACCACGTGTCGCCGCCCCGCGGCGGCTGGCTGGTCATCGACCGCGACGGCCTCGAATTCTACGACCTGGAAACGGAGTCGTAGCGCTGGGGCGCAAGGCGCAGCGCAGTCAAAAAAAGGGGCCGCTCCATCAGAGCGGCCCCTTTTTCATTCGCGCCCGGCGGCGAGCCGCTCAGCGCGTGAAAATCCAGGCGGCAACGACGCCGCCGAAGATGATGCGGTACCAGGCGAACACGCGATAGGTGTGGTTGGCCACGAAGCGCAGCACCGCGCGGACCACCACCATGGCGCTCAGGAACGCGGCGACGAAGCCCACCGCGATGCCCGACAGGTCATGCTGGGTTAGCACCCCGAAGTTCTTGTACATGTCGTAGGCCGCCGCGCCCAGCATGGTCGGCATGGCCAGGAAGAACGAGAATTCGGTGGCCGTCTTGCGCTGGATGCCCGCGATCATGCCGCCGATGATGGTGGCGCCCGACCGCGACGTGCCGGGAATCATCGCGAAGCACTGCGCCACGCCCACGCCCAGCGCCTGCTTCCAGGTGATCTGCTCCAGCGTGTGTGCCGACGCCCGCTCGTCCGAAGCCGTGTCGTCGGCCGCGCCCGGCGCATCGCCCGGCGTATGGCGGGTGCGGCGTTCCACGTACAGCATGATCAAGCCGCCCAGCACCAGCGTCACCACCACCACGGCGGGGTGATAGAACACCGATTTGATCGTCTTGATGAAGATCGCGCCGATCACCGCGGCCGGCAGAAACGCCAGGAGCAGGTTGCGCGTGAACGCCACCTCGCTGGGCACGCCGGTCAGCGTACCGCGGACCAGCCTGAGCAGCCGCGCCCGGAAGACCCACATCACCGCCAGAATCGACCCCAGCTGGATCACCACCTCGAACACCTTGGCGTCGCTGGACTGGAAATTGATCCAGTCGCCAACCAGGATGAGGTGGCCCGTGCTGGACACGGGAATGAACTCCGTCAGGCCTTCCAGAATGCCCAGGATGAAAGCTTTAAAGAGATAGAGCGAGTTCTCGGTCACGGTTCTTGGGGCTCTCGGTTAGTCGTTGGCCAGGGATGCTTCGTCGGAAAAGTGCTCTTCGGGCCGTTTTTCGACGCGCACCAGCGCAATGCGGCGGCCATCCATTTCCAGGACTTCAAAGCGGAAATGCTGATGGTGGATCTGGTACTCGCAGACGTCGCCCGGCTTGGGCAGGTGTCCGAAACGCGACAGCAGATAGCCCGCCAGGGTGGAGAAGTCCTGGGCGTCGTCGACCAGGCCTTCGGTTTCAAGCACCTGTTCGACATGGTGCAGGTCGGCCGCGCCGTCGATCTTCCAGATGTTCTCGCCGTCGGCCACGATGTCGGGCAGTTCGTCTTCGTCGGGGAATTCGCCGGCGATGGCCTCGAAGACGTCGATCGGGGTCACCAGGCCCTCGATGGCGCCGAACTCGTCGGCTACCAGCACCAGCTGGCCGCGCGAGCGCTTGAGCGTGTCCATCAGGCGCAGGATGCCGATGGACTCGTGCACGATGATGGGATCGCGCAGGCGGTTGCGGCGCACGCGGCCGTCGGTGATCAGGTCCGCCACCAAATCCTTGGCGCGCGCAATGCCCAGGACTTCGTCCAGCGACCCCCGGCAGACCGGGAAGAAGCTGTGCGGGGCCTCGGTGAGCTGGCGCCGGATGGTTTCGGGGTCGTCATCAATATTGATCCACGAGACGTCCGTGCGCGGCGTCATGATGGACCGGATGGAACGTTCGGCCAGGGTCAGCACGCCGCTGACCATGTTGCGCTCTTCCACGCCGAAGGCCGGCACCGACGGGCCGTCGGCGCTGGGCAGGTCGGGCTCGTCGCTGGCCGGGGGCCGCTTGCCCAGCATGCGCAGGACGGCCGACGCCGTGCGTTCGCGCATCGGGCGGCGCGCGTCCAGCTTGAGCAGGTTGCGGCGGGCCACCTGGTTAAGCGCCTCGATGGCCACCGAAAAGCCGATGGCCGCGTACAGATAGCCCTTGGGCACCTTGAAGCCGAAGCTCTCGGCCAGGAGCGAGAAACCGATCATGAGCAGGAAGCCCAGGCACAGCACCACCACCGTGGGGTGCGCGTTGACGAAGCGCGTCAAGGGCTTGGAGGCCAGCAGCATGATGCCGATCGCGATGACGACAGCGATCATCATGATTGCAAGGTGATCCACCATGCCCACCGCGGTAATGACGGAGTCCAGCGAAAACACGGCGTCCAGGACCACGATCTGCGTCACGATCACCCAGAAGCTGGCGTATACGCGCGGCCCGGACGTGCCGCTGTGCACGCCGCCTTCCAGGCGTTCGTGCAGCTCCATGGTGCCTTTGAACAGCAGGAACAGGCCACCCGTCATGAGGATGAGGTCGCGCCCCGAGGGAGACAGGGGACCGATGGTAAACAGGGGGGTGGTCAAGGTGACCAGCCACGACATGACCGACAGTAGGCCCAGGCGCATGATGAGCGCGAGGCTCAGCCCCATGATCCGAGCGCGATCGCGCTGCGCCGGGGGCAGCTTGTCCGCCAGGATGGCGATGAAAATCAGGTTATCAATGCCCAGGACGATCTCAAGGACGACCAGGGTAAGCAAGCCGACCCACGCAGCGGGGTCCAGCAGCCACTCCATCAGGAGCTCCAGAAGTTACACGACCGGTAATCGTACATGGAAAATCCATGACATGCCGGTGACGCATCCCCTCCGTAAGCCTGATGGACAGAGGCTTTGGGCCTTAGGGACTAGGACGCGCCGCGTTCGCGCCGGCCATGAAAAAGCCGGCCCCCCGGCCGGCTTTGGCATCACTCAACGAACCTCTGGCGGGGATCAGCCGCCGATTTTCAGCGTGCCCTTCATCATGGCCCAGTGGCCGGGGAAGGAGCAGAAGAAAGCATAGTTCTCGCCAGCGGCGAGCTTGGAAACATCGAACTTCACGGAGTCGGCTTCGCCGCCGCCGATGACCTTGGTATGGGCGATGACGCGGGTGTCGCCCGCCTTCACGTAGTCCTGGGCCAGGCCGGCGCCCATGCCGTCGGTAGCGACGGCCTGCTTGTCCGCGTCTTTGGTGAGCACCCAGTTGTGGCCCATGGCGACCTTCGCCATCTTGCCGACATGCTTGAGATGCACGGTGAATTCCTTGCAGCTCTTGTCAACAACGATTTCCTTGGTGTTGAACTGCATGGCGTCGTTGCTTTCGACGGTGGCTTCGCATTGCGCGGCCAGCACGGGCAGGCTGGCTGCAGATAGAAGAATGGCTAGGGTGGCTTTTGCCAGCATGAATCTCTCCGATGACACAGCGGTCGATGCACGTGCGCCAGCCATATGCAGACGCCGTTGCCGCCGCGGGCCAGTGTAGGACCAGTCCGCATTCGCACTATTGACTTGCATCAAGCCGCCCCTCGCAATCATGCCGCATTCACGGGACATCCCCTACATTTCGTAGGGGTATTAGTCATTCAAATGCACAGCTTGACATACCGCAATCGCGTTCCTGTCTTGAGTTCGTAGGATGCCCGTAAGCAAACACGTCCAACAGAGTTCAGCATGCGCGGCAGTACGGCATCAAATCGCGGGTTCTTATGGTGCATTCAAGCCGCGCTCCTTTTCCTCTTGATGTGGTGCGTGTTTATCAGCCAGGCGCAGGCCCAGCGGCTGCCTGAGTTCCTGGCGTCCACGCCCATCGACGCGGTGTTTCCCGGCGCAGACCGCGTGGGCCCGGCCGAAGGCAAGCCCGCCGTTGCCCGCGTCTATGCGGGAGACCGACAGCTCGGCCTGGTGTATCTCACGACCGACGTCGTCAATACGCGCGGCTACTCCAGCAAACCGATCGACGTGCTGGTGGGCCTTTCCGACAGCGGGCGCATCATGGGCGCCAAGCTCGTCGAACACCACGAGCCCATCGTGCTGATCGGCATTCCCCAATCCAAGGTCGATCACTTCATCCAGGGCTATGTGGGCCTGAACTTCGTAGAGTCGCCGCCCCGCCACGGCGCCCCGCCGCCCGTGGACATCGTCAGCGGCGCGACGGTCACGCTGATGGTGATCGGCGACACCATCACGCGATCGGCGATCTTGGTGGCTCGCGCCCACGGCATCGACAAGGCCGGCGCCCTGCGGCAGGCCGCGCCCGCGGCGGCCACCCGCGTGCTGGACGAAGCCCAGGACACCGTGCAGTCCTGGCAGGCGCTGCTGGACTCTGGCGCGGTGCGCAACCTGCGCCTGACGCCCGCCGATGTCAATCAGGCATTCCTGCGGTCGGGCAGGAAGGACGCCGCCGAACACAGTGAAGGCGACCCCGACGACACCTTCATCGACCTGTACGCCGCGCTGGTCAGCGCGCCCTCCATCGGCCGCAGCCTGCTGGGCGATACCGGCTGGCAGCGCCTGAAGGAACGGCTCAAGCCCGGCCAGCAGGCCGTGCTGGTCGCGGGCAATGGCCTGTATTCGTTCAAGGGGTCCGGCTATGTCCGCGGCGGCATCTTCGACCGCGTCGAGATCATCCAGGACGAAAGCAGCTTCCGCTTCCGCGACCGCAACCACCAGCGGCTGGCGGACATCAGCGCCGCGGGCGCGCCCGCGCTGCGAGAGGTCGCGCTGTTTGTCGTGCCCGACGACGCCGCGCTGGATCCGGTCAGGCCCTGGCGCCTGCAGCTCATGGTGCAGCGCGTGCTGACCGTGTCCGACAAGGCCTTCGTCACGTTCGACCTGCCCTACGAGCTGCCCAAGGCCTACACGCGCGCCGTAGACCCCGCCCCCGCGGCGGCGCAGGCCGCGCCTGCAGCTACGGCCCCTGCGGTTGAGGCCCCCGACGCGGCGCCGGCCTTGTGGAAGCAGATCTGGCGCGGCAAGTCCGGACAGATCGCCATCCTGACCGTGGCGCTGGTGGTGCTGGTGGGCATCTTCTTCTTCCAGGACCAGCTTGCCGCCCGCCCCCTGCTGCATGACCGTCTGCGCCTGGCGTTCCTGGCCTTCGCGCTGTTCTGGATCGGCTGGTATGGCCAGGCGCAACTGTCCATTGTCAACGTGCTTACGTTCTTCTCGGCGCTGCGCACCGATTTCCGCTGGGAATACTTCCTGATGGATCCCATGGTGTTCATCCTGTGGTGCGCCACCGCGATCTCGATGGTCTTCTGGAACCGCGGCGCCTTCTGCGGCTGGCTTTGCCCATTCGGCGCCCTGCAAGAACTGTCCAATCGCGTCGCCCGCCGGCTGGGCGTGCGCCAGCTGAAGGTCCGCCACGGCGTGAACCAGCGGCTGTCCACCTTGAAGTACGTGATTTTCCTGCTGCTCTTCGGGTTCTCGCTATACGACCTGGCGGTGGCCGAGCAGCTTGCCGAAGTCGAGCCCTTCAAGACGGCGATCATCCTGCACTTCGTGCGCCACTGGCCATTCGTACTGTTCGCCGTCGCGCTGCTTGCCGCGGGCCTGTTCATCGAGCGCTTCTTCTGCCGCTATCTCTGTCCGCTGGGCGCCGCGCTGGCCATTCCCGCCCGGCTGCGCATCTTCAACTGGCTCAAGCGCTATCGCGATTGCGGCAACCCCTGTCAGCGCTGCAACAACGAATGTCCGGTGCAGGCCATCGAGCCCACAGGAGAAATCAATCCGAACGAGTGCATTCAATGCCTGCACTGCCAGATGCTCTACCACCACGACCAGAAGTGCCCTCACCTGATCCAGAAGCGGGCCAAGCGCGAACGGCGCCCGGCGCCGCCTCCGGAACCGGCGGTGCAGGAGGTCGTGATGCGCCGCATGCCCAACATTACCCCGGCGAATCGCCCCAACCACGAATCGTGAAACACGATTTTCGTTCCACGGCGCGACGCGCCGTCCCTACCAAGGAGTTATCCATGTCCGAGAAGACCCCCGAAAAAACCGGCCTTACACGCCGTGGCTTCCTGGGAACCGCCGCCATCACCGGCGCAGCTGGCCTCGTTGCCGGCGCGCATATCCCCACCGCGCACGGCAAAGAGGGCAAAGCCGGCGCGGGCGTGCTGGGGCATGTCGCGCCGGGCGAGCTGGACGAATACTACGCGTTCAACTCCAGCGGCCAATCGGGCGAAGTGCGCGTGCTGGGCCTGCCGTCCATGCGCGAACTCGTGCGCATCCCCGTCTTCAACCATTGCAGCGCGACGGGCTGGGGCCGCACCAATGAAAGCCGCAAGATCCTCACGGAAGGCCTGACGCCCGAAACCCGCGAATTCCTGAAGGACAAGGGCGGCGTGTTCCCGAACGGCGACGCGCACCACCCTCACCTGTCGTTCACTGACCAGACCTACGACGGCCGCTATCTCTTCATCAACGACAAGGCCAACAACCGCGTGGCCCGCATCCGCCTGGACGTGATGAAGACCGACAAGATCACCGAGCTGCCTAACGTCTCGGGCGTGCACGGCCTGCGTCCGCAGCGCTATCCGCGCACCGGCTATGTGTTCGCCAACGGCGAGCACATCGTGCCGCTGCCCAACGACGGCAAGCTGATCGACGATCCCAAGAAGAACTTCTTCGCCATCTACTCCGCCATCGACGGCGACACGATGAAGGTCGCCTGGCAGGTGCTGGTGGACGGCAACCTGGACAACGGCGACGCCGACTACCAAGGCAAGTACTCCTTCGCCACCTGCTACAACTCGGAAAAGGGCGTGACCGTCGAGGAAATGTCGGCCAACGAGCAGGACTGGGTCGTCGTCTTCAACATCAAGCGCATCGAGCAGGCGATCAAGGACGGCGACTTCAAAACCATGGGCGGCGTGCCGGTCGTGGATGGCCGCCATGGTTCCAAGTACACGCGCTACATCCCGGTGCCCAACTCGCCCCACGGCTGCAATGCCGCGCCCGACGGCATCCACCTCATGCTGAACGGCAAGCTGTCGCCCACCGTGACGGTGATCGACGTGCGCAAGCTGGACGATCTGTTCGCCGACAAGATCAAGCCGCGCGACTGCGTCGTGGCCGAGCCCCAGTTGGGCCTGGGCCCGCTGCACACCGCCTTCGACGGCCGCGGCAACGCCTACACCACGCTGTTTATCGACAGTCAGATGGTCAAGTGGAACATCGACAAGGCCAAGCGCGCCTACAAGGGCGAAAAGGTCGACCCCATCATCCAGAAGCTGGACGTGCACTACCAGCCCGGCCACAACCACTCCACGATGGGCGAGACCAAGGAAGCCGACGGCAAGTGGCTGGTGTCGCTGAACAAGTTCTCGAAGGACCGGTTCCTCAACGTGGGCCCGCTCAAGCCCGAGAACGACCAGCTCATCGACATCTCCGGCGACGAAATGAAGCTCGTGCATGACGGCCCCAGCTTCGCCGAGCCGCACGATATGTGCCTGGTGCACCGGTCCAAGGTCAATCCGGTCAGCGTGTGGAAGCGCGACGACCCAATGTGGGAAGACGCCCGCCAGATCGCCAAGAAGGACGGCGTGTCGCTGGAGGACGCCGCCAAGGTGGTGCGCGACGGCAACAAGGTCCGCGTGTACATGATGGCCGTCGCGCCCATGTTCAGCATCAAGAAGTTCGAAGTGAACCAGGGCGACGAGGTCACGGTGTTCGTGACCAACATGGAAGTGATCGAAGACCTGACGCACGGCTTCACGCTGGAAGGCCATGGCATCGCCATGGAGATCGGGCCGCAGGCCACGTCGTCGGTCACGTTCAAGGCGGACCGTCCGGGCGTGTACTGGTACTACTGCCAGTGGTTCTGCCACGCGCTGCACATGGAGATGTCCGGCCAGATGATCGTGCATCCCAAGAAGTCCGCGTAGCGACGTATGGTCTTCATCGCAACCTTGCGACACGCGGTGCGGGCCGCGGCCAGCCTTGCGCTGGCCGGCCTGGGCCCGGTCCTGCACGGCGCGGCCGCAGCCGCCACGGTGGACCTGGCCGCGGGCGCGGATCTGGCCCGGGCGGTCGCCGCGGCGCAGCCCGGCGACACGCTGCGATTGGCGCCGGGCACTTATGCCGGCGCCATCGTCATCGACAAGCCCCTGACGCTGGAAGGCCCTGGGGACCGCTCCGCCATCATCGCCGGCGACCGGCAGGGCCGCACCTTGTGGATCAAGGCCGCGGACGTCGCGGTGCGCAACCTGACCATCACGCGTTCCGGCCTGGACCTGCCGGCCATGGACGCGGGCGTGTTCCTGGACCGCAGCGCGCACCGTGCGCTGGTCGAACACAACGACATTCTGGACAACCTGTTCGGCGTCTATGTCTGGGGCCCGGACGACGCGATGGTGCGCGGCAACCGCATCGTGGGCAACCGGGAGCTGCGCGTGGCCGAACGCGGCAACGGCGTCTCGTTGTGGAACACACCCGGCAGCGCCGTCGTGGACAACGACATCTCCGCCGGCCGCGACGGCGTTTTCGTCAACACCAGCAAGAAGAACCGGTTCGTCGGCAACCGCTTCCACGATCTGCGCTACGGCGTGCATTACATGTACACCAACGACAGCGAGATCAGCGGCAACGTGTCCACCGGCAATGACATCGGCTACGCCATCATGTATTCCCACCGCCTGGTCGTCACGGACAACGTGGCGGTCAAGAACGTGGAACAGGGCCTGATGATGAACTACGCCAACAACTCCGACATCTCCGGCAACACGGTGGATGGCGCGGACAAGTGCGTGTTCATCTACAACGCCAACAAGAACCGCTTTGCGGACAACCATTTCTCGAACTGCGGCATCGGCATCCACTTCACCGCGGGCTCGGAAGGCAACCGGATCACCGGCAACGCCTTCATCAACAACCGGAACCAGGTCAAGTACGTGGGCACCCGCGTGCTGGAATGGTCGGACGGCGGACGCGGCAACTACTGGAGCGACAACACCGCCTTCGACCTGGACGGCGACGGCATCGCCGACACGGCCTACCGCCCGAACGACGTGGTGGACCAGCTGCTGTGGCGCGCCCCGGCGGCGCGCATATTGCTCAACAGCCCGGCCATCTCGGTGGTGCGCTGGGCGCAATCCCAGTTCCCCGCCATCCTGCCCGGAGGCGTCATCGACAGCGCGCCGCTGATGAAACCCGCGCCACGCGCCGTGCAGACCGCCAAGGAAACCCAATGAGCAATGCCCTGGTGACGCTTTCGGGCGTCAGCAAACACTATGGAACACACCGGGCCGTGAGCGTCCTGGACCTGGACCTGCGCGAAGGCGAATGCGTGGCGCTGGCCGGGCACAACGGCGCCGGCAAGAGCACGCTGATCAAGCTGATTCTGGGCCTGATACGCCCCACGCACGGCCGCGTCACGCTGTTCGGCCACGACGCCCACAGCCCGGCCGCCGCGCGCCTGCGCGCGAGGATCGGCTACCTGCCGGAAACCGTGGCGCTGCATCCGGCCATGACGGGCGCCGAGACCCTTGCGTTCTACGCGCGGCTGAAATGCCAGCCGCTGTCGCGCAATGCGGAACTACTGGAAAAGGTGGGCATTTCGGGCGCCGCCCACCGCCGCGTCGGCGGTTACTCGAAAGGCATGCGCCAGCGGCTGGCGCTGGCGCAGGCGCTGCTGGGAGAACCCCGCATCCTGCTGTTCGACGAACCCACCACCGGCCTGGACCCCGCATCGCGCCTGAAGTTCTACGAGATCGTGCACGAACTGCGCGCCAGCGGCGCGACGATCCTGCTCAGCACACACGCGTTGTCCGAATTGGCCGGCCACGCCGACCGCATCGTGGTCATGAAGGCGGGCGTGAAGATCGCCGACGGCGCCATGTCCGCGTTGCGCCGGGACACCGGCCTGCCGATCCGCATCAACATAACGCTCGGACAGTCGGACACCTACGCCCCGCCCTCCCCGGCATGGCGCCGGGTCGAACCGGGACGCTATGAACTGGTGTGCCACGAGTCGGACAAGGTGGACGCCATCCGCAGCATCGGCGCCATCGCCGCGCCCATCAGCGACCTGGACATCCAGGTGCCCGGCCTCGACGACATTTACGCCCACCTGCTTGAACGGGAAGACGCATGAACGCGGTAAGCACAATCATCGGCAAGGAAATCCGCGACGGCCTGCGCAACCGCTGGGTGCTGGCGACGTCGGTGCTGCTGGCCGCACTGGCCCTGGCGCTTGGCCTTCTGGGCAGCGCTCCCACCGGCGCCGTGAAGGTCGATCCGCTGACGGTCACCGTCGTCAGCCTGTCCAGCCTGTCCATCTTCCTGGTGCCGCTCATTGCAATGCTGCTGGCCTACGACGCCATCGTCGGCGAAGTCGACCGCGGCACCATGGCCCTGCTCCTGAGCTATCCCGTGTCGCGGTGGCAGGTGATCATGGGCAAATTCATCGGGCACCTGGCCATCCTGGCCATCGCCACCGGCGCGGGCTACGGGTCGGCGGGACTGGCGCTGCAATGGGTGTACGGCGGCATGGACGCCGGCGCCTGGCGGCCCTTCGCCATGCTGATCGGCGCCAGCGTGCTGCTGGGCGCGAGCTTCCTGGCGATGGGCTACCTGATCAGCACCTTGGTGCGCGAGCGCGCCACCGCCGCGGGCATTGCCCTGGGCGTGTGGCTTTTCTTCGTCGTCATCTACGACATGGGCCTGTTGGGCGTGCTGGCCGCCGACCAGG
Organism: Achromobacter arsenitoxydans SY8; assembly: GCF_000236785.1. Taxonomy (GTDB): domain Bacteria; phylum Pseudomonadota; class Gammaproteobacteria; order Burkholderiales; family Burkholderiaceae_B; genus Achromobacter; species Achromobacter arsenitoxydans. The sequence continues at coordinate 44,509 of NZ_AGUF01000065.1, read as the reverse complement.
GACGGCACGTGACGCCAGGCCTGCTCAATGCGCTGCTGCTCGCCAACCCGTCCGACGTGTACCGGCTGTTGAACCTGACCGGCTTCGAGAACATTTCGATGTACTCGGGCATGGCCGGCGTAAGCGACCAGGCCCGGCTGCCGGTGCCGCTGCTGCTGGCCGCGCAATTGCTGTGGATCGCCGTTCCCTTCGTGCTGGCGGCCGTCTGCTTCCGGAGGAAACAGCTATGAACCCGCAACGCCTGGCCGCGATGCTGGCCCTGAGGCTGGCGCCCGGCCTGATCCTGATGCTGTTCCTGCTGCTGTCGCTGTCGGCCTGCGGCGGCGATGAACCCGCCGCGCCCCCGCCCGCGCCGCAGGCCGTCACCGCCGAGGCCGTTGGCCACTATTGCGGCATGGCGCTGCTGGACCACGCCGGTCCCAAGGGGCAGATCTTCGTCAAGGGCCGCGCCGCGCCGGTGTGGTTCTCGTCGGTCAAGCAGGTGTTCGCATACACCATGCTGCCGGAAGAGCCCAAGGGCCTTAGCGCCATCTACGTCAATGACATGGCCGCCACGAAGGCGGACGGCGCGGCCGATCCGCAGTCCTGGGTGGACGCGCGGCAAGCCTTTTATGTGATCGGAAGCGCCTTCATCGGCGGCATGGGAGCCGAGGACGCCATGCCGTTCTCGGACAAAGCCCGAGCGCTCGAATTCGCCCAGGCCCACGGCGGGCGCGTCGTGACTTTCTCCGAAGTGCCCGAGGACTATGTTTTCGCTCAGTAGCGCGGGGCGCGCCGCTCCGCCCTCAGCCTTTCATCATTACAGACAGCCATGATCCATTCCGCCCGCCGCCGCTTCATCGGCATCGTCGCCGCGTCATCTGCACTGGCGCTCGCTCCCAGCCTGCTGCGCCGCGCGCACGCCGCCATTGCGCCTACCTCCTGGCAAGGCGTGGCGCTGGGTGCGGACGCCGAGCTGCGGCTCTACCACCCCGACCGGCAGGCCGCCGAACGGCTGATCGAACGGGCGCTGCGGGAATTGCGCCGGCTGGAAGGCGTGTTCAGCCTGTACCGCGAAGACAGCGCCTTGTCGATCCTGAACCGCCAGGGATATCTGGTTGACCCGCCGTCCGATCTGGTCCGCCTGCTGAGCGAAAGCCGGCACTACGCCGCGCTGACGGGTGGTCTGTTCGATCCCACCGTGCAGCCGCTGTGGCGCGTGTACGCCGACCACTTCTCGCGGCCGGATGCCGCGCCCCATGGACCGGCGCAAGCCGCCGTCGCCCAGGCGCTCAAGCACGTTTCGTACAAGGCGGTCAACGTGGATACGCAGCGCATCCAATTGCGCCCCGGCATGGCCGTCACGCTCAATGGCATCGCCCAGGGCTACATCACCGACCGGGTGACGGAACTGTTGCGTGACGCAGGACTGGAACGCGCCCTCATCGACATGGGCGAGATCCGGGGACTGGATGCCGCGGCAGGCGCGACTGGCTGGCGCGTAGGGCTGGCCGATCCCCTGGCCCCGGACCAGATCCTGGCGCAGGTGCCCGTCAACAACCAGGCTCTGGCCACTTCGGGCGGCTATGGAACGCCGCTGGACGCCGCGGGCCGGTTCTCGCACCTATTCGATCCGCGCAGCGGCCACGCGCGCCCGCTCTACCGCAGCGTATCCGTCATGGCGTCCACCGCGACCGCCGCCGATGCGCTGTCCACCGCCTTTTCGAACATGCCGCTGAAGGACACCGCCGCCGTGGTTCGCAGCCTGGGCGTCAGCGCGTGGATGGTGTTGCCGGATGGCCGACTGGTAACGCAGACGGGCGGCTCCTAGCCGGTCGCACCTGGCCGGCCGCACTTGAACAAGCGTTGAGTCCTCCGCCAGATTTCCGAGACAGTGTCTCGGAAATTGCCTCAAGGGGGTAAGCGACAAAGAATCGCCGCATGTTCTCCAGGTTGTCGGGGCTGAACCCGCGCCCATATCGCGCCGTCAGGTCGGCGGACAATCGTTCCATCAACCGCTCGCCGTAACCGGCCCGTCGCCTGCCATTCTGCTCGGATTCGACGATCGTGAAAAAAAACCGGCCCCCAGGCCGGTTTTCTTTGCGCCGAAGCCGATCAGGCCGCCGACGGGGGGTTCAGCGACGACAGCATCTGCGTGAAGATCTTCGGGCTGGCTGCCAGCACGTTGCCGCTGTCCATCCAGCCTTGCTCGCCGTCGAAATCAGCGACCAGGCCGCCGGCTTCCAGGACCATCAGGCTGCCCGCCGCGAGGTCCCAAGGCTTCAGGCCCACGCCGCAGAAGCCGTCGAGGCGACCGGTGGCCACGTAGGCCAGGTCCAGCACGGTGGAGCCCAGGCGGCGCACGCCGGTGGCGCCTTCGGCCATTTGGCGGAAACGCTGCGAACCCTGTTCGGGATCGCCGGCGTTGGGCCAGTGCGCGCCCAGCAGCGCGTCGTGGTAGCGGGTGCGGCCGGACACGCGCACGCGGCGGTCGTTCAGGAAGGTGCCGCTGCCGCGGCTGGCCGTGAACAGTTCATTGCGCGACGGATCATAGATGACCGCCTGCGTGACCTGGCCGCGCTGCGTCAGCGCGATCGACACGGCGTAGTTGGGCAGGCCGTGGATGAAGTTCGTGGTGCCGTCCAGGGGATCTATGATCCACTGGAATTCGGCTTGGTCGGGGCCCTGCAGGCCGAATTCCTCGCCCAGCACGGCGTGGTCCGGATAGGCGGCATGCAGCGTCTCGACGATGGACTCTTCGGCGGCGCGATCGACTTCCGTGACATAATCGCGCGGCCCCTTGCGTGCCACGCTGAGTCGTTCCAAATCCATGCTGGCACGGTTGATAATGGTGCCGGCACGCCGGGCCGCCTTGATGGCGATGTTGAGCATCGGGTGCATAAAATTCCGTACGTATGCGGTGAGTTGGCTTGATGATAGGCCGCTTTCCGCCCCCCCGGCGCGCCGTCGCCCCAACCGGGGAAATCGACCCAAAAAACCAGGAAGGCACTAAGCCAAACGTGCCATTTTAAATGACTCAAGCATTTTCACGTGTTCGCTTCGTAATGGTGAACCCCAGCCACCCCGGAAACGTCGGTTCCGCGGCCCGCGCGATCAAGACGATGGGCTTCTCGGAACTGGTGCTGGTCGAGCCCAAATTCCCGGATGTAACCACCCAGCCGGAAGCCGTGGCGCTGGCCAGCGGCGCGCTGGACGTGCTGGAGAACGCCCGGATCTACCCCTCGCTTGAAGAAGCGCTGGCGCCGGTCACCCTGGCGTTCGCCCTGACCGCCCGGGTGCGCGACCTGGGCCCCCCGCCCTGCGACATCCGCCAGGCGGCCGACCTGGCCTGCGCCCACCTGGCCGAAACGGCCGAGGGCGTGACCGCCGTGGTGCTGGGCACCGAGCGCGCCGGCCTCACGAACGCTCAGATCGCGCTGTGCCACCGCATCTGCCACATCCCTGCCAACCCCGAGTACAGCTCGCTGAACGTCGCCCAGGCGCTGCAACTGGCCGCCTGGGAGCTGCGTTACGCGCTGCTGGTCGACCAGGGGGCCGCCCTGCTGCCCCAGTCGACCGCCCAGGAGCCCGCGCGCGGCGCCGCGCCCGCCTCCAGCGAGGCCGTCCAGGCGTTCCTGGCGCACTGGGAGGAAGCGCTGATCGGCGTCCAATTCCTGGACCCTGCCCATCCCAAGAAGCTGATGCCGCGCATGCGGCACCTGTTTTCCCGGCTGTCCCTGACCCGCGATGAAGTCGACATGATGCGCGGTGTCTGCACGGCGATGCTAAACGCGGCAAAAAAGAAGTAGCCTGCGCCGCAGGCATTGCGCAGATATAAAAAAGGGACGGGCCATTGCCCGTCCCTTTTTGCTGACCGAAACAAGGGCGGCTGGCCGCCCGCCCGATCAGTCGACCTTCGCGCCCGAAGCCTTGACCACCGGGGCCCAGCCTTCGACTTCCGACTTGATGAACTGGCCGAATTCGGCCGGCGTGGTCTTCACGCCCACAGCGCCCAGCTTTTCATAGCTTTCCTGCACCGAGGCCTTGTCCAGCGCCTTCTGCATGGCGGCGTTGAGCTTGTTGATCACTTCCGGCGGGGTGCCGGCCGGCGCCAGCAGGCCGAACCACGACGACACGTCGAAACCGGCAAAGCCCGATTCCTGCATGGTCGGCAGGTCCGGCGCGCTCTTGGAGCGTTCCTGGGTGGTCACGGCCAGGGCGCGCAGCTTGCCCGACTGGGCGTGCGGCCACGCCGACGGCATGTTGTCGAACATGAACTGCACCTGGCCGCCGATCAGGTCGGTCATGGCCGGGGCGCTGCCCTTGTAGGGCACGTGCAGCACGTCGATGCCCGCCTTCATCTTGAACAGCTCGCCGGCCATGTGGATGGACGTGCCGCTGCCCGACGACGCGAAGGCCAGCTTGCCAGGATTCTTCTTGGCGTAGTCCACCAGTTCCTTCACGGACTTGACGGGCACCTGGGGATTCACGACCAGGATGTTCGGCACCTTGGCGCCCAGGGCGACCGGCGCGAAGTCCTTGGTCAGGTCGAACGAGACGTTCTTGTACAGCGTCTGGTTGATGGCGCTGGTGACGGCCACGAACAGCAGCGTGTAGCCGTCGGGCGTGGCGCGCTGGACCTGGTCGGTGGCGATGTTGCTGCCGGCGCCCGGCTTGTTCTCAACCACGAAGGATTGGCCCAGGGACTCGGTGAGTTCCTTGGCCATGATGCGGGCGATCACGTCGGTGGTGCCGCCAGCGGAAAACCCGACCACGATGCGGACAGGCTTGTCGGGATAGGCGGCGTGGGCGGAACCCATTGCGAATGCGCTTGCGGCGGTGGCCAGAAGGGTGGCGGCCAGACGCCGCAGGCCAGGCTTTTGACCTGTAGTCATAGTGTCTCCGTGCAGGTACTGTCCATTAGATGGACGATTCGAATTATTGGATGGTCGCATTCTGCGCTATACACATGGATTACATCAAGGTAGAGTCCACCCTACGGACAATGGTTTTCCCTTGTCCGCCCCTTGATAACCCTTAGTTTTCAGAGATTTGCATGCAAGACAGCGATGCCGCGGCCGCAGGCCCACGCACTTTGCGGCGCGGTCTGGCCGTCCTGGCCGCCCTGCGGGACCAGGGTCCTGACGGCCTGAGCGTGACTGACATTGCCCGCCTTACGGGCATACAGCGTCCCACCATCTACCGCCTGCTGGCCGCCCTGCTGGACGCCGGCTTGGTCCTGCCTGTGACGGGCACCAAGAAATACCGTGCCCAACTGGCGGTCGATCCCGACACGCGCTCGCGCGATCCGCGCGTGCGCCAGCTGCTGCCGGTACTGCGCCGCCTGGCCGACCGGACGGGCGATGCCGTGTTCCTGGTGGTGCGGGAAGAGGACGACTCGATCAGCCTGCACCGCGAGATCGGCAGCTACCCGGTGCAGATCCTGGCCACCTATGCGGGCAAGCGCCAGCCGCTGGGCGTGGGCTCAGGCGGCATGGCGCTGCTGGCCGCCCTGCCCGACGACGTGGCGCGCGGCATCGTCGAGCGCAATTCCGGCAGGCTGGACGAATACGGCGGCATGACGCCCCAGGAGATGTACCGCCTGATCGAAAACACCCGGGCCCGCGGCTATTCGGTGGTGGGCAACCATGCCGTGCGCGGCGCGCTGGGCGTGGGCTGCGCGCTGCTGGATCCGCAAGGCGCGCCGCTGCTGGCCGTCAGCGTCACCGCCATCATCGACCGCATGCCGGCCCAGCGCCAGCGCGAGATCGCGGGCTGGATCAAGACGGAACTGGCCAGGCTGGCCGTCCCGACCTGACAAACGCCGCCGCGCGGCCGAAGAAAAAAGGCGCTCCGATGGAGCGCCTTTGCATTGCGGCGGACAGATGGGGGATCAGGTCGCGGCCGCGCCGGTCTTGGGATTCTGGATCTCGCGCAGCGGGATCGGCGGCTGGAAGCCCGCCTCTTCCAGTTCGCTGCGGATCTGCTGGTACAGGCTCCAGCGCAGCTCCCAGTACTTGCCGACTTCGGCCCAGACGCGCACGTTCACGGTGACGCCGTTTTCCTTGTAGTCGAACACCTTCACCTGCGGCGCCGGATCCTTCAGCGCGTCGGGCCGCGCGTCCACGATCTGTTGCAGCTTGGCCACCACGGCCTGCAGGTCATCGCCATAACGGACCGGCACCGGGATATCCAGGCGGCGCGTCTTGTTGCGGCTGTAGTTGATGATGGTGGCGTTCCATACGGTGCTGTTGGGCAGCGTCAGGTGGATGCCATCGCCCTGGATCAGGCGGGTCAGGAACAGGCCGACTTCCTCTACCGTGCCTTCCGAGCCCGAGCTCAGCGCGACGTATTCGCCCGCGCGGATGGGGCGCAGCATCAGCAGCATGATGCCCGCGGCGATGTTCTGCAGCGTGCCCTGCAAGGCCAGGCCAACCGCCAGGCCGGCGGCGCCCAGCACTGCGATCAGGCTGGCCGTCTGCACCCCGAAGCGCGCCAGCACGGCGATAACGGTGAAGATCCGCACCGCCCAGATCACCGTGGTGGAGAACATGGGCACGATGGTGGGATCGACCTTGGGGGAACGGGTGGCGGCCCGGCGCACCCAGCCGCCCAACAGCGACGACGCCCACCAGCCGATGCCAAGTATCAGCAACGCGATGAGCAGATTGACGCCCATATCCATCAGCCTGGGCGCCCAGACATAGAACTCTTTTACGGCCTCATCCATGGGGACCTCCTGCGAGAAAAATCGACCGAAGACTGTATCAGAAGCGGCTTGCACGATGGGGTGCGGCGCAGGGCCTGAATGTCAGGCTTTGTAAGGAGTGCAATCACGCAGGCACGATGCGGAAGTGATTGTCCCAGGACAGCTCGCGCGACGGCGGCAGCACCGGCTGTTCGCGGCCCGCGGCATCCGTGCGCAGCATGGCGCCGAGACCGCTGCTTACCAGAAAGCCCGTCTGCGCGGCGGGCGCGACGCCGCAGCCGTCGGGCAGCGACGTGGTTCCCAGGCATTTGCCGCTCGCGGCGTCCCAGTAGATCACCTGTCCGCCCACCGGACTGGACGTGGCCACGATGCCGCCCGACGCGTCGACCGCCACCGAGCCGACGTAGTTGCGCATGTTGCGCAGCGTCTCGTGCGGACCCTCGAAGAGTTCAAGCGCGGCGCCGCGGCGATGCCTGCCCACCAGCGCGGGCCGGTCGGCCGCCGGCCCCATGTACTGGCAGCCGAACCAGACGGCGCCGTCGGCGGCCAGCGCAAGATGCCGGATCGACAGCCGATGCAGCGCGGGGTCCAGTTCGACCTTTTCCAGCAGCTGGCCGCTGGCCGCGTCGATATAGGCCAGGGACGGCCGCATCGTGTCCAGGTTGAGCTCCAGCTTGCCGTAGTCGGGATGGGTCAGGATGCCGCCGTTGGCCACGCACAGCGTCTTGCCGTCGGGCATCAGCACGACCTCGTGCGGCCCGATGCCGCCGCAGTCGTATTCACCCACGCGCCGGTAGCCGCCGCCGGGCGTGGCGTCGTACAGGCCCAGCACGCCGCGTCCCGCCTCGAAGTCGTTTTCGGTGGCGGCCAGCAGGCGGCCGCCCTGCACGTACGCGCCATGCCCGAAGAAGTGCCTGTCTTCGGGCAACGGCAAGGCGACAGGTTCGCCGTCCGCCAGCGAGAAGCCCAGCGCGAAGAAGCCGGGCTGGCGGCCGAACACCACCGCGCGCTGGCCGGCGGGGTCGATCGCAAAACTGTGGCCGCGCGCCGGCATGGGGACCGCCAGCCTGTCGCGGCCGGCCTCGTCCAGCAGCACGGCTTCGTCGCGCCCGCCGCGCTTACGCGCGCTGAGGTACAGGCGTTCGTTCCTGGCGGGCGCGGCGGCCAGGGCAACGCTGGGCGGCAGCCCCAGCGCGGCCGCCAGCGACAGGAAGCGGCGCCGGTCAATCGCCATCGAGCGCATTGAATCCGATCGTGACGCCCAGGGCCGGAGCCAGATCCTGGTCGACGATAGCCTTGGCATTCTTGATGGTCAGCGACGCCAGCAGGAGCAGGCGGCGCCCCTCCTCGCCCACCAGCGCCTGGTCCAGCGGAACCGGCACGGCGCGCAGGGTCTGCGCGGCGCTGGACAATTCGCCGCGCACGGAAGCATCCATCCATTCGCCGCCGGCGGGCATGGAATAGCCGCCCGCCTCGTAGAACGCCTTCAACGCATCCACGTTGGCGGCGAGCAGGCGCGTGGACAGACCGCTGCGCCAGAACGCCGCGCGCTTGGGCCGCGCCGCCTCGGGCGTGTCGCCCAGCACCGGCACGATCTTCACGTCGCGCGCGAACTGCAGTCCGGTGGACAGGGCCTTCATGGCCTCGGCCGCCACTTCCTGCTGATCGCGATACAGGTCATTGCCCGGCTGGGGCTTGGCGAACTGCCGGCCGAACTCACCCTGGGCGCTCCAGGCCGTTCCCACATCGCGCGAAATCGCCGCGACATTGGCCGACACCGCCAGCGCGTAGCCGCAGGCATAGGCAAAGCCGGGCGCGCCGCCCTGCTTGAGCAGGTCCGGCTCGCCGTACAGCACGTATTCCAGGGCGGGCAGGCCCTGCACCGCCACGCTGCGGCCGGCCAGGGCGCCGGGCTGGAGCAGCGCTTCGTCCTTGGCCGCGATCAGCGCCTGCACCTGCCTGGGCATCACGCCGCGCGTGTCGGGCCAGAACGCCAGTCGCTCAAAGCGGTTGGCCTGCACCAGCGGGCCGAAGCGCAAGATCTCTACGCCGGACCAGGCCTGCGCCAGCGTCGCGAACGCCTCGCCGACGCGCTTTGCTCCCGCGGCATCCGGCTTGGCGCACCAGCCTCCCAGCGCGCCTTCCAGCGCCGCCGCCGCGTCCGTCATCCTGGCAACCGCAGGACGCGCGTAATCGCGCGCCAGGCGCTCGCCCAGATCGGCCGGCAAGGCGGAGCCCGCGGCCAGCGGAGCCGCCAGCATCAGCGCCGCGGCCACGGCCTGCTTGAACACGCGTTTGACGGATCGGGCCATTACAGGGACTCCAGGAAGCGGATCAGGTCCGCGCGTTCTTCGGGCGTCATGTCCACGACGCGGTCGCGCGACGGCTTGGCCGCGCCGCCGTGCCACAGCACGGCCTCCAGCAGCGTACGGGCGCGTCCGTCGTGCAGCCACGTCGCGTTGGGGTTCACGGTCTTGGTCAGGCCGATGCCCCACAGCGGCGGCGTGCGCCATTCGCGGCCATTGGCCAGCCCGTCGGACACGCCGTCTGCCAGGTCGTCGCCCATGTCGTGCACCAGCATGTCGGTGTAGGGCCAGATGAGCTGGAAGCGATGCTCGGGCTGCTTGGCATTGCGGCTGGTCACGTACTTGGGCACGTGGCAGGCCACGCAATTGGCCTCATAGAACAGCTTCTTGCCGGCCAGCACGCGCGCATCGTCCGCGTCGCGGCGCGCCGGCACCGCCAGGTTGGTCGAATAGATGGTGACGAAGTCCATCAGCTTGGCCGGCACTTCCTCCGCGCCGAAGCGCGGCTGCGCGCCGTGCGGCATATCCAGGCACTGCGCCTGCGCGGGCGTGCATTCGCCCGAATGCTTGGGGAACATGGGCGTGGACAGCCCCATGTCGTTGGAGAACGCCGACGCGCTCTGCTGCTCGACCGTAGGTTGCCCCGCCTTCAGGTTGAAGCGGCCCAGCACGCGCGCGCCGGTGCGCGCATCGGTGACCCAGTTGGCCTTGCCGACGATGCCGTCGCGCTTGTCCGCGCCCACGTTGGCCAGGATGTCGGCTTCGTGGATGGATTCCAGCACGCCCAGCCCGATCATGGGCGGCGCCAGGCGTGGCGAGATCTGCGTATCCGCGCGCATGGGCCCGTAGCCCAGGTTCTCGATGCGGTACGTGGGCTTCATCAGCGTGGCGGTCTCGCCGCCGCGCAGGGCCACCGGCACGGGCTCGTACTCGATCTCCATGCGGCCTTCGGCGGGCAGCCCGGCTACGGCGAAGTTCTGCAGCTGCACGCCGTACACGGGTTCGGGCAGCGCTGCGATTTCCCCGGCCGCGAGCTTTGGATGGCCACGGTCGGCGCCTTCCGGCACGGCCAAGCGCAGCAGCAGCGCCACGGCGTCCGTGCGCTCCAGCGGATCGAAGCCGGGCACCGTGCCGCGTCCGTCCTTGGTGTGACAGGCCTGACAGGAGCGCGCATTGAAGAGCGGCCCGAGCCCGTCGGACGCCTGCGTCGACGATGGCGCGGACACCCAGTCCTTGCGGAACAGGCCGTTGCCGACCTGGAATTCCTGGCGCCCCTCGAAACTCATATTGGCCGACGGCTGCGAAAAAATATCGGCGTTGATGAGCTTATTGGTGGTGGCGGCCCCGGCCTGCATGGACTCGAAGGTTTCCACCTTCGAGAAGTCGCGCGTGGGCGCGGTGATGGCTGTGACGCGCTTAAGGTCTTCGGGCGTAAGATCGTCACGCCCGCCGGGAGCGGCGGGCGCTGCGGCGGCGCCGGCGTGGGCCGACGCCGCCAGTACGGCGGCTAATACGAGTTTCACTTGAATACGGCGTCGGGTTTATCCAGGCTGTCGGAACCTTCGATGGCGACCTTACCGAGTTCCAGCAGCGCAATCACGCGCTCCAGACTGCGCGTCTGGGCGACCAGGCTGTCGATGGCGGCCTGCACCACGGCGTTGCCTTCCTTGTTGCCGTCCGCGATCATCTGGTCGTAGGTTTCGACCGTCTCGGCGCGGGTCTTCATGGCCTGCATCGCGGCCACCGTGGCGTCCAGCTTGGCGCGCACTTCGGCGTCCAGCTTCGCGTCCTTGGCCTTGACCAGTTCCGACAGGCTCGCGCCCGACACCGTCTTGCCGTCGATGCGGGTGTACGAACCCAGATAGACGTTGCGGATGCCGATCTGATCGTAATAGTGCGAGTTGTGCGTGTTGTCCGAGAAGCAGTCGTGCTCTTCTTCGGGGTCGTGCAGCATCAGGCCGAGCTTCATGCGTTCGCCCGCCAGTTCGCCGTACGACAGGCTGCCCAGTCCGGTCAGCATGGCGATCAGGCCCGCCTTGGGGTCTTCCTCGACCGCCTTGCGCGCGGCGCCGTCCTTCTTCCAGTTGCCCACCATTTCTTCCAGATCGGTTACCAGCAAATCAGTCACAGCCTTCAGGAACTCGACGCGACGCTCGCAGTGGCCGCCCGTGCACTGCTTCGGATCGAAGTCGGTGTGCGGACGATTGCCCGAGTGCCGTTCCTGCGGCGTGCCCTTGCGGTCCGCGGGCGCGGCGCCGGTGCCGTTCAGGTCCTGGCCCCACAGCAGGAATTCGATGGCGTGGTAGCCCGTGGCGACGTTGGCTTCATTGCCATCGGCCTCGTGCAGCACGTCGGACAGCAGTTCGGGCGTGATCTTGGTCACGTCGACCGTCTTGCCGCCAACCGAGATCTTGGAATTGGCGATGACGTTGACGGCGTAGTAGGCGTTTTCGTCGTTCCCCGTGCCGTAGGACGCGTCGACGTAGTCGATCAGGCCTTCGTCCAGCGGCCAGGCGTTCACGCGGCCTTCCCAGTCGTCGACGATGGGATTGCCGAAGCGGTAGGCCTCGGTCTGCTGGTAGGGCACGCGCGCCACAATCCACGCTTCGCGCGCGGCCTTCAGCGTTTCGGCGCTGGGCTTGGCGACCAGGGCATTGATGGCGGTGCGCAGCTTCTTGGCGGCCGCCAGCGAATCTTCGTAACCCGCCAGCGCCAGGTCCGAGTAGGTGGCGACCACGGCCTTGGGCTCAACCGCGGCATGCGCCGTTCCGCCGTACACCGCGGCGGCCAGCACCGCACCCAATAGCAACTTGCGCATCGACTTTCTCCCGTAAATCGGACGGCCCCGCCCCCGCGGCGGACCCATCCAGCTTGAAATTTTGTGGATGCGAGTGTAAACAATTTTCGTTTGATATTCAGGCGGAATTCAGATAGCTGACATTTTTTTGAACGAAAAATTTTGCTGCCGCACGCATAATTCAGCCCTCCCGCCCACTTTTCCGCCGCACCCGCCCCGTCCCCATGGAACTGCGCCAACTCCGCTATTTCGTCCGCGTCGCCGAACTTGGCAGCATCGGCCGCGCCGCCCGCGACCTGGGCGTGGTCGCGTCGGCGCTCAGCCAGCAGATCAGCCGGCTGGAAAGCGAGCTGGCGACCCGGCTGCTCACGCGCAGCCCCACCGGCGTGGCGCCCACGCCCGCGGGCGCGGCCTTCCTGCGCCAGGCGCAACTGACGCTGCGGCACGCGGAACACGCCGTGGCGGCCGCGCGCGAAGCCCGCCTGGCGGGAACGGTGAGCGTAGGCTTCGCGCCCACCACGGCCTCGCTCCTGGCGCGCCCCTTGTACGCCGCCATGACCGAGCGCTATCCCAATGTGCGCCTGCACCTGGTCGAAGGACTGTCCGGCAACCTGGGCGAACTGCTCAACGCCCGGCGCCTGGACCTGGCGGTGCTGTTCCAGAACGACACCGCGCAGGGCCGCAGCGTCGTCCCCGTGCTGGACGAAAGGCTGTTCCTGCTGGCGCCGCGCGGCATGCTGCCCCTGCCCGATGGCGAGCCCGCCCGCATGGAGCAGCTGGCCGGCTTGCCGTTGGCCGTCACCAGCAAGGCGCATGGCCTGCGCGCCTGGGTCGAAGCGGCCTTCGAGCGCGCGGGCATCGAACCCTGGATCGGCGTCGAAGTGGACGGCCTGACGACGCTGATGGATTTGGTGCAGGCCCATCCCATCGCCACGATCCAGCCCGGGGCCGCCGTGGCCCGCGTCGAATCCGGTGTGCTGAACATGCACCCCATCGACGACCCCTTTCTTTTCCGCCGCAACCAGATCTACTGCATCAGCGACGACGAACTGTCGCCGGCCGCCCTGGCCGCCCGAGTGGTGCTGCTGGACGCGATGCGCGCGCTGGTCCGCCATGGCGGGTGGCCGGGCGCAACCCTTCTCGATTCGTGATGCCCCCATGCCCCCGGCATGCCTAGCCGGGCGCTTTATCTGCAGATAAATTGACCTGCATCAAGCCATTGCATGGTGCGATGGCGAGCGACCTTCACGAATTCCGATGACAACTCCTACCCCACGCCCAGGACGCCTGGGCATTTCCTCCATGCGTGCGCACTGCTCGGACGCGGAATGGCAGGCCCGCGTCGACCTTGCCGCCTGTTATCGGCTGGTCGAGCTCTACGGCATGGCCGACATGATGGCCAACCACATTTCCGCCCGCGTGCCCGGCGAGGACAACGCCTTTCTCATCAACCCCTACGGGATGATGTACGAGGAAATCACCGCCTCCAGCCTCATCAAGGTCGACGTGGACGGCACCATCCTGTCCAAGCCCGATTTCGGCGACCTGGACTACGGCATCAACAAGGCCGGCTACGTGATCCACAGCGCAGTGCATGCGCACCGGCACGAGGTGGATTGCGTCATCCACACGCACAGCTGGGCATCAATGGCCGTGTCGTCCCTGGAGTGCGGCCTGCTGCCGATCACGCAGACGGCGATGCGCTTCCTGAAGATCGGCTACCACGACTATCAGGGCGTGGTGCTGGGCACGGAAGAACAGGCATCGCTGCTGGAGGACCTGGGCGACGGCGAAGCGCTCATCCTGCGCAACCACGGCGCGCTGACCGTGGGCCGCACCGTGGGCGAGGCCTTCAACTGGATGCACCGACTGGAACTGGCCTGCCGCTCGCAGCTGGCCGCCATGGCGACGGGCGCGCCGCTGCAGGCCGTGCCCCGGCCCGTGCTGGAAGCCACCTGGAACAACTACCAGCCCGGCACGCGCCGCCCCTACGGCGTGATGGAGTGGCCCGCCCTGCTGCGCAAGCTGGACCGGATCGACCCGGGCTATCGCGACTGAATTCCCGCTTTATCTGGCGCCGGCCGGCGTGGCGGCACGGCGCCCTCAATCACACGACAACGACCACGCGAGGAGACATCATGAATACTGCCCAAGCCTTGATCGCTTGCGCGGGGCTGGCGGCCGCCTGTATGGCCCCGGCCGCCGGCGCCGCGGATTATCCCGACCGGCCCGTCAAGGTCATCGTGGCCTTCTCGCCCGGCGGCACCACAGACACGCTCACCCGCAGCGTCACCAACACGCTGACGCAGAAGTTGGGCCAGCCCTTCGTCGTCGAGAACAAACCAGGCGCGGGCGGCAACATCGGCACCGAATACGTGGTGCGAGCGGCGCCCGATGGTCATACGCTGATCGTCAACTCCGTCGGCCCCATCGCCGTCAACCCGTCGCTGAACAAGCTGCCCTACAACCCGCTGACCGACCTGGTGCCGATGGTGCAGATCGCCACCGTACCCAACGTGCTGGTGGTGCCGCCGTCCTCGCCGGCCAAGGACATCCAGGGCTTCCTGAAATACGTGAAGACCGCTAGCCAGCTCAACTACAGCTCGACCGGCGTGGGCACCTCGTCCCACCTGTCCAGCTACATGCTGATGGACGAACTGAAGGTGAAGGCCACGCACATCCCGTACAAGGGCGCCGACGCCGTCAACGACCTGCTGGCTGGACGCATCGACTTCATGTTTGCGACCATCCCGTCGGTCATCGGGCATATCCGGTCCGGCAAGCTGCGTGCGCTGGCCGTCAGCACCTCGCAGCGGTCCGCCACCCTGCCCGACCTGCCCACCATCGCCGAATCCGGCTATCCGGGCTTCGACGCGGGGTCCTGGTTCGGCTTCTTCGGGCCCAAGGGCACGCCGCAGCAGGTCGTGGATCTGGTCAACCGCGAAGTGAACGCCAGCCTGCCCGCGCTGAACGAGCAGATGCTGCGCGAAGGCGCCGAGCCCGTGGGCGGCACGCCCGCGCAGTTCGCCTCGTTCATCAAGGGCGAGCATGACAAGTGGGCCGTGCTGGTCAAGAAGTTCGATCCGCAGGCCCATTAACGCGGCCGATCGGGGGCAGGCTCGCCGCGCCCCTAGGGAGGGTCTGAGTTGTTCAGACCTTCCCTAGCGCAAGTCCGAAGCGTCCAGCTTCCAGCCCAGCTCGAACTGCCAGGCGGCGGACGGATCGGCGTCGAATGCGGCGGCCGCCCCGGCGCGCAGCGCCGCCGCGGCAGCCGGCGTGCTGGCCTCGACGAC
Organism: Achromobacter arsenitoxydans SY8; assembly: GCF_000236785.1. Lineage (GTDB taxonomy): Bacteria > Pseudomonadota > Gammaproteobacteria > Burkholderiales > Burkholderiaceae_B > Achromobacter > Achromobacter arsenitoxydans. The sequence continues at coordinate 29,425 of NZ_AGUF01000065.1, read as the reverse complement.
GAACATCGGGGCCAGGACCCGGCCTTCCGTGGCCTCGCGCGGCAGCGGCGTACTCAACGCCGCGTCTGGAACCAGCAGGTAGGACTGGACAAAACCATCCGCCCCGGAAAGCTCGGCGCCCGCGTTGCGCGCCCGCGCGAGCGGCGCGCCGGCGCCATCCGCCGCCAGGGGCAGCACCACCAGTTGGCTGCCGCTGCCGAAACCGGTCACGGCTTCCACCGCGCACACGCGGCGCATCGGATCGCGCATGCGCCCCAGGTTGGTCACCGACCAGGCCGTCTGGCGCTCGAACGCCGCGCGATAGGCGGAACTGGTGAAGGCGTCCAACGAGCACGTGCGGTACAGGCCCAGGTGCTTGCGGCCGCCATCGCGCGACTGATAGCGCGCCCCCGACAGAAAGCCGGGAATGCGCACGCGCTCTTCGACGTGTTCGCGGTCGTACCAGCGATTGAAGTCGGCCTCGTCGGCGGCGTCCACGTCGGTCGCGACAAACAGCAGCCCGTGGGGCGCAAGCGGGGATTCGATATGCAGGCTCATAAGCGCAAGAGGAAGGTCCAGGTTGGCGGAAGCCATCATCTTCAGCCGCCTCGGGGCCCGGCACAAACAAATAATTCTTGCGCGCGGCAACAGAATTACTGAACGCCGCCCTGGGGAAGGTCTGAACCAGTCAGCGCGCCGAACCCATGCGGGGCGCCACCACGGCCGCCGTGAACTGATCCGAGGCGCGGCTGGCCAGTTCGGCGACCAGCCGGATGGCGTCCGATCCGCCGCTTTCCAGGTAGCTGACCACCAGCAGTTGCGGCGGCACGGGCATGTCGGTGCGGATCACCTGGAGCTCGCCGCGCGCGACGTATTCATAGATGGGAGGCAGCGGCACCAGCGCACGCCCGAAGCCGCTGCGCACCAGCCGCGCCAGCGCCGAGATCGAGCTGACGAAATGCACCTTGCCTTGCGGCATGCCGACTTCGCGGTACAGCGCCTTGAGCGCTTCGTGCGGCTGCGAACCCGGGCTCATGGTCAGCACGGGTTCGCTCAGCAGCTGGTGCGCGGTCAATGATTCTTCGCCTCCCGGCGGCCCCACCCAGCCCATCTCCATGGGCAGGCAGGGCATGCTGATGATGCCGGTGTCGTTCAGCAGATCGGTCTGCAGGGCGATGTCCAGCGTACCTTCGCGCAGCCCGCGATGCAGCGCGCGCGTGGTCTCGGACGTCAACTGCACCTCGATGCCCGGATAGGTGGAGCGCAGGTTCGTCAGGAAGCCGATCAGCCAGGTGTGCACCACGGTTTCGATGGCGCCGATGCGCACCAGCCCGGCGACCTCGTCGCCGCGCTTGCCCAGCGACAGGATCTGCTGGCGGATTTCCAGCAGGCGTTCGCCATAGTCCAGCAGGCGCGTGCCGACGGCGGTGAGTTTCAGTTCCTTGGCGTCGCGTTCGAACAAGCGGGCGCCGATGTCTTCTTCAAGCGAAGCGATGCGGTTGGCCACGGCCGCCTGGGTGATGTGCAGGCGGTCGCTGGCCGCCCGGAAACTGCCCAGGCGGGCCGACCACAGGAAGGCTTCTACAAAGCGCGTGTTCATGGTCCAGATGCTACCGCCATCGCGGGCGCCGCGGCGTTGCCGGTCGGCGTCCCCCTTATGTGGTGCGCCATGCACCAATTTGGATCATGGCCAGCACCAGGCTGACGCCCCGGCGCGCCGCGCCACAGGGAAACCCTTGCCGGACAAAAGCTGGCACGGGTCTTGCTTGATGGACTGGTATGCAAGCTTGTCTACAAGCACCCACCTTCCAGCAGACCAGGAGCCACGAATGATCAACCGCAATGCGTCCTACGCCTTCAATGCCACCCGCCGCCGGCTGATCCAGGGCGCCGCCATGGGCGCCGCGACGCTGGCCGCGCCGGCGCTGGTGCGCGCGCAATCCGGCCCGGTCATCCGCATCGGCTTCTGGCCTGTCGCGGCCGGCCTGCCGTTTTACGCCGCCATCGAAAAGGGCTACTTCAAGGAAGCCGGCCTGAACGTCGAGCCGCTGAAGTTCGCCGGCGCGCAGCAGGTCATGGAAGCCATGCTGGCCGGCCGCGCCGACGGCAGCGCCAACGGCACGGGCTCGGCCAACCTGGCCATCGGCGAAATCGCCTCGCCCGGCCTGTTCAAGATTTTTGCGTCCAACCCCAGCAACGCCAAGAACGTGCTGGACGAGTTCATCGTCGCGAAAGACAGTCCCATCAAATCCATTGCAGACCTCAAGGGGAAAAAGGTCGGATCTGGACCCGGCATCCAGAATTCCACGCTGGCCAAAGCAGTACTGGAGCGCGCCGGCGCAACCGGGGCAACCGTGGTCGAGTTGGCGATCAGCCAGCACGTCGCCGCGGTTGCCGCCGGCCAGTTGGATGCGTGCTACACGCTGGAACCCACGGGCACGGTGGGCCGCCTGAACGGCACGACCCGCGTTCTGGAAACCGGCGTCATCGCCAAGTACGTCCTGGGCGATCCCATGGCGCCGTGGTTCGGCGGATCGGCCTCGCTGACCACCGCCTTCCTGAAAAAGCATCCCGAGGAAAGCAAGAAATTCATCGCCGCGTACGCGCGCGGCATCGAACTGATCCGCACCAAGCCCGAAGAGGCGCGCCCCTTCATGAAGGGCTACACCGCCATCGAAGGGCCGATGACCGAGGAAGTGCCCCTGGCCGCCTACACGCTGCACAACGAGTTCACGCCCAGCGACATCCAGTACTTCCAGAAATTCTTCGACCTCTTCACTGAAAAGGGCATCTTCGCGCAGAAGGTCGATGTGTCGACCATGCTCTACAAAGGCTGAACCATGAGCGCAACCACGGCAAACGGCGCAGCCAGCGCCCCCGTCTCCAAGCCGCCGCGCAAGTTCGACGCCTCGCGCCTCCTGCCCCTGATCGGGCCGCTGGCCCTGTTCGTGGTGTGGGACCTGGTGGTGCGCCTGAACCTCGTCAGCCCCGTGCTGCTGCCCACGCCCAGCGCCACCATCGTGGCCCTGGTCAAGGGCATGGCGGGCGGGCCGCTGCTGGGCGACTTCCTGTCATCGCTGAACCGCACCCTGCAGGCCTTCCTGATCGCGGGCGTGATCGGCGTGCCGCTGGGCGTGCTGCTGGGCAGCAATGAAAAGGCCTACCGCAGCGTCGAGTTCCTGGTCGACTTCTTCCGGTCCACGCCCTCTTCCGCGCTGATACCGCTGTTCCTGATGATCTTCGGCGTGACGGACATGAACAAGATCGCCATCGCGGCCTTCGCGGCCGTCCTGGTGATCCTGTTCAACAGCGCCTACGGCGTGATCAATGCGCGCAAGCAGCGCGTGATGGCGGCGCGCGTCATGGGCGCCTCGCGCTGGCAGATCTTCAAGGACGTCCTGATCTGGGAAAGCCTGCAGCCCACGTTCGTGGGGCTGCGCAGCGGGGTGTCGATGGCGCTGGTCATCGTGATCGTCGCCGAAATGTTCATCGGGTCGGACAGCGGCCTGGGCAATCGCATCATCAATGCGCAGCAGGTGCTGAACGTGCGCGAGATGTACGCCTCCATCCTGGCGGCCGGCGCGCTCGGCTACGTGCTGAACATACTTTTTCTCGTGCTGGAAAAGCGCGTGGTCCATTGGAGCGGCCGTTAAATGTCCACCGTCATCAATCCCGTCATTGCGCCCGGCCCGGCCACGGCCCCCTTCCAGCCCGGCCCGCTAGGCACCCACATCACGATCCGCGGCCTGACCAAGTATTTTGCGGGCTGGCCGCTGTATGAAGACTTCAACCTGGACATTCCCAAGGGCAAGATCGTCTCGGTCTTCGGCCCCAACGGCTGCGGCAAGTCCACGCTGATCAACATGATCGCAGGCTTGATCCCCATCGACTCCGGCGAAATCCTCTTCGACGGCAAATCGCTGGCCCAGACCAAGATCGGCTACGTCTTCCAGAACTACCGCGAAGCCATGTTCCCGTGGCTGCGCACCATCGACAACATCGCCTACCCGCTGCGCCTGGAAGGCCGCAGCAAGGCCGAGGTGGATGCGCGCGTAGAGGAGCTGGTCGCCTCGTTCGACGTCAAGTTCGACCTCAAGCGCTATCCCTACGAGCTTTCCGGCGGCCAGCAGCAGACGGCGTCCATCATGCGCGCGCTGGCTCCCGGGCCCGAAGTGCTGTTCCTGGACGAGCCGTTTTCGGCGCTGGACTTCGAGATGACGCTGTTCATCCGCGAAAAGCTGCAGGAAGTGTTCATGCAGACCGGCACCACGATGCTGCTGGTGTCGCATGACCTGGAAGAGGCCGTGTACCTGGCGGACCAGGTGCTGCTGCTGACCAAGCGCCCCACCCGCGTCGCGGAAATCCTCGACTACGGCGACGCGCGCCCCCGCACCGTCGAAACGCTGTCCGAACCCAGCTTCATCCAGATGAAGAAACTGAGCCTGGAAATCTTCCAGCGCGAAGTGCGCAAGTAATCCATCGCTTTCACCGGGAGAATCCGCCATGACCCAGGAAACCATCGACCAATACGTGCGCAGCGCGCTGGCGCTGTCGGGGTACGCCCTGCGCGAGTCCACCACTGAACAGGTGGTGCAGCAGTTCTCCCGCATCCACGACATCGCGGCCGGCTTCGCGGACGAACCGCTGCCCGTGGAACTGGAATCCGCTTCGGTGTTCCGTCCGTGAGCGGCCCCGCCCACGACATCGCCCGCCAGGTCCGCAGCGGCGAACGCAGCGCCGCCGCGGTGCTGGACGCCACGCTGGCCCGGGTGCGCGAGCGCGATCCCCGCTACAACTGCTTCACCGCCATCACGGAAAGCCGGGCCCGGCAGGAGGCGGCCGCCATTGATGCCCGCCGCGCCCGCGGCGAAACGCTGCCGCCCCTGGCTGGCGTGCCTTACGCGGTGAAGAACCTGTTCGACATCGCCGACGAAGTCACGCTGGCGGGCGGGCGCGTCAACGCGTCCAACCCGCCCGCGCGGCGCGACTCGGCGCTGGTCGAGCGCATGCGCGACGCCGGTGCGGTGCTGGTCGGCGCGCTCAACATGGATGAGCACGCCTACGGCTTCACTACCGAAAACACGCACTACGGCGCGTGCCGCAATCCCCACGACACGTCCCGCATCGCGGGCGGCTCGTCGGGCGGCAGCGCCGCCGCCGTCGCCGGGGGACTGGTGCCGCTGACGCTGGGGTCGGACACCAACGGTTCGATCCGCGTGCCCGCCTCGCTGTGCGGCGTATTCGGCCTGAAGCCCACCTTCGGGCGCCTGCCGCGCACGGGGTCGTTTCCCTTTGTCGGCAGCCTGGACCACCTGGGGCCCTTTGCGGCCAGCGTCAGCGACCTGGCCGCGGCCTACGACGCGCTGCAGGGGCCCGACGCCGACGACGTCGCCTGCGCGCAGCACGAAGCCGCGCCCACGCTGCCAGACTTGGCGCAAGGCGCGGGCAATCTGCGCATCGGGGTGCTGGGCGGCTATTTTTCGGAATGGGCCAGCCCGCAGGCGCGCCGCGCCGTGCAGATCGCCGCGCGCGCCCTGAACGCCACCGCCGTCGTCGAACTGCCGGGCGCCGCGCAGGCGCGCGCGGCGGCCTTCATCATCACCGCGGCCGAAGGCGGCGCGCTGCATCGCCGCCGCCTCGTCACCCACTACGACTACTACGAGCCGCATTCGCGCGACCGCCTCGTGGCCGGCAGCCTTGTGCCCGCGGCATGGGTGCAGCAGGCGCAACGCATCCGCCATCGCGCCTATCTCGAGGCGCTGGACCTGTTCAAGCAGTTCGACGTGCTGATCGCCCCGGCCACGCCCGTTTCCGCCACGCCGATCGGCGCCGACTGGCTGACGCTGGGCGGCAAGGAGTTGCCCGCGCGCGCCAGCATGGGGCTGCTGACGCAACCGATCTCGGCCATCGGCCTGCCGGTCGTCACGGCGCCCACCTGGCCCGGGCTGGAACAGGACGGCCACCTGCCGCTGGGCGTGCAACTGATCGGCGCGCCCTGGCGCGAAGCCGACTGCCTGCGCGTCGCCCACGCGCTGGAGCAGGCCGGCGCGGCGCAATCACGGCCGATCTGAACCGCAACGCATCCTACGCACCGCAACGTCAAAAGGTCTCGCCATGGAATCCGCTTTCGCCGCCATCGACATGCCGCGCACGCTGGCCGACTCCGCGTACAGTTCGCTCAAGCGCGACATCCTGGATTTCCGGCTGGCGCCGGGCGACCGCTTCACCGAGACCGAGATCGCCGAGCGCCTGCAGGTCAGCCGCACGCCCGTGCGCGAAGCCCTCTTCCGACTGGAACGCGAAGGCTACCTGGAAGTCCGCCAACGCAATGGCTGGCTGGTCAGGCCGCTGGACTTCAACACGCTAGACCACTTCTATGAACTGCGCAGCGTGCTGGAGGCGGCGGCGGTGCACGCCCTGTGCGCGCCCGGCCAGGGCCCCGATCCGATGCATGCCCTGCAGCCGCTGGCGGACATCTGGCTGGTGGACGCCAGCGAACGCTCCACCGATTGCGAGTGGCTGGCCGACCTGGACGAACGCTTTCACATCGAACTGGTGGCGGCCGCGGGAAACCCCGAAATTGCGCGCGTGCATCGCGCGGCGACCGAGCGGATCCGCATCGTGCGCCGGCTCGATTTCACGCAGCCCGACCGCATCGACAGCACCTATGACGAACACGGCGCCATCCTGTCCGCCATTCTCGCGCGCGACGGCGCCGGCGCGGCCCGGCTGCTGCAGGCCCATATCCAGGACAGCCAGGACGCCGTGCGCAAGATCACGCTGCACCGCCTGTACTCCACGCGCCGCGCCAAGGCCGCCTGAGGGCGGCGGCGCGGGTATTGCGGCAAGTGTCGCGGCAGGTATTGCCGCTTCAGCCGGCGCGCAGCCAGCGGTGCAGCACGCGCGTGATGACCGGAATGCAGACAAACACCATGATGGGCGTAAGGATCACGCTGGTGATCAGCACGCGCCAGAAGACCGGCAGGATGCTCAGGTGCTCATTGACCAGGATGGAGAACACCAGCAGTACCGGAAAATAGGCCAGCCAGATGCTGACAGCCTGCTTCCAGCGCGGCGGCGTACTGGCCTTGGGCGTGGCAAACCACTCCTGCGTGCCGCTGACGCGGTGCTCGCGGCTGGCGCGCACCAGGCTCGCGCCGCGTTCCAGCCACATGCGGCGCGGCAGGGATTTCTCCCAGCGATTGAGGCTGGCCTCATCGGTAAAGCGCAGCACGATCTGGTATTCGTCGCCGCCCTCGGGCGGCTGCAGCACGCCAGACCCCAGGAACCCGGGGAAGCCCGCAGCCAGGATTTCGCCCTGGCGCATCCAGGACAGAAAATCGCTATAGCGCTCGGGCGCAATGTGCCGCGTCACCAGCATGGTGACCGGGGCGGAAACAGCGGAACTGGACATGGCGAAACTCCTGGGGCAGCGTGCAGCGTGTTATGCAGTGTTTACCCTAGCAAGGCGCGTGCCAGCCTTGCAGCGCAGCATTTGCCCCCTGCGACGGGGATTCATGGCGGCAGCCGCCGGTTTTTTCGCACCGCAACACACACCATATTGGTGATTACCCCTAGTTAACGCACCGTATTGGTGCATTCCGGAGAGATGGATGGAAATCAACCTGCCTGACGTCGTGGCCGAAGTGACGGCCGCTTTCGAACGCTACGAGACCGCCCTGGTGTCGAACGACGTGGAGGTCCTGGACACCCTGTTCTGGAACAGCCCGCACACGCTGCGCTACGGCGCCAGCGAAAACCTGTACGGCTACGACGCGATACGCGAATTCCGCGCCGGACGTTCCCCGCAAGGCCTGGCGCGCCGCGTCCTGCGCACCGCCATCACCACCTACGGGACGGACTTCGCCACCACCAACATCGAGTTCCAGCGCGACGGCAGCGACCGCATCGGCCGCCAGAGCCAGACCTGGATGCGCACGCCGCAAGGCTGGCGTGTGGTGTCCGCGCATGTAAGCCTGATGACGTGAGCTTGATGACGTGAGTCTGATGACATGAGCCTGTCATCGGCCCGCGCCACACTGGCGGCCGCGCGGAGCCATAACGATATGCGCAATCGGCATTGAGCACGCCGATGAGCAGGTCTACACTGGCTGTTCCCATTCTCCTGATGGAGCACATGCACATGAGCACATACAAGATTGCGGTTTTCGTCGGAAGCCTGCGCGCCGCCTCGATCAATCTGCGCCTGGCCCGTGCGCTTGAAAAGCTGGTTCCGGCCGACTTCAAATTCGAGTATGTGAGCCTGGGCGACATCCCGCTCTACAACCAGGACAACGAGAACAACCTGCCCGCTCCCGCCGCCAAGCTCAAGCAGCAGATCGCCGATGCGCAGGGCATCCTGTTCGTGTCTCCAGAACACAACCGCTCATTGCCCGCCGCCATCAAGAACGCCATCGACTGGGGCTCGCGTCCGTGGGGCCAGAACTCGTGGCCCGGCAAGGCTGTCGGCATCGTGGGCGCATCGCCCAGCGCCGCGGGCACGGCAATGATGCAGCAGCACCTGCGCAACATCCTCGCCGCCGAAGGCGCCAATGCCCTGACCACGCCGGAAGTCTTCCTGCAGTACACCGAAGGCCTGGTCGACGACCAGTTCACCATCACCAACGAAGGCACCCGCAAGTTCCTGCAAGGCTGGATCGACCGCTACGTGGACTGGATCAAGAAATTGAATGCCTGATTGCCGCCGACGCCGGCCGGGTCCGCCCGGGCCGGCGCCGATCGCCCGCTCTACCTCCGGGCGATCAAGCCCCCCGATGCGTCGGGGGGCTTTTTTTTTGCTGCACGATGACGCGCACTTATCCCCTTCAACTGTGGAGAACGCTGAGGACAGCCTTGGGGCAGGTGCAAAATCCCCTGCCCCGCCAAGCACTTGCAAGCTGCGGTCAAAAATTGCGCAATCATCCTTTTGGATGATTTTTGCCTCGGTTATCCCCATGCAAAGGGCTGAATCGCCGGTCCGGCGGGCAAGGCCGCGAGCCTGTGTGGATTTGTCCCCGCGTTCTGTGGAAAAACATGAGGACAGCATGAGGGCAGGTCTGGATTCCCCTTGCATATCAATGCCCTGCAAGGGCTGATCAAGAAAGGCCCAAACGGTGTTCCGGGGGCTGCGGGTTGTCCCCGTCAAATGTGGATAAGCCTGAGGACAGCATGAGGGCAGTCCTCAAAAAACCTTACAGGCCAAGGACTTGGAAGGCGCGGGCAAGAAACGATCAGCCCTGCGCCTGAACCGCAGGGCTGGAGCCAACGTCCGGCCGTTGGGGAAAAGGACGCAGGCTTGTCCCCATGGAATGTGGACAAGCCTCTGAACAGTGGCACAACAAGTCGAGAAACCCCTTACGCGTCAAACACTTGGAAGGGGCGCTCAAGAAATGCCCAGGCTGTCGGCGTCAACCGTTCCCTTCGAGCCGCATGCCGATCTTCAAGCCGACCTGCCAGTACGCCACCTTGCCGTCCTTGATATGGCCACGCACCTCGGTGACCTCGAACCAGTCCAGGTTGCGCAAGGTCTCGGACGCGCGCTCGATGGCCTGGGAAATTGCATCGTCGGTGGACTTGGTGGAAGAGCCCACGAGTTCGATCTGCTTGTAGACATGATTCGACATAGCTCGTCTCCGCAAAGGGGGGTGAGTCGTGAATCGTCGGTGCGCTGGCCTTGTTCCGGCGCTTACGACCGGCAATCCATTCGAACACACAGGATACCCCCGCGGCGCTAGAGTGGTGTTACGAGTTCCGTCGCGCGGTCTCGGCTCGCGACGGAATCCGCTTTTGCAACGCGAAGCAAAGGAGGTAGTCATGCCTGAACGAAAAACCCTGGAACGCGCCGCGCGCGATAAGCGACAGGGAAAATCCGCATCCACCCAGGCCGGCGAATTCGTGCGCGAGGAAATCGACCATGTGCGCGAAGGCAAGCACGGCGTGCGATCCACCAAGCAAGCCATTGCGATCGGACTGTCGAAGGCGCGCCGCGCGGGCGTCAAGCTGGACGCCCCGAAGAAGGCCAGCGCGGCCACCAAACGCAAGGCCGAGCAGGACAGCAAGGCAGCGCACGATGGCCACGCAAAATCGGCCACCCGCGCCAAGGCCACCACCAAGGCGCTGAAGAAGGAAAGCGCCAAGCCGGTGTCGCACGCCGCCCTGTCACGCAACGCCAGCAAGACCGCCGGCAAGCGCACCGCTGCGGACCGTTCGGCCGCGGCGCGCAAGGCCGCCGCTACCAAAGGCGCCGCAGGCCGGTCGGCCGCCGCCAAGAAGGCTGCGCGCACGCGCGCGGCGAACAAGCGGGCCGCCAGCGGGCAGCAGCACGCCGCGCACTGATCCGGCGTGCCGGGGGGCGCGAAGCGCGGCGCCTATCCCGCCTCGAAGGTCCGGAAGCGCTCTTGCAGAAACTCTCGCAGGCGCCTGACGGCGGGCGACAACAGCATGCGATGGACACACAGCAGATACAGCGGCGACGGCTCGCTGGCGTAGTCGCCCAGCAACTCGATCAGCCGGCCCGCCCGCAGGTCCATCAGCACGTCGTAGCGCGATTTGTAGGCCACCCCGTGGCCGGCCAGCGCCCAGCGCCGTACCAGGTCTCCGTCGTCTCCCACGCGGTCGCCTTTGACCGGCACGGTGACGCTCGATCCGTCGCGCTCGAAGGTCCAGCGGTCGTGCAGCGTTTCGCCCAGCACGAAGGACAGGCAGTTGTGCCGGCGCAGGTCCGCGGGCGTTTGGGGCACCCCGTGGCGCGCCAGGTACGCGGGCGCCGCGCAGACCACGCGGCGGTTGTGCTCAGCCACCGGCAAGGCCACCAGGCCGGAATCGTTGGGCGTGCCGTAGCGCACGGCGATGTCGACGGGCTGCCGGTACAGATCGGCCAGGCGATCGCTGATGCGCAGCTGGAAGCTCACGCGCGGATGCTGCTGCTGGAAGTCGTCCAGCCAGGGCAGCAGCACGTTCCTGCCCAGGTCGGAAGGGATGGACACCGACAGGGTGCCGGCAATGCCGGTCTTGTCGCGCGCCATCGCGTTCTTGCCCGCCTCCAGCGCGGCGATGGCCGAACGCGCGTACTCCAGGTAGCGCTCGCCGTCGCCCGTCAGGCGCAGACTGCGCGTGGATCGGACGAACAGCCGTGTCTCGAGTTCAAGCTCCAGGCGCTTGAGCGCGGCGCTGGCCACCGCAGGCGTCAGGTCCAGCTCGCGCGCGGCCGCCGAAAAACTGCCCAGGTCCGTCGCCGCGACAAAGATGCGCAAGTCCTCGAATCGGACCATTCCCGCCTCATTTTCAAAAATTTATTGAAACTGACTGCGATGCTAGCCCGTTTTTCAGTGTCGCGGGCTGGGTAATGATGCAGTCATTCCCCCGACACGCATGGAGTCACCCATGAAAATCGAATTGAAGGACAAGAAGGCGCTGGTCACCGGATCCTCCGGCGGCATCGGACTGGCCATCGCCATCGGGCTGGCCGAAGCCGGCGCGCAAGTCGTGCTGCACGGCCGCAGCGCCGACAAGCTGGGCCGGGCGGCGCAAGTCTTGGCCGAGAAGGCGCCCGGCGCCCAGGTCAGCACGGTGCAGGCGGACGTGGCCACTGCGGACGGCGCGGCCGCGATCTGCGCCGCGCATCCGGACGTGGACATCCTGGTCAACAACGCCGGCACGTTCACGCCCAAGTCGTTCACGGAAATCACCGACGACGACTGGCAGGAAATGATGGACACCAACGTCATGAGCGGCATCCGCCTGTCGCGCTACTACCTGCCGCGGATGCTGGCCGCCAACTGGGGCAGGATCATCTTCATCTCCAGCGAATCCGGCGTGCAGATCCCGGCCGAAATGATCCACTACGGCGTCAGCAAGACAGCCCTGCTGGGCGTATCGCGCGGCTTGGCCGAGCTGACCGCCGGCACCGGCGTCACGGTCAACGCCGTGCTGCCGGGCCCTACCCGTTCCGAAGGCGTATCGGACTTCTTCGCGGAAATGGCCAAGGAACAGGGCGTCACGCAGGAGCAGATGGAACGCGACTTCGTCGCCCAGCACCGGCCCACTTCGCTGCTGCGCCGGCTGGCCACGGTCGAAGAAGTCGCCAACATGGTCGTCTACGCCTGCTCCACGCAAGCGTCCGCCACCAACGGCGCCGCGCTGCGCGTGGATGGCGGCGTCGTCCGCTCCATCATCTGATCTCCTGTCATTTCCTTACATCGTCCCGAGCCCATTCCATGAAAGCCATCGCGTACTACAAGAACCTTCCCGCCAGCAACGCCGAAGCGCTGCTGGACATCACCGCCGCGGAACCCGCGCCTGGCGACCACGATCTGCTGGTGGACGTGCACGCCATCTCGGTCAATCCGGTCGACGTCAAAATCCGCGCCAACCGCAAAGCCAAGGACGGCCAGCCCGAGATCATCGGCTGGGACGCCGCCGGCATCGTGCGCGCCGTCGGCGCCAAAGCCAGCCTGTTCAAGCCGGGCGACCGCGTCTGGTATGCCGGCGCCATCAACCGCCCCGGCGCCAACAGCGAACGCCACCTCGTGGACGAGCGCATCGTCGGCCACATGCCCAAGAGCCTGGACTTCGCGCAGGCCGCCGCCCTGCCGCTCACCACCATCACCGCCTGGGAACTGCTGTTCGACCGCCTGCAGGTGCTGGACAACGCCGCCCCCAGCCAACGCAGCCTGCTGGTCATCGGCGCAGCCGGCGGCGTGGGCTCTATCCTGGTGCAGCTTGCCCGCCAGCTCACCGGATTGACCGTGATCGGCACGGCCTCGCGCCCCGAAACCCAGGCCTGGGTGCGCGACCTGGGCGCGCACCACGTCATCGACCACAGCAAGCCGCTGGTCGAAGAACTGAAACGCATCGGCTTTAACGAGGTCAGCTACATCGCCGGCCTGAACCAGACCGACAAGCACTTCCCGCAAATGGCGGAAGCGATCGCGCCCCAGGGCAAGATCGCACTGATCGACGATCCCGTAGCCATCGACGTGCGGCTGCTCAAGGGCAAGTCGGCCTCGCTGCACTGGGAATTCATGTTCGCGCGTCCGCTGCACGGCACGCCCGACATGATTGCCCAGCACGAACTGCTGAACCAGGCCGCCCGCCTGATCGACGACGGCACGCTGCGCACCACGCTGGGAGAGCACTACGGCAAGATCAACGCCGAAAACCTGCGCCGCGCCCACGCCTTCATCGAAAGCGGCAAGGCGCGCGGGAAGATCGTGCTGGAGGGGTTCTAACAGAGGGGATGGCCTGCGGCGGCGCGGGGCTGTGCGCTGGCCGCCCTGCCCGGGCAGCCAAAGGCCCATACGCGCGGTCGCAGGTCAGCGCCCAAGCGGCGCGGCCGCCCGGACTGGGCCGCTTGCGTCAGGCGCGCCCGTCGCGCTTGGCGCGCGCGTGCGGATCGTTGATCTCGGCTTCCAGTTCGGCGATCAGCCAGTCGAACCAGCCGTTCTCCGTGCGGGCATACACCACGGCCGCGGGCGTCTTGCCTTCGCGCCAGCCCGGCTGGTGCGTATCCATCCAGGACGACAGGCTCTTGTGCGGCGCCAGCAGCCCCGACAGCCAGGACCAGACGTACTCGGGCACGTTGCGGCGAAAGCCCTTGGCGCTGGCGTAGAGGGTGGGTTCCAGCGGCAGATTGCCCGCGCGCGCCAGCTTGGCCTGCGTCCGGCGGAGCGTCTCGGCCGCGGCCTGCAATTGTTCGGTGCTGAGCTTTTTCACGTAACGACTCCTGGTTTTCTGGTTTGACCGGATTATCACCGGAGCGCACCGTGCTTACCAAGCCCCGCGCGCACGCGCGTCATGCCGCCGCCCGGCAGCAGGCTTATGCGCCCCGCCGCGGCATAAGGCCCAGCAGGGTCGTAGCGCTGAAGCGTTCGCCGGGCTCCAGCACCCGCATCCCGGTACGCGTATCGCCGGCCGCCGCCAGGTTGAAGGCGTCCGCCACATTCGTCACCGGCTCCACACACAGGAAGTCCGCGCCCGGCGCCGTGTAAACCACGACATGGTCGAACGCCGGATCGGCATGCAGCGCCAGCTCGTGGCCATCCGCCCAATGCAGCGTCGCGCGCCCCTGCCATTGCGACAGGTACGTATCGCAGCCCTCGGCGGACTGGCGCAGTTCACGCACGTGCGTCACCTGGCTGCCGGTCGGCAGGCCATTCGCATCGGCCGGCCAAATACGCCGCGCATGCATCGTCACGCGCTGGGCCGTGAAATACGGGTGGATGCCCAGGCCAAACGGCATCGGCGTGTCGCCCCGGTTGACGATGGCCAGCGCCAGACTCAGCCCGCGCCCGTCCAGGCGCCAGCGCTGCACGCATTCGAAAGGCCAGGGCCAGCCCAGCACGCCCGCGGGCTGGTCCAGGACCAGATCGACGCTGTCTTCGGTCTGGTTGCGGACCTGCCAGGCCTGGAACAGCCCCGCGCCATGGATCGCCTGCGGCCGTCCCGGCATCGACTGCAGCGCATGCCGGGCGCCATTGAACGTGAACACGCCGTCGCGGATCCGGTTGGAATACGGCGCCAGAGGATACGACCCCGCCCGCGGCCACTTGCCCGCCGGCCATTCCGTGGCGGTCAGCGGCACGATCCAGTCATGCTCGCCGGTGGACAACCGGGTCAGCCGCCCGCCCCCGCCCGGCGCGAACTCGGCCCGGTGCGCGCCACTGGCGATGGAAACGCGCTCGCTGGCGTCCAGAACGGCGGGAACGGAAATATCTGGCATGGATCAGTGGCTCCGGCGGCATCGACACGCGCCGCGACGTGCGATTGTGCCCGCGCGGCAGCGAGGAGTGCAAGAGCGCCCCGATCTTGCTGATGGGCAAGCCTTTCAGATTCGGTGCTCAGGCTCCTGGCCACGCGCCTGATTCTGCAAGCAAGGCTCAGGGGCCGGAACATGACGCCTGAAAGAGCTGCTCGGGCGCCATCCTGGCGATACAGTGCGTGGCGCCTTCGGCCACCAGGACCAGGTAATGCCGCGAGTTCCGGTAGCGGCACTTCATGTAGGCCATCGTCCCTGAATCCAGCGACCAGCGCATCACGCCAGGTTCGCCGGGCGGCTGCTCGGGCGCCAACGCGACTCGATTTTCGATCGGCCCTATTGCCAGCTTATTCAGGGCGCAGCGGCTATCAGTTTGAAATCCTTGTCGATCAATATCCACCCTTCGCCCCTGCTGCACGAGACGCGTTTAAACCTGAACGCCTTGTCATAGTCCCAAGCCTCGCTTAAGGCACACTTGTCTCCGGGTCGAAGGAAAAAGGCAACCGGGGCAGCATCGTCATCGTCTGCGTAGACTTTTACCGGCGCAGTAACTTCCCATCGCCCCCTCGGCGCATCTGAGCATCCGTACAGGACCGCGATTATTGCCAGAATGGCAGATAGAGCTCTCATTTCGTCTTTTGGCGGAGGTTGCGCTTCAGCACGCGCGAGGACCGTGACAGGGGTTCAATGCCAATTGCACAGTCGCGAGCGCAATGGCAATGCTTGACTCGTCGTACACGATTTCGCCCGATCCAACGGTAGTGCGACGAATATCCAGAATATAAAGAGCGCTGTCGATCAGCCTTGTCTGAATCCACTGTGAAAATTTTCGCTGCTGGAAGCATCGGCAAGCGCCGACATTAGCCACTGCCCATCCTGCTATCGGACTTGTCCGAACCAACACACGCCAAGCGACGCTGACCCCGAAAATGACAAGCCAGGGCAAAATCGACGCCCCCCGGCCCGGCGAACCCTCGCCCGCCCCGATACAATCACGGGCATGAATTCAGCAATGCAAAACACCGCCGCCGACGCCCACGCGGGCCACACTCCCATGATGCAGCAGTACCTCCGCCTCAAAGCCGAGGCCGGACCGCTGCTGCTGTTCTATCGCATGGGCGACTTCTATGAAATGTTCTACGAAGACGCGGAGCGCGGCGCGCGCCTGCTCAATCTGACGCTGACCAAGCGCGGCTCGTCCAACGGCACGCCGATCCCGATGGCCGGCCTGCCCGTACACGCCATGGAACAGTACCTGGCGCGGCTGGTGGCCATGGGCGAATCCATCGCCATCTGCGAGCAGATCGGCGATCCGGCCGCGTCCAAGGGGCCGGTCGAGCGCCGCATCGTGCGCATCGTGACGCCCGGCACCCTGACAGACGATGCGCTGCTGCCCGCCAAGGCGGACCGCGCGCTGGCCGCGGTGTTCGTCAGCGGCAACGCCCGCGCGCCGCGCGCCGGGCTGGCCTGGCTGAACCTGGCCAGTGGCGAGTTCCGCGTGACCGAATGCGCGCCCGCCCAGCTGGAATCGGAACTGCACCGCATCGCGCCCGCCGAGATCGTCTGCGCCGACAGCGCCGAGTTCGATTTTGCGTTCGAAGGCGCGCGCTCCCGGGTGCCGGACTGGCACTTCGAAAGCGATGGCGCGCGTGCGCATCTGCTGGCGCATTTCAAGACGGACACCCTGGCGGGCTTCGATATCGAAGACATGCCGGCCGGCATCTGCGCGGCGGGCGCCCTGCTGCGCTATGCCGCGCGCACCCAGTCGCAGGCGTTGGCGCACGTGCAAAGCCTGTCGGCCGAGCGCCCCGGCCAGTACGTGCTGCTGGACCCGGTGACGCGCCGCAACCTGGAACTGACGCAGACGCTGGCGGGCGAAGACTCGCCCACGCTGTTCTCGCTGCTGGACGGCTGCCGCACGCCCATGGGCAGCCGCCTGCTGCGCCGCTGGCTGCACCATCCCCTGCGCGAAAACGATCAGGCGCTGGCGCGCCAGCAGGCCATCTCGGCGCTGATCGCGGGCCGCATGGACGTGGAGCAGACCTTCGGTTCGGCCGGCGTGCTGGAAGCCCTGCGCACGGCGCTCAATGCGTTCCCCGACATCGAACGCATCGCCGCCCGCCTGGCGCTGCGTTCCGTGCGCCCGCGCGAACTCGCCAGCCTGCGCGATGCGCTGCAGGCGCTGCCTGCCCTGGCCGACCTGGTCGAGCCCATGGCGGCCTCGCCCCGTATCGGCGAACTGGTGTCGCACCTGTCGGTGGACCCCGCCCTGGCCGCGCTGCTGGTGCGCGCCATCGCGGCCGAGCCCGCCGTGGCCATCCGCGACGGCGGCGTGCTGGCGGCGGGCTTTGATGCCGAACTGGACGAACTACGCGGCCTGGCCGCCGACGGCGGCGATTTCCTGGTGCAGCTGGAAGCACGCGAGCGCGAGCGCACCGGCATCAGCAACCTGCGCGTGGAATTCAACCGCGTGCACGGCTTCTACATCGAAGTCACCAAGGGCCAGACGGCCAAGGTGCCTGAAGACTACCGCCGCCGCCAGACGCTCAAGAACGCCGAACGCTACATCACGCCCGAACTCAAGACCTGGGAAGACAAGGTGCTGTCCGCCCAGGACCGCTCGCTGGCCCGAGAAAAATGGCTGTTCGAACAATTGCTGGACGTGCTGGCCGAGCATGTGCGTCCGCTGTCCGACTGCGCCGCGGCGCTGGCCGAGCTGGACACGCTAGCCGCGCTGGCCGAGCACGCGCAGCGCCACGACTGGATCGCCCCGGAACTGTCCGAGCAGGCGGACATCGACATCGAGGCCGGCCGCCATCCGGTCGTCGAGCGCGCCATCGAGCGATTCACGCCCAATGGCTGCCGCCTGGACCCGGCGCGGCGCATGCTGCTGATCACCGGCCCGAACATGGGCGGTAAGTCGACCTACATGCGGCAGGTGGCGCTGATCGTGCTGCTGGCCCGCATCGGCAGCTTCGTACCCGCGTCGCGCGCGCGGATCGGCCGGATCGACCGCATCTTCACCCGCATCGGCGCCGCCGACGACCTGGCGGGCGGACGCTCGACCTTCATGATGGAGATGACCGAGGCCGCCGCCATCCTGTCGGCCAGCACGCCCAACAGCCTGGTGCTGATGGACGAGATCGGCCGCGGCACGTCCACCTACGACGGCCTGGCGCTGGCATGGGCCATCGCCTGCCGCCTGCTGTCGCACAATCGCGCGCTGACGCTCTTCGCCACCCACTACTTTGAACTGACCCGCCTGCCGGCCGAACAGCCGGCTTCGGCCAACGTCCATCTGGCCGCCGCCGAATCGGCGGGCGGCATCGTCTTCCTGCACGAAGTGCGCGAGGGCCCCGCCAGCCGCAGCTACGGGATCCAGGTGGCGCAGCGCGCGGGCGTACCCGCCGCCGTTATCCGCCAGGCGACGCGCGAACTGGAACGCCTGGAAGCCCAGGGCGCGCCCACGCCGCAGCTCGGCCTGTTCTCGGCCGCGGCCGAAGCCGATGCCCAGGCCTACGCCCAGGCCGAACGCTCGGACGCCATCGAAGCGCTGGACACGCTGCGCGAGGAACTCGCCGGCATCGACCCCGACAGCCTCACCCCGCGCGAAGCGCTGGATGCCCTTTACCGCCTGAAGAAGCACCTCCAATGAACCTCGACCAACCCTTGCCGCTGCTGGGCGACCAAAGCCCGAACGACTTCATGCGCCGTTACTGGCAAAAGAAGCCGCTGCTGATCCGTCAGGCCATTCCCGCCTTCAAGCCGCCGCTCACCATTGCGGCCATCAAGAAGCTGGCGCGCCGCGACGACGTGGAGTCGCGCCTGATCTGGCGCGAGAACGGCGAATGGCAGATGGAAAACGGCCCCTTCGCGCGCCTGCCCAAGGACAACGAAGGCGACTGGACCCTGCTGGTGCAAAGCGTGGACCTGCATAGCGACGCGGCGTCCGAGCTGATGGGGCTCTTTCGATTCATTCCCGACGCCCGCCTGGACGATGTGATGATCAGCGTCGCCAGCCACGGCGGCGGCGTGGGGCCGCACTTCGACAGCTACGACGTGTTCCTGCTGCAGGCCGCCGGCGAACGCGAATGGCGCTACGGCCGCCAAAAAGACCTGTCGCTCACGCCCGACCTGCCGCTGAAAATCCTGAGCAACTTCCAGCCCGAGGAAACGGCGGTGCTGGTCCCGGGCGATATGCTCTACCTGCCCCCGCAGGCCGCCCACGACGGCATTGCGGTCGGCGACGGCTGCATGACCATCTCCATCGGTTTCCGGGCGCCCACGCAGGCGACGCTGGCGCGCGGCCTGCTGGAAGCGGCCGCCGACCAGGTCATGGCGCGCGTCGACCTCCTGGGCGGCCCCTACGGCGAACCCGCCCTGCCCGGCCCCAAGCTGACCGCCATCTACCGCGACCCGGCCCAGCCGGCCGTGGACACGCCTGCGGCCCTGCCCGACGGCCTGGTCGCCGCCACGCTGGAAACGGTGGAAAAGCTGCGCTTTGACGACGCCCTGGCCTCGCGCTTCCTGGGCTGCTGGCTGACCGAGCCCAGCAACCTCAGCGTGTTCGATGCGCCCGAGGGCATGGATGTGGACCTGGAAGAAGACTGGCCCGCGTCCGGCCGCCTGATGCTCGATCGGCGCAGCCGCATGCTGTACCGCGGCAAGCAGCTCTTCATCAACGGCGAAACGGCCATGGTTCCCGCCGATGCCGCCTTGCGCAAGCTGGCGGATGCGCGCAGCCTGGATTGCGCCGACCCCGCCTGCGCGCGCCTATCTGACGATGCCCGTTCGTGCCTGGCCGACTGGCTGGATGCGGGATGGATCCATTATCGGCCTGAGTAGTATCTGGAAACCTGGGCGTATCCGTGTCGCACAGAAAGAAATCAGGTCTGTAAGCCGGGTCACATCAAGAAAGACATAACACGAAGCTGAAAGGTTTGTTGCCTTTGGGATGCCACCTTTTTAACTTTCATACGTGATGGCGCTGAACCTTCCTGTAGCCTGAATTCTGGTTTCCCCTAACGGGGTTTCAAGAGTCGTCATCTATAGGAGTTCAAATAATGATGAGCAAAACCTTGATTATTGCCTCGGTGCTGGCCGTCGCGCTCAGCGCCTGCAACAAGAAGGAAGATGCCCCCGGCGCCCGCGACCACCCCCGCCCCGGGCGCCAGCACGCCTGCACCGTCCACCACGCCGCCGGCCACGTCCCCTGCACCGGCTCCCACGCCGGGCACCACGCCTGGAGGCGGCTCGACCACCCCGGGCGGATCGACCACCCCCGCGTCGTAATCAATCAGGCACGAACCCCCGCCTTGAAGACGTGAAGAACCCTGGCATATGCCAGGGTTTTTTATTGTGCGTGCCCCGGGTACACGGTCTGCCAGGAAGGCTCGGCGGACGCCGTGGCCCCCCGGATATCGAACGCGCATGAAAAAGGCCCTTACGGGCCTTTTTCGTTGGTTCGATGAGCCCGGCCGAGACCGGGAAAGCCCGCGCCGGAGCGCGGGCCTCGACTACTACATCTTGTCCTTCAGCACGCTCAGCAGACGCTGGGCGGTGGCGCTGCTGTCGGGCGCGCCATTGGCGTCCAGCACCGAAACCGTCGTCTGATCGCCGCTGCTGACGAGGTGAATACGGTACTGCGGCGCCTGGGCCTTCTTGTCGCCCGAGAACATGCGGCTGAAGAAGCCCGGCTGTTCCATCTTTTCGCCCGTGTCGGTATCGACGTAGCGCACGAAGTAGTCGCCAGCGGAGCGGTCGCGGTCTTCGACGGCGAAACCGCCGCCGTCCAGCGCCACGCCAACACGGCGCCATGCGCGGTCAAAGGGTTCGCTGACGATGAGCGCGGCGCCCTGCGTGCGTACGTCCTGCTGCACGGCGGGCTTTTGCGGGGAGGCTTCAGCCTGCTGGACCAGTTTGCGGGCGTTGTCGACGTCGGAACCCAGGTAGACCATCATGCGGGCGAGCATGGCGGCGTTCAGGCCGGGATCTTCCTTGCCGTTTTGCCATTGGACCTGGCCGCCGTCCGCGCCGACGCGCTTCTCGAGCATCTGGCGGTGGCTGACGTAGATTTCGGTGTGACCGTTGACGCGTTCGACGCGGGTGCGGAATTTCTCGCGTTCGCCGCTATCCCAGGCCGATTCCAGCACGGCGCCCAGCGCCTGGCGCAGCCAGCTTTCCGGGATCTTGGCGCGATTTTCGGCCCAGTCCGTTTCGATCAGGCCGGCGGCGGGATTGTTGCTGGCCACGGTGAAGCCGTTTTCGGTCCAGAAGTCGACCAGGCGCGGGAAGATGTCTTCGGGCGGACGGTCCACGACCAGCCAGCGCAGGTCGC
Source organism: Achromobacter arsenitoxydans SY8 (assembly GCF_000236785.1). Taxonomy (GTDB): domain Bacteria; phylum Pseudomonadota; class Gammaproteobacteria; order Burkholderiales; family Burkholderiaceae_B; genus Achromobacter; species Achromobacter arsenitoxydans. Next base: position 8,354 of record NZ_AGUF01000065.1, on the reverse strand, counting down.
CATCGCGCTCGACGCGCATGTCCTGGCGGCCGGGAAGCACATTGCTGCTCTTCGGGGCGGTGGCCTGGGCCTGGCCCTGCTGCTGGAACTGCGAGTAGGTGGTGGAGCCCGACGCCGGCGCGCGATAGCGCGGGTCGGCGTTGGCCTGGGTGAGATCCGGCGGGATGCTCAGCGGTTCCCCGCGTTGCGTGACGGCGCTCTTGTAATTGACGGATTCTTCATTGCCCAGGAATTGGTTGACCTCGGAGCAGCCGGCCAACAACACCAGAGACATCAATGCCGACAAACCGGCATGACGTTTGTTCATACGTATCCTCACGATATTTAAAGCAGTCCCGTTTCCTGGAGCGCGCCGCGCACCGTTGCGTGATGCTGCGCCCCCAGTTCGACCAGCGGGAGCCGGTAGCCCAGTGCGCTGCGGCCCATTTCGGCCAGAGCCCACTTGACGGGGATAGGATTGGCTTCAACGAACAAAGCCTTGTTCAGACGCGCCAGGAACGCATTAAGTTCACGGACCTTCGGCACGTTGCCGGCCAGGGCGGCGGCACAGAGGTCGCGCATGAGCTTGGGCGCTACGTTGGCGGTGACCGAAATATTGCCGCGCGCGCCCAGCAGGATCAGGGCGGCGGCGGTGGGGTCGTCGCCGCTGAAGACCTGGAAGCTGGCCGGCGCTTCGCGCAGCAGCAGGCCGCCGCGGGCGATGTCGCCGGTTGCGTCCTTGATGCCGATGATGCCCGGCACCTGCGCCAGGCGCAGGACCGTTTCGTTGCTCATGTCGGCAACGGTGCGGCCAGGCACGTTGTACAGGATCGTGGGCAGGTCGACGGCTTCCGCGATGGTGCGGAAGTGGCGGTACAGGCCTTCTTGCGAGGGCTTGTTGTAGTACGGAACGACCGACAGGCCGGCCTGCGCGCCCACAGCCTTGGCGTGGCGGGTCAGGTGGATGGCTTCGTCGGTGGAGTTGGCGCCCACGCCGGCGATGACCGGGATGCGGCCCGCCGCGTGTTCGACGGCGACGCGGATGAGTTCCGCGTGCTCTTCCATGGAGACCGTGGGCGACTCCCCGGTGGTGCCCACCACCACAAGTGCGTCGGTGCCTTCCTGGACATGCCAGTCGATCAACGACCGGTAGGCAGCGTAGTCAAGGCTGCCATCGGGCTGCATTGGGGTGACCAGGGCCACCATGCTGCCCTGGAAATTAACGCCTGCGGCGGTTGCAGGGGATGCCATAAATATAGGGCTCCAGCGCCCCGCGGCGGGATGCCTCAGGGCCAGAATCAGTGAAACCGCTGAGTTTAACGGATATTGGCCGAAATCCTACAGAAACCACTGGACGATCGTCGTCCCCAGCCCCAGCACCGGCCGCATCAGAAGCCAAAGCACATCGGTGACCAGCAGGACGATGACGATCACCAGCCCATACGGCTCAATTTTTGAATACTGCCAGGCCAGGCGGTTGGGCAGCAGGCTGAAAAGGATGCGTCCCCCATCCAGCGGCAGGATGGGCAGCAGATTCAGCGCCATCAGCACCAGATTGACGTTGACGCCGGCCACGGCCATTTCGAACCAGAAGCTTTCCTGCAGGCCGCTTTCGATGAACAAGCGCAGCGACAGCGCCCACAGGATCGCCATGAAAAGGTTGGCCGCCGGCCCCGCCAGCGCCACCCACGCCATGTCCTTCTTGGGACGGCGCAGGCGTCCGAAATCCACCGGCACCGGCTTGGCCCAGCCGAACAGCATGCCGGGGCTGCCCATCAGCTTGGAGGCCAGCAGAATGGCGACCGGCACGAGCAGCGTGCCGATCGGGTCGATATGCCGCGCCGGGTTCAGGCTGACTCGGCCCGCCTGATAGGCGGTCGGATCGCCCAGCATGCGCGCCACGTAGCCGTGCGCGGCTTCGTGCAGGGTGATGGCGAAGATGACCGGTATCGCGTAGACCGCAATGGTTTGGATGATGTCATTCATGGCGAACCGGATTGTAGACGAGCGGCGCGCCGGCACACGCCGGCACGCAACGCGGAGACAAGATAGGAATCAGACAAGTCCGAGCGTGGCGGGATCGCCGCGACCGACGCGCACCACAACCGGATCATCGCCGGTGAGGTCGATGACCGTGGTCGGCGATTGCGGGCAGGCGCCCGCGTCGATGATGGCCGCCAGGTCGTGGTCATAGCGTTCGCGGATGTCCTCGGCGTCGTTCAGCGCCTCGGTTTCGTCCTTGGGGATGAGCGTCGTGGACAGCAACGGCGCCCCGGCCTGCTCCAGCAACCCCAGGATGACGCTGTTGTCCGGCACGCGGATCCCGATGGTCTTGCGCGACGGATGGGACACGCGCCGCGGCACTTCCTTGGTGGCTTCAAGAATGAAGGTCCAGGGACCGGGCGTAGCGGCCTTGAGCAGGCGGTACTGCTTGTTGTCGACGCGCGCGAAGTGGCCGATTTCGGCCAGGTCGCGGCACAGCAGCGTAAGGTGATGGCGTTCATCCAGTCCGCGCAGACGGCGCAGCCCGTCGGCGGCGCTCTTGTCGTCAAGGCGTGCGACGACGGCGTAGCTGGAGTCGGTGGGCACCGCGACCAGGCCCCCGTCGTTGAGCCATTGCGCGGCCTGCTTGAGCAGGCGGGGCTGGGGATTCGCGGGATGGATGGAGAGAAACAGGGCCATGGGTTTATCCTAACACTCTTGAAGGCCGCTCAATAGGGCGGCGATGCAAAATGGCGGTAATGCCGAACCGCCGGGAGAAACAACATGCGCCTCGATAACTCGCGCCAAAGCGACAATGTGGAAGACCGCCGTTCCAGTGGCCCACGCATCGGCGGACGCGGCACCATCGGCATCGGTACGATAGTACTTGCGCTGGTGGCCATGTATTTCGGCGTGGACCCGAATGTGGTCCTGCAGATGGCGGAAGGGCCCGCCACCGAACAGCAGGAGGCGCCCGCCACGCGCCCGCCGGCCAATGACCCCCAGGCCGTCTTCGTGTCGAAGGTGCTGGGCGAAACCGAAGACGTCTGGTCGGCCGTTTTCCAGAAAGAACTCAACCGCCAGTACGCGGCGCCCAAGCTCGTGCTGTTCCGCGGCGCCACCCCCACGGCATGCGGCACCGGCCAGGCCGCGATGGGGCCGTTCTATTGCCCCGGCGACAGCAAGGTGTATATCGACCTGGCCTTCTTCGATGAATTGCAGAACCGCTTCAAGGCCCCCGGCGATTTCGCGCAGGCCTACGTGATCGCCCACGAAGTCGGCCATCATGTGCAGCATCTGCTGGGCATTTCGGATCAGGTGGACAATCTGCGCCGCCGCAATCCGTCGCAGGCCAACGCGCTGTCGGTGCGCCTTGAGCTGCAGGCGGACTGCTTTGCCGGCGTATGGGCCCAGCGGGCGAACGCGGCGCGCAACATCCTGGAAGGCGGCGACATCGAAGAAGCGCTGGCGGCCGCCACGGCCATCGGCGACGACCGCCTGCAGAAGCAAACGCAGGGCTACGTGGTGCCCGACGCCTTCACCCACGGGACGTCGGCCCAGCGCGTTCGGTGGTTCAAGCGCGGCCTGGAAAGCGGCAGCCTCAAGCAATGCGACACGTTTGGCGCCGCTACGCTCTGACGCGTGCCTTTCAATAGCCATCAGCTGTATATCCATACAGCAACCAAGCCTGCGCCGCCTTCATCTTGTAAGATTACGCCCCCTCGCAGTGCAGCGCGCGCGTGCCGCGCCCGCCCCGAGGCAGGCCGCAGCGCCTGCAAAGCGCAAGCATTACCCGCGCGCACACCCAAGACCCTAGATAGTTTCCATGGCCAATAAGTTCGAACCGTTAATCACCGTTGATGAGGTGCAAGAAATTCTTGCCGAACCCAAGGAAACCGTGAAGCCGGTCCTCTGGACGCCAAAGCCCGCCGCGGCGGCCAGCCAATGGATGGAATTCACCAGCCCCTGCCGGATCAAGGGCGAAGTCCGCGAAGACGTGATCTTCCGCACGATCTACCGGGGCGCGCGCACTGCGGTGCACGGCCAAGCCACCATCTTTCTGACCGAGGCCTTTTGCGCCAGCCTTTTCGTCGGCCCGCATCGCGTATTCGGCGTGGATACCGACGACGCCTTCCACACCAGCCTGGTGGGCTTGGGCCGGCCGCAGTTCCGCAAGCCGCTCGCGGACCGCAGCCACGAACACATCTGGGTGGACGAAGGCGAAGGCTATGCCGAGCCCATCGTGCCCGCCCTGGAAACCATCGGCGCGCTGATGCAGTATTTCCTGCCGCGAGCGAACCTGACGCTTGCAGGCGGTTTTGCGCATCCCCTCAAAGGCCGCCAAATCGAACTAATCCTATGAGCAATTTTCTGGAAGCCTCCGGCTGGACCGTCGTTCCCGCCGGCGAGCATGCCATTCGCGCGGTGTCGCCGATGACGCTGGGCTTGGACGGCCAGCACGCCGCCTTCTTCATCGCGCACCCCGACGAAACGACGTTCTACCTGACCGATGCCTGTGAGACCGCGATGCACGCGTCCAGCTTCGGCATCGACCTGGCGGCCAAGCGTATCGACATCCTGAACGAGACGCCCGGCGTCAGCCTGGCGCACTTCGACCGGACTGGCGCCATCGTGGCGTCGGGTCCGAACGAACAGTTGCAGGAAGCGCTCTGGGACGCGGTGAAACTGGCGATGGCGCTGTCGTTCCAGTGCGCGAAATGGATGCCCAGGTTCAGCCAGCTGCGGTTCCGCGCCCAGGTGGGCCGCGCGCTGGCGGAAGGCGTGGGCGTGAACCGCATGGTCAAGGGCGCGCGCGCCAAGGGCAGCAGCGGCCATACGGCGGACTTTGCGTTCGCGGTGCGTGCGGCCGGCAGCACTGCGCTGACCTACATCGAACCGATCGCCCTGAAGGCCGGCAAGAAAATGGACTGGACGCAGGTCTACCAGACCCACGGGAAGATGTCCGACGTGAAGATGGCGGACGCGCGAAACTCGCGCATGGTCATCCTGGAAGACGGCGCGTCGGCCGAGGAATTCAAGAAGGCCGTGACCATCCTGGAGCAGTCGGCCACGGTGCAGACGCTGGCCAAGACCCGCGACTGGCGAGAAGTCTTTTCGGCCTGACGCGCGTCAGGACGGCGTGTTCGTCAGGCCGTCGACGATTTCGCGCCCATGCAGGATCGCCGCATGCACGGCTTCGCGCGGGCTGTAGACAAAGCCGCCCTCGGCAAACTGGGGAACCGGATATTCGTCGCCGCCTTCCTGGACGGCGCCGGCCTGAACCACCGTGATTGATGCGGTGAAGACGGGGCCGCTGGGCTGCGCCTCAAGCTGGATAGCGCCACCGGCCCGGGAGACCTTGGCCGTTAGCCGGTATCCCTTATAGATCAAATTGTTCTGATGCACTTCGGAAGTCCTCTATCTGCTGTCGAGCATACTCCCTGATTCCATGACAATTAGGATAAGTTTTGTAACTCAAGCAGAAACTGGAAACACTGTTGCATCAAAAGAATAGCGTCCCCGTTTCTCAAATACCGGGAAAGCAATCCGCCATTCGGCGGATAGCCAACGCTGGCGCGGCCTGAGCCAAGCACCGGACGGGCGCGCCACGCCGCCCGGCGCCGTTCTGCGGGGATTACCCTAAGGCCTGTTGCGAAAGCGCATCCTTGCGCGGATTCATGCCTGTCGCCCTCATGTAATCGGCCAAAGACCATCCCCTGCCCAGCAGGATCATCCGCGTGTGCAGGTCCTCCTGCAGGCCCGGACAGACCGTCTGGCCCAGATAGCTCAATTGCTTGCCCCGCAGGTCCACGTAGCCAAGCTCGTAGTCGCGCGCCAGACCCATCCAGAGCCGGTGCGCTCCGACCGACTGGCGCGCGCCGCTGATGATGCACAGCCCCGCGTCCAGCCCCCAGCGATAGACCGCCGTGGCCAGCCCCATACCCTGGTAGGGCTGAGCGTATTTGGAATGCGGCGCGCGCACGTGGGGATCCGCGCGCCGGCCCACTTCGATCAGCCGATTGAACACGGTATAGCCCGCCAGCCTGCCGCGGCGCACGTCCACCACATACACGTAATACTCGCCGTCCGCTTCGCGATAGCGAAGCACGATGCCAGGGATGTCGGTCTTGACCTCCGGCAATCCATGCAAGCGGTCCAGCGGACGATTCATACGGTTATGGATGGCATCGAGTTCCTTGTCCACCTCTTGCGGACAATGGTTAACGTCGATGCGCAATTCCGTCACGATCTGCATGACATGACGGAACGCGTGCAAGGCCAGCGTAGGCAAGGCCACCTCCTGTACAGGGTTGAGAAAATCGTCCACGTAGGACGGAAAGACGAAAAAAAAGCCGCATTCGCGGCTCGAATGGTTGTGTGCGGATCCGCCGCCTGAGGGTGTGGCGGGCGCTGGGCGTTGCGGCGAGGAAAAGGCTATGCCGCGGCATGCGAGTCCCTTTGCGCGGCGGGCTGCTCGCCGGCCGGGCCAAAGAAGGCGGGAAACTGCCGCTCGCCCTTGCGCGTCACGCTCAACGCCCGCGAATCCAGGTCTTTGCTGATCCAGCCGCGCTCGAGCAGCGCATCAAGCAGCGCCGCGCCCAGGGCTCCGCCAAGATGCGAGCGGCGCTCGCTCCAGTCCAGGCAGGCGCACGCAAAGCGGCGGCGTCGATGGCGCGCCCGCGCAACGTCCACCCCTACCTGGGCCAGCGACGCCTCGCCCAGCGGCGTAAGCACGTAGTCGCGTGCGTCGGGCGCCAGCCAGCGGCGCGCGACCATGGCGTCGTGAATGCGCACGGCCAGCGTGCCCGCCATGTGGTCATAGCAGGTCCGGGCTTCGCGCAGAGCCGACGGCGTGCTGGGCTTGAACGGCGCGCGTTCTGCGCCGGCGACCACCAGCAAGGCCTCTAGCGCATGGCCGACCTCGCCGTTGGCCAGCCGGTAATAGCGGTGCTTGCCCTGCACGGCCATTTCAACCAGGCCCTGCTCGCGCAGGCGCTGGAAATGGCTGCTGGCCGTGGACGCGCCGATGTCGGCGGCCGCGGCCAGCTCGGTGGCGGTGCGCGCCCGGCCATCCAGCAGCAGGCAAAGCATGCGCGCCCGCGCCGGATCGGCGATGGCGCCGGCCACGGCGGACAGGTTGATGTCGGCGAATTCGGATTCCATGATTCGCTATCGGCCAAAGTGTTGTGTGCAAACCGTAAGCATACTGCGAGTCATCGCAACGAGACATCCGGCGCCATGCCCTCCTCCCCCCCATTCTTCGGCTGGAAAGTCCTTTACGCCACGTTCATCCTGGCCGTCTTCGGCTGGGGCGTGGGTTTTTACGGCCCGCCCGTGTTCCTGCACGCCGTGGCGCAGCGCACCGGCTGGAGTGTCGCGCTAGTGTCCGGGGCCGTCACGCTGCACTTCCTGGCGGGCACGCTGGTCGTGGCCAACCTGCCGCGCCTGTACCGGCGGGCCGGCATCCCCCGCACGACCCTGGGCGGCGCGGCGCTGCTGGCGCTGGGCGTGGCCGGATGGGCCGTGGCGCAGTCGCCTTGGCAGCTGTACGCCGCGGCGTTGTTCAGCGGCATGGGCTGGGTCACCCTGGGCGCGGCGGCCGTGAATGCGCTGATCGCACCCTGGTTCGTCCGCCGGCGGCCAGCCGCCCTGGGCATGGCCTATAACGGCGCCAGCGTCGGCGGCATCGTGTTCTCGCCGCTGTGGGTGTTCCTGATTGCGCACGCCGGCTTCGCGCAGGCGGCCCTGTGGGTCGGTCTGGCGATGGTGGTGGTGATCGCGGTGTTGTCGCGCAAGGTGTTTGCGGTGACGCCGCAGCAACTGGGGCAGGCGCCCGACGGCGATGCGCCAGCGGAATCCGCAAGCCTCGGCGCAACGCCCCCCGCCCGGGTCGGAAATCTGTGGTGCGACCGCGCCTTTCTCACCCTCGCAGCAGGCATGGCGCTGGGGCTCTTCGCCCAGATCGGCCTGATTGCGCACCTGCTTTCGCTGCTGGCTCCACTGCTGGGCGCGCAGACCGCGGGACTGGCGATGGGTCTGGCTACGGCCAGCGCCATCGCGGGCCGCACGCTGGTCGGCTTGCTGATGCCGCCGGACGCGGACCGGCGCATGGTCGCCGGCGTGGCCTATGCCGTGCAAATCGGAGGATCGCTGACGCTGATGCTGGCGGCGGACCACGCCTGGGCCGTGTGGGCGGGCGTGGTGCTGTTCGGTTCGGGCATCGGCAACGCGACATCCCTGCCGCCTTTAATCGCGCAATCGGAGTTCGCGCGAGAGGATGCGGCGCGGGTAGTGCCGTTGATCGTCGCGCTGTCGCAGGGCGCCTACGCGTTTGCGCCAGCGCTGTTCGGCCTGCTGCGGACGTTGTTGCAGGCGTCAGGATTGTCCCTGCC
>NZ_AGUF01000066.1 GCF_000236785.1 Achromobacter arsenitoxydans SY8 | reverse complement strand
AGGTATCGGTCTTCGGCAATCGCTACTCTGGCACCGGCGGCGGCTGCCATACGCGCAGCACGCACGCCACCGGAGCCTGCACCAATCACCAGGAGGTCATATTCGTATTCGGAAACGTCTGCCATCGTTTACTCCTGTGAAGTTAAATATTCCTACCCCTGACGGCCAAACAAGGATATTGACCTGACTGTCGGGGGAGGTTAAAACCATTTGCTGCTATTTTATACTGTCCAATCCCTTATACTGACTAAGATTTATTATTCCGCTTTTTCGATCAGCGACTTAACTCTATTTAATCTTGCTGGAGACTCTATGTCTGACTCTATCTCGACGCTTCTCGATAACAATCGTGCCTGGGCTGAGCGCATGTGCGAAGAGGACCCCGACTACTTTAAACGGCTTTCGAGTCAGCAAAACCCTGACTATTTATGGATTGGCTGTTCGGATAGCCGTGTGCCCGCCAATCAAATTATTGCGCTGCCGCCTGGGGAAGTCTTCGTTCA
>NZ_AGUF01000067.1 GCF_000236785.1 Achromobacter arsenitoxydans SY8 | reverse complement strand
AGCTCAGGCAAGGAGAACAACTCTTCCAGCGCGCCTGCGCGCAATGCCATGCCGTTCGCGGAACATCCGCCCAAGGCTCGCTCGGGCCCGACCTGACCCACGTCGGCAGCCGCCCGTCGCTGGCAGCCGGCGTGCTGCCCAACAATGTGGGCGCACTGGGCGGCTGGATCGCAGGCAGCCAGCGCATCAAGCCCGGCAACGCCATGCCGTCTTTCGATCAATGGCCGGGCGAGGATCTGCGCGCCGTGGCTGGCTACCTGGAAAGTCTGAAGTGACCACTGATCACGCGCCCCCCGAGCTTCCGAACCCGCACCCGCGGCCCGAGGGCGAACTCGGCCAGCTCGAGCGCGTTTGGAAGCGCCCATCCGGATGGCGGACGCTGACCGTGGTCAACAACACGTCTATCGGGCTGCTCTACATCGGCACCGCGATGCTCTTTTTCGTCCTGGCCGGTGTGCTGGCGCTGATGATGCGCACACAGCTCGCCGCGCCGGACAGCAACCTGATCGGACACGCGTTGTACAACCAGCTCTTCACCATGCATGGCACGGTGATGATGTTCCTGTTCGCGGTGCCGGCGGTTGAGGCGGTGGCGGTGCTGCTGCTTCCCAACATGCTGGGCGCGCGCGACCTGCCCTTCCCGCGCCTGTCGGCTTACGCGTATTGGGCCTACGCGATCGGCGGTCTGGTGTTCTTTTGCAGCATTTTTGTTGGCCTGGCGCCTGACGGCGGCTGGTTCATGTACCCGCCGCTCACAAGCGCGCAATACTCCCCGGCTGTGAACGCGGACCTGTGGCTGCTAGGCATAGGCTTCATAGAGATCTCGGCCATCGCGGGCGCCATCGAACTGGCCGTGGGCATCCTGCGCACGCGCGCGCCCGGCATGACGCTGGACAGGATGCCGGTGTTCGCCTGGACGATGCTGGTGTTCTGCGGCATGGTGATCATCGCGTTTCCGGCCGTGATCGTGGCCACGGCGCTGCTTGAACTGGAGCGCGCCTTCGACATGCCGTTTTTCATCGCCGGGCGGGGTGGAGATCCGCTGCTTTGGCAGCACCTGTTCTGGTTCTTCGGCCACCCCGAGGTCTACATCATTTTCCTGCCGGCGGCGGGCATGGTGTCCATGATCATCCCCGCCATGGCGGGCACACCGCTGGTCGGCTATCGGCTGGTGGTGCTGGCGGTGGTCTCGACCGGATTTCTGAGTTTCGGGCTGTGGGTGCACCACATGTTCGCTACCGGCATACCGACGCTTTCGCTCAGTTTTGCTTCGGCCGCGAGCATGGCCGTATCGGTGCCGACGGCCATACAGATATTCGCCTGGATCGCCACCATCGCCGCAGCGGTTCGGTTGCGGCCGCTCAAGCCCCCCATGTTGTTCATCCTGGGGTTTTTCTTCGTGTTCGTGATCGGCGGCCTGACCGGCGTCATGGTGGCCGTTATTCCCTTCGACCTGCAGGCGCACGACACTTACTTCGTCGTGGCCCACCTGCACTACGTTCTGTTCGGCGGGATGGTGTTTCCGCTCTTCGCGGCGTTCTACTACTGGACGCCCGTCATCAGCGCGCGGGCGCTGTCGGAGCGGTTGGGCCGCTGGGCCTTCTGGTTGATGTTCGTGGGCTTCAACGTCGCCTTCTTTCCCATGCATTTCACAGGACTCGCGGGCATGCCGCGCCGGGTCTACACCTATGCGGAGAGCCAGGGGCTGGGCCCGCTGAACATGGTGTCCACCATCGGCGCGTACCTGATCGCCGCCGGCGTCGTGGTTTTCGTGCTGGATCTGGCGCGGAATTTCCGTCCCAGCGAAAAGGCAAACGCGGGCAACGTCTGGCAAGCCGGGACGCTGGAATGGCTGCCCAGCGGCAGCTACGGCCTGCGCAGCATCCCCGAGGTGACCAGCCGCGAGCCGTTGTGGGACCAGCCCGGCCTGGCTCAAGAGGTGGCCGATGGCAGGCATTACCTGCCTGGCTCGCCGGGCGGACTGCGTTCGACGCTGGTGACTAGCGCGCTAGAGGCGCGCCCGCACTACGTGCTTGCGTTGCCCGGGCCAGCGTGGTCGCCACTGCTGGCCGCCCTGGGCACGGCGGGATTCTTTCTGCTGCTGACCTTCGAATTTCTGCTTCTGGCGGCGGCGTTCGGCGTGCTGGCGGTCGCCGCGTTGTGGCGCTGGCTGTGGGACGCGGACACCGGCCCGGATCATCCGCCCGTGGACATCGGCGGCGGGCTGCGCCTGCCAATGATGTGTTCCGGCGCCGCCTCGCACGCATCGTGGGCCATGATGCTGCTGCTCATCGTGTGCGCAAGCATTTTCGGATCGCTGATGTTCAGCTATCTGTTCCTGTGGACGACGGGCCCGGAGCTGTGGCCCGGGCGCGCAGCGCTCCCTTCGCCCGCCGCACCGCTCGCATCCGCCGCCCTGCTGTCGGGCGGTGCGGCGCTGGCGGCTGCGTGCAGCCCTGCGCTGACCCGGGACCGGCAGGCAATGCTGCGATGGAGCCTGCCCGCGGCAGCAGGCTTGCTCGCGGTGTCGGCCGGGCTGGATCTACATACCCACTGGCGCGGCGGCCTGCGGCCGCAGGCATCCGCATATGCGGCCGCCGTCTACGCGGTGGCCGGCCTGCAGGCAGTCTTTGCGGGCGTCACGGCCGTGATGGCCTTGTTCACCGCCGCCCGGTCCATGGCAGGCAGGCTGCGCCCCACCCGCCGCTCGCCCTACGACGTCACCTTGATGATGTTCCTGTACACGGCGGCGCAAGGTTTGATTGCGCTGGCGCTCCTGCACGCGTTTCCACGCTTGACGGGATAAGCCATGAAAGCGTCCTTCGGAGTGGAACTGATGTTTCTCATCGCCGGCCCGTCGATATGGCTGGCGCATTTCCTGTTCATCTACACGGTCAATGCGATCGCCTGCGCGCGAATGGTCCCGACGGCCGGATGGCTGGGCCTGCCGGCGTCGTCCTGGATCATCATTGCCGCAGGCGCGGCGGCATTGGCCGGCATGGCCCTGGCGGCGATGCGTCAGCGCGCTCGCGTATCGGCCAAGGGCGCGCCGGCTTTCCACGCGTGGCTGACGTCGGGGCTGTGCGGGCTGTCGGCTATTGCCGTCGTGTGGGAAACCCTGCCCGTGCTTTTGCTTGAAGCCTGCCGTTGAATCGCGCAGCATTCCTGGCCGGCAGCAGCGCCGCCGGCCGCATCCGAATCACCGATGCCCTTGCCCCCTCAAAACCTCCACCGCACATCCACCGATCCGGCATGCTGGCGGTTCCCGCCCCCGAACTCTCCGGCATAGCTCAGCCCCGCCGTCATGTTGCGCACGACCACCAGATCCGCGCCCAGCTCGACGCGCGCGGCGTCGCGCGCGATCGGTGCGCCCGCCACGGAGAACGACGCGCCTTGGTCGAAGGCCAGGGTCTGGGTGGGACGCAGGCTGCCGTAGGCGTGGCGCCAGCCCAGCATGCCGCGCAGGACCAGGTCGGTTTGGGCCGGGGCCCACTGGCCGCGCAGGCCGGCCAGGGTGCTGGTGGTGTCCTGGCTTTGGGCGCTGCCGGACAGGGCGGCCGAGCCGCCGGATTCGGAGAAGCCGCGCACGCGCAGGTCGCTCCAGGACAGGCCAATGAAGGGTTCGAGCGTGACGGCGGGCGTCACCGCCAGCGAGTAGCCGGCCTCGGCGAACAACTGCGTGGTGTTGCCGCTATAGCTGGCGGTCAGGTTCTGGTCCAGGCTGCCGTAGCGAACCTGGCGGCGCGTGTCGATATCGTGCCAGCTGTAGGCGGCGCCCGCCAGGACGTTGATGGCGCCTGCGCCGGCCGCGAATGACTTGCCGCCGTAGATCGTTGCGGTATAGCTCTGCGTCTTGGCGGTGGCCGAGCGCTGGTCGGGACGCAAGCGCGCATCGGTGTAGCCGAAGGCGCCGCCGACGCGCCATCCCTGCCCCACGCCGACATCGCCACCCACGACGACGCCCGTGCTGTTCTGGTCGGCGCCCGGCGCGTTGCCGTCGCCGCGCTGGCGCTGCCAGTCGCCCGTGACCTGCGCCCACAGCGGCGACGCGCCGGAACGCGGCAGCAGCGCGGCGGCAGCGGGCGCGTCGGTGGCGCCGGCCTGGGCGCTGGCGGCGCCCGGCAGCATCGGCGCCGCCAGGTTGACGCGCAGGCGAGCCAGCCCTGCCTGCGGGGCGACTGGCGCGGCGTTCATCAGACCGGACACCACGCTGGCGTGCGTGTCGCCGGAAAGCTGGTCCAGGCCTTGCTGCAACTGCCCTGCATCGTTGCTCAGCATGGCGGCGCGCCACACGTCATGGCTTTGCGGCAGGCTGTCGATGGCGGCGGCCACGGCGCGCTGGTTGGGGGTGCGCGCGGCGCTGGCGACGCTGCGCTGGTTGCGTTCGAGCGTCAAGGTTACGTCGTTGCCGTCTCCGCCGGCCGTGTTCACGGACGCATCCAGGAACAGCAACGGGTTGTTGACGGTGGCGAATCCGCCGGCGACGGCCCCGGCGCTCTGCTTGGAAATCAGGGTATAGGGGCCGGTAACGGCGCTCCAGGCCGCTGCGTCTGCGGGCGTCAGGCGCAGGTCCAGGGTCGCGCCCGTGATATCGACACCGCCCGCCACCACGACGCTGTCGTGGCTGGTGGGCGTGGCGTCGATGCGCAGCGTGCCGTGGTTGACGTAGTCGCCGGTAAAGGTCTGCGCGCCAATGGCGTCGCCACCGGGCGCGTGTACGGCGCCTGCCGCGAAGGCGGCCGATCCCAGGGTGCCGCTGCCCGCCAGCAACGCGCCCTGCGCGATTTGTACGGATCCGCCCAGCCGCGCGCCGTCGGCAAGCGTCAGCCCGCCGGCCGACACAATGGCCGTACCGGCATAGGCGCTGCTGTCCGACGCCAGCGTCAGCACGCCCGCCCCGGTCTTGTTGAGTGCGCCCGCGCCCGACACGGCACCCTGCAGGGTGAAGTCATTGGGCAAGTCGAGCGCCCCGCCCGACGCGCCCAGCGCCAGGCTGCGCGCCGTGCTCTGGAAGGCGGCGTCGGCGATGCGCAGCGTGCCGCCATTCAGTGCGAGTCCACCGCTGGCGGCGCCCAGGTTGGCGTCGCTGGACACCGACAGCACGCCGCCGGACACCGTGGTGCCGCCAGCGTACGTGTTTGCGCCATTGAGTGTCAGCGTGCCGCCCTGCGTTTTGTCGACGCCGCCCGTGCCGGAAATGACCGTGTCGATCGTGGCGGCCGCGCCGCCCAGGACACGCAGCTCGCTGCCTGCCGCGCGCGTTTCCAGCGTACCGGCGCCGTTCAGGCGATAGCCGTCGGCCACGAACTGCAGGCCCGCAAAAGATTGCGTGCCCTGCACGTCCACCGTGCCGCCGCCGGCCGTCAGAAAGACGGCGTGGTTGCCCGCCCAGGCTTCGGCAGCGCTGCCGCCGTCATTGACCCAATTGGAGCTGGCGGAGGTCCACGCCGCGTTGCCGCCCGTCCAGGTCTGCAGGAGATTGCTGCCCGCATCGCTTACGCGCAAGTCGACGTGGCCCGCCACTTCGGACACGACGCGAACGTTGGAAGAAACGAGAGACGACGGAATGGATCCGAGCTGCAGCCCCGCGACCGAGAGCGCCCCGCCATAGCTGATCAGGCGGTAGTAGCCCACTCCCGCGGCGGCGGCGCTGTCGCTCAGCGACAGCGTGCCGTTCAGCGCCACGTTGCCGTCGACCTGCAGGTGGTCGCTGGCCCCGGGCGCGGAGGCGCCCGTGCCCGGCGCGCCCAATTCGTAGTCCAGCGTCCCGCCGGCGGCCAGGGTGAAGTCGCCTGCCACGCGCAGGCTGCCCAGCGAATTGCCCGGCGCAAGAACGCCGCCGGACGCCACGGTAGTGGAACCCACGGTCCCGCTGCCGCCCAGCCGCGCGCCGGAACCGACGGTCACTGCGGAATTCGCGATGGAGCCGTTCACGACCAGCGCGCCCCCGTCGATCTGCGTGGCGCCCGAGTAGCCGCTGACGCCGGACAAGATGAACGTGCCGGTGCCCAGCTTGCGCAGGCCTCCCGTCCCGCTGACGACGCCCGAATACAGGGCGCTGCTGTTGCCGGCGCCCAGCGTCAGCGTGGCGCTGCCCAGCCGCACTTCACCCGCTCCGGTCAGCTCGCCCACCGACTGGGCGTTGCCCCCGAGATCCAGCGTGGCGCCGGCGCTGATATCCACGGGGCCGGAGCCCAGGACCTGCGACGAGCCCGTCAGCAAGGTGCCCGCCTGCACGGCGGTGCCGCCGCTATACGTGTTGGCGCCGGACAGGGTCAGCGTGCCCGCGCCTGTCTTGTTCAGGCGGCCCGGGCCGTCGAGCGCAACGCCGATGCCCACGTCGTAGCCGTTGGAATCCAGGTACAGCCCGCCCGTGTACAGTGTGACGTCGCCCGCGTTGAAGCCCTGGAAGAGGTTCGGCGCCGCGGCTGCCGCCCGCAGCACGCCGCCGTTGAAGTTGACTGCGGCTTGCTGCGTCGAGGCCTGCCTGACGACCTCCTGGGTCCAGAGGACGCCACGGCCGCCAAAGTCCGAACCGACGACCCACAGCACACCGCCGCCACTGCCGAATTCCACGCGCGGCGTGCGCGCCGTGCCTGCGCTTTGCACCACCACAGAGCCTGTCGAGCTGAGCTGGGTGCCCATCAATATCGCGCTGGTGCTGGTCCAGAGCGAATTCGCGCCGGAGACAAGCACGGACCCGTCCGCGCCGTTGCCGACGACGGTGCGCTCAGCGGTCATCTGACCGCCGTCCAGCACGCGCAAATCGCTGGAGGCGTGTCTGCCGACGTAAAGATAATTGGCCGTCCATGCCGAGTCCGCCCCCGTGACCGTGGCCGTGGCGCCGCGCATCGAACCGATGAATGCATCATGGGTGGTCAATTGCGCGGCGCTGCTCACCGTCAATGATGCGGTCGCGTTCGTCCCGACCCACATCTGCGAGGTCGGGCCGCCCAGCCGTGCCGCGGGCCCGGTCAATTCCAGGCCGCCAGACCAGACATCGAAATTGCCAGTCGCGGTGTTGGCGCCCCGCAGCCGCAACGTGCCGGCGCCATTCTTGACCAGGTAGCCGGCGCCGCTCAAGATGCCCGAATAGTCGACGGTGTCGCTTCTGTTGAACACGACCACCGCGTTGTTGGCGATGTTTCCCGATACAGACCCCGTGAGGCCGCCATCGCCGATCTGCAGGGTGCCCGCAGACACCTTCGTCCCGCCGGTATAGGCGTTGTTGCCCAGCAGCACCGTTGTCGCGCCGCTGTTGATGGCCACCGAGCCGGAACCGCTGATGGACGATGCCAGCGTGTAGATACTGCCCGCCGCCTGGTTGAAGTTGATAGTGCCGTTGTTGATCAAAGAGGGCAGGTTTTCGATCGTACCGCCGACGGTGGCGCCGCCCGTGCCGTTGCCGATGTTTAGCGTGCCGTTCTCGTTGATGATGAATGATCCGCCGCCGGCAAAGTTGGCTGTGCCCTGGCCCAGGTTGAGCACGCCGGCGCCGCCGCCCGTGCCGCCGCCCAGCACCAGCCGCGCGCCCGAGCCGATCGACACGGTGGAGTTGCTGTCGACGGTCAGGGTGCCATTGCCGCCCCGCCCGCCCGCTCCCGAATTTGCGCCCGTGTACGAGCCGCTGTTCCCGCCGTCCGCCCCGCCGATCAGGAGCGTGTCGGCAACGGAAAGCCCTGCGCCGGACAGTATCAGGTAACCGTCCCCGCCGCGCCCGCCGTCAGCATCCAAGGCTCCGCCTCCGCCACCCCCGCCGATCAGCAGCGAGCGATTCACGGTCAAGGGCGAATTCATGACGGTCAGATAGCCTGTCGAACCATCGCCGCCGGCAACGTTTTTTTCCAGCGCCCCCGCCACCGCCGCCAATGCCGACATAGTCATAGGCGGGCGGGAAACCAACGACTGCCGCTGAAGCGGCCCATGCCCCCTGGCCGGCCGTGCCGGAAAATGGCGCGCCGTCGGCGCCGACAATCGTGCCGCCGTCACCGCCCGCCCCGCCATTGCCCTGGCCGCCGCCTGCGCCTAACGCCCCGCCACCGCTGCCGCCGCCTCCCGCCGGGCCGGGGCCTCCACCGGCGCCGCCGCCGCCGCCCAACCCCGCCTGGCCCGCTGCCGTGCCGGACGCGCCGCCTGCTCCCCCATCGGCTCCATAGCTGGTGCCACCGCCGCCGCCGCTGGTGCTGACGCTGCCGTCGCCGCCGCGCGCCAAACCGCCGCCGGCCCCAGCACCGTAGCCCGCCCCGCCTCCGCCTCCGCCGCCGCCAATGCCGCCGCCTCCGCCGCTGCCCGCGGCATAAGTGCCGGACGAAACACCCCCGTCGCCTCCGACGCCTACAAGCAGATTGGCTGCCAGGGCGGGACTTCCCGCCAGTGGCAGGCAGGTCGCGGCGGCAATGGCCAGAGACAGCGGGCGCAGTTTCAGGGTGTGTTTCGGCTGGCGATCAGGCATGCAAGAGTCCAAATGAAGACTATTAGATGCGTGTGAGTAACCGTTACCGAAACAAAGTTCCATACGTGGCAGAACGTTTTTTCGATGTAGGTCCATCCCACGTCTCTCCCCTAAAATCCGGGATTGCCTGCCCCCCGCTCGCCGACATGCCGCTTTCGCCCGAACCCTATTCCCCCCGCCGCATCGCCCACATCGCCACCTGGCGCGACGGCGCGCAAGCGACCAAGGTCTACGGCATCCATCGCGATCCGGACCACGCCGGCCCCATCCTCTGCGACACCGCCATGGCATCGGCGCGCGCCGCGGTGCAAGCGGTCCTGGCCGAGCATGCCGGCGGCGAGCGCAGCCATGGGCTGGGCTTCTGCATCGCGCACGTGGGCGAGGAAGCCGTGTGGCTGCTGGTGGACTGGTGGATGTCGGGGGGCATCGTGTGCCAGCGCATGCTGTCGGCGCCGCTGGCGCAGCCGGACCACTTTTCGCCCGTCAGCGCGCCGGCGCTGGCCTGCGTCTGGGAACTGACGGTCATCGCGCACGAGCGCGACGCGTGGGTGCGGCACATGCTTGCCGACGAACCCAATGCGCGCGGCTATCTTGAAGACGTGCTACCCGCGGGCCTTTACTGACGCTGCAGCGCGCCGCAGCGGCCAGCCCGGGCGTGCCGTCGCCTACACTGGCCGCATTCCATCGACCCGCTACGCGCTCATGCCCAACCCATCGGAACAGACCGGCCGGCCCGCCGCCGGCGCATTGCTGGATGTGTCCCTGCTGCGCCGCCTGCTGCGCGCCAGGGACCGCATGGACGCCGCGTCGCACGAGGCTTGGCCGGTCAGCCGCCTTGCCGAGGTGAGCGGCGTGTCGCCCGCGTATTTCGCGCGGTCGTTCAAGCGGGCATTCGGTATGCCGCCGCACCGCTATCTGCTGACGCGCCGCATCGAGCGGGCCGCGGCCCTGCTGCGCGAAACCGACCTGAGTATCACGGACATCGCGTACGCGACGGGCTGGGAAAGCCTGGGCACCTTCGGGCGCGTTTTCCATGATGTCACTGGCCGCAGCCCAGGCGCCCTGCGCGCGGAATCGCGCGCGGAGCCCGAGTCCACCGCAGGCATCCCCGCCTGCTTGCTGAAGGCGGCGCAGCGGCCCGATCTGGCCATGGCAGTTTTGGAGAAGCGCCGGCGGATCGGCAAAGCTACAGTGCGCCCACAGACCAAGGAGGAGTCATGAACGAAGGTATCAATGTCGCAGGCGTGTATGTGGACGACCAGGACGAAGCGCTGGCGTTTTACGTGGACAAGCTGGGATTTCGCGTGCACACGGACGTGCGCAACGGGCCGTACCGCTGGCTCACGGTGCAGCATCCGGACCAGCCGTCGTTTCAGCTCGGGCTGCTCAAGCCCGGCCCGCCGGTGCACGACGAGGCCACGGCGCAGACACTGCGCGCCATGCTGGCCAAGGGCGCGATGCCGCCGCTGGTGCTGGCGGTGGCCGACTGCCGCGCCAGTCATGCGCGGCTGAAGGCCCTGGGCGTGGAGTTCACCCAGGAGCCCACAGAGCGCTACGGCAGCGTCGACGCAGGTTTCCGTGACCCGGCAGGCAATGGCTGGAAGATGATCCAGGCGCCGAAGGCCGCGGCCTGAACCAAGGGCCGCGGCCCGCCCCGGGGACATGGCAGGGCTGCCAGACTTCCCGGGTTCGAAAGCCCGCCCTACTCCACCTTCGCGCCCGACTTCTTCACGACCTCCGCCCAGCGCGGGATTTCCGTGGCCATCAGGTCGCGCAGCTGCTCGGGCGTGCTGCCCACCAGCTCCATGCCCATGGTCTTGCCCAGCTTTTCCTGCACGTCGGGCTCTTTCAGGATCAGGGCGATTTCGGCGGCCAGCTTGTCCAGGATGGGCTTGGGCGTGCCCTTGGGGGCATACACGGCCTGCCAGGACGCCATCTGGAAGCCCGGCACGCCCGCTTCCTGCATCGTGGGCGCCTCGGGTGCGAGCGCGATGCGGTCCTTGGTGGTCACGGCCAGCAGTTTGAGCTTGCCGGTCTGCAGCAGCGGCAGCGCAGCGGTCATCTGATCGAACATGAATGTCACGGCGCCGGAGGACACGTCCACCATGGCGGGCGGCGTGCCCTTGTAGGGCACGTGCGTGAGCGGCACGCCGATCATGCCGGCGAATAATTCGCCCGCCAGGTGCGTGGACGTGCCTGCGCCCGACGACGCGAACGTGCGCTTGGAGGGATCGCGCTTGAGCAGCGCGATCAGGTCAGCCACCGAGTTCACGCCCAGGTTAGGGTCCACCAGCAGGACGTTGGGCAGGAAGGCGATCAGCGACACCGGCTCGAAGTCCTTGACCGGGTCGTACTTCAGGTTCTTGTACAGGCTGGCGTTGATGGCGTGCGTGCTGATCGTGCCGCCGAACAGCGTGTAGCCGTCGGGCGGAGCCTTGGCCACGTAGGTGGCGCCAATGCCGCCCGCAGCGCCGGGCTTGTTTTCGACGATGACGCTCTGGTGCAGGCGGTCGCCCAGCTTCTGGGCGAGCACCCGGCCCACCACGTCGGTCGAGCCGCCCACGGTGAACGGCACCACATAGGAAATCGGCTTCTGCGCCGGCCAGTCGGCGGCGGCGGCGGGCAAGGCCAGCGCGCCGAAGACGGCGCCGGCCAGTAGCGCGGCCAGCGCGCCGCGTCGTTGCGTGTTCATGGTTGTCTCCTGCCTGTTATCGGTCTGGTTGGATTGCCGGCCGCGCCGGCCGCAAGGCTCAGCGGCCCTGTTCTTTGCGCCAGGCGGCGAACTTGTCCTTGGTAGCGGGATCCGTGGGCGGGTACAGGCCCAGGATGGATGCGCCGCCCTGCACCTGGCTGGTCACGAAGTCCTCGAAGGCGGTCATTTCCACGGCTTCGATGGCGATCTCGTCGGCCAGGTGCGCCGGAATCACCACCACGCCCTCGCGGTCGCCCACGACGATGTCTCCGGGCCACACCGCAACGTCGCCGCAGCCGATGGGCGCATTGATGTCCAGCGCCTGGTGCAGCGTCAGGTTGGTGGGTGCGGACGGACGCTGGTGATAGGCGGGAAAACCCAGCTCGGCGATCTCGGGCGAATCGCGAAAACCGCCGTCCGTCACCACGCCCGCCACGCCGCGCTTCATCAGGCGCGTGACCAGGATGGAGCCGGCCGACGCCGCACGGGCGTCCTTGCGGCTGTCCATGACCAGCACCGCACCTTCCGGGCAGGTCTCGACGGCGACGCGCTGCGGATGCGAGCGGTCTTCAAACACCTTGATGGTGTTCAAGTCTTCGCGGGCGGGGATGTAGCGCAGGGTGAAGGCGGGACCGACCATGTTGGGCAGGCTGGCGTTCAGCGGGCGCACGTCCTGGATGAACTGGTTGCGCAGCCCGCGCTTGAACAAGGCGGTGCACAAGGTGGCGGTGCTGATGCCGGCCAGCCGGGCGCGGGTTTCGGGATTCATTTGGGACACGATGGCTCCGGGTATGGGGATAGACGGGCTGATCAGGAAAGGCGGATTCAGAAGATGGCGGGCTCGGGCACGGGCGCGCCGAATTCCGTTTCCAGGAAGTCGAAGTCGCAGCCGTCGTTGGCCTGCAGGATGTGCTTGGAATACATCCAGCCATAGCCGCGCTCGTAGCGCCTGGGCGGCGGCGTCCAGGCGGCGCGGCGCGCGGCCAGTTCTTCGTCGCTGACGTTCAGGTGGATGCTGCGCGCGGGCACGTCCACGGTGATCAGGTCGCCCGTCTTCACCAATGCCAGCGGGCCGCCGATGTAGCTTTCCGGCGCCACATGCAGGATGCAGGCGCCGTAGCTGGTGCCGCTCATGCGGGCGTCGGACAGGCGCAGCATGTCGCGCACGCCCTGCTTCACCAGTTTGGTCGGGATGGGCAGCATGCCCCACTCCGGCATGCCCGGGCCGCCCTGCGGGCCGGCGTTGCGCAGGATCATGATGTGGTCGGCGGTGACGTCCAGGTTCTCGTCCTCGACCGCGGCCTTCATGCTGGGATAGTCATCGAACACCAGGGCCGGCCCCGTGTGCCGCAGATACTGCGGCGCGCAGGCGCTGGGCTTGATCACGCAGCCGTCGGGCGCGATATTGCCGCGCAGCACGGCCAGCGCGCCTTCGTCGTAGATTGCGGTGTCCAGCTTGCGGATGACATCGTCGTTGTAGACCTCGGCGCCGGCGATGTTTTCGCCCAGCGTCTTGCCGGTGACCGTCATGGCCGAAAGGTCCAGGTGGCCCTCAAGCCGGGACATCAGCGCCGGCAGGCCGCCGGCGTAATAGAAATCTTCCATCAGGTAGGTATCGCCGCTGGGCCGGATGTTGGCGATGACCGGCACCTTGCGGCTGGCGGCGTCGAAATCGTCCAGCCCGACTGCGCAGCCGGCGCGGCGCGACATGGCGACCAAGTGCACGATGGCGTTGGTGGAACAGCCCATGGCCATAGCGACGTTGATCGCGTTCTTGAACGACGCCAGGCTGAGGATGCGCTGCGGCGTCAGGTCGTCCCAGACCATGTCCACCACGCGCCGGCCGCATTCGGCCGACATGCGCATGTGGTTGACGTCGGCCGCGGGAATGGACGAGGCGCCCGGCAGGGTCATGCCGATGGCTTCGGCAATGGCCGTCATGGTGCTGGCGGTGCCCATCGTCATGCAGGTGCCGTAGCTGCGGGCGATGCCGCCTTCCACTTCCGTCCATTGCTCTTGCGTGATCTTGCCGGCGCGGCGCTCGTCCCAGAGCTTCCACGCATCCGAGCCGGATCCCAGGACCTTGCCCTTCCAGTTGCCGCGCAGCATGGGGCCGGCGGGCACGTAGACGCACGGCAGGCCGGCGCTGATGGCGCCCATGATGAGACCGGGGGTGGTCTTGTCGCAGCCGCCCATGAGCACGGCGCCATCCACCGGGTGGCTGCGCAGCAGTTCTTCGGTTTCCATGGCCAGGAAGTTGCGGTACAGCATGGTGGTCGGTTTGACGAAGGATTCCGACACCGAGATAGCCGGCAGTTCCACGGGAAAGCCTCCCGCCTGGAATACGCCGCGCTTGACGTCTTCGACCCGCTGCTTGAAATGGCTGTGACAGGGATTGAGGTCCGACCAGGTGTTGATGATGGCGATGACGGGGCGCCCGGCCCAGTCGTCCGGGCCGTAGCCCATTTGCATCATGCGGGAACGGTGGCCGAAGGAGCGCAGGTCGTCCTTGGCCATCCAGGCGGCGCTGCGCAGGCTTTCGTAGGAACGTGTCATGGGAATTGTCAGGTGTAGCGGAGTGACGGTCGGGCCATTTAAACACTAATACATTAGTGCGTCAGCTAGGTAAAAACCCGCTACACTGCGGCTTTCGCCCCTTGCCTGCGCACTGCCTGCGCCACCCGATGCAAAGCCCCAAGCTCCGACTGGACCGATCCCGCCACGCGGCGCCCCAGGTTTTTGAACACCTGCGGCTGCAGATCGTCTCGCTCGAACTCGCGCCCGGCGCGCCGCTGTCCCGCGTCATCCTGGCTGAAACCTACGGCCTGAGCCAGACCCCCATCCGTGATGCGCTGATGCGCCTGGCCGAAGAGGCCCTGGTCGAGATCTACCCGCAGCACACCACCGTCGTCAGCCGCATCGACATCGCCGCAGCCCGCCAGGCGCATTTCTTGCGCCGCTCGCTGGAACTGGAGATCGTGCATGTGCTGGCGCAGCGGCCCGATCCGCTGCTGATCCACCGCCTGCAGGCCAGCATCGAGCTGCAGCGGGCCAGCCACCTCAGTGGCGAATACCAGCGGTTTATCGACGCCGACCAGGCCTTCCACCGCGACATGCACGAAGCCGCCGGCGTCGCCAGCCTGTGGGAAATGGCCCAGCGCTACAGCGGCCACCTGGACCGGCTGCGCCGCCTGCATCTGCCGGAAGCCGGCAAGGCCGAACGCATCCTGGACGACCACCAGCGCCTGCTGGACGCGATCGCGGCCAGCGACCCGGCGCGGGCGCAGCAGGCGCTGCGCGAGCATCTGTCGGGCACCCTCAGCCAGGTCAGCGAAATCTGCAAGCGCTACCCCGAATACGTGGTGGCCGACTGAAGCTCGCGCGCGGTTCCGTCAGCGTGAACAGGCCCTGCCCGCGTTTTGCCCCGGTTCAGTCCAGCAGATAGCGCCGAATCACGGTCTTGCCGCCGCGCTCGCCCAGCGACAGCAGCGCGTCGCCCGTCTGGTCCAGGCCCAGCAGCCCGCTTTCCTGGTCGTGCGACAGCTGGAACGGGTTCCATGTCCTGCCTTCGTCGCGCGAATAAAAATACGTGGTGGTGTACGTGTTGCCCGAGAACATGTGGTCCGCATAGGTCTTGATGACCCAGGCATTGGGGCCGAACCAGGCCTGTGCAATCCACGACCGCGCGCCCCGCACAGTGGGCGATTCCGAGCGCCTGATCCATTCCATCGCCGCCTTGTCCAGTTCGTAGATGGCGTTGCCGGCCGTCTCGAACACGGGCTGGTCGCGCGCCAGCAATGCGCGGGTATCCTGCACCGGTACGGGCGGCACGTCCGGCGTAATGCGGAAGGCGGGCGACGCGCCTTCCTGGAACTGCACCTCGAAACGCCGGGTCTCGATCACCTCGGCTTTTTCCGTCCCCTGGGGCCGGACGCGAGTGCGCCAGCTCCAGCCCACGGCCCGCCGTTCGTCCAGCGGATACAGGGACCAGCCGTAGCCCAGTTGCTCCTCGCCGTAGACGCTGCGGTCCCGCTCCGCCGACACGGCGAATCCGCGCTCGAACGCCGCCGAATCCGGCCAGACCTGTTCCTTGAGCAGCGTCGCCGCCCAGCGCCGGCCGCCGTCGCAGCTGTGCAGGAGGCGCATTCCGGTTTCATGCTTTTCCAGCGCGACCGCAAGCTGCTGCGTGAGAAACGCCGTGTGCTGCTGCGGCGGGCCCAGCGTCACGTCCGGGTCGTAGGTCCAGGTGGTTCCAAGGTCGTCGGAGCGCAGCGTATCCCAGGCGGCAGGCTGGTCGTCGTCGCCCGCCTGGCGCAACGTGCTGGTGACCAGATAAAGGGTTTCGCCCTCGGGCGTGCCGATCACGGTGACGCCGGTGTCGCCGCTGATGGATCCGAGCAGTTCGAACACGCCGGTGCCCCGGCCCCCATAAATGAGATTACGCGTGTCGGTGGTGGACCGGCCGGTCTGCAGCATCGTCAGGGCCAGATCGTCGTGGCCCTGCCCCAGCGCCGTCACGGCGCCCGTCTGCGCCAGGCGCAGCCGCTGCATCTGCAGGCGTTTTTTCAGGGCCGGAACCTGCGTGTCCAGCACCGGCGCCCGGGCCAGCCCTTCAATGTCCTTGGACGTCACCAGCAATTGGCCGGTCAGTAGCTGGCGTTCACCGTAGCGCTGGATGGCCACCCGGGAATACGAGGCGAGCGCCGGGCCGATGAGTTCGCCCACGACCTCGCTGCGCGCAAGGGGCTCGCCCATCGGAATGATCTGGTAGATCCCATAGCCGAGCACGCCGGCGGCGGCAATCGCAAGGCCTCCGGCCAGCAGTCTGATGGTCATGGGTCGTGTGGCATCCCAGGCGTGAACGCCAGCACCCGCGCCAGCCGTTTAAGGAACGGACGGAACTATAGCGCGTTGCGCCCGGTTCTCTATACTGGCGTAACGCATGCTCACGTCTTGCAAGACGCCCACCCTCAAGCCGCAACCGCACGGAATCGCCCATGACCGCAAGGCACGCAACCGCCCTACTCGCCCTGGCCCTGATAGCCGCGGCGGGCGGGAGCCCTTTGGCCCAGGTCGCCTCGCAGGGCGGCCCGAACTGGCTGCCGGTGGATCCCCAGGCCATGCCCGGCGTGTTCTACGACGAACATTCGATCCAGCCCGTATCCGAACGCCCGCCGGTCATGGGGGTCACGGTGGCGTGGTTTTATGCGCAACCCCGGGTGTCGGAAGCCAACGGCCAACCCTATGGCTCCGTCACCCAACCGGTCACGCTGAACTGCAGCGCCGATACCTATACGGTCACCGAGGTCCGCCACCATGCCGGCAACAACGCCACCGGCGCGATCGTGGAATCGCTGCCGGTAGCGGGCATACGAAATGCGCCCGTCACCCGCGATCCGGTGCAGCGCAGGCTGCGCGACCTGATCTGCCCGGCCGACGGAAAAAGCGCGCGCAAATAGGCCGGGCTTTCCCCGCCAGTCGCGGCGCAGCGCCACGCCGCGCGCGATCGGCAGGAATCCCTTCTTGCCGCCTACACCTGCGCCAGGGCCTGTTCCAGATCGGCGATGAGGTCGTCGATGTGCTCGATGCCGATAGACAGACGCACGGTCTCTTCGCGCACGCCGGCCTTCTGCAGTTCTTCGGGATTGAGCTGGCGGTGCGTGGTGGACGCGGGGTGCGTCGCCAGCGACTTCGAATCGCCGATGTTGACCAGGCGGGTGAAGAGTTGCAGCGCATCCTGGAAGCGCGCGCCGGCATCGCGGCCGCCCTTCACGCCAAACGTGAACAGGCCGGGAACCTTGCCGCCCAGGTACTTCTTGGCCAGCGCGTGGTCCGGATGGTTCGGCAGGCCGGCGTAGTTGACCCACTCCACCTTCGGATGCTCGCGCAGGTAGCCGGCAATCTTGACCGCGTTCTCGACGATGCGCTCCACGCGCAGGGCCAGGGTTTCGATGCCCTGCAGGATCTGGAATGCGTTAAACGGCGAGATGGCCGCGCCGGTATTGCGCAGCGGCACCACACGGGCGCGGCCGATGTAGGCGGCCGCGCCGAAGGCTTCGGTATAGACCACGCCGTGGTAGCTGACGTCCGGTTCATTCAGGCGCTTGAAGCGGGCCTTGTGCTCGGCCCACGGGAACTTGCCCGAGTCGATGATGGCGCCGCCCAGGCTGGTGCCGTGGCCGCCCAGGTACTTGGTCAGCGACTGCACCACGATGTCGGCGCCGTGCTCGATGGGGCGCAGCAGGTACGGCGACGGCACGGTGTTGTCCACGATCAGCGGCAGGCCATGGCGATGCGCCAGTTCCGCCAGCGCTGCGATGTCAGTGATGTTGCCCAGCGGATTGCCGACCGATTCCGCGAAGATGGCCTTGGTGCGGTCGTCGATCTGCGCTTCGAAGGCGGCCAGGTCGGCAGGGTCGGCGAAGCGCGTAGTAATGCCGTACTGCGGCAGCGTGTGGGCGAACAGGTTGTAGGTGCCGCCGTACAGCGTGCTGGACGAGATGATGTTGTCGCCGGCTTCGGCGATGGTCAGGATGGCGTAGGTTACGGCGGACTGGCCCGAGGCCAGCGCCAGCGCGGCGATCCCGCCTTCCAGGGCCGCCACGCGCTGCTCCAGCACGTCGGTCGTGGGATTCATGATGCGGGTGTAGATGTTGCCCGCGACCTTCAGGTCGAAGAGGTCCGCGCCGTGTTGCGTGTCGTCGAAGGCGTATGCCACCGTCTGGTAGATGGGCACCGCAACCGCGCGCGTGGTCGGGTCGGGGCGGTAGCCGCCATGAACGGCCACGGTTTCCAGGCGCCAGTTGGGCTTCTTCGGTTCAGTCATGAGTCTCTCCAGGTGATGCTATTTTTCAAGGGTTCAGATCAGGCGGCAAACGCGCGCGCGGCGCGCAGTATGCGTTCAATATCTGCATGGTTGTTATAGGCGCCGACCGACAGGCGCACGTAACCATACTCCACAATGCTGGCCACCACGCCCGCGTTGGCCAGATGCGCCAGCGCGGCGGCCGGATCGGCGACGCGCAGCGCCGTCGTTGTGCTGCGCGCTTCATCACCCGGCGGCGACACGACCTGCGCGCCCAGCGCGCGCAGCCCGTCGCCCAGCGCCTGCGACAGCTCCAGCACCCATGGCTCGATGCGCTCGGGCCGGGCCTGTTCGATCAGGTCCAGCGCCCCCGCCCAGCCGGCGATGCCGGGATAGTTGAGATTGCCGGTTTCCAGCCGGCGCGCGTCGCCCGCGTCGGACACGCCCACCTGCCATTGCAGGCCGGACTTGTCCAGCGTGGTCACGCCCGACGGGCCGATGTGCAGCGGATCCAGCGCATCCAGCAGCCTGGGCGACACATGCAGCATGCCCACGCCCAGGGGCCCCAGCATGCCCTTGTGCGCGCCGCAGGCAAACGCATCGACATGCCATTCGTCTACCCTCGCGCGCAGCAAGCCGGCGCCCTGGATACCGTCGACCACCAGCCAGATTCCGCGCTCGGCGCAGCGGCGGCCCAGCTCCTGGATGTCGGTGCGCAAGCCCGTGCCGTATTGCACCCACGACACGGCGACCAGGCGGGTGCGCGCATCCACGTGCTGCCACAGGTCGTCCACGGTGTAGCGGTGCGCACGCGCCTGGGCCACGCGCACCTGCACGCCGCGGCGCCGCAGGTTCA
Source organism: Achromobacter arsenitoxydans SY8 (assembly GCF_000236785.1). Classification (GTDB taxonomy): domain Bacteria; phylum Pseudomonadota; class Gammaproteobacteria; order Burkholderiales; family Burkholderiaceae_B; genus Achromobacter; species Achromobacter arsenitoxydans. Next base: position 70,203 of record NZ_AGUF01000067.1, on the reverse strand, counting down.
GCCAGGGCAAGGCATTGGTGGGATGCTCCTGGTCATCGACGACCAGATTGTCGCCCTCCCTCCAGGCCAGACCCTGGGCCACGGTGTTCAGGCCTTCAGTGGTGTTCTTGGTGAAGGCCAGCCGGCGCGCGTCGCCGCCGATCAGCCGGGCCAGCCGCTGGCGCAGTGCGTCGGCATCGCGCAACCATAGCGGCTTGTCGCTGCGGGCATGGGTGATGCCGTCAAAGAAATCCGCGACCGCGCCGGCCACCCTGGGCGACAGCGGACTGGTGTACGCAATGTTGGCGTACGCCTTGTCCTGCGTGATGGGAAACAACTGCCTGAATTCGTCCTGCCAGCTCATGCGCAACCTTGTTCGTCAGACCACCTTGGTATGCGGGAATTCTAGGTATATGACGCGCATCTGGATAAGGCTTAGTTTTTATATTGATATGACCATATAGTCGCTCGGGAATCGGCGCCTGCCCCATAGAATTCGTGCCTCTTATGGCCCACAACGAATACGGGAACAGCATGCGTCTGACTCATCTACTCAAAGCCGCGGCCGTCGCCGCCGCGCTGGCGGCAGCCGGCGTTTCGCAGGCGGGCACCGTCGACACCATCAAGAAGCGCGGGGAACTGGTGTGCGGCGTCAGCCAGGGCTCGGCCGGCCTGTCGATCGCCGACAAGCAGGGCCGCTGGACCGGACTGGACGCAGACCTGTGCCGCGCGCTGGCCGCCGCCGTGCTGGGCGATCCCGAGAAGACGCGCTTCGTTCCGCTCAGTTCGCAGCAGCGCTTCCCCGCCCTGCAGTCCGGCGAGATCGACGTGCTCAACCGCAACACCACCATCACCTCGGGCCGCGACGCCGGACTGGGAATCGTGTCCGCGGGCATCGTGTTCTACGACGGCCAGGGATTCCTGGTGCCGCGCAAGCTGGGCGTGAAAAGCGCCACCGAACTCGACGGCGCGCAGGTTTGCGTGCAGCCAGGCACCGTCAACGAGCAGAACCTGGTCGACTACTTCAAGAAGAACAAGCTGACCTACCGCCCGGTCGTGATCGAAAACCTGGTGGAGCTGGAACAGGCCTTCTACGCGGGACGCTGCGATGTCTATCTGTCGGACGCGTCCACGCTGGCCGCAAGCCGCGCCGCGCGCGCCAGCCAGCCTGACGACTTCGTGATCCTGCCGGAGCGGATCAACAAGTCGCCGCTGGGCCCCTTCGTGCGCCAGGACGATCCCAACTGGGCGTCGATCGTGCGCTGGACCGTCAATGCGCTGGTCGCCGCCGAGGAACTGGGCATCACGTCCAAGAACGCCGACAGCCAGGCGCAGAGCGCCGACGCTCAGGTGCGTCGCCTGCTGGGCGTGGACGCCGGCATCGGCAAGAGCTTCGGCCTGGACGAGAGCTGGGCGAAGAACGCCATCAAGGCCGTGGGCAACTATGGAGAAGTCTGGGATCGCAACCTGGGCGCAGCCACCCCGTTGAAGTTGGAGCGAGGCCTGAACGCGCAATGGAACCAGGGCGGCTTGTTGTATTCGCCGCCGTTCCAGTGACCCGCTTGCGTTGAACGCTTTCGGGCGGGCCATCGGCCCGCCTTTTCCATTTCCTGTCCATCATGACGGCAACCGCTTTTCCCCTCCCTATCGCCGGCCTTTGGCGGCGCTGGCTGCCCGCGCTGGCCTGGACGCTCGTCCTGGGCGGCATGGCCGCGATGCTGGTGCTGCACATCGAAGGCGTGCAGGCCGCACGCGGCATCCAGGGCGGCTTCGGCTTTCTGTTCCAGCCGGCGGGCTTTCGCATCTCGGAAAGCCTGCTGAACGTCGCACCCGAAGATCCGTACTGGATGTCGATCGCGGCGGGCTTGGTCAACACGCTCACCGTCGCGATTGTCGCGATCCCGCTGGCGACCGCGCTGGGCATCGCCCTGGGCCTTGTGGGCTTGTCGTCCCACCGGCTGGCCGCGCGCTGCGCGGCCATCATCATCGCACCGCTGCGCAACACGCCCGTGCTGCTGCAGCTCTTTGTCTGGTATGGCCTCCTGCTGCGCCTGCCCGACATGCGCCAGGCCTGGTCGCCGCTGCCGTCCGTGCTGCTGTCGAACCGGGGACTGGCGCTGCCCGCGCTGCACGGCTGGCTGCCGTATGCCGTCGTGGCGCTGGCAGTCCTGGCGTTGGGCTGGCGCGCCCGCCGACGCTGGGGCAACGGCGCGCTGGCGGCGTCGCTGGTCGTAGCCGCGCTGGCCTGGCCGCTGCTGCCCGCGGTTCAGGTCGACCTGCCCGTGCGGCGCGGCCTGGGCCTGCAGGGAGGCTGGCAGCCCAGCATCGAGTTCGCCGCGCTGACCATCGGCCTGGTGGTCTTTCACGCGGCGTACATCGCCGACATCGTCCGCGCCGCCGTGCGCGCCGTGCCGGTGGGCCTGGTCGAAGCCGGCCAAGCCATGGGCCTGACGCCCTGGAAAGTGCTGCGGCTTGTCATCGCGCCCTACGCCATGCGCGTCGCGCTGCCGCCGTATGCGAATCAGTGCCTGGCGCTGGTCAAGAACAGCACGCTGGCCATCGCCATCGGCTACCAGGAACTGATGGCCGTCATCAACACCGCGATCACCCAGACCGGACTCGCGCTCGAAGGCATCGCGCTGGCGGTCGCCGTCTACCTGACGCTGGCGCTATGCCTGGGCGGCGGACTGTCGGCCTGGAATGCGCGCCACAGCCGGCACGGCCCCGGCGACACGCACGGCGCGCGCCTGGGCGAGCGTCCGCTTTGGAACGCGGCCGGCAGCAAGGCCCGTCCATGGCGCGGCAGGCTGGCGTCGGCCGTACTGGCCGTGGCGCTGGCCGTTGCCGCGTGGACGCTGCTGGACTGGGCTGTGCTTCGCGCCGTCTGGCAAGGCGATCCGTCCGCCTGCGCGAACGCGGCAGGCGCGTGCTGGGCCGCGGTGGGAGAAAACCTGCCGCTGCTGTTCTTTGGCACGATGGCCGAGCCGGACCGGGGACCCGCGCTGGTTGCCTGCGCGGCGCTGCTGGCGGCCATCGCCGTGACGTTGGCTGCGCGGCGCGCGCCGCCCCGGATGCGCGCGGCCCTGCTGGCCGCCTTGCTGGCGGTCGCGGCCGGTGCGCTGACCGGTTTCCCCTGGGGCGGCGCCTTGATCGGCCCGCAGCGCTGGGGCGGACTGCTGGTCACGCTGATCCTGGCCATCGCCGCGCTGGCCGCCGCCGTGCCGCTCGCCTTCGCGCTGGCGCTGCTGCGCCGCTCGGGCAACCGCGCCGGGTCGCTGGCCGCCGCCGGCCTGATCGAGGCCGTTCGAGGCGTGCCCCTGGTCACGCAGCTATTGTTCGCGTCCTTTGTGCTGCCCATGCTGCTGGGCGGCGGGGTGTCGAAGTTCAGCATGGCGCTGGCCGCGCTGACGCTGCACACCGCCTGCCTGCTGGCTGAAGTGCTGCGCGGCGCGCTGCAGGCCATTCCGCCCGGGCAGATGATGGCGGCGCGCGCACTGGGCATGCGCCCCGCCCTGGCCTATGCCTGCGTGATCTGGCCGCAGGCCCGCCGCATCGCCGCGCCCGCTGCGCTGGGCGTGTTCGTAGGCGCGGTGAAGGATACGTCGCTGGTCAGCATCATCGGCGTGTTCGACGTGCTGGGCGCAGCCAAGGCCGTGGTGGCCGGCACCGCGTGGCGCCCCTACCATGTGGAGGTCTATCTAGCCGTAGCGTTGCTGTACCTGGCGGCAAGCCTGGCCCTGTCGAGGGTGGCGCGCCGGATGGAGGGACGCGCCGGCCTGCGGTAGAGGTTAAGGGACGCCCACACCGCTGCCCGCACCGCTCATCTTCTGCAGCCACGCGGGCCGGGGCGAAGCGTCCAGCCAGTTCTTGACGATCAGGCCCAGTTCCGTGTCGCCTGAAATGCGCAAGCGGCGCTGGAAGAACAAGGTGTCGGCGTCGGTTTCGGCGCGCATCAGCGCCAGGAAATCGGCCAGCTTTGCGCCCAGTTCCAGTTCAGCGCCGCCGCCTCCCGCGCGGTCCCATTGCGGCCGGAAGGCGCCGTTGCGCACCACGAAACTGCTGCGCAGCCCCAGGTCTTCGACGGTGATGGCGAAGCTGCGGCCTTCAAGTTCGGCGGGCGGTTCCAGCCACTTGAGCCGGCGCGCCACTTCCAGCCCCGCCACGAAGTGCAGCGATACGAACGGCCCGGGCACACGCCGGCCCAGCCGGGCGATCAACGAGGGAATATTCAGCGCGGCGCTCATGCGATGGCCTCCTGCAGCGCGATGCCCGCCTTCCCGTAGTAGTAGCCGTTGCAGCGGCCTATGCCGGCCGGCGGCAAAACGGCGTCAGGTCTGCCGCCGCGCCGCGTGACGTCCAGCGCGGCGATCGCTTCCAGCGTGCCCGTCGACTGCGGGCTGATGCGCAAGACTTCGACACCCATGCCGGCCAGTTCGTGCGCTTCGGCCAGCAGGTCCAGACAGGCGGCCGACTGCACCTGGACGCCGTTGATGCCCAGAAACTCGCGCGATTCGCGGGTGCGCATGTCCAGCCCGTCCGGGTGCTCGATGCAGCGGAAACCGCAGTCGTCCTTCTTCAAGCGGAAATGCCGCGCCGTGAAGCAACGCGCCGAAAACGCCAGCGCCATCCTGCCCCACACCATGACCTCGGCCTGCAGCCCGGCCGGCCGCTCGCGCACCAGGCGGGCAAGCGTGGCGCCGTCCATTTCAAGCGGCGCGACGAAGCGCGTGGCGCCTCGGCCGGCCAACCACTCCAGCGTGCCGCCGTGGTAGGCGTTCAGGTGCGGGCCGGCCACGAAGGCGCGGCCGTTCAGCAGCCGCACCGCCCCCAGCTCGCCGGCTTCGACCATGAAGTCTTCCTGGGCACAGAGCTTCTTGAGCGCGCTGGCCTCGACGCCTGTCTCGATCAGGGTGCGGCCCGACAGCACGACGGTCTTGCCGGTGGCGCGCAGGTCGCGGGCAAGTTCGAGCCAATCGTCCGCGCGCAGCTCGTGCCGTCGGCTGCAGACGGTTTCGCCCACGTAGATGATGTCCGCCGGACTCTCGGCCAGGGCGGCGTAGAACTCCATCGTGCGCTGGCGCGGCCAGTAATACAGCAAGGGACCAACTGAAATCTGGAAGGGAATCGGAGTCATTTCCATGGACGCTCGAAAGCGCCTTGAGTCACTTGGGAACCCTCGGCATGGCGCGCCAGCATGGCGTTCCATTCGGGGCGTGGAGAATAGCGCGCGGCATCCGCGTGCACACTGTCCAGCGCGGCGCGCAAGGTGGACACCACCTGGGTGACGTAGGCCGGGCTACGCTGGCGTCCTTCAATCTTGATGGCCGACACGCCCATTTCCGCCAGGCGCGGCAACAGGCCGATGGCGTTCAGGCTGGTGGGTTCTTCCAGCGCGTGGTCGGCCTGCCCGTCTACATCGAAGCGGCCCTTGCACAGCGTGGGATAGGCGGCGGGTTCGCCGGGTTCATAGCGGTCGATGAGGATGCCGGACAGCCGCGCCTCCATGCGGCCGTTCTCTTCCTCCCAGCGCACGGCGTGCGCGGGCGAACAGACACCCTTGTTGTTGGGGGAGTCGCCAGTGGCGTACGAGGACAGCAGGCAGCGGCCTTCGGCCATGACGCAGAGACTGCCGAAGCCGAACACTTCGACTTCGACGCTGACGGTGGCGCAGATGCGGGCGATTTCGGCCAGCGTGAGCACGCGCGGCAGGACCACGCGCCGGATGCCGAATTGTTCCTTCATCAGTTCGATAGCGTCGGCATGCGTGGTGGAACCCTGCACGGACAGGTGCAGGCGCAAATCGGGGTAGCGGTCGCTGGCGTAGGCCAGCAGGCCAGGGTCGGCCATGATGACGGCATCGGCGCCCAGGTCGTGGGCGGCGTCGACGGCCGCCTTCCATTCATGCATCCGGCCCGCCTGCACGAAGGTGTTGATGGCGAACAGCACCTGCCGGTTGCGGCGGTGCGCAAGCTCGACGCCGGCGCGGATGTCTGCTTCTGTGAAGTTCAGCCCGGCGAAATTGCGGGCGTTCGTGGCATTCTTGAGCCCGAGATAAACGGTGTCGGCGCCCGCTTCTATCGCTGCTTTCAGCGCGGCAAGGCTGCCGGCCGGGGCCACGAGTTCCATGGGGGAGATTCGATTTTCCATGTCGGCCAGTCTAGGGGCCGACCGCCACATGGGCCTTGTCGCAGATCAAACTGCGCGGCGCCTATTCTTCCGTATAAAGCCCGCGCTCGACCGCGTACACCGCCACCTGCACGCGGCTGGTCAGGTTGAGCTTCTTCAGCACGTTTTGCACGTGGATCTTGACTGTGCTTTCGCTGACGTCCAGTTCGCGGGCGATGACCTTGTTGCTGGCGCCGCGCGCCAGCCACTGCACGATCTGCGTCTCGCGCGCGGTCAGCCGGTGGCGTTCGGCCGTGCCGGGCGGCGGCGGGGTATGGCTGGCCTGGCCGCGGAACTGCTCGACCAGCTTGGCCGTCATGCTGTCGGCGATCACGGCCTCGCCGCCCGCCGCGCGGCGGATGGCGGAAACCAGCGCCTCGGCGTCGATGTTCTTGACCAGGTAGCCCCGGGCCCCGTCGCGCAGCGCCTGGCCGAGTTCGTCGGCCTCTTCCGAGACCGTCAGGATGATGACCGCGCAGGCGGGCAGATCCTGCGTCAGGAGCTGCAGCGTCTCAAGGCCGGACAGCCCCGGCAAATTCAGGTCCAGCAGGACGACGTCGGGCTTGAGTTCCTGGGCGCGCTTCAATCCTTCGACCCCGTCGCCCGCTTCAGCCACCACTTCGAAGTCGGGCTGGCGCTGCAGCAGCAGGCGGACACCGGAACGGAACAGGGTGTGATCGTCGATGAGCAGGATGCGGATGGTCATGATGTGCGAGGATGTCAGGCGGCCTGGCGTTCTGCGCCCGGCAGGATCAGCGAGACGCGTGTGCCGGCGCCGGGCTGAGATTCGAGTTTTATCACGGCGCGCATGCGGGCGGCCCGTTCGCGCATGATGTGCAGGCCCACGTGGGACTCGCCGCGCTCGGCGACGTCCGCCGGGTCGTAGCCCTGGCCGTCGTCGGCGATCAGCAGCGTGAAGTCGCGGCCGTTGTCCACCTGGATGCGCACGCGGCTGGCTTCGGAGTGCTTGCGCACGTTGGACAGCGCTTCCTGCAGGATGAACAGCACCTGCAGCTGCTGCTCCGGCTGCAGCGGCGGGCCCTCGCCCTGGTTGAACTCCAGCTCGGTCTGGATGCTGGTCTGGCGCCGAAAGCGCGCCACGGTATCTTCGATGGCGGCCTGAAGGTCGCCCTGCGACAACTTGCTGCGGAAGTTGGTGAGCAGTTCGCGCACGTCCTGGTAGCTTTCGTCCAGGCCGGTCCGCAGCAGCGGCAGAATCTCGCTGACCTCTTCCTCGTCGCCGCGCTTGATCGCCGCGTCCAGCATCTGCAGCTGCAGGTTCAGGAAGTTCAGGCCTTGCGCCAGGCTGTCGTGCAGGCCCTGGGCCACCAGCCCGCGTTCCTGCACCACGGCAAGCTGGCGCGCCTGCGCGCTCAGGCGGCGGTTGTCCAGCGCCACGCCCAGATGCTGGCCCAGGGTCTCCAGCAGTTGCGAATCTGAGGCCTGGAGGCGGCGGCTCTCGCGAAAATGCAGCGAATAGGACCCCAGGACTTCGTCGCGGGTCACGATGCGGAACACCGCCACGCTGGAAAAGCCTTCGCGCTGGCAGTTCAGGTCCAGTTCCGGCGGCGATTGGCGGAAGTCCTGGATGACGATGACGCCGGCCTGGCGCGTGGCGACGCCGCAATAGCAGTCATCCACCTTCATGCAGTGCTCGGATTCCACCAGGTCATCCGACAGCCCAACCGACACCACCAGATTGAGCTTTTCGTTGTTGGGGTCCAGCGCCCGGATGCTGCCGGCGTCGGCATCGAACTGCAGCATGACGCGGCGCAGGAAGCCATCGCACATGGCTTCTATCTCGTTGGGCTGATTCAGGAAAGCCGCCATATCGTAGAGCGCGCCGATGTCGCGGTTCTGCGCGGCCAGCTGCGCGGTCTTGTGCTCTACCCGCTGTTCCAGGCTGGTGTACAGGTCCTGCAATTCGTCGGCCATGCGGTTGAAGCCGCGCGCCAGCACGCCGAACTCGTCCTGGCTTTCCACGGGCAGGCGCGTGCTGAACTCGCGCGCGGCCATGCGCTGCAGGCCATCGCGCAGGCGCAGGACCGGCGAGATGATCCACAGGTACAGCAGGTAGATCATTGCCAGCGTGCCGGCGCTGGCAATGGCGGCCAGCACCCCTTGCGACAGGCGCAGCGACGTGGTCTTGCCTGCATTGTCCTGTTCGATCATGCGCACCAGCGTGTCCGCCCTGGCCACGAATTCCGGCAGTGTTTCCAGGTAGGTGGAGGCGTCGGGCTGGCCTATCGCGCGCAGGGCCGCGGGCTTCATGATGTCGCGCCAATAAGCGGCCACATCGTGCCACTGGGCGCGGATGGCCTCGTCGTTGGGGATGAAGAGCGGACGGGCCGGATTGCCGCGCGCCAGGCGCGAGATGGTCTCGTCCAGCAACGTGATCTGCTCGGCGGTGCGGACTTCGCGGCCGGCTTGCGGGCGCATCAGCTCGACGGCCACGCGATTGGCGCGCATGCGCAGGCTGCCGGTGTCGTTGATGGCCGCGCCCGCGCCTTCCAGTTGCCAGGACAGCCAGAGCGTCCAGCTGACCATGGACAGCACCACCACCAACGCCAGCAGCGAGCTTGCAACGATGCGCGTGGACAGGCGATGCCTGGGGGAAGGCAGGCTTTCGGAATCGGTGGTGGAGCGGTCGGACGTCATGGATGTCGGCGCCAGGCGGGCATGTCTGGCGCCAGTGTAGTCTTTTCGCGGCAGCGCTCTGCCGCCGCAGTGCGGCGCCGCGCCGCGCACGCGCTCAGCCCAGCCCAAGGCTGCGGCATATGAAATCCGCGACCCGGGCGGGATCGTTCAGCGGCAAGCAGGGCAAGCCGATTTCCAGCGGCGCGTCCGTCACGACCGCCACGAACGTGCGGTCTTCGGCGTGCAGGGGCGGCTTGCCCAGGGCGGGCCGGTAGACCTCGATGCGCGGAATGGCGGCCTGCTTGAAGCCTTCGACCAGCACCAGGTCGGCCGGCGACAGTCGCGCCAGCTGCGCCTCCAGGGCCGGTTCGGGCGCATCGCGCAGTTCGTGCACGATGGCGTAGCGGTACGGCGACGCCACCATCACCTCTTGCGCGCCCGCCAGCCGGAAGCGCGCGCTGTCCTTGCCGGGCGGCTCCATCTGAAAATCGTGGTGGCTGTGCTTGATGACGTTTACGCGCAGGCCGCGCGCGCCCAGCAGCGGCAGCATCGCCTCGATCAGGGTGGTTTTGCCGCTGCCAGAGCGGCCGGCGATACCGAATACAGGGGTCATATGAGGGCTGGCTCCGTCAGCAATGGGCACACGATGGGCAGGAAAGTGTCCGCCCGCGGAGAGTATGCCAGCAAAGCGCCCGCCACCAGATCGAAGTACCAGCCGTGCAGTGTCAGGCTGCCCGCGTCCACCGCCCGCCGGACGAACGGCAGGTCTTCCAGGTTGCGCAGTGAAATCAGGATGGAAGCCTGTTCGCAGGCGCGGCGGCGCTCTTCCTTGGAGGCGTCCGGCATCTGCTGCAGCACGCGTTCGCGCGCCGGTTCGGCGATGTCCATCCACCGTCCCAGGTAGTCGGTTTCGCCGTCCCTGCGGATGCCCCGCTCCATCAGCGCCCGGATGCCGCCGCACTGGGCGTGGCCCAGCACGATGATGCGGCTGACCTGAAGCTGCTCGACCGCGAACTGGATGGCGGCCAGCACGCCTTGCAATCCCCGGTCCTTGCTGGCCGGCGGCACCAGGTTGGCCACATTGCGCACGGTGAAGATGTCGCCGGGATCGCAGCCCAGCAGCATGGCCGGATCCACCCGCGAATCGCAGCAGCCGATCAGGAGCGTGCCGGGGTGCTGGCCTTCGCGCAGGTTCTGGTACAGCGACGGCGCGTCTTCGTAATATTGCTGCTGGAACCGCTGGAATCCGCCGACGAGGCGTTCGATGTCGCGCATGTCAGCCTCCCGTCTGCGCCATGAAGCGCACGATGCGTTCGGGCCGGGCATTGAACTCGTGCCGCTCAGGCTTGGCGGCGATGCCCGCCCGGATGGCCTGGACCAGATCGCTGTCGCTGGCGCCCGCGCGCAGCAGGCGTCCAAGCGGCACCTGATCTTCCTGGCCCAGGCACAGGTACAGGGTTCCGTCCACGCCCAGCCGGACACGATTGCAGCTGGCGCAGAAGTGGCGAGACATCGGCGTGATGACGCCCAGCACGGGTGCGCCCCGCCCGCTTGTCCAGTAGCGCGCGGGGCCGTTGCGCGATTCCGCCAGCGACGGCACCAGCCCGGCAGCGGCGGCCAGCCGCGCGCCCATGGCGTTCAGGTCGGTATGCGTAAAGCCCCGGCCGCACTCGCCCATGGGCATGGGTTCGATCAGGCGCAGCACGAAGCCCTGCTCCAGCGCGTACGCCAGCAGGCGGCGGACCTCGGTTTCGGGCGTGGCGGCGTGCACCACGCTGTTGAGCTTGATCGGGGTGAAGCCCGCCTGCCGGGCGGCCGCCAGCCCGGCCAGCACCGCGTCCAGACAGTCGCGGCCGGTGATCTGCGAGAACGCCGCGGCGTCCAGCGTGTCCAGGCTGATGTTCAGCCGGTTCACGCCCGCCGCCCGCAGGGACTGCGCATGGCGCGCCAGCTGCGTGGCGTTGGTGGACACGGACAGGTCGCGCAGGCCGGGCATGGCCGCGATGGTAGCGGCCAGGCCTGCCACGCCCTTGCGCAGCAGCGGCTCGCCGCCGGTCAGCCTGACCTTGGCCACGCCCAGCCCCACGAACAGGCCGACCAGACGGGCCATTTCATCGTGGGTCATCCAGTTGGCCGGGGTTTCGAAACCCTTGAAATCCTTGGGCAGGCAGTAGCTGCAACGCAGGTCGCAGCGATCCGTGACCGAGACCCGCAGATAGTCGATGCGGCGGCCGAAGCCGTCTGTGAGTGCGACAGCGGCAGGCTCGTCCATCATGCGGAACTCCCGCTGAAGACGCGCTCCGGTTCGCCGTCGTCCAGGTCGATGCCCTGGATCTTGGCCCGTTCGACCAGCAGCTTCGTGTATTGGCGCCAGGCGGTGTCGCGGCTCATGGAGGTCAGCGCCGTGCCGATCTGCTGCGCCACATGCTCGTAAGGCAAAAGGCGTCCTTCGACGCGGCGCGTGACCCGCACGATATGCAGGCCGTGGCGGGTCTGCAGCACTTGCGGCAGGATGCCGCCCGAAGGCAGCGCGAACACGGCGCGTTCGAACTCGGGCACGGTGTCGCCGCGGCCGAGCTGACCCAGGCTGCCGCCGACCGCGGCCGACGGACAATTGGACTGCTCGCGCGCCACCTCGGCGAACCGCGACGGGTCCGCCAGCAGGTCGGCCAGCACCACGTCGGCGTGCGCCTTCAGCATGTCCAGGTTTACGCCGGGCGTGACCTGGAACAGGATGTGGTCGGCCTCGACCAGCTCGCCCACCATGAAGCGCTCTGGGTGCATCTGGTAGAAGCGGCGGCAGGCTTGCTCGTCGGCCTGGGGCGCGGGCGCCTGGCTGGCCAGCAGAGCGCCGATGGCGCCCTCCTCGTCCGAGGCGTCCAGCCCTTGCCGGCCGGCTTCGTCCAGCAGCACGCGGCGCAGCACCAGCGCCGTCACCGCATGGCGCATGGGATTGCTGGCTTCCGCATGCAGGGGCAGTTCACGTTCCAGGTCCGCGTCGCTCAGTTCGACGCCATTGACGATGACAGGCATGTTGGGCTCCTAGGGACCGGGGATCAGCGCGGACGGACCAGTTGCCACGCCCGGCCCAGATAGCCCAGCGAAGCAAAACCGCTCCACACGTGCACCAAGCGGGTGAACGGGAAGATCACGAAGAGCGTCAGGCCCATGAACAGGTGCGCCTTGAACAGCAGCGGCACGTCGGTTATGTAGCTGGCCGCGTCGCCCTGGAAGGTGACGATGTGCTGGGCCCAGGTCATCAGAAGCACCATCATTTCGCCGTCCATGTGGCCGGCCGACAGCACGATGGTCGACAGGCCCAGCAGCAGCGTGACCAGGATCCACAGCAAGAGGATCTTGTCGCCCGTCCGCGTGGCATGCGCGATGCGCGGGTTGGTGAAGCGGCGGTGGATCAGGATCAGCAGGCCGATCAGGCACAGGCCGCCCATGACGCCGCCGGCCACCATGGCGACCGTCTGCTTCAGGGTGTGCGAGACGCCCAGCGTGTCCCACACGATCACCGGGGTCAGCAGCCCCGCCAGATGGCCGAAGAACAGCCCCAGGATGCCGATGTGGAACAGGATGTTCCCCAGCCGCAATTGGCCGCGGTGCAGCAGTTGCGAGCTGTCCGTCTTCCAGGTGTATTGTTCGCGCTCAAACCGCGCCAGGCTGCCCAAGAGAAAGATCGTCAGCGCGATATACGGATAGATGCCGAAGAGAAACTGATTCAGGGAATTCATGATGCGTCGTCCTGAGCATTAATGAGTCGCGGTCGAACGGGGATAGAAGTGCACGGTCTGCGCCCCGTCTCCGGAGAACGGCCGCAGCAGCGGTTCCACGCCGTCCGGCCCCGCACCGAAGATCTCCATCGCCTCGTCCATGTCGCGCACCGGCGCCTCGGTCTGCACACGCGGAATCACCCGCGACTGGGCGCGCAGCGCCACGAAGATGCAGGCGTAGGGGCTGTCGCCCTTGGCCAGGCGCGAGCCGATGGCGGCCAGCACGTGGATGGCCTCGTCCAGCAGTTCCTGCGCCTGGTCCGGGTCAATGACCCCCAGGAACTCCAGGAACAGCGGCACGTGGTCCGGCAGTTCGGACACGACGGGCTCGAAGCCGTGCGCACGATAGGTGTCCAGCAGGTCCACCATGGCCTGGCCGCGGTCGCGGCTTTCGCCGTGCACGTGTTCGAACAGGTGCAGCGAATGCGAGCGGTTGCGGTCGAAGGTGGCGACGTAGTTTTCCTGCAGGGAAATCAGGTCGTTGGAAGCCAGATAGCCGATCAGGGGCTGCAGGGTTTCCTCGGCTTCCGGGTAGGCGGCCAGGGCCTCCTCCATTTCACCCAGGTATTCCAGCAGCTCGGGCTCGGGATAGCAGAGCAAGGCGGAAAGCAGGCGGTACAAGCTCATGGTGTTCTCCTATCCTCAGGCCGAAACGGCCTTCTTGCGTGACTTGGGCATCTCGATGAAGATCTCGCTGCCCTGCGGCTTGCGGCCGAACAAGGTGCCTTCCGACACCCCGCCCGAGCAGCCGTTGCCGAAGGTGAAGCCGCAGCTGCCCTTTTCGTTGAAGCTGTCTTCCACCACTTCCTTGTGGCTGCTGGGCACGACGAAGCGGTCTTCGTAGTTGGCGATGGCCATGATCCGGTACATGTCCTGCACCGTTTCCTCGGACAGGCCGACCTGGTCCAGCAGCGCCGTGTCGCGTTCGCCATGAACGGTCTCGGACCGCTTGTAGGCGCGCATGGCGAGCATGCGTTCCAGGGCCTGCAGCACCGGGGCTTCCTTCCCGGCGGTCAACAGGTTGGCCAGGTAGCGCACGGGGATACGCAGGCTGGACACGTCGGGAATCACGCCGCTCTTGCCCACGGTGCGCTGGGGCATCTTGCCGGATTCGGCGGCCGACTGGATCGGCGACAGCGGCGGGATGTACCAGACCATCGGCAGCGTGCGATATTCCGGATGCAGCGGGAAAGCGACCTTCCACTCGACGGCCATCTTGTAGACGGGAGAGTTGCGGGCGGCTTCGAGCCAGGATTCCGGGATGCCCTGCTCGCGCGCCGCGGCGATCACCTGGGGCGAGTGCGGGTCCAGGAACAGGCCCAGCTGTTCTTCGTACAGGTCCTGCTCGCTGGCGGTGGACGCGGCGTTCTCGATCTGGTCGGCGTCATACAGCAGGACGCCCAGGTAGCGGATGCGGCCCACGCAGGTTTCCGAGCACACGGTCGGCTGGCCGGCCTCGATGCGCGGGTAGCAGAACGTGCACTTCTCGGCCTTGCCGCTGTTCCAGTTGTAGTAGATCTTCTTGTACGGGCAGCCCGAGATGCACATGCGCCAGCCGCGGCACTTGTCCTGGTCCACCAGGACGATGCCGTCGTCTTCGCGCTTGTAGATGGAGCCGGACGGGCAACTGGCGACACAGGCCGGGTTCAGGCAGTGTTCGCACAGGCGCGGCAGGTACATCATGAAGGTGTTCTCGAAGGTCGAGTACATCTCCTTCTGGACGCCTTCGAACAGCGCGTCGCGGCTGCGGGCGCTGAATTCGCCGCCCAGGTCGTCTTCCCAGTTCGGGCCCCACTCGATCTTGTCCATCTTCTTGCCGGTCAGCACCGACACGGGACGCGCGGTGGGCGGCGTCTGCGACAACGGCGCGTTCTGCAGGTGCTCGTAGTCGTAGGTGAAGGGCTCGTAGTAGTCGTCGATGGCCGGCAGGTTCGGGTTGGCGAACAGGTTGGCCAGGATGCGCAGCTTGCCGCCCTGGCGCGGTTCAAGCTTGCCGGCGGCGGTGCGTTTCCAGCCGCCGTTCCACTTGCCCTGGTTCTCCCATTCTTTCGGATAGCCGATGCCGGGCTTGGTTTCAACGTTGTTGAACCAGGCATACTCGACACCGTCGCGGCTGGTCCAGACGTTCTTGCAGGTGACCGAGCAAGTGTGGCAGCCAATGCACTTGTCCAGGTTGAGCACCATGCCGATTTGGGCGCGTATCCTCATGATTGCTTCTCTTCTTGTTGCAGTTCTTCGACGAGCGGGCCTTCCAGCCAGTCCACTTTCTTCATCTTGCGCACGACCACGAATTCGTCGCGGTTGGCGCCCACGGTGCCGTAGTAGTTGAAGCCGTAGGCCTGCTGGGCGTAGCCGCCGATCATGTGCGTAGGCTTGAGCACCGTGCGCGTCACCGAGTTGTGGATCCCGCCGCGCTTGCCGCTGGTTTCAGCGCCTGGCACGTTCACGATCTTTTCCTGGGCGTGGTACATCAGGCACATGCCCACCGGCACGCGCTGGCTGACGACCACGCGGGCGGTCAGCGTGCCGTTCACGTTGAAGACTTCCACCCAGTCGTTGTCGACCAGACCGGCCTGCTTGGCCTCGGCTTCGGACACCCACACGTGGGGGCCGCCGCGGCTCAGGGTCAGCATGCGCAGGTTGTCCGAGTACGTGCTGTGGATGCCCCACTTCTGGTGCGGCGTGATCCAGTTCAGGACCAGTTCCTTTTCGCCGTTCGGATACTTGCCCAGCATGGGCGCCACCGTCTTGGTGTCGATGGCGGGCTTGTACACGCACGAGCCTTCGCCGAAGTCCAGCATCCAGCGATGGTCCTGATAGAACTGCTGGCGGCCCGTCAGGGTGCGCCATGGGATCAATTCATGCACGTTGGTGTAGCCGGCGTTGTAGCTGACCTCTTCGCTTTCCAGGCCGGACCAGGTGGGCGCCGAGATGATCTTGCGCGGCTGGGCCTGGATGTCGCGGAAGCGGATCTTGTCGTGCTCGCGGCCGACGGCCAGGTGGGTGTGGTCGCGCCCGGTGATCTTGCCCAGCGCTTCCCAGGCCTTGACCGACACATGGCCGTTGGTCTCGGGCGCGAAGGTCAGGATCATTTCGGCCGCGTCGATGGCGGTGTCCAGGCGCGGACGGCCCTGGCTGACGCCGGCTTCGGTGACGCTGTCGTTGATGCCCGCCAGTTCGTGGACTTCATGCTGCGTATTCCAGGTGATGCCCTTGCCGCCGTTGCCCAGCTTGTCCAGCAGCGGCCCCACCGACGTGAACTTGCGGTAGATGTCGTTGTAGTCGCGCTCGACCACCGTCATGGACGGCGCGGTCTTGCCGGGAACCAGGTCGCATTCGCCCAGCTTCCAGTCCTTGGGCTCAAAGGCCTGGCCGAGTTCTCCCGGGGTGTCGTGCATCAGCGGGGTCAGCACCAGATCGCGGCGCTTGCCCAGGTACGGGCCGCCGATTTCGGTGAATTTTTTGGCCAGGAGCTTGTAGATTTCCCAGTCGGTCTTGCTTTCCCACAGCGGCTGCACGGCCTCGCTCAGCGGGTGGATGAAGGGGTGCATGTCGGACGTGTTGAGGTCGTCCTTTTCGTACCAGGTGGCGGTCGGCAGCACGATGTCGCCGTACAGGCAGGTGGTGCTCATGCGGAAGTCCAGCACCGTCAGCAGATCCAGCTTGCCTTCGGCCGCGTCTTCTTCGTACGTGACTTCCGACGGCTTGATCGCCGCGGCCTCTTCGCCGAACACGGCGTTCTGCGTACCCAGCAGGTACTTCAGGAAGTACTCGTGGCCCTTGCCGCTGGAACCCAGGATGTTGGAGCGCCACACGAACATGTTGCGCGGGAAGTTGGCGGGATCATCCGGGTTTTCGCAGGACATGCGCAGTTCGCCCGACTTCATCATGTCGACGGCGTGCGCCACGGGATCCTTGCCCAGGCTGTCGGCCTGCGCCACCACGTCCAGCGGATTGGTGCGCAATTGCGGGGCCGACGGCAGCCAACCCATGCGCTCGGCGCGGGCGTTCAGGTCGATCATGCTGAGTTCGCTGTACTTGGCTCGGTCGGCGGTGGGGCCCAGCACTTCCTGCACATTCAGTTTTTCATGGCGCCACTGGCTGGTATGCGCATAGAAGAAGGACGTGCCGTTCATCTGGCGCGGCGGGCGGACCCAGTCCGCGGCGAACGCCAGGGGCGCCCAGCCGAACTGCGGACGCAGCTTTTCCTGGCCCACGTAGTGCGCCCAGCCGCCGCCGCTCTTGCCCACGCAGCCGCACATCATCAGCATGTTGATGATGCCGCGGTAGATCATGTCCATGTGGTACCAGTGGTTCAGACCGGCGCCGACGATGACCATGGACTTGCCTTCGGTATCGTGGGCGTTCTGCGCGAACTCGCGCGCCACCTGGATGACCTGCGCGCGCGGCACGCTGGTGTGCTTTTCCTGCCAGGCCGGGGTGTAGGGCACGTCGTCGTCGTACGAGGCCGCGACGTTGCCGCCGCCCAGTCCGCGGTCCAGGCCGTAGTTGGCCATCTGCAGGTCGTACACCGTGGCAACCAGGGCCTCGGTGCCGTCCGCCAGGCGGATGCGGCGGGCCGGCACGTTGCGCACCAGCAGTTCGTCGTGTTCGCTGCCGAAGTACGGGAAGCCCACGCCGACCACGGTGTCCGACTTGTCCAGCAGGCTCAGCGTCGGCAGGATTTCGCGGCCGTTGCCGCCGTCCTTGGATTCCAGATTCCAGCGGCCGACCTTTTCGCCGCCATTGACCGCGCCCTCGCCCCAGCGGAAACCGATGCTGCCGTTGGGGGCCACCAGATCGCCGCTGGTTTCGTCCAGCACCAGCGTCTTCCAGTCGGGGTTGTTCTGTTCCCCCAGCGCATTGTCCAGCTGCGAGGCACGCAGGAAATGGTCGGGCGCGTAGAAGCCGTCGCGCTCTTTGAGCAGCACCAGCATCGGCATGTCGGTGTAGCGGCGCACGTAGTCCGTGAAGTAGGCCGACTTGCCCGACAGGTGGAATTCCTTGAGGATCACATGGCCCATGGCCATGGCCAGCGCGGCATCGGTGCCCTGCTTCGGGGCCAGCCAGATGTCGCCGAACTTGACCATTTCGCCGAAGTCGCTGGACACGGCCACGGTCTTGGTGCCCTTGTAGCGGACCTCGGTGTAGAAGTGGGCGTCGGGCGTGCGGGTCTGGGGCACGTTGGAGCCCCACACCATCAGGTAGGTCGAGTTGTACCAGTCGGCCGATTCGGGGACGTCAGTCTGTTCGCCCCAGATCTGCGGGCTGGCGGGGGGAAGATCGCAGTACCAGTCGTAGAAGCTGAGGCAGGCGCCGCCAAGCAGGCTCAGGTAGCGCGCGCCGGCGGCGTAGCTGACCATGGACATGGCGGGGATCGGCGAAAAGCCGATCAGGCGGTCGGGACCGTACTTCTTGATGGTCAGGGCGTTGGCGGCGGCAATGATTTCGGTGGCGGTGTCCCAGTCGGCGCGCACAAAGCCGCCCAGGCCGCGGACCGACTTGTAGCGCTTGGCGCGCTTGGGGTCCTGGCTGATCCATTCCCAGGCCGCGATGGGGTCCATGGTCTTGCGGGCTTCGCGCCACATTTCGATCAGGCGGCCGCGGATCATCGGGTACTTCACGCGCTGCGCCGAATACACATACCAGCTGTACGACGCGCCCCGCGGACAGCCGCGCGGCTCATGGTTGGGCAGATCGGGCCGCGTGCGCGGGTAGTCGGTCTGCTGCGTTTCCCAGGTGATCAGGCCATTCTTGACATACACCTTCCAGGAGCAGGAACCGGTGCAGTTGACGCCGTGCGTCGAGCGCACCACCTTGTCGTGCTGCCAGCGGGCGCGGTAGGCGTTTTCCCACTTGCGGTCCTCGTTCACCGTTTCGCCGTGACCGTTCGCGAAGGTGGACTTCACCCGCGACATGAACTTCAACCGGTCCAGAAAATGACTCATTGTGTTTCTCCAAGAACGCCGGCCTGGCCGGCGCGTACTGCGATCAATGCTGTTGAAACAACTTTAGGGCTGGGGCGTCTGGCGGACCATTCGCCGGTGGCACAGGCCGGATTCGGCAGAGTGACTAGTCACCCCAACCACCCGGCCTGCCCGGCCGCGCATCAGCAGGGCACGGGCGCGTTGCGGCGCGCGTAGTACCACCACGTGATCACCATGCAGCTGGCGTAGAAAGCGATGAAGCAATACAGCGCGGTCTGGACGCTGCCCGTCATTTCGAGCGAGGTGCCGAAGCTGCGCGGGATGAAGAAGCCGCCATAGGCCCCGATGGCGCCGGAAAAGCCCAGTACGGCGGCCGATTCCTTGGCCGCGTCCGCCATGGCCTGCTTTTGCGCCGCCGGGCCCTTGCCCTGCGCGGCCTGCGTGCGTTCACGCAGGAAGATCACCGGAATCATGCGGAACGTCGACCCGTTGCCCACGCCGGTCAGCGCGAACAGCACGATGAACATCGCCAGGAAGCCGTTGAAGTCGCCCGCGCGGCCGCCGGCCGGGAGGAACATCACCACGCCTGCCACTGCGGCGATCATGGCGGCGAAGGTGAACAGCGTGACCCGCGCGCCGCCCAGCTTGTCCGAGATCCAGCCGCCCAAGGGACGCGTCAGGGAACCCACCAGCGGGCCCAGGAACGCGTAGGCCATCGGGTTCACCGTCGGGAACAGGGTCTTGGTCAGCATGGCGAAGCCCGCCGAAAAGCCGATGAAGGAGCCGAAGGTGCCCACGTACAGCCAGCACATCAGCCAGTTGTGCTTGCGCTTGAAAATCACCGCCTGGTCCGCGAACGAGGCCCGTGCGTCGGCGATGTCGTTCATCCCGAACCAGGCGGCAATCGAAGCCAGCGCGATGGGAATTACCCAGATGAAGCCCGCGTTCTGCAGCCACAGGTTCTGCTGGGCGCCGTTTACGGTGATCACCTGGGGATCGCCACCGGCCACGCCGAAGACGCCCACCGAGATCACCACGGGAACTACGAACTGCACCAGCGACACGCCCAGGTTTCCGATGCCCGCGTTCAGCCCCGTTGCCAGGCCCTTCTTTTCCTTGGGGAAGAAGAAGCTGATGTTGGCCATGCTGGAACTGAAGTTGCCGCCGCCCAGGCCGCACAGCAGCGCCAGGATCAGGAGCGTGGGGAACGAGGTGGTCGGGTCGCGCAGCGCAAAGCCCATGCCCAGCGCGGGTATCAGCAGCGAGGCGGTCGAGATGGCCGTCCACTTGCGCCCGCCGAAGACGGGCACCAGGAACGAGTAGAAGATGCGCAGCGTGGCGCCAGACAGCGCGGGCAGCGCCGTCAGCCAGAACAGCTGGTTCTTGGACAGCATGAAGCCGGCGCGGTCCAGGTTGACCACCACAACGCTCCACAGCATCCAGATGCTGAACGCCAGCATCAGCGCCGGGATCGAAATCCACAGATTGCGGTTGGCGACGCGCGCGCCAGTCTGTTTCCAGAAGCCGGGATTATCCGGCTCCCAGCGCGCGAGGACATGAGTGGACATGGGTTTCTCTCAGGGTGGTGGGTGGGTCAGGCGGCTTGCTGCCGGGCGATGGCCGCGCTTTCGGGCCGGAAACTGAAGTGCATGAAGATGAGCGAGACGCAGACGGTGCCGTAGAGCAGCATGAAGGCGCTGGAGCGCACGCCGGTCAGGTCCAGCAGCACGCCGAACATGATCGGGAGCACGAAGCCGCCCAGGCCGCCGGCCAGGCCGACGATGCCGGACACGGCGCCGATGTTGTCGCTGAACTCATCGGAGATGAACTTGAAGACGGACGCCTTGCCGATCGCCATCGCGATGCCGACGATGAACAGCAGGACGGTGAAGGTGACGGGGCCCAGCGCGATGCCGAAGGAACGCGGGCCGTTTGCGGTCATGACAGTGAATTCGGTCTGCGGATAGCTGAGCAGGAAGAACGCCACCCAGCACACCCACATCACCCACCAGGTGGTCTTGTAGGCGCCGTAGCGGTCGGAGATCCAGCCGCCCACCGCGCGCAGCACGCCGCCGGGCAGCGAGAAGCAAGCGGCCAGCAACGCGGCCAGCTTCATGTCGAAGCCGTATTCGCCGATGTAGTACTTGGTCATCCACAGCGCCAGCGCCACATAGCCGCCGAACACCACCGAGTAGTACTGGCAATAGCGCCAGACGCGCGGGTCCTTCAGCATGGCGAACTGCGCCGACAGCGACGCGCCGCCCGCCACGCGATGCGACGGATCGGACGACGAGAACATCCAGAACAGGATCGCGGTGATCAGCAGCGCCACGGCGTACACCTGCGGCACGATGACCCAGGCGCCGCCGGCGGCCGCGATCAGCGCGGGGGCCACGAACTTGGTGATGGCCGACCCGGAGTTGCCGGCGCCGAACACGCCCATGGCCAGGCCCTGCTTGTTGCGCGGGAACCAGCGCGCCACGTACGGCGTGCCCACCGAGAACGAGCCGCCGGTCAGGCCGACGAACAGGGCCAGCACCAGGAACTGCCAGTACTCCGTGGCGTAGGACAGCAGCCAGATCGGCACCACCGCCAGCAGCATCAGCACGAAGAAGACGGGACGGCCGCCGTAGCGGTCGGTCCAGATGCCCAAGGGCACCCGCACGAGGGAGCCGGTCAGGACCGGCATGGCGGCCAGAAGGCCGAACTGGGTTTCGGACAGGCCAAGCTGCGTCTTGATCGGGATGCCCAGAACTGCAAAGATCATCCAGACCGCAAAACAGATGGTGAAGGCAAACGTACTGGATATCAGGACCCGCATCGGCGCGCCGGCCGAGGAATGATGTGCTGCCATGGTTAGTCTCGCTTTTTGCTGACAAATTCCTATGTGGCTAGCCTAAGGAGGCCGCTCGCCGCGCACCATTCCCCACCCGACCAAAGGGGCATTTCCGATGTGCCTAGTCATGCGGGTGAACCGGACAGGCTTGCGCTGGATCAAGCGCGCCGCTCGTGGCCGCTTGGCCGGCGGAGTTAATATGTATTTCAAATACACGTTTAAACCCGCAACCCCGCGCCTGCATCGCGCAAGGCCCCGACCATGACGACGCTGCTCTCCATCGAAGAACCCGCACGGCCCGCGCGCCGCCCGCCTCCCGCCTGGGGCGCCTTCACCGAAATGGGCTTTCGCCCCCTGTACCTGGCCGGCTGCTTCTGGGCGCTGGTGTCCGTGCTGCTCTGGGTGCACGCGCCCGCGCGCCTGACCGGCGTGCTGAACGGCATGTTCTGGCACGCGCACGAAATGTTGTGGGGCTTTGTCGCCACCATCGCCGTGGGCTTCCTGCTGACGGCGGGCGCAAACTGGACCGGCAAGAATCCGCTGCGCGGCAATCCGCTGGCCGTGCTCTGCGTGCTATGGATGGCGGCGCGCGTAGGCTATCTGGTGCCGGGACGCCCCGCGTTCCTGGTCGCGGCGGTAGCCGAAATGCTGTTCTTCCTGTGGGCGGCCGGGGCGCTGGGACGCGCCGTCGCCGTCACGCGCAACCAGCGCAACTACGGCGTGCCCCTGCTGCTGCTGGCGCTGGGCGCGACGAATGCGCTCTATCTCTGGGCCACCGTCCAGGGCGATTACCTGACGCTGATGCGCTACTTCAACGCCGGGCTGCTCAGCATGGCCGTGCTTACCCTGCTGATCGCCCGCCGCGTCATGCCGTTCTTCGCCAAGCGCGCCGTCGCCGGGCTGGACATTCCGCCACACACCAAGAGCGGCCACTGGCAGTTGGGCGCGGGCATCGTCGCCATCGCCTGCCTGCTGGCGGGCGCGCAGCAGGCCGCCGCGCTGGCGCTGGCGGCAAGCGGCGTGATCGCGTTGGTGCAATGGGTGTCGTGGAAGCCCTGGGCCGTGCGGCGCGTGCCGCTCTTGTGGATCCTCTACGCCGGCTACCTGGGCCTGGGCATCGGGCTGTTGGTGGGCGCGGCGCAACTGGCCGGATACGTCGTCCGGCAGGCCTGGCCCGCCCACGTGATCGGCGTGGCCGGCTTCTCGGTGCTGATCCTGGGAATGGTGACTCGCACCGCGCTGGGCCATCTGGGGCGTCCCCTGCAGACGGACCGCAGCATGGTCGTAAGCTACGCCCTGATGATCCTGGCCGCCCTGCTGCGGCTGGCCGCCCTGCTTCCGACCGCCGCTACACTGGGCCTGCTGCACGCATCCGCCACCGCCTGGGCGCTGGCGCTGGGGCTGTACCTGTGGCGGTTCTTCCCCATGATGATCCGGCCAAGGGCGGACGCCGTGGCCAAGCAAGGCGCGCCAGTCATGCGGGTGATGCCGGTGTCGCGGACTAAAAGCTGACGTTTGATGTTGGCGGGCGGCCCATTTTGGGCGGGTGTCAGACACCCATCGCCAAGACTATGCCCCGAGGGTGTCAGACAGCTGGCCGATCAGCGCCAGACTGCCTGACAGGCGATTGCCGTCCCCGGTTTTCCACCCATGGAAAACCGCCCTCCTATCTTCCCAATTGAAAGAATCTATCGCGATAGTCGCTATTTTCAATTATTAGTAAGCTAATAGATAGGATACAATCTATTCCATGAACTCGCCCTCCGACTCCCAACTCATGGCCACCACCGCAAACCTGATGGTGCTGTCGCGCGCCTATCGCGGCGCCGCCGACAAGGCGCTTGCCGACTACGGCCTGTCGCAGGCCACCGCTTGGCCCGTCATCCTGGCCGGCCGTCTGGGAGACGGCGTACGCCAGGGCGCGCTGGCCGAGGCGCTGGGCGTCGAAGGCCCGTCGCTGGTGCGCGTGCTGGATCAGTTGGTCGCCGCCGGCCTGATGGAACGCCGCGAAGACCCCCACGACCGCCGCGCCCGCACCCTGCACCTGACCGACGCCGGCCATGCGCTGCGCGCCCAGGTCGAAGACGTGCTGGTCGAACTGCGCCGCCGCATCTTCAACGGGGTCAGCGAGGCGGACCTGGAAGCTTGCCTGCGCGTCTTCGATGCGCTGAAGGTATCGCTGGGCCGCACCGGAGCGGGCGCGCAAGAGGACGCGCGGCCATGAAGCTGCCGAACGTCCGCGAATCCATTTTTTCGCTCAAGAGCTATCTGAGCGCCATCACGGCGCTCTACCTGGCGTACAGCATCGGGCTGCCGCGTCCGTTCTGGGCCATGACCACCGCCTATGTGGTGGCCCAGCCCTGGTCCGGCGCCGTGCGGTCCAAGGCGCTGTATCGCCTGGTCGGCACCTTCATCGGGTCGGCCGCCACCGTCTACATGGTGCCGCGGCTGTCGAATTCCCCGGTCGTCATGACCGGCGCGATGGTGCTGTGGGTGGGCGCCTGCCTGTATATGTCGGTGCTGGACCGCACGCCGCGGTCCTATCTGTTCATGCTGGCCGGCTACACCGCCGCGATGATCGGCTTTCCCAGCGTCACCGAGCCGTCCCTGGTGTTCGACACGGCGCTCGCCCGCGTCGAGGAAATCAGCCTGGGCATCGTGTGCGCCACGCTGGTCCACAGCATTGTCCTGCCGCGCGGCCTGGCGCCGGCGCTGACGCTGCAGCTGGACAAGGCGGTGCGCGACGCCCGCAACTGGATGCACGACACCCTCAGCGGCAAGAACGCCGAACAACGTGACAAAGACCGCCGCGTGCTCGCCAACGACATCACCCAGCTGCGTCTGCTGTCCACGCACGTCCCGTTCGACACCAGCAACCTGCGCTGGACGGCCGGCGCCGTGCGCGCCATGCAGGACCAGATCTCGGCGCTGACGCCCGCGGTGTCGGCCGTGGAAGACCGCATGCGCGCCCTGCAGGCCGACGGCCAGGAATTGCCCGCCCCCGTGCAGGCGCTGCTTTCGGACATCTCGGAATGGATCAACGCCGGGGCGCAGGCCTCGCACGAAACCGCCGTGCGCTTGCGTGCCGTCGTGACGCGGCTCACGCCCGCCATCGACAGCCGTTCCACGTGGCGCGACGCCCTGCTGGCCAGCCTGATGACGCGGCTGCGCGAACTGATCGACACCTACGACGAATGCCTGGCCCTGCGCCGCGATATCCGCGCGGGCCTGCAAGGCGCGCCGGTGCGCGCGTCGCGGCCCTCCCGCGATCCCAATTCGGCGCTGCACCGCGACCACGGCATGGCGCTGCTGTCCGCGCTGGCCGCGGGCGTGGCCATTTCGGTCTGCTGCGCCTTCTGGATCGGCACGGCCTGGAGCAACGGCGCCACCGCCGCGCTGATGGCCGCCATCTTCAGCTGCTTCTTCGCGTCGCAGGACAATCCCGTGCCCGGCATCATGCAGTTCCTGACCTATACGGTGTATTCGATTCCGCTGTCGGCGCTGTACCTGCTGGGCATCATGCCCGCCATCCATTCGTTCGAGATGCTGGCCCTGTCCATGCTGCCGACGGCCTTTGTGCTGGGCATCTTCATCGCCCGCCCGGCCAGCGCCGGCAAGGCCATGGCGATGCTCTTCGGCTTCCTGGGAACCATGGCGCTGCAGGACACCAACACCGCCGACGTCGTGTCGTTCATCGACACGCAGGTCGCGCAATGCATGGGCGTGGCCACGGCCGCGATCATCGCCGCCATCTTCCGCACCGTCAGCGCCGACTGGAGCGCGCGCCGCATCCAGGCCGCCAACTGGAAAGAGCTGGCGACGCTTGCCAGTTCGCCGCGTGCGCCCTCGCGCCATACGTACGCCGCCCGCATGCTGGACCGCATCGGCCTGTTGCAACCGCGGCTGGCGCTGGCCAAGCGCCCCGATGACGTGGTGGCCGCCGACGCCCTGAAAGACCTGCGCGTGGGCCGCGACATCGCTGAACTGCAGCGCGCGCGCCGTCATCTGCCGATGGCCGACCCCACCATACAGCCGGTGCTGAACAGCCTGGCGCAGTTCTTCCGGGTCCGCTCGTCGGGACGCACGCACGAAAAATCGCCCGAGTTCCTGGCGCAGATCGACCGCGCGCTGTCCAGCGTGGCCGCCACGCCGCAGGGCCCCAACGCGCGCGACCGCGCCGTGGTGGCGCTGGTGGGCATCCGCCGCGCGTTCTTCCCCGAGGCGCCCGACTACCAACCCGCCCACCCGACGCTGGAGGGCCAAGCATCATGATCGGCGAATTCAATCTCTACGGCATCTATTTCCCCTGGCTGCTGGTGCTGGGCGTGATCACCCTGGGCGTGGCCTGGGGCGTGCGCCGCGTGCTGGCCCGCGCCGGACTGTATCGCCTGGTGTGGCACCCCGCGCTCTTCGATCTGGCGCTGTTTGTGGTGCTGCTGTATGGCGTATCCCTCATTTCCCCTTATTTTCTCCAGAGATAGGTATGAAACTCCCCAATGCCCTTCGCCCTGCTGCTATCGGCAAGTTCGCGGTGACGGCCGTCGTCGTCGCCGCCGCCGCTTACGCCGGCTGGCAGCTCTGGGACCACTATGAAGTCGAACCCTGGACGCGCGACGGACGCGTCAAGGCCTATGTCGTGCAGGTTGCGCCCGACGTCTCCGGACTGGTGACCCGCGTGCCGGTGCACGACAACCAGGACGTGAAGGCCGGCGACCTGCTGTTCGAAATCGACCGCGCGCGCTTCCAGCTGGCGTTCGACCAGGCCCAGGCCTCAGTGCGTTCGCAGCAGGTGGCGCACGACCAGGCGCTGCGCGACGCCAAGCGCAACCGCTCGCTTGGCCAGCTGGTAGCGGCCGAAGCTGTCGAGCAAAGCCAGACCAAGGTGCAGCAGACCGAAGCCGCGCTCGCCCAGGCGCAGGTGCAGCTGAACACTGCGCGCCTGAACCTGGAGCGCAGCCGCGTGGTCGCGGCCAGCGACGGCCGCGTCACCAACCTGGACCTGCGCGCCGGTTCGTACGCCACCGCCGGCCGCGGCGTGATGGCGCTGGTGGACGCGGGCTCGTTCTACGTCGAAGGCTACTTCGAGGAAACCAAGCTCCCCGGCATCCACGAAGGCGATCCGGTCACCGTGACCCTGATGGGCGACCCGCGCCACATCCGCGGCCACGTGGAAAGCATCGCCATGGGCATTGCCGACCGCGACCGCAGCACCGGCGCCAACCTGCTGCCCAACGTGAATCCCACCTTCAACTGGGTCCGCCTGGCGCAACGCATCCCCGTGCGCGTGAAGATCGACGACGTGCCCGACGGCGTGCGCCTGGTTGCCGGCCAGACCGCCACGGTGTCGGTGGACCCCGCCCCCGCGCAATCGTCCGCCGCCACGCGCCAGGCCTCCTGACGCTCGCCCTGCCTTCCAACCCATTACCCAATATCGACAACAAGCCGTAGCTGCCATGAACACCAGACACCTCCTTCCGCTGATGCTGGCCCTTGCGCTGGCCGGATGCGCCTCCGTGGGCCCCGACTACCAGGTGCCCGCCGAGTCCGCGTCCCTGCGGCCGGGCGCGCAAACCTCCTTCGTGCAAGCGCGGGAGACCGCGTACCGGCAGGAAGCGGTGCCCGGGCACTGGTGGCGCCTGTACGCCGATCCCGTGCTGGACGGTCTGGTGGAAAAGGCCCTGGCAGCAAACACGGACCTGCGCGTGGCCAGCGCCAACCTGGAACGCGCCCAAGCCGCGCTGCGCGAAACACAGGCGCAGCAGCAGCCGACCATCGGCGTGAACGCATCGCCCACTTTCGGCCATGCCTCCGGCCTGCAGCAACTGCAGCCGGGCATAGACCCTCCCAATCACTGGTCCTATTCCACCGGCGCCAGCGTGTCGTACCAGCTGGATCTTTTCGGCCAGATCCGCCGCGCCGTGGAAGCGTCCACCGGCGACGCGCAGGCGGCCCAGGCTGCCTATGACGCCACCCGCGTCACCGTTGCGGCCGAGACCGCGCGCGCTTACGCCAATATGTGCGCGGCCGGCATGCAGCTCGCATCGGCGCAGCATTCGGTGCAGGTGCAGAAAGAATCGCTGGACGCGGTCAGCCGTCTGCAGCAGGCCGGACGCGGCACCACGCTGGACGTGACCCGCGCGCGCAGCCAGCTCGAACAACTGCAGGCCAACCTGCCGCCCTTCCAGGCACAGCAGCGCACGGCGCTATACCGCCTGGCCGCCCTGACTGGCCAGACGCCGTCCGAAATCTCGCCGGCGCTGCTGCAATGCGCCAGCGCGCCCCGCCTGACGGAAACCATTCCCGTGGGCGACGGCGCCGAACTGCTGCGCCGCCGGCCGGACATCCGGCAGGCCGAGCGCGCCCTCGCAGCCTCCACCGCACGCATCGGCGTGGCGACGGCCGATCTCTATCCCAAGATCACGCTGGGCCTGTCGGCGGCGTCGGGCGGCCCGGCCACCATGTTCGGCGACCGCGGCACGTTCAGCTGGAGCGTGGGGCCGCTGATCTCGTGGACCATTCCCAACACGGGCGCCGCGCAGGCGCGCATCGCCGAGGCCGAGGCCAACACCAAGGCCGCCGCCGCCCGCTTTGACGCTACCGTGCTGAACGCGCTGCGGGAAACGGAAAGCGCGCTGGTCGTCTACGCCCGCCAGCTGGACCGCGACACAGCCCTGCGCGCCGCGCGCGACCAGAGCGCCGAGGCCGCCTCGCAGGCGCGCCGGCTGTTCCAGTACGGCAAGACCGACTACCTGACGGTATTGGACGCCGAACGCACGCTGGCCACCAACGAAAGCGCGCTGGCGGCTTCGCAAGCCGAACTCAGCAGCGACCAGATCGCGCTGTTCCTGGCGCTGGGCGGCGGCTGGGAAAAGTAAGCCGCTCTCTCCCCCTCATTTCCGCCCTGCGCCGCTGCCGCCTGCGCGGTCTGCTCGCGCCCTGAAAATCAATTTCCACAATATGGAGATTGGATTGATCCCGGAAGTGCGGCCGCCGCTCATCGGGCGCCACCCGTGACCGGCGCGCCCACACCGGCCGGCGCGCAAGATGGACAGCCATCAATGCACCGTCGTGCCGTCCGGCGGCGTCTGGTTCAATCCCAGCGCCGCTTCCCAGCTGCGCAGCGGCACGCAGGTCTGCAGGCGCAGGATGGCGCGCTGGATCAGGGCCGGATGCAATTCATGGCCGACATGGGTGGCGATGTCGATGGTGGAGTCGCCGTGCAGCTCGGCCAGCCGGGCCTGCGCCGCCTGGGCGTTGGCCACGCTCATGACGGGGTCGTCGGCGCCGTGCAGCAGGTGGATGGTGGTGTATTGCGGGGCGCTCTTGGGCAGTTGCGCGTAGCGGCCCGAAAACGCCAGGACGCGGCCGGCCATGCCGTCATGGGCCTGCACCAGTTCCAGCGCCATGATGGCGCCCTGCGAAAAACCCGCCAGCGCGGTGTCGGATTGCAGCAGCCCGAAGCGCGCCTGCGCGTCGCGCACATAGGCTTCCAGGGGCGGCATGGCGCGGGCCACGCGTTCGGCGCGGTTGTCCTCGGTGACGCCGCGCACGGAAAACCATTGCCGGCCCGAGCCGCCGCCGTCGAAGGGCTCGAAGCCTTCGGGAATCAGCACCGCCGCCGTCGGAAACGCGGCGCGCAGGGCCTGGGCCAGGGGCTCCAGGCCGTCGGGGGAGCCGCCCACGCCATGCAGCAGGATGAACAGCTGGCGCACGTCGACGCCCGGATCGGGAAGAAATTCGATAGAACTGGAAGACGCCATGAAACCGCTCCGTACAGGCCTGGGGCCGCCGGAACGCGCCCCGATTGCCGCATTGTAAAATGCGCCGCCCCGACGCCGCCTGCCCTGCGCGCGGCGGCGGCCATCACCGATTCAGCCATGCATACACCGACTACCGACACGGGCGCCGCAGCGCCCGCCAGCCAGAACCAGCTGCACCGCGTGCTCAAGGCGCGCCACCTGACCATGATAGCGCTGGGGGGAGCCATCGGCACCGGCCTGTTCGTCGCCTCCGGCGCGGCCATTGCGCAGGCGGGCCCGGGCGGCGCGCTGATGGTCTATCTGCTGATCGGCCTGATGGTCTACTTCATCATGACCAGCCTGGGCGAACTGGCGACCTTCATGCCGGTGTCCGGGTCGTTCTGCACCTACGCGTCGCGCTATGTGGACCCGGGCTTCGGCTTTGCGCTGGGCTGGAATTTCTGGGTCAGCTGGGCCACCGTCGTGGCCGTGGACGTGGTGGCGGCGCAGCTGGTGATGGCGTACTGGATGCCCGACACGCCGGGATGGATCTGGAGCGTCGCGTTCCTGGC
Source organism: Achromobacter arsenitoxydans SY8 (assembly GCF_000236785.1). Taxonomy (GTDB): domain Bacteria; phylum Pseudomonadota; class Gammaproteobacteria; order Burkholderiales; family Burkholderiaceae_B; genus Achromobacter; species Achromobacter arsenitoxydans. The sequence goes on along the minus strand of NZ_AGUF01000067.1, from coordinate 40,569 downwards.
GCTGACGTTCGGGCTGAACGCGTTTTCCGCGCGCAGCTTTGGCGAAGCCGAGTACTGGTTCGCCATCATCAAGGTCGTGGCCGTGCTGTGCTTCATCGCGGTGGGGCTGGCAATGCTGGCCGGCATCATCCACGGCGGCGGACCCGTGGGGCTGGAGAACTGGAAGGTGGGCGACGCGCCCTTCGTCGGCAATGCCGCGACCTGGGTCGGGGTGGCGATGGTGGTGGCCTATTCCTTCCAGGGCACCGAATTGGTGGGCGTGGCGGCCGGCGAATCCGAGAATCCCCGGCGCAACGTGCCGCGCGCCATCAACAGCGTGTTCTGGCGCATCCTGCTGTTCTATGTGCTGGCCATCCTGATCATCGGGCTGCTGGTGCCCTACACCGATCCGCAGTTGCTGCGCAACGAAGTCGAGGACATCGCGGTCAGCCCGTTCACGCTGGTGTTCCAGCATGCCGGACTGCTGTCGGCGGCCACGGTGATGAATGCGGTCATCCTGACCTCGGTGCTGTCGGCGGGCAACTCGGGCATGTACGCGGCCACGCGCATGCTGTTCAACATGGCGGCCGAAGGCCGGGCGCCCGCCCTGTTCAAACGCCTGACCGCCAACGGCGTGCCGCTGTACGCGCTGATGGCGACCACGCTGCTGGCCTGCCTGTGCCTGTTCAGCGTGGTGTACAGCCCGAAGGCGGTCTACATCTGGCTGCTCAACTTCGCAGGCATGACGGAATTCATCGTCTGGCTGAGCATCGCGATGAGCCACTACCGCTTCCGCCAGGGCTACGTGAAGCACGGCTACGACACCGCCGACCTGCCCTACAAGGCCGGCCTGTTTCCCTTTGGCCCGCTGTTCGCCTTTGTACTGTGCCTGCTGGTGACGCTGGGCCAGAACTACCAGGCGTTCCTGGCGGACCGCATCGACTGGATCGGCGTGGTCTCGACCTACCTGGCCATTCCGCTGTTCCTGGGACTGTGGCTGGGCCACCGGCTGCTGCGCAAATCGCGCTGGGTGCGGTACGAGGACATGCGCTTCTACGGGCTGGAAGCGGACTATGGCGGGGATGCGTCCCCGGAAAATGCGCGCCAGGCCCGCCCCGCGCCGGGCTGATCCCGCGCGAACCGCCGCGTCAGGGCGCATCCGCGCCCGCGCCTGCCCCGCCCCCGCTGAGGCACGGCGGGGCCACTTTTGGATACGCCCGCCGGCCGGAAAGGCCGCTACAATACTGTATATTCATACAGCTTATTGAGTCTCCGGGCGTCATCGCCATGCAGTCCCCCGAACGTATCCATCCCGCGTTGTGGCGCGCCACCCAGTTGGCCCGGGGCGCCGCGCGCACCCTGCCCACCGGGCATGCGGCGCTGTCGGCCGAACTGCCCGACGGCGGCTGGCCGCTGGGTTCGCTCATCGAACTGCTGACCCCGCATCCCGGCGTGGGGGAAATCCGCCTGCTGCGCCCCGCGCTGGCCCAGCTGGAAACGCGGCGCCCCATCGCGCTGGTGCAGCCGCCGCACGCGCCGCACATCGCCAGCTGGATGAGCTGGCGGCTGGATCCCCGCCAACTGCTCTGGGTGGCCCCCGAAAAGCCGGTCGACGCGCTCTGGGCCGCCGAACAAATCCTGAAAAACGGCAGTTGCGGCGCGCTGGTCTGCTGGCTGCCCCACGTGCGCCCCGAATCCCTGCGCCGCCTGCACCTGGCCGCGCAGGCCAGCGACCTGCTTTTCATCGCCGTGCGCCCGTCCCGCGCCGCGCAAAACGCCACGCCCGCCACCCTGCGGCTGGCGCTGGCGCCCGCGCCGGGCGGCTTGTCCGTCCACATCCTCAAGCGCCGGGGGCCTGTCTGCGACACCCCGCTGTACGTGGGCCTGGAGCCCGGCGCCCTTACGCCTTCTTCCCCCCGCCATGCGCCTCTGGATCGCCGCCTGCCTGCGCTGCCTGCCGCTGGACGCCATACGCCCGCACTGGCCGCATGACCAGGAGGCGTTCGCCGTCCTGGACCAGGAACGCGTCGCCGCCCTGACCCCCGCCGCCCGCCAGGCCGGCGTGACGCCCGGCATGCGCCGCGCGGGCGCGGCGGCCATCGCCCCCGGCGTGGAGCTGCTGCCCCGCAATCCCCAAGCCGAAGCCGAAACCCTGCAGGGCGCGGCCCTGGCCCTGCTGCAGTACACGCCGGAAATCGCCCTGGCCGACGGCGACACCGTGCTCCTGAACGTGGGCGCCAGCCTGATGTTCTTCCGCGGTCCGCGGGCGCTGAGCCGGCGGGTGGCCGCCACGCTGCGCGCGCTGGACCTGCGCGTGACGCTGGGCATGGCGCCCACCGCGGCGGGCGCCTGGCTGCTGGCGCGCCGCGCCGGTCGCGGCGTCCCCGCCGCACCCTGACGCTGCCCGCCCTGGCGCGCCGCCTCGATGCCCTGCCCCTGGCGCTGCTGCCCCAGGCGCAGGCCCGGCAGGACTGGCTGGACGACATCGGCTGCCACACGCTGGCGCACCTGCGCGCCCTGCCGCGCGCGGGCCTGCAGCGGCGCAGCGCGCCCGACCTGCTGCAGGCCCTGGACGCCGCCTACGGGCAAACGCCCGAAGTGCACCGCTGGATCGAACCGCCCAGCCAGTTTTCGCGGCGCATCGAACTGATGGACTATGTCGAACACACCGACGCGGTGCTGGCCGTGGCGCGCCGCCTGGCCGAACAGCTCGGCGGCTGGCTGACCGCCCGGCAACTGGCCGTGCGGCGCGTGGTGCTCAGCATGGACCACGAACGCGGCCGCCACGCCCGGCCGCCCACCGAACTGGAACTGGCGCTGGCCCAGCCCGTCTGGCAGGCGCCGCAGCTCCTGCACCTGCTGCGCGAAAAACTGAACCACTTCACGCTGGAGGCCCCGGTCATCGCCGTCACGCTGCTGGCGCCCGACACCGTCGAACAGCCCGCCGCCAGCACCACCCTGTTTCCCGAGCCCGGCGGCACCGCCGCCGACCATGCCCGGCTGCTCGATCTGCTGGTCGCCCGGCTGGGCCGCGACCAGGTGCGCCATGCCCATCCCACCGCCGACCACCGCCCCGAGACCGCCAATTCCTGGGGCGACGCGCTGGCCGCGCCGCAACGCCCCGAGCCCCTGCCCGCCCTGCTCGACCGCCCCTTCTGGCTGCTGGACGCCCCGCAGCCCCTGAAGCTGTCCGGCCACCGGCCCCAATACGGCGGCCAGGCGCTGCGGCTCATGCGCGGCCCGGAACGCATCGAAAGCGGCTGGTGGGATCCTGTCCTGACCGTGCGCGACTACTTCGTCGCCGAAGACGCGGCGGGCGCGCGCTACTGGATCTACCGCGAGCGCGACGCCGAAGCGGCGCGCTGGTTCCTGCACGGGCTGTACGCCTGACATGCGCCTGGACGACGACGCCCCCGATCCCCTGGACCCGGCCGACGCCCTGGTCCAGCTGCCCGGCTACGCCGAGCTGCAATGCCAGTCCAATTTCTCGTTCCTGCAAGGCGCCTCGCACCCCGAGGAACTGGCCGCGCGCGCCGCCGAACTGGGCTATGCCGCCCTGGCCCTGACCGACGAATGCTCGCTGGCGGGCGTGGTGCGCGCCCACACGGAAGCCAAGGCCCTGAAGTTGCCGCTCATCATCGGCGCCACCTTCCAGCTGCGCGCCGCGCCCGACGCCGCGCCGCTGGGCCTGACCCTGCTGGCGCAGACCCGCGAAGGCTACGGCAACCTGTCCGAACTGATCACGCTGGCGCGCACCCGGGCGCCCAAGGGCGAATACCGCCTGGCCCCGCAGGACCTGGCCGATCCGCCCGAAGGCTACGCGCACCTGCGCAACCTGCCCGAATGCCTGGCCATCCTCACGCCCGCCTACGGCACCGACGCCGATCGCATGGCCGACCAGGCGCGCTGGCTGGCCCGCGTCTTTCCGCGCCGAGCCTGGGTCGGGCTGACCCTGCTGCACCAGTCGCGCGACGACCTGCACCGCGCCGCCGTCGAGCACGCGGCTCGCGAATCGCAACTGCCCGTCGTGGCGGTGGGCCAGGTCCAGATGCACGTGCGCTCGCGCAAGCCGCTGCACGACACCCTGACCGGCATCCGCACGCGCCGGCAGGTGTCGCAGTGCGGCTATGAATTGTCCGGCAACGCCGAACAGCATTTGCGCAGCCGCATGCGCCTGGCCAGCCTGTACCCGCCCGAGGCGCTGGCGCAGACGCTGGCGGTGGCGCGCCGCTGCGGCTTTTCGCTGGACGAACTGCGCTACGAATATCCCGACGAGATCGTCCCGCCCGGCCACACGCCGGCCAGCTATCTGCGCCAGGAGGCGCAGGCCGGCGCCCTGCGGCGCTTTCCGGCCGGCGTTCCCGGCATCGTGGCCGCGCAGATCGAAAAGGAACTGGAACTCATCGCCGACCTGGGCTACGAAGCCTATTTCCTGACCGTCTACGACATCGTCCAGCACGCCCGCAGCATCGGCATCCTGTGCCAGGGCCGGGGCTCGGCCGCCAACTCCGCCGTGTGCTATTGCCTGGGCATCACAGCCGTGGATCCGGCGCGCGGCAACAACCTGTTCGAACGCTTCATCAGCAAGGAACGCAACGAGCCTCCCGACATCGACGTCGACTTCGAACACCAGCGCCGCGAAGAAGTCATCCAGTACATCTACCGCAAATACGGCCGGCAGCGCGCCGCCCTGACCGCCGTGGTCATCTCGTACCGCCCGCGCAGCGTGCTGCGCGATACCGGCCGCGCGCTGGGCGTGGACCCGGGCGTCATCGACGCCGTGGCCCGCGCCCACCAGTGGTGGGACGGCAAGAAGGAAATGCTGCGCACGCTGGGCGCCTGCGGCCTGGACCCGGAATCCCGGGTGGCGCGCCAGTGGGCGTCGCTGGCCCAGACCCTGATGGGCTTTCCGCGCCACCTGTCGCAGCACCCGGGCGGATTCGTCATCTCGCGCGGCAAGCTCTCGCGCCTGGTGCCCATCGAAAACGCCGCCATGCCGGACCGCAGCGTCGTGCAATGGGACAAGGACGACCTGGACGCCCTGAAGCTGCTGAAGGTGGACGTGCTGGCGCTGGGCATGCTGTCGGCCCTGCGCCGCACGCTCGAACTGGCCGGCCAGCGCCGCGGCCAGCCCCTGGCGCTGCAGGACATCCCCGAAGGCGACACGCCCACCTACGACATGATCTGCGACGCCGACACCATCGGCGTGTTCCAGATCGAATCGCGCGCGCAGATGACCATGCTGCCGCGCCTGCGTCCGCGCGAATACTACGATCTGGTGGTGCAGGTGGCCATTGTGCGCCCCGGCCCGATCCAGGGCGGCATGGTCCACCCCTACCTGCGGCGGCGCCAGGGCAAGGAAGACGAGACCTACCCCAGCGAACGCGTGCGCAGTGTGCTCAGCCGCACCATGGGCGTGCCCATCTTCCAGGAACAGGTGATGCAGATCGCCGTGGTGGCCGCTGGCTTCTCGCCCGGCGAAGCCGACCAGTTGCGGCGGTCCATGGCCGCCTGGAAGCGCAAGGGCGGCGTGGACAAGTTCCGCATCAAGCTGGTCGGCGGGCTGCTGGCCCACGGCTACACCCTGGAATTCGCCGAAGCCCTGTTCCGCCAGGTGGAAGGATTCGGCGAATACGGCTTCCCGGAAAGCCATGCCGCCAGCTTCGCCCTGCTGGCGTATTCCAGTTCCTGGCTCAAGCGCCATGAACCGGAAGCCTTCCTGGCGGCCCTGCTCAATTCCCAGCCCATGGGTTTCTACGCCCCCGCGCAGCTGGTGCAGGACGCCCGCCGCCACGGCGTCTGCGTGCTGCCCGCGGACGTGACCGTCAGCGGCTGGGATAGCGCGCTGGAAACCCTGCCCGCCGGCCACCCCGGCGCCCGCCGCCGCCCGCACGCCCACGCGCCCGCGCCCGATGCGCCCCGCCCCGCCGTGCGGCTGGGACTGAGCCTGATCCAGGGCATGCGCGAAGACGCCGCCCGCCGCATCGAAACCGCGCGCGCCGCCGCCCCGTTCGCGGACACCGCCGACCTGGCCCGGCGCGCCGGGCTCAACCGCCACGACCTGAACGCCCTGGCCGCCGGCGACGCCCTGCGCACGCTGGCCGGGCACCGCCGCCAGGCCAGCTGGGAGGCCGCCGCCAGCGTGCAGAGCCGCGACCTCCTGCGCGATGCCGAGATCGTGGACGCCCAGGCGCCGCAGTTGGCCGCCCCCTCTGAAAGCCAGACCGTCGCGGCGGACTACCGCAGCGTGGGACTGACGCTGCACAGCCATCCCGTGGCGCTGTTGCGTCCCCAACTGGCCGCGCGCAATTTCCAGCCGGCCTCGGTGCTGAACGGTTATCCCAACAAGCGCGTGGCGCGGGCCTGCGGCATCGTCACCGTGCGCCAGCGCCCGCAAACCTCCAAGGGTGTGATCTTCGTCACGCTCGAAGACGAAACCGGCCCCGTCAACGTGGTGGTGCGCCCCGAACTGATCGAACGCCAGCGCCGCGAACTGCTGGGCTCGACGCTCCTGGGCGTGTTCGGGGCCTGGCAGAGCGTGGACGGCGTGCGCCACCTGATCGCGCAGCGGCTGGTGGACATGTCCGACCTGCTGGGCGGCCTGGCGGCGCATAGCCGCAACTTCCATTGATGCTGCGCAGCACCGGCGGCGGCCGGGCGGACGCGCCGCCGGCAGCCGCCCGCCGATCCCTGAGCACAGCGTGTCGCCGCTGGTCTATCATGGCTTTTTGTCCGCTCGTTGTAAGGAGTCCTACATGATCCGCAAGCTGATCCCCTTCCTGCTGGTTGCAACCCTGGCCGCATGCGCCAATACCGGCGGCTCGCGTTCCACCAGCGCGCCGGCCTCCTCCAGCTCATCGAGCGCGTCATCCTCCCCGAGCGACAGCGCCGGCTCCTCGTACGGATCGGGGTCGGCCATGGCGGGCAGCGCAACCAAGAGCTGCGATGCCGGCCCGCTGCAATCGCAGATCGGCCAAAAGGCCACGCCGTCCGTCATGGAAGACCTGCGCACCCGCAGCGGTAGCGCGACGGCCCGCATGCTGCGCCCCGGTCAGCTGGTCACCATGGAATACAACAGCACCCGCCTGAACCTGATCGTGGACGACAAGGACGTCATGACGGCAATCCGCTGCGGCTGACGGCCGCGCCGGCCGCGCCGGCCGCTAGGGATCGAGCGGCCGGGCCGCCGGCGGCACGTGGGGCAGGAACGCCCCCGCCACCTCGAACGCGCACTCCTCGCGCGCAATGTCGATCACCCGGGACACCACCGGGTTGACGATGTTTTTCTTATGCACCGCGTAGTAATTGATGGTGGGCAGGTCCGGCTGCACGTTCAGCTGGCATAACGCGCCGCGCGCCACCAGCGGCGCGAAGTAGGCGCCCGGCAGGTAGCTGATGCCCAGGCCCAGCATCGTCAGCTGCGCCATCATCCCCAGGCTGTTGCAGGTCAGCACGCGCTTGACCGGCAGCCCCTGTTCCGCGAACCAGGCGTCGTACAGGTGCGACAGCGCCGAATTGGTGGGCTGCGAAATCACCGGGTACGGCGCCAGGTCCTGCGGCGTCAGGTTGGCCGAAAAGTCGATGTCCAGCGCCGGGCTGGCCATCCAGACATTGGTGACCGCCCCCAAGTGCGTGCAATCGTACTGGTAGCCCCAGAACGGGCCCGGCATGATGGCCAGGTCCAGTTCGTCCTTTTCCAGCCGTTCGTACAGCGTGATGCCGCCGTCGATCTCGGGCATGAGCTGCACGCGCGGGTAGCGCTGGCTGATCTGGTTGATCAGCCCCGCCAGCCAGGTCATGCCCACCAGTTCGGTCACGCCCAGCCGCACCACGCCTTCGAAGCTGGCCGGGTCGGCCATGTTCTGAACGATGCGGCTGTTCAATTCCAGCATCTGGCCGGCCAGTTCGAACAGCTTGCGGCCCTGCGGCGTCATCAGGAGCTTCTTGGCCCGCCGCTCGAACAGCGGCGAGCCCGCAAAGGCCTCGAGCTCCCCCACCCGCTTGGCGACGGCCGACTGGGTGGTGTGCAGCTTGCGCGACGACGCACTGAAGCTGCCCAGTTCGGAACTCCAGTAAAAGGCCTCTAGCTGTTTGAGGGTGTACATCGCGGCGGTCGACGAGAAACGCATGAAACCCTCACCTTAACATCGCGGCCCGACGGAACCGGATCATCCCCGCGGATGCAGAATGTCCGCCAGGAAGCGTTGTGCGCGCGGATGGGCCGGGGCGCTGAAGAAGCGCTCGGGCGTGTCCATTTCCAGGATCTCGCCCGCGTCCATGAAGACGACGCGGTCGCAGACGTCGCGCGCGAAACCCATCTCGTGGGTCACGCACACCATCGTCATGCCGTCCTTGGCCAGGCCCTTCATCACCTGCAGCACTTCGCCCACCATTTCCGGATCGAGCGCGCTGGTCGGCTCGTCGAACAGCATTACCGGCGGCTGCAGCGCCAGCGCGCGCGCGATCGCCACGCGCTGCTGCTGGCCGCCCGACAACGAACCGGGATAGGCGTCGATCTTGTGCGCCAGCCCCACGCGGTCAAGCAGGCCGCGCGCCAACTCCACCGCCTGCTTGCGCGGCTGTTTGCGGATGTTGACGGGCGCGAAGATCACGTTTTCCAGCACGCTCATGTGCGGAAACAGGTTGAACTGCTGGAACACGAAGCCGATCTTCTGGCGCAGCGCGTTCAGGTTGGCGCCCTTTTCGTAGATGTCGGCGCCGTCGATCAGGATGCGCCCCTTCTCGATGGGCTCCAGCCGGTTGATCGTGCGGATCATGGTCGACTTGCCCGAGCCCGACGGCCCGCACACCACCAGCACCTCGCCGCGCGCGACCGACAGATCCACGTCCTTGAGCACATGATGCTCGCCGTACCACTTGTTGACTTTCTCGAGTTTGATCATGTTTTGTTCCTTTACGCCATGGCGCGCGAGCGGCGGATGCGCAGGTCCAGCCAGGACAGGCCGCGGCTCAGGCTGAAGCACACCACGAAATAGATGATGGCCAGGATGCCGAACACCTGCAGCGGCTGGGTCAGCACCAGGTTGTTGACCTGGTTGGCCGCGAAGGTCAGTTCGTTGACGCTGATGACATAGCCCAGCGAGGTTTCCTTGATGGTGGACACGAACTGGCTGGTCATGCTGGGCAGCACGTTGAACAGCGCCTGTGGCAGCACCACCTTGCGCATCGTCGTCCAGTAGCCCACGCCCAGCGAGCGCGACGCCTCGATCTGGCCGCGCGGCACCGCCTCGATGCCCGAGCGGATCACCTCGGACAGATAGGCGCTTTCATAGACCACCAGCGCGAAGATCAGCGTCCAGAAGCCGCTGACGACCTGGCCGGTCAGCTTGGGCACCACGAAATAGGCCCAGAAAATCAGCATCAGCAGCGGCATGCCGCGCACGACGTTGACCAGCGCCTTGCTGGCCGTGCGCAGCCAGCCGTAGGGGCTGACCCGCGCCAGCGCGATCAAGAGCGCCAGCGGTAGCGACATGGCCAGGCCCAGGGCCGCCAGGATCAGCGTCAGCGCCAATCCGCCCAGCGGTCCGTTCGGGTATTGGCCCACCAGCAGCGTGGGCCAGTATTGCATCAGAAGATCAAGCACCGTGGCCTCCGCGGTTCAGTCGATAACGGGCGTAGATGCGCGATCCAAAAGCCATGATCAGGAACGACCCCAGCAGGTACATAATCGTCGCGGCGCCGAAGGTGGCGAAGGTGCGGTAGGTCTCGTTTTCGATCTCGCGCGCCTGGTAGGTCAGTTCCATCACGCCGATCGCCATGGCCACGCTGGTGTTCTTGAACAGCAGCAGCGCGCGGCCGACCAGCGGCGGAATGGATATGCGCACCGCCTGCGGCACGATCACGAAGCGCATGCACTGCAGATAGCTGGCGCCCAGGGCGCGGGCCGCCTCGAACTGCGTGCCGGGAATGGCGCGCAGGCCGCTGCGGATGTCTTCGGCGATGTACGCGGCCGACCCCAGCGCCAGCGCGATCGCGGCCAGCGACATCTCGGCGTTGTGCGCGTACAGCCACATGCGGAAACCCTCGGGCAGCAGCTCGGGCATGCCGAAGTACCAGAACAGCACCTGCACCAGCAAGGGCACGTTGCGGTGGTATTCCACGTAGGCGTCGACCAGCCAGCGGCACGGCGCCAGATTGGTGGCGCGCACGACCACCAGCGTCACGGCGATGGAAAACGCCATGACCCAGGCGACCAGGAACAGCTGCACGGTGACGGCCATGCCGCTCAGCAGCAGCTGGTATTGGGAAGCGTCAAGTAAGCTCATAAAACTTTCAATCTCCTGCGATCGCGCGGTCCACGCCAAGCGTCACGGCTTCCCGCGCATCGTCTTGCATGACGCGGGAAGCCGTGACGGGGACTGGCGAATGACGGCGCTGTGGTCCGCGCCCTTAGCCGGCGATCGGGCCGATCTTGAAGCCGCGCTGCAGCTTGTACGGCGTTTCGGGGCCGAACCACTTGTCGAACAGCTTGGCGGCCGCGCCCGAGGCCTCGGCTTCATCCAGCGCCTGGTTCACGGTTTCCAGGAAGCGCGTTTCCGACTTGCGCACGCCCAGGCCCCACGGCTCGTCGAACACCGCCTTGTCGATAACGCTCACGGGCGCCGTCGGCGGGCTTTGCAGCACCAGGCGCACCAGCACCAATTCGGAAGCGAACTGCGCGTCCACCTTCTTTTGCTGCAGGGCCAGGTAGGTGGCCGAGCTGTCGCCATAGCCAATGACCTGCGACTTGTCCAGGATGCGCTTGATCTCGCGTTCCGAGCTGGAACCCTTGGTCGCGCCCACCCGGCGGCCGTTCAGGGACTCGATCGAATCCAGGCCCGAGTCCTTGCGCACCATCAGCTTTTGCGGGCTGACGTAGTAGGCGTGGCTGAAGGCGATCTGCTGGGCGCGGTCGGGCGAATAGCCCAGGTTGGCCGCCAGGATGTCCACGCGCCCTTCGTTCAGTTCCGGCACGCGCGCCGCCACCGACAGCAGCTTGTAGTTGACCTTGACGCCCAGCTTGTCGGCGACGAGCTTGCAGACGTCCACGTCGTAGCCCACCAACTGGCGCGTCGCGCCGTCCTGGAAGCTGAACGGCTGCGACGTGCCCAGCGTGCCGCAGACCAGCTCGCCGCGCGCCTTGATGTCGTCCAGCTGATCCGCCTGGGCGGACGCGCCCAGTGCCAGCGATGCCAGGCCCAGGCAGGCGGCGATGAGAGTGTGGCGCTTCATGGTTGATTCCCCTTGAATGGTTGTGTGGTGAACAAGCTAATAAAAAGCCGGGCCAATGGCGTCCGGTCAGGCCAGCTTGGCGCAGGCCTCGCGGATGGCCGAGCAACCCTGGCGGATATCGTCCAGCGACGCGGCAAACGACAGGCGGAACGTGCCCGGCGCGCCATACGCATGGCCGTCGATGACGGCCACGCCGGCCTCGCGCAGCAGGTAGTGCGTCAGGTCGGTGTCGGTGGCGATCACGTCGCCGGCCGGCGTTTTCTTGCCCAGCAGACCCGAGCAGTCCGGGAAGACATAGAACGCCCCTTGCGGCACGACGATATCCAGGCCCGGCGCGCCGGACAGCTCCGCAATCGCCAGGTCGCGGCGTTCACGGAACACTTTGGCGAATTCGGCCACGCAGTCCTGCGGCCCGGACAGGGCTTCCAGTGCGGCCGCCTGGCTCACCGACGAGGCGCCCGAGGTGCTCTGCGACTGCAGGATCGCCATCGCCTTGATCAGTTCGTCCGGACCCGCGCCGTAGCCGATGCGCCAGCCCGTCATCGCGTAGGCCTTGGACACGCCGTTGACCACCAGCGTGCGCGCGGCCAGTTCCGGCGCGACCTGCAGCGGGTGCACGGTCGGCTCGCCGGTGAAGTTCAGGCGCGCGTAGATGTCGTCGGTCATCAGCCAGACGTGCGGATGGCGCTTGAGCACGTCGGCCAGGCCGCGCAATTCATCGGCCGTGTAGACCGAACCGGTCGGGTTGCTGGGCGCGTTCATCATCAGCCACTTGGTGCGCGGCGTGATGGCGCGCTCCAGCGCGTCGGGCGTGACCTTGTAGCCGGTCGCCGGGGACGTTTCCACCGCCACCGGCACGCCGCCGTTGACCAGCACCATGTCCGGGTACGAAACCCAGAACGGCGCCGGAATCAGGACTTCGTCGCCGTCGTTCAGCGTGGCGGCCAGGCCGTTGAAGATCACCTGCTTGGCGCCGGTGCTGACGATGATGCGCGAGGCCGGGTATTCCACGCCAGTCGCTTCCAGCAGGTGAACGCCGGCGGCCTTGCGCAGGGCCACCGTGCCCTGCGCGGGCGGGTACTTGGTTTCGCCGCGGTTCATGGCGGCGGTGGCGGCCTGGCGGATGTGTTCCGGCGTCGAGAAATCCGGCTCGCCGATGGTCAGGTCGATGATGCGGCGGCCCTGCTCGCGCAGTTCGGCGATGATGGCGCGCGCGGCCACGCTGGGCGACAGCTTGATGCGCTTGATGCGGTCGGCGACGATGCTCATTTGGCGGCCCCCGTCTTCTCGGCCAGGGTCTTTTCCAGCCAGGGCTTGGTGTACGTGCCGGCGCGCAGCTTTTCCTTGGCCACGGCTTCGTCGGCCTCCTTCTTCTGCGCCAGCGCCAGCACGGCGGCGGCGTGTTCGGCGGGAATCACCACCACGCCGTCGGCGTCGCCCACGACCACGTCGCCCGGGTTGACCACCTGGCCGCCCACGGACACCGGCACGTTGATCTCGCCGGGGCCGTCCTTGTAGGGGCCCTTGTGCGACACGGCGCGCGCGAAGCAGCCGAACTCGCCCTGCGCGAACACGTCCACGTCGCGCACGGCGCCGTCGATCACGAAAGCCTCGATGCCGCGCGACTGCGCATCCATCATCATCAGTTCGCCGACCAGCGCGTTGCTGGCGTCGCCGGCGCCGTCGACGACGATCACGTCGCCCGCGCCGCCCAGCGAGATCGCCTTGTGGATCATCAGGTTATCGCCCGGGCGGGTCTTGACGGTGAGCGCCAGGCCGACCGTGCGGCGCGTGCCACCGTGCAGCGGACGCAGGCCCGACACGCCGTACAGGCGGTTCATGCAGTCGCTGATCTGGGCCGAGCCGATGCTGGCGTATCCGGCCAGCACGTCGGCGGCGACGGCCGGCGCGGGCCGGGAAAGAATGCGATATCCGATGGGATTCATAAGGGAAGTCAGGTGTGAATGCGTGTAGCGGTTAAGCGAACATGCATTACAAAGCCCCACGCGCCTTTCCTCAAAACGATATAAATTCCCACCGATCCACGAATTTTTTTCGTGGATTACATCCATTAAGGGTTATCCCTTATTCCTGCATCCAGGCTCAATCGTCGCCGCCGGCCGCGCTGCGCGCCTCGGACAACGCCACCGTCAGGTGCATGACCTTCTTCTTGAGCTGGTCGCGCTCATCGGTCAGCCGCGCCAGCAATTGCCGCAGCCGGGCGATTTCGCCAGGCAGGTCCTCAAGGTGCTCGATCGGGACTTCGGGCGCGGCTTCGCGGGGCGGCGGCGCCTTGGCCTGGCGCACTTCGCGCGCGGCCTGCTGCAATTCCTTCTTGCCGCCGGCCACGGCCGCCGCCTGGCGTTCCGCCGGCAGCGACGCTACCGCGGCGGCGGCGTTGATGGAAATCGCGCCGTCTTTCACGGCGCGCACCAGTTCGGGCGCCGCGGTCTTCTGGATTTTCTCGATCTGGCCCAGCGTATTGCTGCTGATCCGCGCCGCGCGCGCCAGCGCCTGGCGGCTGGGAACGGCGGGCGACCAGGACGGCTTGGCGGGCTCGGCCGCTGGCGAGCCGTCGCCCGCGGGCGACGCCGCCGGCGCAGACCCGGCTTCGTCTTCATCCCAGGGCGGAGAGCCGTCGTCCGGCGCCACGCGCGATAGCAGGATTTCCTTTTTGCGCAGCGCCAGCACGCCGCGCTGGAAGTCCGACACGCTGCGCCGTCCCAGGTGGTTTTCGATCATCCACAGATGCACGTCTTCCATGGACTTGAAGCGCGGGTTCTGGATGGTCTGGAAAGGAATGTTGTGCTTCCTGCACAGCGCATACCGGTTGTGGCCGTCCACCAGCAGGTCGCCCCACAGCACCAGCGCATCGCGGCAGCCCTCGGCCAGCAGGCTGCGCTCCAGCGCGGCGTGCTCGTCTTCGGTCAGCGGGTCTATATAGGCGCGCAGGCCTTCGTCTATCCTGATTTCCATATTGTCCAAGTCAAATCGCGCCGCGCCCTACGCCAGCCCCTGGCCGCGCAGCACGTCCTGCACGGACGCCAGGCGCGCGACCGGGTCGGCCAGGGCCAGCAGGTCGGCCTTGTCGTCCGGCGGCAGCGGCAAGAGTTCACACCAGCGGTTGGCCACCCAGCCACAGTCGTCCAGGCGGAACGGCGGCGCCAGCGGCATTCTTTCGGGCGGCACGCCGTCTTGCTGCCATTGGGCCACCAGGCGCCCCAGCGCGTCGGCGCTGGCCTGCATGGCCGCCGGCACGGGCGTGGGCGGGTCATCGGGAATGGGCTCGGCCTCGCCCATCCAAAGACCGTATTTTGCCACTTCGCTGGAAAGCAGCCGGAACCGCCCCGTGCCCGTGCAGCGAATTTCCAGCAGCGCCGGCATGGGCGCCTCCCAGGCGTCGATCCGGGCCATGGTGCCCACGGGCGCCAGCGTCTCCACGCCCTCCGGCGACCGCACTTCGCTGCCCGCCAGGAGGCCCACGATGCCGAACTCGGTGCCCTGCGCGATGCTGCGCCGGATCATGTCCAGGTAGCGCACCTCGAAGATCCGAAGATGCGCCACGCCCCCGGGAAACAGCGCGTTCGATAACGGAAACAAGGGAATCAGCGACATGGCCGCCTCCTGTTCATGTCACGTGGAAGACATCGTCCACCGGCACCTGCAGCGCCGTCGCCAGCGCAAAAAGCGTTACTCCACCGCCGTTCCGCGATCCCATCCGTTGACCTATCATGAGGCGCGGCCCGCGCCCCAGGCGTTGCGCCGTTGGCGGATCAGACTCCCATCATAGAGCCGGGCCGCCCGCCTTGGCCATGCGAACGGGACGGCAGCCCCAGTACGGAGACATCATGCCCCAGCTATCCGCTTACCTGAGTTTCGACGGCGACTGCGCCGAGGCCATGCGCTTCTACGAACGCGTGCTGGGCGGCCGGCTGGAAGCCATAGTCCGCTATGCCGACGCGCCCGCGGACGCGGCCCTGCCCGCGCTCTCGCCCGACGACGCCGGGCGCATCCTGTATGCCCGGCTGACGCTGGACGAGCAGACGCTGATGGGCGGCGACGCCACCGCCAGCCACCCCTACGCGGGCAAACAGGGCGTGGCCCTGTCGCTGGTCTACCCCACCGTATCCGACGCGCACCGCGTGTTCGAGCATCTGGCCGAAGGCGGCAACGTGACCCTGCCGCTGCAGAAGACGTTCTGGGCAGAGGCCTACGGCGCGCTGATCGACCGCTATGGCACCCGCTGGATGGTCAGCGGCGGACGCACCGGCCATTAGCCACGCGCCGAAGCGCCCGCAGGCATTCAGCCGCGCTTGCCGGCCACGGACTTCGGCGTGCGGCCATAAAAGCGCGTGAACGCCGCGCTGAAGTTGGCAGGATGGCGATAGCCCACCCGATACGCCGCCTGCGCGACCTGGCAGCCGGATTCCAGCAGTTCCCAGGCGCGCCGCATGCGCAGCGCGGTCAGCAGCCGGCCGGGACTATCGCCATACAGCGCGCGAAAGCCCTGCTTGAGCTTGAACTCGTTCAGCCCCGTGGCCAGGCACAGGTACTGCACGGTCAGGTCGCGGTCCATCTGCGACTGCATCAGGGCGCGCGCGGCTTCCAGCCGCGCAATATCGGCCTGGCTGACCGGAGCGGCCGGCGGCGCGGGCGCAAGCGCGCGCAACTGCCGCGCCAGCAGCGTCAGCGCGCGGATGTGGGTGTCCAGCGGATCGGCGCCCGACGCCAATTCCGCGCTTGCCGCCGCAAGGTCGGGAGGGGTCGGCCCCTGCGCAAGCTGGCGGACCCGCCCGTCGCCCAGCAGGCTCTCCGCGCGTTCGTCGCCCGCATAGCGGCGCAGGACGCCCTCGCCAACCAGCAGGCGCAACTGCGAAACGGCGGCGCCGGCCACATAGCGGCGCTCTCCGGCGCCGCGCCGGAACGCAGTCACCGTCGTGTGCCCGCCGCAAAAGTCCAGCGCCGTGCCGTCCGCGCCGCGATACGCCGAGACGCCCTGCATGGCCAGCGTGATCACCAGCGTGCGTCCGCCGTGGCTGGCGACGCTCTCTTCGATGAGGTCGCGCGCGGGCGCGTAACGGGAATGGACCAACGACAGGCCGTCGTCCAGTTCAAGCCGGTCGGCGTGGCAATCGCCAATATCGTCAGGCAGCGAATGGCGCTGCCAGCCGGCGCGGGCGCCGGCGACCGGCCGGGCCAGCGTAGCGGATATGCGAGTGGGCATGGAACCTTGTGGACGGACGACGCAACCTGCGCGGACCGGATCGCTCCGCGCCGGCGCGCATAGGAAAGAATCCGGAACGCATACAAAACTGGATGATAGGAGTTCTCAATAAGAAATACCATCTTCGGGATGGCCGCGACAGGATGGCGGCCCCCCTACCAGGAAGCCTCATGCATTCAGACCAGACCCACCCCCTGCAGCGTTATTGGAATCTGGCCGCCGCGCCAGTACAGGCCGCGGCGCTGGACGCCGCGCTGGAATTCGGCGTGTTCGACCGCCTGCACGAACCCGCCAGCGCCGCCGAGGTGGCCGACGCGCTAGGCCTGCGTCCGGCGCAGACCGCCAGCCTGCTGGACATGCTGTGGAGCCTGGATCTGCTGCAGCGCATCGACGGCATGCCAGCGCGTTACGTGTGTCAGCCGCAGGCGCGCCTGCACTTTTGCCAGGGCCAGCCCGGCTACTGCGCGGACGCCTGGCGGTACCGGCGCCGCGCCCTTGCGCATTTCGGCGATCAGATGCGCGCGCTGCTGAGCGCGGAAGGACCGGCGCCGGACCCTTACGTGCAGACCAATGCGCAGGGTTGGGCCGACGCGGCGCGCGTGCAGATCGGCCAGGAACAGCGCGCGATCGCGGTTGCCGCGGCGCGCGAAGCCGTGCGCTGCGTGCCCGGCGCGGCCCAGGCCCGGCGCATCCTGGACCTGGGCGGCGGACCCGGCCTGATCGGAATAGACCTGGTGCGAAGCAACCCCGCTGCCCGCGGCGTGGTGTTCGACTGGCCCGAGACTGCCGCGGTGGCGCAGGAAAACATCGCGCAGGCCGGCCTGTCGGACCGGATGAGCGTGCTGGGCGGCGACCTGGCCCGCGATCCCATCGGCCAGGGCTACGACCTTATCTGGTGCTCGTCGGTGCTGCACTTCGTGCCGGACGCGGCCGCCGCGCTGCGCAAGATGCGCGACGCCCTGGCGCCGGGCGGGCTGTTGCTGATGGCGCATGCCGAAATTCCCGCAGACGCCGCCGCCGCGGCCCGCGTGCTGGCGTTCTACATGCCGATGCAATTGTTGGGACGGCGCGTGACGCGCCAGGGCGAACTGCGCCGGATGTTGCTGGATGCGGGCTATGCCGACGTGCGCGGTTTCGATTCCGCGGCGTTCCCGATGGCGCCGCTGCATGTGCTGACGGCCCGCAAGGACGAACTCGCCGCGCGGCAATAGACGCGGCCGCCTTAGCGCGCCTCAGCCGCCGGGCCGGTGCGCCGCCAGCACATCGTGCAGCGACTGCGCCGCGCCCTGCAGCACCGGCACCGCGCGCAGCAGGTCGTCCAGCATCACCCGCGCGGTCGGCGCATGGCAGGCCACCGCCGCCACCACGCGGTTTTCGGCGTCGCGCACCGGCACCGCCACCGCGCTCATGCCGCGCACGAACTCCTCGTTGTCGATGCCGATGCCGCGCGCGGCCAGGCGTTCCAGTTCGGCCTCCAGCGTGGACGGATCCGTCAGCGTGCGCGGCGTATTACGCGTGAGCGGCAGGCGCGCCAGCACGCGGCTGCGCTCCAGGCGGTTCATCGACGCCAGGAACAGTTTGCCGCTGGCGGTGCAATGCATGGGCACATGGCCGCCCACCGCAAAGAACAGGCGCAGCGGCTCGGTCGTTTCCACGCGTTCCATGTAGACCACCTGGTCGCCGTCGGGCGCGGTCAGATTGCAGGTTTCGCCCAGCGCGCCCACCAGCTTGGTCAGCACCGCGCGGCAGGCGCGCGTGAACGCGCTGGCCCGCAGCGTGGCCAGCGCCAGCGCGGTCGCCTGCGGCCCCGGCACGAAGCCGTTTTCCGTCGGCGTGGCCGCCACAAAGCCGGCGCGCTGCATCGCGCCCAGCAGCCGCATCAGCGTGGTCTTGGGCATATCGAGCCGTTGCGCCAGCTGCGCCAGCGTGGGCGGGTGCTGGGCGCGCGCCAGGTAGTCCAGCACGAGCAGCGCGCGCAGCGAACGCGCGGCCTCCTGCTGCTGTCCGGCGGCGTCTTCGGCGGCCTGACCCGATGCTGCACTGCGATTTTGAAACCGAAGCTGCATGTTCTGTTCCATTTCTCCGCCCCTGCGCGTGTTGTGCTTTGTTCTGCGCGCCTGCTTCCTAGAATCGCCTCAGATGCCGGCCTGGTCCGCATTGCAAGCGGACCGCGGCCCTGCCCGACAAATATAAGGGAGACCGCGCGGAAATGTCCGATACCGTGGATTACATCGTGGTGGGCGCCGGCTCGGCCGGATGCGTGATGGCCAACCGGCTGAGCGCGGACGGCGCGCATTCCGTCTGCCTGCTGGAGGCGGGCCCCAAGGACACCTACCCCTGGATACATATTCCCATCGGCTACGGCAAGACGATGTTCCACAAGGTGGTGAACTGGGGCTACTACACGGACCCCGACCCCAACATGCTGGACCGCCGCATCTACTGGCCGCGCGGGCGCACGCTGGGCGGGTCCAGCTCCATCAACGGCCTGATCTACATCCGCGGACAGCGCGAGGACTACGACGCCTGGGCCGACGCCGGCAATCCCGGCTGGGGCTGGGACGACTGCCTGCCCTACTTCCGCAAGCTGGAAAACAACGACCTGGGCGCCGGCCCTACCCGCGGCACGCAAGGCCCGCTGAACGCCACCTCGATCAAGACGCCGCACCCGCTGGTGGAAGCGCTGATCGCGGCCGCCGGCAAGCTGGGCGTGCCCCACGTGCGCGACTTCAATACGGGCGACCAGGAAGGCGTGGGTTACTACCAGCTCACCACCCGCAACGGCCGCCGCTGCTCCACCGCCGTGGCCTATCTGCGCCCCGCGCAGGACCGCCCCAATCTGCGCGTGGAAACCGACGCGCACGCGATGGCCGTGCTGTTCGAAGGCAGCCGCGCCTGCGGCGTGCGCTACCGGAAGGACGGCCAGGTCCGCACGCTGCGCGCACGCCGCGAAGTGGTGCTGTGCGCGGGCGCGCTGCAGTCGCCGCAACTGCTGCAGCTGTCCGGCGTCGGCCCCGCGGCCCTGCTGCGCGAGTTCGGCATCGGCGTCGTGCGCGACCTGCCGGGCGTGGGCGAGAACCTGCAGGACCACCTGCAGATCCGCCTGATCTACGAGACCAGCCGCCCCATCACCACCAACGACCAGTTGCGCACCCTGGCCGGTCGCATGCGGATGGGGCTGCAATGGCTGCTGCTGCGCAGCGGCCCGCTGGCCGTGGGCATCAACCAGGGCGGCCTGTTCTGCCGGGTCGATCCCGCCAGCGCCAGGCCCGACACCCAGTTCCATTTCGCCACCCTGTCGGCCGACATGGCGGGCGGCAAGGTGCATCCGTTTTCGGGCTGCACGTACTCGGTCTGCCAATTGCGGCCGAGTTCGCGCGGGCGCGTGCGGCTGCGCAGCGCCGATCCGTTCGAGGCGCCGTCGATGCAGCCGAACTACCTGTCCACCGAACTGGACCGCCGCATGGCCGTGGCGGCCGTCAAATACGCGCGCCGGATCGCGGCGACGGAGCCGCTGGCCGGCCTGATGAAGCGCGAGTTCCGCCCCGGCCCGGATGTGCGCACGGACGATGAGATCCTGCATTTCTGCCGGGAGTACGGCGCCACCATCTTCCACCCGTCGGGCACCGCCCGGATGGGGCCGCGCAGCGACCCGATGGCCGTCGTGGACGAGCGCCTGCGGGTGCATGGCGTGGCCGGGCTGCGGGTGGTGGACTGTTCCATCATGCCCACGCTCGTGTCGGGCAACACCAACGCGCCGGTCGTAATGCTGGCCGAGCGCGCAGCCGATTTCATGTTGCAGGACATCAGGCAGGCGCGCGCGCAGACCGTGCGCGCACCGGCCCGGATGGAGATCACAGACCCCGGATAAACCATCGCGGATCGCGCATAGACCCGGCCCGCGGCAGCGCAGATTGCCAGGCCGAACCACCAAAGGAGACTAGACATGGCCAAGCAAAACGAAGCGGCGGTGCGCAAAGTCGTCACCGCCTCGCTGATCGGCGCCACCATCGAGTGGTACGACTTTTTCCTGTATGGCGTCGTCGCCGGCATCGTGTTCAACAAGCTGTATTTCCCTTCCGGCGACCCGCTGGTATCCACCATGCTGGCCTACACCACCTTCGCGGTGGGCTTCGTGACCCGGCCGCTGGGCGGGCTGATCTTCGGCCACTTCGGCGACCGTATCGGCCGAAAGAGCATGCTGGTGATGACGCTGATGATCATGGGCGTGGCCACGTTCCTGATCGGCCTGGTGCCCACGTACGCCACCATCGGCATCTGGGCGCCCATCCTGCTGCTGCTCCTGCGCGTGTTCCAGGGCATCGGCCTGGGCGGCGAATGGGGCGGCGCGGTGCTCATGGCCTATGAGTACGCGCCGCCGGAGAAAAAGGGCTTCTACGCGTCGCTGCCGCAGATCGGGCTTGCCATCGGGCTGTGCCTGGCGTCCGGCACGGTGGCCTTGCTGTCGGTGCTGCTGACCGATGAGCAATTCATGTCCTGGGGCTGGCGCATCGCCTTCCTGGTGTCGGCCGTCATGGTGGCCGTGGGCATGTACATCCGGCTGAACATCAAGGAAACGCCGGAGTTCACGGCGGTCAAGGCCAACAACGCCGAAAGCCGCATCCCGTTCATGGACATGATGCGGCGCTATCCCGGCAACGTCGTCAAGGGCATGGGCGCACGCTACATCGACGGCGTGTTCTTCAACGTGTTCGGCGTGTTCTCGATCTCGTTCCTGACCCAGTCGGTGCAGATTACGCGGACCGAGGCGCTGATCGGGGTGATGGCCGCCGCGCTGGTGATGTGCTTCTTCATCCCGTTCTTCGGCCGCCTGTCCGACCGCATCGGCCGCACCCGGGTCTACTTCTGGGGATCGCTGATCACGGCGGCGGCGTCGTTCCCCGGCTTCTGGATGATGATCAACAGCGGCGGCAATGTCATGCTGATCTGGCTGGCGATCATCATTCCGTTCGGCATCCTGTACGCCGCCGTGTACGGACCCGAAGCCGCGCTGTTCTGCGAGCTGTTCGACGCCAAGGTGCGCTACACCGGCATTTCGTTCGTCTACCAGTTCTCCGGCATTTTCGCGTCGGGCATCACGCCCATCATCGCGACCGCGCTGCTCAAGACCGGCGGCGGCCAGCCCTGGCTGATCTGCCTGTACGTGATGTTCGCGGGCGTGGTGTCTGCCTTCTGCGCGTGGCTCATCGGACGCGGCAGGCAGCCGGCCGAGCTGGACGGCGCGGCCCGGCCCGCAATGCCGCGCGCCGGGCTGCGCAAGGCCTGACCCGGCGCGGGCGGCGCATCAGTCCAGCGCGGCCTGCGGCGGCTGCGCCGCCCGCCAGCCGCCGCCCAGCGCCTTGAACAGCGTCGCCAGCGCCGCCTGGCGCTGGGCGCTGACGTCGATATAGGCGATCTGGTCCGTGTAGGCGCTGCGCTGCGCGTCCAGGTAGCGCAGGTGGCTGTCCACGCCGCCGCGGTAGCGCGCCTCGGACAGGCGCATGGCCTCCTGGCTGGACTGCGCCAGCGCAAGACGCGAAGCCTCCTCGCGGCGCAGCGTCTCGGTGGCGGCCAGGGCGTCGGAAACTTCCTTGAACGCCGTCTGGATCGTCTTTTCATACTGCGCCACGGCGATATCCTTGCGCACCGTCGCCAAGTCCAGGTTGGCCATGTTGCGCCCGCCGGCAAAGATCGGCAGCGTGATCTGCGGCGTGAACGACCAGGCGCGCTGGCCGCCATCGAACAGGCCGGACAGGTCCGCGCTGGAGCTGCCGAACAGGCCGGTCAGCGAAATGCTGGGAAAAAACGCCGCCCGCGCCGCGCCGATACTGGCGTTGCGCGACTGCAGCTGGTGCTCGGCGGCCACGATGTCCGGCCGGTTCTCCAGCAGTTCCGACGGCGCGCCGGCCGCGATCTCCTGCACCAGCATGGGCGCGTCCGCCTGCCGCTGCGGCAGGTACGGCGACAGGTCGCTGATTCCCACCAGCAGACCCAGCGCGTTGCCAGCCTGGCGCACCTCGCGGTCCATGCGTTCCAGTTCCGCGCGCGACTGTTCGGTCAGGCCCAAGGCCTCCTGGTAGTCCAGCGCGGTGGCAGTGCCCGCCTGGCGTCGCTTGACGATCAGTTCCAGCGAGGCCTCGCGGCTGGCCAGCGTCTGGCGCGTGACCTCCAGGCGGCGCTGCGCGCTGTCGCGCGACAGGTAGGCCTGGATCACTTCGGCCACCAGGCTGATCTGCGCGCCGTGCGCGGTGGCCTCGGTGGCCAGGTATTCCTGCAGGGCCGCGTCCGACAGGCTGCGCACCCGGCCGAACAGGTCGATCTCGAACGCCGTGAGGCCCAGGCCGGCCTGGTAGCTGCTTTGCACGCCGGACGCGCCAGTGCTGCTCAGGTCGCCCGGAACGCGCTGACGCGTGCCCGTGCCCTGCGCGTTGATACCGGGCAACTGGTCCGCACGCTGGATGCGGTACTGCGCGCGCGCCGCCTCGATGTTCAGCAGCGACTGGCGCAGGTCGCGGTTGTTCGCCAGCGCCAGCTCCACCAGCTTGCGCAAGGCGTCGTCAGTGACGAACGATTGCCAGTCCAGCGTCGCGGCCGCGGACGGCTGCGTCCCGGTGGCCGCCTGGCTCCAGTGGTCGCCCACCGGCGAGGCCGGGCGTTCATGGACCGGCGCCAGCGAGCACCCGGCCAGCGCCGCGGCAAGCAGCACCGCGGAAATCCGCAAGGGAAAGAAGTTCTGCATCATGGAAATCACTCCTGCACCGTGCGCGGCTCAGCGGCGGGCGCGGCCGGGGACTTGCCCCGCTTGCGCCGCACCATCGACAGCACCCACACGAAGAAGATCGGTACGAAGATCACGCCCAGCAGCGTGGCGGTCAGCATGCCGCCGATCACGCCCACACCCAGCGCGCGCTGGCTGGCGGCGCCTGCCCCGGTCGCCAGCGCCAGCGGCACCACGCCCAGGATGAACGCCAGCGAGGTCATCACGATCGGGCGGAAGCGCAGCTTGGCGGCCTGGATGGCGGCGTCGGCCAGCGAGTGCCCCTGCTCGCGCAGGCTCTTGGCGAACTCCACGATCAGGATGGCGTTCTTGGCCGCCAGCCCGATGATGGTGATGAGACCCACCTTGAAGTACACGTCGTTGGACATGCCCAGCAGCGTCACCGCCAGCACCGAGCCCAGCGCGCCGATCGGCACGATCAGCATCACGGACGCGGGGATCGCCCAGCTTTCATACAGCGCGACCATCAGCAGGAACACCACCAGGAAGGCCAGCGCGAACAGCATGGGCGCCTGCGCGCCGGCGAACTTCTCCTGGTAGGACAGCCCGGTCCATTCGAAGCCGATGCCGTCCGGCAGCCCGGCCACGATGCGCTCCAGCTCCGCCATCGCCTCGCCGGTGCTGTAGCCGGGCATCGCGTCGCCCGCGATCTTGAACGCGGGATAGCCGTTGTAGCGCGAGATCTGCACCGGCCCGTTCTCCCAGTCCGTCTTCACGAACGCGCTCAGCGGCACCATCTTGCCGGACTTGTTCGGCACGTTCAGCTGCAGGATGCTCTCGGGCGTCATGCGGTCGCGCACGTCGGCCTGCACCACCACGCGCTGCAGGCGCCCGGCGTTGGCGAAGTCATTGACGGTGGCCGACCCGTAGGCCGACGAAATCGCCGTGCTGATCACGTCGAAACCCACGCCCAGCGCCTCGGCCTTCTGGCGGTCGATGTCCAGCCGCAGCTGCGGCGCGTCCGCCAGGCCTTCCATCATGGCGTAGGCGATGACCGGCGAACTGTTGGCCTGCGCCAGTAGCTGGTCGCGCGCTTGCGTCAGCGCCGCCCGGCCCAGGCCGCCGCGGTCCTGCAGGCGCAGCGCGAAGCCGCCCGAATTGCCCAGACCCTCGATGGGCGGCGGGTTGACGGCCATGACGGAACCGTCGTCGATGACCGCGAAGCGCCCGTTCACGCTATCGGCTACGTCGGCGGCGGACTGGCCCTTGCCGCGCTCGGACCAGTCCTTGAGCGTGGGGAATGCGATGCCCGCGTTCTGGCCGGTGCCCGAAAAGCTGAAGCCCATGACCGTGAAGGCGTCGCCCATGGCGTCCAGCGACATCAGGTGCTGCTCAACATCGCCCACCACCTTGTCGGTGCGCAGGTGCGTCGCGCCCGGCGGCAGCTGCACGTCGACGATGACGTAACCCTGATCTTCCGGCGGCACGAAGGACTCCGGCACGCGCACATACAGCACGGCCAGCACGGCGACGATGGCCGCGTAGATCACCATGTAGCGGCCGGTGCGCTTGACCAGCCGCGAATTCAGCGCCTCGAAGCGTCCGGTCAGGCGGTTGAAGACGCGGTTGAACCAGCCGAAGAAGCCCTTCTTTTCCTCGTGGTGGCCCTTGGGAATGGGCTTGAGGAAGGTCGCGCACAGGGCCGGCGTGAAGGTCAGCGCCAGGAAGCCCGAGAACAGGATCGACACCGCCAGCGACAGCGAGAACTGCTGGTAGATCACGCCCACTGACCCGCTCATGAACGCCAGCGGCAGGAACACCGCCGACAGCACCAGCGTGATGCCGACGATGGCGCCGGACACCTGCTCCATGGCCTTGACCGTGGCCTCGCGCGGCGACAGGCCTTCTTCGGCCATGATGCGCTCGACGTTCTCGACCACCACGATGGCGTCGTCCACCAGGATGCCGATGGCCAGCACCATGCCGAACATCGTCATCATGTTCACCGAGAAGCCCAGCACCGACATCACCGCGAACGTGCCCAGCAGGCACACCGGCACCACGATGGTCGGGATCAGCGTATAGCGGAAGTTCTGCAGGAACAGGAACATCACCAGGAAGACCAGCACCATGGCTTCCAGCAGCGTATGCACCACCTTCGTGATCGCAACGCTGACGAACTTGGAGGTGTCGAACGGCACGGAGTACGCCACGTCCTCGGGGAACGAGGCCGACAGTTCCTGCAGCCGCGCCTTCACGGCCTTGACCGTGTCGATCGCGTTGGCGCCCGGCGCAAGCTGCACCGCCGCGCCCACGGACTTCCTGCCGTTCAGGCGGGTCTCGAAGTCATAGCTCTGGCGGCCCACTTCCAGGCGCGCTACGTCGGCCAGGCGCACGGACGAGCCGTCCGCGTTGGCGCGCAGCACGATCCGGCCGAACTCCTCGGGGTTGTCCAGCGTGCCCTTCACGGCCAGCGTGGCGGTCAGTTCCTGCTCGGGCGAGCCCGGGCGGCTGCCGAAGCTGCCGGCCGGCACCTGCACGTTCTGCGCGGCGATGGCGGCATTGACGTCAGCCACCGACAGGCCCAGGCCCAGCAGCTTCTGCGGGTCAATCCAGACGCGCATCGCCGCTTCGGCGCCGAAGAACTGCACCTTGCCCACGCCGTTCACCCGGCGGATCTCGTTGTTGATGTGGCGGGCGGCGTAGTCGGACAGGCCCACCACATCCTTGTGCGCGTCCTCGCCCTTATAGGTCAGGGCGTAGATCATCAGGAAGTTGGAGCTGGCCTGCTCGACCTGCAGGCCCTGCTGCGTCACCGCCGTGGGCAGGCGCGCCTCGGCCTTCTTGATGCGGTTCTGCACGTCCACCTGCGCCAGGTCCGGGTCGGTGCCCGGCTGGAAGGTGACCGTGATTTCGGCGCTGCCGCTGGAACTGCTGGACGACTCGTAGTACAGCATGTTCTTGGCGCCGTTCAGCTCCTCTTCGATGACGCTGGTCACCGAATCGACCAGCACGGTCGCGGAAGCGCCGGGATAGGTCGCGGCAATCGTCACCTGCGGCGGCGCCACCACCGGAAACTGCGACACGGGCAGCGAAGGAATCGCCAGCAGCCCGGCGAGCGAGATGAAGATGGCCACCACCCAGGCGAAATTGGGGCGGCCAATGAAAAACTTGGACATGTCTAACCTCGTTCAGGCGCGCATTGCATCAGGGCTGCGCCGGGGCCGCAGCCTCGCCGGCCGCGGCCAGTTTCGGCTGGGATACTGGGGTCACGCTGACCTTCTGGCCGGGTACGGCCGCATTGACGCCGCCGACGATGACCCGGTCGCCGGGGGCCAGGCCCTCGACGATGTGCCAGTCGCTTCCGCGCATGGCGCCGGTGCGCACCGCACGCGTTTCGACCACGTCGTCGGGCCCCGCCAGCAGCACCTGCGGCTTGCCGTCCGTACTGCGCGTGACGGCGCGCTGGGGCACCAGGATCGCCGCCGGGTCCACGCCCTGTTGCGTGCGCACGCGCACATACATGCCGGGCAGCAGCAGCACGTCTGGATTGGCGAACTCGCCGCGCAGCGCCACCTGGCCCGTGGTCCGGTCCACCGCGATATCCGAGAACAGCAATTGGCCCTCGCGCTTCTGGTCCGTGCCGTCGATGGTGATGGAAATGCGCGCGCCCTCGCCCGCCGCCAGGCTGCCGTCCTGCATGGCGCCGCGCATGCGCAGCATGTCGCCCACCGGCTGGTTGAAGTCCACATAGACGGGATCCAGTTGCTGGATCGTCGCCATCGCCGTGGCCTCGTTCTGGCCCACGAGCGCGCCTTCGGTCACCTGCGCACGGCCGATGCGGCCGGAAATAGGCGCCTTGACCGTGGCGTAGTCCAGGTTCAATTGCGCGGTCTCGACGTCGGCCTGGGCCGAGCGGCGCGCGGCCTGGGCGCTCTTGAGCGTGGTGGTGGCGGTATCGAAATCCTGCTGGCTGACGGCTTCGATCTTGACCAGGGGCGCATAGCGCCGCACCACGGCCTGCGCGTCGGCGACGGCGGCGTCCGCCTTGGCCAGTTCGCCCTGCGCACGCGACAGCGCCGCCTTGAAAGGCGCCGGGTCAATGCGGAACAGCACGTCGCCCGCCTTGACGTCCGCGCCTTCCTCGAATTCGCGGCTGAGCACGATGCCCGCGACGCGGGCGCGCACCTCGGCCACGCGCATGGGTTCGACCCGGCCCGGCAGTTCGCTGGACAGCGCGAAACGCTCCGGCTGCACAGCCAGCACCTGGACCGGACGCGCCCCTGCGGCCTGCGGCGGCGCATCGTTCGCCCCGCCGCAACCGGCTAACAAAATCGCCGTCGCCAACACCGCCAGGGGCAGCCGCCATTCTTTGTTCAACATCATTACCTACCCCCGCCCGCGGCGACTTGAATTCAATGAGACGCCGATGCTACCTTAGAGATTGTTTTGAATCAATATTGATTCATTGGAATCCAGAATTCGTAATTCCGGAACAATCCAGTCGCTTACTTCCAAAACCGAGGACGGTTTGTACAAATTGAATCAGCCATGATCCAATACGGCCCAGAGGAAACCGACACATGACAGGGGCAGGCGATGTCTGAAGAGGCAGGGCACGAGCGGCTATTGGTCGCTCTGGCATTGGCGATGGTGGACCAGCCGCGGGCCACGCTGCAGGAGCTGGCCAAGGCCGTGGGCGTCAGCAAGGCGACGCTGTACCGGTTCTGTAAGACGCGAGATCAGCTGGTGCTGCGCCTGATGACGCATTGCGCCCAGGTCATGAAACAGGCGCTGGCGGACTCGCACCTTGATTCGGCGCCGCCGCGCGCCGCCCTGCGCAGCCTGATCGAGCAGCACCTGGCGCACAAAGAGCTCACGGCATTCCTGATCTACAACTGGAAGCCTGATACCGAACTGGAACCCGACATCATGAACAGCTGGTCGGGCTATCAGGAAACGCTGGACGGGTTTTTCCTGCGCGGGCAGCGCGAGGGCGTCTTCCGCGTAGACATCACGGCGGCCGCGCTCAGCGAACTATTGATTGCCGTCATCACCAGCATGGTGGACGCCGAGCGGCGCGGCCGCATCGCGCGGATGGGCATCGCCCAGGTGGCCGAACAGATGATGCTGCACGGCATCGCGGCCGATCCGGGCGGCGGCCCGGGCGGGCGCGCCGCGGGCTGAGGGCGTTCCGGGGCCGGGGCGGCCGCGGGATTCTAGCGGCCCCTGCCCCCTCACAACTTCAGGCGGACGCGACCGGACGTCCGTAGAACGGATAGTTCGGGTCGTTGTAGCCATGGGCCGAGGCATGGCCCGGCGTGACCCACCCGTCCACCACCGCTTCGTCCTCGGGCGTGATCTTCACGTCCAGCGCGGCGTAATAGTCGTCCATCTGCGCCAGCGTGCGCGGGCCGGCGATGACCGCAGTGACGACGGGATTGGCCAGCACCCACGCGGTGGCGAAATGGCCCGGCAGCACGCCGCGGGCGGCGCTGTGCTGCACCAGCTTCTGGGCGATCTGCAGCGATTCCTCGCGGAACTCGGTGGCCAGGATGCGGCGGTCGCCGCGCCCGGCACGGGTGTCCGCCGCCGGGGCCTGGCCCGGCAGGTACTTGCCCGTCAGCACGCCGCGCGCGATGGGGCTGTACGGCACCACGCCCAAGCCGTAGTGCTTGCAGGCCGGCAGGATTTCGACCTCGGGGCCACGGTTCAGCATGTTGTAGTACGGCTGGCATACGACCGGCTGAGGCACGCCCATTTTTTCGCACAGGCGCATCACTTCGGCGATGCGCCAGCCGCGGAAGTTCGACAGGCCGAAGCTGCGCAGCTTGCCCGCCCGGATCAGGTCGCCCAGCGCCCACAGCGCCTCTTCGAGGTTTTCCTCGTGATAGTCGCGGTGCAGGTACAGGATGTCCATGAAGTCCGTGCCCAGGCGCGACAGGCTCTGTTCCACGCCGCGGATCAGCCACTGGCGCGAATAATGCGCCAGATTCGGACCCTTGCCGACGGGATTGCCGATCTTGCTGGCCAGCACCCAGTCGTGGCGGTGCCCTTGCAGCAGCCTGCCCACGACCTCTTCGGAACGGCCTTCGTTGTAGACGTCCGCGGTGTCGATGAAATTCAGGCCATGGTCGCGCGCCGACGCGACGATGCGCGCGGCCTCGTCATCGGGCGTCTGCTCTCCGAACATCATGGTGCCCAGACATAGCGGCGATACGCGGAGATTGCTGGTTCCCAGTCGGCGGTAGTTCATGGCGTGCGTCCTTTTTCGGATGAAGAAGTCTGGCGTGGCCGCGCGGCATGGCGCGGCCGAACGCCACATCTTGCCCGAAAAATCCTGACACGCCGCAAAACCCGGGCGAGACGTGGGCTTATGCCGCCCCGGCGTCCACCGCGGCCAGGATCTTGCCGAACAGCGCGTCCGCGTGCGCGGAGTTGAGCCAGCGCACGATCACGACCATCTTGCGTTCCGGTTCGACCCAGGTGAATGAGCTGCCCGCCCCGACGCCGAAGAAGCTGGACGCCGGCACGCTGGGGAACACCCGGCCTTCGTGATTCAGCCAGATCAGGTAGCCGTAGTACGGCGCGATGGCGCACGGGGTGCGCATGGCCTGCAGCCATTCGCGCGACAGGATCTGGCGGCCGTTGGCCTGGCCGTCGTTCAGCAGCATCTGGCCGATCAGCGCCTGGTCGCGGGCGCTGATGGACATGCCGCCGCCCCAGTGCGAACCGCCCGGCACGGACGGCATGCGCTGGCCGTCGATCTCGACCCAGGCCTCGTCGTAACCCACCCACTGCCAGTCCTCGCTGCAGCCGATCGGGCGCGTGACGGCTTCGCGGAAGACTTCCGGCAGCGGCTTGCGGAACAGGTGCAAGAGCGCATAGGAAAGCTGATTGATGCGCACGTCGTTGTATTCCCAGTACGTGCCGGGTTCCTGCAGGGGCCGCGCGTCGCCCTTTTTGCCGTCGGGCGGCACGCCGAACGTGACGGCGCGATAGCGGTCCGCCTGGTCCGACACGCCAAAGCGTTCGCCTTCCCATTCGCTGGTCTGTTGCAGCAGATGGCGCCAGGTGATGGACGCATTGC
Organism: Achromobacter arsenitoxydans SY8; assembly: GCF_000236785.1. Classification (GTDB taxonomy): domain Bacteria; phylum Pseudomonadota; class Gammaproteobacteria; order Burkholderiales; family Burkholderiaceae_B; genus Achromobacter; species Achromobacter arsenitoxydans. The sequence goes on along the minus strand of NZ_AGUF01000067.1, from coordinate 10,326 downwards.
GGCCTTCGTCAAAGCCGATGCCCGGCACGCGCTTGCCCACGGGTTCATCCACGTCGGGCAGCAGGCCGCGGTCATGCGCTACACCGGCCAAAATGGCCAGGTACAGCTTGGCCACGCTGAAGGTCAGGTCGGCGCGCTCGGGCTCGCCCCATTCAGCCACCGTCTTGCCGTCCACCACGACCACGCCCGACACCGGACCGCGGTCATGGATGGGGCCCAGCAGGCGGTTCCAGGGCGGCGGATCGTTCAGGTGCACGCCGAAATTGCCCTTGACGCTGCGGTCCCAGGTGGATTCGTGGTCGTTGGCGAACTGGATCGCCTGCTGCATAAGCGTATTCATTATTTCCCTCGTGGTTGTGCGTCAGCCCGCCTCGCCTTCAGGCGTGCGGGTCAGGTATTCCATGGCGGCCTGCAGCCCGCCCGGGCGGTGCGGGACGCCGGCAGCGGCCAGCCCCATCTCCACCCCGGCCAGCGTGCCGCATAGCGTCAGGTCGTTGAAATGGCCCAGATGGCCGATGCGGAAGATGCGGTCGGTCAGCTTGCCCAGCCCCTGCCCCAGCGACATGTCGAAGCGGTCCAGGATGACCCTGCGCAGCGCGTCGGCGCTGTGGCCTTCGGGCACCAGCACCGCGGTCAGCGCCGGGCTGTGCGCGGCGGGGTCCAGGCTTAGCAGTTCCAGGCCCCAGCCGGCCACCGCAAGCCGCGTCGCGCGGGCGTGGCGTTCGTGGCGGGCGTACACCCGCGGCAGTCCTTCGGCCTGCAGCATGGCCAGCGCTTCGTGCAGCCCATAAAGCAGATTGGTCGATGGCGTGTAGGGGAAATAGCCCTTGGCGTTGGGGCCCAGCATCTCGCGCCAATCCCAATAGGACCGCGGCAGGCGCGCGGTCTCGGCGGCGGCCAGCGCGCGCGGACCCACGGCGTTGAACGACAGGCCCGGCGGCAGCATCAGCCCCTTTTGCGACCCGGCCACGGTGACGTCCACGCCCCATTCGTCGTGGCGGTAGTCGATAGAGCCCAGCGATGAAATCGTGTCCACCATCAGCAGCGCGGGATGCCCGGCGCGATCCATGGCGGCGCGCACCGCGGCGATGTCGCTGGTGACGCCCGTGGACGTTTCGTTGTGCACCACGCACACGGCCTTAATGCGGCGCTGCGCGTCTTCGGCCAGGCGCGCGCCGATCAGCGCGGCGTCCACGGGATGGCGCCAGTCGCCCTCCAGGTAGTCCACTTCCAGGCCCAGGCGCCCGGCCAGCTTGCGCCAGAGGCTGGCGAAATGGCCGGTTTCCACCATCAGCACGCGGTCGCCCGGCGACAGCGTATTGACCAGGGCAGCTTCCCAGGCGCCGGTGCCCGATGCCGGGTAGATCACCACGGGCGACGCGGTCCCGAAGACCTGCTTGATACCCGCCAGCACCGACAGCCCGAGTTCGCCGAACTCCGGACCACGGTGGTCGATGGTGGGCTGGTCGATGGCCCGCAGCACCCGGTCGGGCACGTTGGTCGGCCCGGGAATCTGCAGAAAATGCCGGCCGGACGGGTGTTTATTCAGGGTAAGCATGCGTAGCCCCAAAAGCAGACAGTTTGTATACCAACGAAGAATGCGCGGCGGACGGACAGCCTCTGCCGGGCATGCGGACTTGCGGCATGCGTCACTCTATCCCATTGTTTTTACGTCGATAACCTAGGGTATACACCCATCAATCAAGCCCGGAATACAGGTTTATAGTCTCGCAAAACAAGGGGAATTTTTGTATACCAATGAGCAGCGATCCTAGCCTGATGCCGGATCCCGCCGCGGCTGCCGCCGTGGCCGATCCCGCGCCGCAGCCCGCGGCCCGTGTTGCCGGAAACGGCCGCACGCTGGCGGGCACGGCTGCCGGGCAGCTGCGCGAACGCATCATCCAGGGCGAATTTCCGCCCGGCTCGCGCCTGAACGAACGCGCGCTCTGCGACCTGCTGGGCGTCTCGCGCACGCCGCTGCGCGAGGCCTTCCGCCTGCTGGCCGCCGAAGGCCTGGTGCGGATCGAACCCAATCGCGGGGCCCAGGTGGTGGCCCTGTCCGAAGCCAATATCCGCGAAGCCTTCGAAGTCATCGGCGGCCTGGAGGCCATGTCCTGCCGGCTGGCCTGCGAACGCGCCACCGACACGGAAATCGCCGAAATCCGCGCGCTGACGTACGAAATGATGGCCAGCCATGCCCGCCATGACCTGCCCACCTACTTCCGCACCAACCGCGAGATCCACGAACGCATCAGCCTGGCCGCGCACAACAGCCTGCTCAAGGATCTTTACGACGCGCAGAACGCGCGGATCCAGAACCTGCGCTTCGTCTCGAACGAGAACCGCCAGAAATGGGATCTGGCGATGCGCGAACACATAGAAATGGCGGAAGCCCTGGAGGCGCGCGACGCCGACCGGCTGGCAGCCATCATGCGGCAGCACCTGCAGCGCAAATGCGAGGCGGCGCTGAAAAGCCGGAGCGAGACGATAGATACGCAACACATGTAGTGTCCTCAAGAGGAGCCTTCACCATGGCTGATAGTCGCTTCACACCCGTCTCACCTGCGTTGTCCTCCCGCTGCACCCCTCCGCTCAAGGCCCTGGCCGCCGCCCTGCTGGCTTGCGCCGCCCTGGCCTCCCAGCCGGCATTCGCCGGCAAGAAAGACGACACCCTGCGCATGGCCTACGACCAGGCGCCGGAAAGCGTCGACCCCTACTTCAACAACGTCCGCATCGGCGTCATCATCGCCGCCAACGTGTGGGACACCTTGCTATACCGCGATCCCGTCACCAACGAGTACAAGGGCCAGCTCGCCAAGAGCTGGAAGCAGGTCGACGACAAGACCATGGAGTTCGAGCTGCGCGAAGGCGTCAAATTCCATAACGGCGAAGAGTTCGACGCCGACTCGGTCGTCTACACGCTGAACTTCGTAGCCGACCCCAAGAACAAGGCCGTCACGCAGCAGAACGTGTCGTGGATCGACAAGGTCGAAAAGATCGACAAGTACAAGGTGCGCCTGACCACCAAGGAGCCCTTCCCCGGCGCCAAGGAATACCTGTCCACCACCGCGGCCATCCACCCGGCCAAGTATTACCAGGAAGTCGGCCCCAAGGGCATGAACGCCAAGCCGGTGGGCTCGGGCCCGTACAAGGTGGTGGACTACCAGCCCGGCAAGTCCATCACGCTGGAGCGCAACGCCGACTACTTCAAGGACTCGCCCAAGGCGCAGCCCAAGATCGGCAAGGTGGTCATCCGCTTCATTCCCGACCGCCAGACGCAGATGGCCGAAGTCATTTCGGGCGGCGAAGACCTGATCATGAGCGTGCCCAAGGACCAGGCCGAGCAGCTGGGCGGCATGCCCAACCTGCAGATGGTCACCGGCAACACCATGCGCATCGTGTTCATGCAGATGAACATTCTGGACGGCACGCCGGCCCCGCAGCTCAAGGACGAGCGCGTGCGCCGCGCCATCATCCACGCGATCGACCGCAACGCCATGCTGAAGAACATCGTGGGCGAAGGCGGCGGCCTCATCAACACCATCTGCACGCCCTCGCAGGTGGGCTGCACGCAGGACGGCGCACCCACCTACAAGTACGACCCCGCCCAGGCCAAGAAGCTGCTGGCCGAGGCCGGCTACCCCAACGGCTTTGACATCGACATCGTGGCGTACCGCGAGCGCAACCAGACCGAAGCCATCATCAACTATCTGCAGGCCGTGGGCATCCGCGCCAAGCTGAACTTCCTGCAGTACGCCGCCATGCGCGACATGATCCGCGCCAACAAGGCCTCGCTCACCCACCAGACCTGGGGCTCGAACCTGGTCAACGACGTGTCCGCGTCCACGCCGGTGTACTTCGCTTTCGGCAACGATGACATCACCCGCGACCCGAAAGTGCGCGAGCTGCTCAACAAGGGCGACCACACAATCGACCTGGGCCCGCGCAAGGCGGCCTACAAGGAAGCCCTGGACCTGATCGCGGAAAAGGCCTACGCGGTGCCGCTGTGGACGCTGCCCGCCTATTACGTCGCCACCAAGGACGTGAACTTCAAGCCCTACTCGGACGAGCTGGTGCGCTTCTGGGATATGAGCTGGAAGTAAGGCGCGGTTTGCGCCGGGCCGCGTCCGCCGCGGCCCGGCGTTGCTGAACATAGAGGAAGTCCTATGCTTTATTTCACGATCAGGCGCCTGGGCCTGGCGGCGCTGGTGGCGCTGACCGTTTCCGTCCTGGCGTTCCTGCTGCTGCACCTGTCGGGCGATCCGGCGCTGGCCCTGGCGGGAGAAGGCGCGCGGCAGGCCGACATCGACATGATCCGCAAGACCTACGGACTGGACCGCCCGATCATCGTCCAGTACGCCGACTGGCTCTGGCACATCCTGCAGGGCGACTTCGGCACATCCGTGTACTTCAAGACCGAGGCCGGGCCGCTGATCCTGTCCAAGCTTGCGACCACGCTCAAGCTGGGCATGGCCGCGCTGGCGTTCGCGCTGCTTATCTCGATTCCGCTGGGGGTGCTGGCCGCCATCTACAAGGGCAGCATCATCGACCGCGTCTGCCTGGCGATCGCCGTGCTGGGCCAGGCGCTGCCGAACTTCTTCTTCGCGCTGATCCTGATCATGCTGTTCTCGATTTCGCTGCGCATCCTGCCGGTGTCGGGCAGCGGCACCTGGCAGCACTTCGTCATGCCGGCCATCGCGCTGGGCTACTACGTGGCGCCGGCCTTCATGCGCCTGATCCGCGCCGGCATGGTCGAGGTGCTGGGCGCCGACTACATCCGCACCGCGCGCGCCAAGGGCCTGCCGGCGCGCAAGATCATCTTCAAGCACGCGCTGCGCAACGCCATCGTGCCGGTGGTGGCGCTGGCCGCGGTGCAGCTGGGCTACCTGCTGGGCGGTTCGGTCGTCATCGAGACCATCTTCGCGCTGGACGGGCTGGGCTACCTGGCCTACCAGAGCATCACATACAAGGACTACCCGGTGATGCAGCTCATCGTGCTGCTGCTGTCGGTGCTGTATGTCCTGTTGACGCTTGCCGCCGACGTGGCCAACGCGTGGCTCGATCCGCGCATCCGGGTGTCCTGACATGAACTCGCCTACGCTCTCCCCGTCCGCGCCCGCCGCGGCGCCGCTGGAACTGACCGCGGCCGCCCTGCGCTGGCGCCGCCTGCGGCGCAACAAGGCCCTGCTGGCCGGCGGCGGCATCCTGCTGCTCATCGTGCTGATTGCACTGCTGGCGCCCTGGATCTCGCCGCACGACCCCTACTTCCAGGATCTGGCCTACCGCACCGCCCCGCCCGTCTGGTATGAAAAAGGCACCTGGCTGCATCCGCTAGGCACCGACCAGCTGGGCCGCGACTACATGTCACGCCTCTTCTACGGCGCGCGCATTTCGCTGCTGATCGGCGTCAGCGTCGCCCTGATCTCGGGCCTGATCGGCACCGCCATGGGCATGGCGGCCGGCTACTTCGGCGGCAAGGTCGACATGGCCGTGTCGTTCCTCATCACCACACGCCTGTCCATGCCCGTCATCCTGGTGGCGCTGGCCACCGTGGCCATCGTGGGCGGGTCGCTGTGGGTGGTGATCCTGGTGCTGGGCCTGCTGAAATGGGACCGCTACGCCGTCGTGATGCGCAGCGCCACCCAGCAGGTGCGCTCGCTGGAATACGTGGCCGCGGCGCAGGCCGCCGGCGCCAGCACCTGGCGCATCGTGTGGGGCGAAGTGCTGCCCAACGTGGTGCCGCAGCTCATCGTGATCGCCACGCTGGAAGCCGCCAGCGCCATCCTGCTGGAAGCCTCGCTGTCCTTCCTGGGCCTGGGCGTGCAGCCGCCGCTGCCGTCCTGGGGCCTGATGATCTCGGAGGCCAAGGCCTACATGTTCTTCTCGTTCTGGCTGATCGCCATTCCGGGATCGGCGCTGGCGCTGCTGATCTTCGCGATCAACCTGGCCGGCGACGGCCTGCACCAACTCCTGACGCCTGAAGAGAGGGCCTGAGCATGAACGGCACGGATATCGTCCTGGATGTACAGGGACTCACAGTCGACATCGCCACGCCGCGCGGCGCGCTGCACGCCGTGCGCGACGTCTCCTTCCAGGTCAGGCGCGGCGAGACGCTGTGCCTGGTCGGGGAATCGGGCTGCGGCAAGTCGATGACCTCGCTGGCCATCATGGGCCTGCTGCCCAAGGCCGCCCGGCGCAACACGCGCCGGCTGGCGGTGCTGGGCGAAGACCTGTCCAAGGCTCGCGGACGGCGCATCAACGCGCTGCGCGGCAGCAAGATGGCGATGATCTTCCAGGAGCCCATGACGGCGCTGAACCCCGCCTACGCCATCGGCGAACAGCTGACCGAACACTACATCCACCACCGCGGCGCCAGCAGCCAGCAGGCGCGCGACCGGGCCGTAGAGTTGCTGGAGAAGGTCGGCATCGCCTCCGCCGGCCAGCGCCTGGCGCAGTATCCGCACCAGCTGTCCGGCGGCCTGCGCCAGCGCGTGATGATTGCCATGGCGCTCATGTGCGGACCCGAACTGCTGATCGCCGACGAGCCCAGCACCGCGCTCGACGTCACCATTCAGGCCCAGATCCTGCGGCTGCTGGCGGACCTGCAGGCCGAACTGGGCATCGCCATGGTCCTGATCACGCACGACCTGGGCGTGGTGGCGCGCATCGCGCGGCAGGTGGCCGTGATGTACGCGGGCCAGATCGTCGAGGAAGGCCCCGTGGCCGACATCTTCTCCGCCCCGCGCCATCCGTACACGCAAGGGCTGCTGGGCTGTATCCCCGTGCCCGGCCGCAGCGCGCCCGGCGAGGCGCTGGGCACCATTCCCGGCGTCGTCCCGTCGCTGGTGGGCGAGCTGCGCGGCTGCGCCTTCGCCGACCGCTGCGCCTACGCGCAGGCGCAGTGCCTCACCGCGGTTCCCATCCACGGCCAGCCGCCCGGCCAGCAATGGCGCTGCATCCTCGGCGCCGAAGGAGTGCCGGCATGAGCGCGCTGCTGCAAGCCGATGCCGTCAGCCGGCAGTTCACCGTCCGCGCCGGCATGTTCCGCCCGCGCGCCACGCTGCACGCGGTCAACGGCGTGGACCTTTCCGTGGACCGGGGAGCCGTGCTGGGCATCGTGGGCGAATCCGGCTGCGGCAAGTCCACGCTGGCGCGCATGCTGCTGGGCCTGACCCCGCCCACCGAAGGCGCGATCCGCCTGGAGGGCCAGGACATCCGCCAGATGGACCGGCGCGCGCTGGCCCGCCGCGTGCAGCCCATCTTCCAGGATCCGTATTCGTCGTTGAACCCTCGCCGCTCCATCGCTTCCATCGTGTCGCTGCCGCTGGAGGTGCATGGCATCCCCAACCCCAAGCTGCACAAGGCCATCGAAATGCTGGAGCGCGTGGGCCTGCCGCCGCGGCTGGCCCACAACACGCCCGGCCAGCTCTCCGGCGGCCAGCGCCAGCGCGTCGCCATCGCGCGCGCGCTGGTGATGAATCCCGAAATCGTGATCTGCGACGAGCCGACCTCCGCGCTGGACGTGTCGGTCCAGGCGCAGATCATGAACCTGCTGATGGACCTGCGCCGCGACTTCAACCTGACCTACGTCTTCATCAGCCACAACCTGGCGGTCGTGGAGCACATCGCCACCCACGTGTCGGTGATGTACCTGGGCCGCGTGGTCGAATCGGCGCCCACTGCCCGGCTCTTCCACGACCCGCGCCATCCCTACACGCAGGCGCTGCTGGCGTCGGTGCTGACGCCCGAGCCCGGGCTGGGCATCCCCGACATGGGCCTGGGGCTGTCCTTCCCAGACCCGCTGCATCCGCCTTCCGGCTGCCCCTTCCATCCGCGCTGCCAGCACGCCATGGCGCAATGCAAGACCGAGCGCCCGGCGCTGGCCGTGCGCGAACAGGCCCTGGTGGCCTGCCACCTGTATCCGCCCGCCCCTACGACTTCCCCTGGAGCCCCCCAGCCATGACCCGCGCACAAGCCATCGCCCTAGCGGAACAATGCTTCGATTCCGGCGCCTTCCGGACACTGCTGGCGCGCCGCGTGGCGCTGCCCACGGAAAGCCAGAACCCCGACCGCGCCGCCGTGCTGGCGGACTACCTGGACGCCGAAATCCGCCCGGCCTTCGAAGCGCTGGGCTTCACCTGCCGCACGCTCACCCACCCGAAGGCGCTGGCCCCCTTCCTGTATGCCGAGCGCATCGAAGACCCCGCCCTGCCGACGGTGCTGGGCTATGGGCATGGCGACGTCATCCGCGGGCTGGAACGCGAATGGAAGGAAGGCCTGTCGCCCTGGGCGCTGACCGAATCCGAAGGCCGCTGGTATGGCCGCGGCATCGCCGACAACAAGGGCCAGCACACCATCAACATGGAGGCCCTGCGGCTGGTGCTGGAAGCCCGCGGCAAGCTCGGCTTCAACGCCAAGTACCTGATCGAGATGGGCGAGGAAACCGGTTCCATGGGTCTGCGCGAACTGTGCGCCGAACACAGCGAGCTGCTGGCGGCGGACCTGCTGATCGCCTCGGACGGCCCACGCCTATCCGCCCCCCGGCCCACCATTTTCCTGGGCGCGCGCGGCAGCCTGAACTTCGACCTGACCATCGACGCCCGCGCCGGCGGCCATCACTCCGGCAACTGGGGCGGGCTGATCTCCAACCCCGGCCTGCAGCTGGCCCACGCCATCGCCAGCATCGCGTCGCCCGTCGGCCAGATCCGCATTCCGGAATGGGTGCCCAAGGAACTGCCGGCCGCCGTGCGCCGCGCGCTGGCGGACTGCGAAGTCGACGGCGGCGCGGACGGCCCGGAAATCGAGCCGGACTGGGGCGAGCCCGGCCTGTCTCCCGCCGAGCGCGTGTTCGGCTGGTGTTCCTTCGAAGTGCTGGCCTACAAGACCGGCAACCCCGACACCCCCGTCAACGCCATTCCGCCGCGCGCCTGGGCGCGCTGCCAGCTGCGCTTCGTGGTGGGCGTGGACCCTGACGACCTGATTCCCGCCCTGCGCCGCCACCTGGACAGCCAAGGCTTTTCGATGGTCAAGATCACGCTCACGCGCGAATCCATGTTCCGCGCCACCCGCATCGACCCCGACGATGCCTGGGTGCGCTGGGCGGTCGACTCGCTGGAACGCACCTCGGGCGAAAAGACCGCGCTGCTGCCCAACCTGGGCGGTTCGCTGCCCAACGACATCTTCACCGACGTGCTGGGCCTGCGCACGATCTGGGTGCCGCATTCCTACCCGGGCTGCTCGCAGCACGCGCCGAACGAGCACCTGCCGCCTGAGCTGCTGCGTCAGGGGCTGTGCCTGATGACCGGGCTGTACTGGGACATGGGCGCGGGCGGCACGCCGGCCGTAGCGCGCTGACGCCCAAGGCCGGCGTGAGTCCGCCGGCCATCGTCGCTACAGCGTTCTGCCGAAGAACGATGTCAGCTTGCCGATGGCCGCGTCCACATACTTCGGCACCCAGTAGGTCTCGATATGCGTTGCGCCGTCGATCCTGAACAGCTCCTTGTCGCGCGTGCCCGAGGCCCTGACGAACGCGTCCTCGGTCATATACAGGCTGTCGGCCCGGGTGCCCGCGATCATCAGCAGCGGCCGGTCGATGAGTTCGATCTGGTCGGTCGCGTCAAACCGCATCAGGTCCAGCAGGCTGCTCGTCGTGTACTTGAACGTGGATCCCGGGTGCGCATGCGTCTTCCAGTAGTACTCGTACCCTTGCCGGTACATTTCGAAGGGCAGCCTGGCGATCTGCTCGTCGCTCAGGTTTGCGTCGCCTGAATAGCGTATTTCCCCGCCCGCCGCTTCCTGCGCGCGCGCGGCCGACGCCTGCTGCAGGCGTTCCTGGACGGTGTTCAATTGCGAATCGGCGAATCCGTTGCGGCGGACGCGGCCTGAGTTGAACATGCTCAGCGTCGCCACCGACTTGAAGCGCTTGTCGGATTGCGCGGCGGCCAGCGTGTAGCCGCCGCCCCCGCAGATTCCCAGCACACCCAGCCGGTCCTGATCGACGCCCGCATACCGGGCGATGAAATCCGCCATGCCGTGGATGTCCTCGATGCGATGCTCGGGCTTGTCCACGTTTCGCGGCTGGCCTGCGCTGCCGCCCTGGTACGCCGCGTCCGCGGTGATCGTGACATAGCCCGCCTCGGCCAGGCGCTGGGCATACAGGCCGGCCACCTGTTCCTTCACGCCCCCGTTCGGATGCGCGATCACCACGGCGGGATAGCCCTTCTTCGGGTCGAAGCCTGACGGCGTGTACACGTTGGCGACGATGTCCAGGCCATGCAGCTTGTACGTAACCGGGTGGATATTGACCTTGCCGGGTTCGTTTTGCGT
>NZ_AGUF01000068.1 GCF_000236785.1 Achromobacter arsenitoxydans SY8 | reverse complement strand
GTGGCGGCGCTAAAGCGCGCCCAGGTGAAACCCGAATACAGAAAACCCCTCGCGGCTGGCGCCGCGAGGGGTTTTTTTATGCCGGGTGCGGAAAGTCGCCCATCAGGGCAATTGGCGGCGCAGCGCTTGGAAGAAGAGCTCGGATTGCAGGCGTTCGCTCTGGATTTGGGCAGCGACCTTTGCCGCGATTTCGGGATCGACGGGAACCAGCGGCCGGCCGGTGGATTGGGCCAGGACCTGGGCAGTGCATGCGCGTTCCAGGAAGAAGAGGTCGTCGTAGGCGTAATCCAGGCGTTCACCACAGACGACGACGCCATGATTGCCGAGGAACACGATATCCGCGCCTTGCATGGCGCGTGCAATGCGTTCGCCTTCGCTGACATCCAGCGCCAGGCCGTTGTAGTGCTGGTCGATGGCAAGACGCCCATGGAACCTCATGGCGTTCTGAGAGAGGGTCGTGTCCAGGCCGCGATCCGAGGTTAGTGTCAAGGCCGTAGCGTAGGGCATGTGGGTGTGCAGGACACAGGCCTTGCCGGCGATGCGGTGGATGGCTGCGTGAATGAACATGGCGGTGGGTTCGACCTCGTGGCGGCCGGCGAGTTTGTTGCCGTGCGCGTCGATCAAGATGATGTCGTCCGCCTGCACTTCGTTCCACATGAGACCGCGTGGGTTGAGCAGGAAATGGTCCGGATCGCCCGGCAGGGCGACGCTGAAGTGGTTGCAGACGCCTTCGCCCAAGCCATGCGCGGCCGCTGCCCGCAAGGCCAGCGCAAGATCCGCCCGCAACGCGGCGACGGGTTCTGCGTGAAAAAGCGCGTTGGCGAAGCCGGGTTCTTGATTCATGGCGTCTTCCGGAAATGATAGTCAGGGTTGAGGAACTTGGGGATCAGAGCCAGCCCGCCTGGCGGAACAGGTCGGGGACACGATCCAAAGTTGGTACGGTAGCGTCAGGCCGGTAGTCAGGCAAGGGTTTGCGGCCGGTGCCTCGGTCGATCCATATACACCGGAACCCGATGTCGCGTGCGGCGGCTAAGTCCAGGTGGGGGCTGGCGCAGATGTGGACGACTTCGTCTGCGGTGACGCCCAAGCTGCGGTAGGCGTGCGCGAAGATCGCGCGGGAGGGCTTGTAGGCGCCCGCTTGCTCGGCAGTGATGACGCGGTCGATGTGTCCGCCCAGTTGCGCGACGTTGCCGGCGATGATGTCGTCGTCCGTGTTGGAGATGATGCAGAGGCGAAAGCCCGCCTGTTTGAGCAGGCCAAGTGTTGCGACGACTTCGGCGAACGGGGGCATCCGGGAAATGCTGCCGGTCAGCAGGTCGGCGTCTTCGGGACGATAGGGCAACTGGAATGCCTCCATGGCCAGCCGCAGCGATTCGCGTGTCACGTCGGCGAACCGACGGTAAGGCGGCGTGTGTTCGAGCCGATGCTCGTGCTCGTCATAGACATGGAGAAACTGCGCGGGGGTGGGGGCAGGGACCGTACTCGGTTTAGTGTCCAGTATTTGGGCGACGGCAGCCTGCAGGCCTTCGTCCCACTGGATAAGCGTGCCGTAGCAGTCGAAGGTAAGCCATTGGGGACGGGGCAGTTGGTCTAGCGGCATGTCGGTTCCTTTTGGTCAGTGACATCACAGCGTAGAACTGCGCGGCATAGTTGTAAAATTAATAATTAAACTCCACATAGTTGATGAGCAACTATCAGAAACTGCCATGCTGGATCTTGAACTCCTGAAGACCCTGGTCTGCGTTGTCGATGAAGGCAGCTTCACGCGCGCCGCGAACCGGGTGCACCGCACGCAGTCGACCGTCAGTCAGCAGGTGCGCAAGCTTGAACAAAGCGTGGGCAAGACGCTGCTGCTGCGCGACAGAGCCGGAGGCAACGTGTCGGCGACCGAGGACGGCGAACTGATGCTGGCCTATGCGCGACGCCTGCTGGCGATTGCCGGAGAGGCCGAGCACGTGCTGTCCGCGCCCCGGAGTGCTCGCGTGTTGCGGCTGGGCGTGCCGGAGGATTTTGATGTGTCCAGACTGACCGTGCTGCTGGCGGAGTTTGCGGCCAGCCATGCGCAGGTGCGCCTGGAGACCCGCAGCGGCATGAGCACCGACCTGCGCGCGGGTCTGGCGTCGGGGGAATTGGATTTGGCGCTGGTGAAGCGCGAGCCCGGCGACGGGCCCTGTCTGGCGGCGTGGCCGGAAACATTGGTCTGGGTGGGCAGCCGCCACGGCACGTCCTTTGAGACGGCCGTGCCGCTGGTGCTGTTCCCGCAGGGCTGCATTTACCGCAAGCGCATGATCTATGCGCTGGAAAGCGCCGGCCGGCCATGGCACATCGCCTACCACAGCCATAGCCTGGCTGGCGTGCAGGCCGCGGTGGCGGCGGGGCTTGGCGTCAGTCTGCTGCCGGCGTTCGCGCGGCTGGACTCACATATGGAGTTGGGCGTGGAAGACGGCTTTGGGCCGGCGCCGCCTACCGAGCTGGCGATCGTGGGGGACCCGCGCGCTTTCAGTTCCGTCGAGCAGGACCTGCTGGCGGCGCTGAAGCAGGCCATCGGCGAAGGCGCCAGGGCCTTGGCCCGTTAGCGCCAGCGGTTAGTTCAGGTCGCCGTCCACGTAGAACCATGTTCCGCCTTCGCGCACGAAGCGGCTGAGCTCGTGCATGCGGCTGGCGCGGCCGTCCTGCCGGCTTCTGGCAACGAATTCGACGGTGGCGTGATCGGCGTCCTGGTCGGCCGCAGTTTTGATTTGCAGGCCCAGCCACTTCAGTCCGGGAGGATTGGGTTCGAGCGTTTCGGGCCGCGTGCTGGGATGCCAGGTGGCCAGCAGGTAGGGCAGCTTGTCCAGCACGAATGCGCTGTAGCGCGATCGCATCAGGGCTTCGGCGGTGGGCGCCTGCAACGCTTGCGGGCCCTCGTGCCAGCGGCCGCAGCATTCGGGGTAGGGGCGGGCGCCGCCACAGGGACAGGGCGACTTGGACGCGTCGGATTTTTTGGTCACGGCGGTATGCGCAGGCTCAGGCCAGCAGGTCGTTGTATTCAGGATGGCGGCGCATGTAGACGGCGGCGTAGGAACACAGCGGCCGGACCGTCCAGCCATTGGCGCGGGCCGTCAGCAGGGCCTGTCGCGTCAGCTCGGCGGCGATGCCCCGTCCGCCGACCTGGCTGGGGACGCCGGTATGGGTGATGGCCATCTCGCCGTCCTGCAACTGGTAGTCCAGCACGCACAGCACGCCATCGACGGTGGCGGTGAAGCGGGAACGTTCGGTGTCTTGAATCACGGTAATCATGCGACAGACCTTTCTTGATTGAGGACGGGGCGGCAGCCCCCTGGCCCGGCGTGCAGGATACCAGCGATGCCGCCGATGCCCTGCACGGCGTTGCGGGCCTCAGCGATGCAAGACCTTCAGCAGGGCGGTGAGCTGTGCGTCCCGCGCTTCGACGAGGTCGGCAATGCTCTGGTGGCCGGCTTCGGCGTTGACGCCTTCGATCAGGCGCCGCTGCAATTCGGGCGTGACTTCGGGCGCGCCGAGGTCGTCCCACCAGGTCTGCACCGGGCCGAGCAGATGGTGCATGAAGTGGGCGAGGCCGCCTTCGCCGCCGCCCAGGTTGAACGTCATGTGCGGGCCGAAGAGGGCCCAGCGCAGGCCCGGGCCTTGCGAGACGGCGGCGTCGATATCGGCCACGCTGGCCACGTTTTCGGCGGCCAGGTGGATGGCTTCGCGCCAGAGGGCGGCCTGAAGCCGGTTGGCGATGTGGCCCGGCACTTCCTTGTTCAGGCGGATGGGGTGCTTGCCCATGCTGCGATAGAACTCGATCGCGCGGTCCATGGTGTCGGCAGACGTCTGGTTGCCGCCCACGACCTCGACCAGCGGAATCAGGTGCGGCGGGTTGAACGGGTGGCCGATGACGAAGCGGCCGGGATGGCGGCAGCGCGATTGCAGGCGGCTCATGATGAGACCGGATGAACTGGAGGCGACGATCACGTGCGCGGGCAGCGCGGCGTCGATGCGCGCGAAGAGATCGGTTTTGAAGTCTTCGCGTTCGGGCGCGTTTTCCTGGACGAAATCAACCCCGGCCAGCGCGGCTTCCAGGTCGGGTTCGAAGCGCAGCGCGTCGGGCGAGGCGTCCGGCCGCACGTGTCCCAGTTCGGTCAGGACCGGCCACGCCGCCTGCACGCGGGCGAGGGTCTGGGCTTCTGCATGGGGCCCCGGATCGCTGACGACGACTTCCAGGCCGTGCGCCAGGAACAGCGCCGCCCAACTGGCGCCGATTGTGCCCGCGCCGACGATGGCGACGCGGCGGATGGAGTTGGAACTGGACGAGGCGGGGCTGGACATGCAGGTCTCCTGTTCATGGGTATGACCCCATTGTGAGGCAAATGCAGGGCCGTTGCCACGCGGCCGCGGCGGCGGCAAGATACCGGACTATTCCTGGATTACCGGAGCCTTGCATGAAAACGACGCCAGTCCCTGCGGCCGTGCCGTATTTCTGCCAATGGGAGTCCGCGCATCTGGCGGGCGCGATCATCCGCAAGGAGATGGACCTGGCCGGCGATCCCGCGTGGCAGGCGTCGGGCGCGCGCGATGTGGACGAGTATGCGCGATGGGCCAGCCACGTGTGCGGCATGGCCTGCCTGAAGATGGTGCTGGCCGCGCGTAGCGGCCGGGTCTACCCTACGCTGGAACTGGCCCGCGGCAGTTTGCCCTACGGGGCCTATGTCGAAGAGCCCGGTGGTGGCATCAAAGGGCTGATCTACGCGCCGTTCGTGCGCTACGTCGCCGACGTTTTCGGCCTGCGGGCGCAGGTGCGTGTGGACGTGGAGGCCGAAACGTTGCCCGCGCTGCTGGAAGAAGCTGAATACTTTATGGCCTCGGTGCATCCCTGGATACGCTGGCCCGCACGGCAGCCGCCGAAAAAGGGCGGGCACTTGGTGCTGGTCACGCGCGCCACGCCTGAGGCGGTGAGATTTCACAATCCGTCTGGCGAGCCCGGCGTGCAGGCGGATGTCGAACTGCCGCTGGCGGTGTTCGACAGTTTCTTCGCGGGGCGCGGCGTGGCGATCCTGCCGTAGCCGCGCCGTCCAGGCGGGTGGCTCAGCGGTTGCGGTCGCGGCGCAGATAGCGCCACGCCAGCCCCGCCGCGGCCAGGTAGCCGAGGGCGATCACGACATAGGCGGCGGGCAGGCTGTCGTTCCAGTCGGGCATCAGGTGCAGGAGGGCGCCCATCACCGCAACGCCGACCAGCGCGCCGGATTGGCGATTGGCGTTCAGGGCCGCGGCCGCGCTGTTGGCGTGGTGCTTGCCGGAAACCTGCATGACGATGCTGGTCATTGCCGGCACCGCGATACCGACGCCCAGATTGGCCAGCGCGATGACGATCGCGAAGGGCCCGTAGGCGATGTCGGGTGAGAAGGCGAATATGCCCGCCGCGCTCATTGCCGTCGCGAGCGATACGCCGCCCAGCAGCGACGCCGACACGTTCCAGCGTGCGGACACGCGGCCGGAGACAAAATTGCCGATGGAGAAGACCGCCAGCATCGGCACGAGCTGGATGCCGGTCTGCAGCGCGTCGGCGCCGCGCGCCTGCTGCAGGAACAGGCTCAGCAGGAAGAGCTGCCCGTATGCGGCGAGGTTGATCAGAAACCCCACGCCATTAGCGGCGGCGAATTGCGGCGTGGAAAACAGCGCGCGCGGGATGATCGGTTCGGCATGGCGCCGCTCGCGCCGCACCAGCAGCGCGACGGCCGCCACGCACAGGGCCGCAGTCAGGGCGATGGGAGCCGAGGTCCAGCCATAGGCATTGCCCTGGATGAGCGCGTAGCAGAGCGAGGACAGCGCGACGACGCCGAGCAGGTGGCTGGCGGGATTGAGCGCGCGCGGCCGGCGCGGCGCGGCTGCAATGCGGCTGCGGGCAAGCCACAGGCCGGCCAGGCCCAGCGGGATGTTGATCAGGAAGATGCCGCGCCATCCGAACTGGTGGATCAGGACGCCGCCGAGCAGGGGCCCGGATGCGCCCGCGACGGCCACGATGGCGGACCACGCGGCCAGCATGCGGTTGCGCACCTGCTCGTCGTCATAGGCGTGGGTAAGCAGGCTCAGCGAACTGGGCATGAACAGCGCGGCGCCGATGCCCTGCAACATGCGCGCGGCGATCAGCGTGGTGGAATCCGGAGCCAGTCCGCACAGCAGCGACGCGGCGGTGAAGACGCCCAGGCCGGCCAGATAGATGGTCCGGGCGCCGTAGCGGTCGGCCAGCGCGCCAGCCACCAGCAGCAGGGCGGCGAACGTGAGCGTATAGCCGTCGACGATCCAGACCAGATCGGTCAGCGGCACGTCGAACTGCAGGGCGATGCTGGGCAGCGCCACGTTGACGACCGTGACGTCCAGCATGGCCATGACGAAGCCGATGGCCAGGGTGACAAGGGGCACCCAGCCGGCGGCGGGCTGGACCTCCAGCGGGGAAATGGAAACGGGGCGGCAGGCGGAAGACATGGCGGTGGATTTTGTGTACGGCAGGCAGAGGGGGAAGCTTAGGCGTTTCGCGGGATGCAAAAAAGCCGAACAAGTGCTTTATAGTCATGCAAAATTGCATCAGGACGAGCACTATGGATTGGGACAATGCCAGGGTCTTCCTGGCGATCCACCGGATAGGCACGCTGCGCGGTGCGGCGGCGCTGCTGCAGATCGACCAGGCCACCGCGGGGCGTCGGCTGGCGGCGTTGGAAGCGTCGCTGGACGCCAGGCTGTTCCTGCGCACGCCGGGCGGCTACGTGCCCACGGCGGCGGGCGAGCTCGCCTTTGCCGCGGCCGAGCGTATGGAGCAGGCCGCTGACCAGCTTCAGCGCCAGATGCAGGGCCTGGACCACCGGCTGTCGGGCGTGGTGCGCGTCGCCACGTCGGAAACGGTGGCCCAATACTTCATCATGGAGGCCATCAAACGGGTCCATGCCCAGCACCCGGACATCCGCGTAACGCTCTCCACCGCCATCCAGATCAGCAACCTGACGCGGCGCGAGGCGGACCTGGCGATCCGCAACATCAAGCCGGACAATCCCGACCTGATCCATCGGCATCTGGCTCGCAAGGAGGTCGGGCTGTACGCGTCGCGCGCGTACCTGGCGGCGCACGGCGAGCCGCGGCCCGGCACTGCTTTCGCGGGGCATACGCTGGTGACTTACCAGCAGGCGGTGCTGCCCGGCTGGTCGGACATGTTTTGCGGCGAACCCACCGGCAACGGCCGCATCGCCATCGAATTGAATTCGGGGCTGATGATCATCGAGGCGGTGGCGGCCGGGCTGGGCATCGGCGAAGTGCCCACGCACATGGCGGAGGACTATCCCGAGCTGGTGCGCATCTGGCCCGGTCGCAGCGAAGGCTACGACCTGTGGCTGGTGATGCATGGCGACCTGAATCGCAGCGCGCGGGTGCGCGCCGTGGCGGACGCCATCATCGAGGTTTTCGAAGAGGACCGCTAGCGGCGCAATAGGGGAGAGCGGCGGCTTGTGGGACGGCGCGACAGGCGCTAAGGTTGGCCTGCCCGTAGAAAAACCACGACCCAGGAGTTGCGCGTGTCCGATCTTTGGCGTTTGTCCGCAGTTGAGCTTGCCGCCCTCGTCCGCAAGCGTGAAGTGTCCGCAGTCGAAGCCGCGCAAAGCGCGCTGCAGCGCCTCGATGCTGTCAATCCCGCCATCAATGCCGTGGTGGACCACCGCCCCGAAACGGTGCTGGCGCAGGCGGCCGAGGTCGACGCCGCGCTGGCCCGCGGCGAATCTCCCGGGCCGCTGGCGGGTGTGCCGGTCACCGTGAAGGTCAATGTCGACCAGGCCGGTTTTGCCACGACCAACGGCGTCGCCCTGCAGAAGGACCTGATCGCCGAACGCAACAGCCCCGTCGTCGACAATCTGCGGCGCGCGGGCGCGGTGATACTGGGACGCACCAACACGCCGGCGTTTTCGCTGCGCTGGTTCACCGGAAATGCGCTGCACGGCGACACCCTGAATCCCCGCAATCCGGCACTTACGCCAGGCGGATCGTCGGGCGGCGCGGCATCCGCAGTGGCCGCGGGCATCGGACATCTGGCGCACGGCACGGACATCGCAGGGTCGATTCGCTATCCGGCCTATGCGTGCGGCGTGCATGGCCTGCGCCCCTCGCTGGGCAGGGTGCCGGCCTACAACGCGGCCTTGCCCGAACGTTCCATCGGCGGACAGATCACGGCCGTGTCGGGCCCCTTAGGCCGCAGCATTGCCGACATCCGCCTGGGGCTTGCCGCGCTGGCCGCTCCGGATCCGCGCGACCCCTGGTGGGTGCCTGCGCCGCTGACGGGCCCGGAGGCGCCGCGCCGGGCCGCCCTGTGCCTGAATCCCGATGGCCTGGACACGGAACCCGCTGTCGTGAAGGCGCTGCAGGAAGCGGCGCGCCGGCTGAGCGAGGCCGGGTGGACGGTAGACACGCTGGAAGCGATACCGCCGATGCAGGAGGCTGCTGACCTGCAGATCCGCATGTGGATGGCGGACGGCTACGACGCCATGGTGGCCGCCGCCGAAAAGGAAGGCGACCGTGGGGCGCTGGTGGCGCTTGCCGGCCAGCGCGACAAGGCCGCGAGCGCAGACCTGGCGAGCTTTTCGGCGGTGCTGACGCGGCGCGCCACGTTGACCCGCATGTGGGAACTGTTCTTTGCCGAGTATCCGGTGCTGCTGCTGCCGGTGTCGGCCGAATTGCCCTTTCCCGACAAGCTGGACCTGCAGGGCGACGCGGCCTACGCGCGGGTCTGGCGCGCGCAAATGACCCAGATCGGCTTGCCTTTCATGGGACTGCCGGGGCTGTCGGTGGCAATGGGCAGCGCCATGAGCGGCGCGGGGCCGAGTCCGGTGGGCGTGCAGGTGGTGGCGGGACGCTACCGCGAGGACCTGTGCCTGGCGGCTGGCGAAATCATTGAGGCGGGGGGCGAACCCGTCCAGATCGCCGAACCTGCGCCGCGCTAGCGGATCGCAGTACGCCGCGGCGCGCGGCCGCGGCGTCGCTTGCCGGCGAACTACTTGCCGAAGCGGACGCGCAGCACGCCGAGCTCGCCATAGGCGAGGTCCACGTCTTTGTTGGCGGGCACGTCCAGAAAGCCGGCATAAGAGCCGGTGATGACGTGCTGGCCGGCCGACAGGCCCAGGCCCTGTTCACGCAGGAAGTTGACCAGCCAGTACAGCCCGGCCTTGGGGTGGTCGTTCGGGTGGATGCCGGCATGCTGCTCGACTTCGGCGCCGTCGACCGACAGCGTGATGGTCATGCTGCCCGGCGCGGCCTCCGGGGAAGCGATGCGCGGACCCAGCACCAGCCCCTGGTTGAACATGTGATCCGCCAGAAGCTCGGGCAGGCTGGCGTGTTCCGGCGCTGCGTAGCGGCAGCCCAGGACTTCCAGCGCCAGGCGCGCGCCGCCGACCGCGGCGTCGATTTCAGCGTTGGTGTAGGGGGTATCGCGAGGAGGCAGGTTGCGGGCGATTTCGAATGCGATCTCGGGTTCGATGCGCACGACATCGGTGCGGACGGCGACGGGGCCTGCGGCGGCGTCGGCCGTGCCTGACGCGTAGATGGGCGCTACGACGGTCTTTTCCGGCGAAGGCAGGGCGCTTTTCCAGGCGGCGATGCCGTCCTGCCGGGTGTCGCGCAGCAGTTCAGCGGTGCGCTGCTGCACAGCGAAGGCCTGGCCCAGCGACTGCGGGCGGCAGGCGGCGGGCAGGCGCGGGCCGGCGATGCCGGCGTCGCGGGCGGCGACAAGGAAACGGGCGGCGTCGACGCTGCCGGGATAGTCTTCGAATCGGATCTGCATGCGTTCAGACTCCCAGGAACAGCATGATCCAGAGCACGATCATGGCGATCAGGCCCAGCCAGCAGGAACCCCAGAAGCCGACGATCGGCCATTTCAGGGCGAGGGGCGTTTTCTTGGGATCGACGTGGCTGAGCAGGTCGTTCGCATTGCCGATCAGCCAGAAGCGCGTGCCCGGAAACATCAGGCGGAAAAAATAATCGAGCATGATCGCGGCCTGGATCGACAGCGGATACTGATTGAAGGGCCGATGCTGCAGGTAGGGGTGCTTCAGGGCGGCGTTGATCTGCTTGGTCTTGAAGAAGAACAGCACGATGCCGCTGAGCGTGCAGGTGATGAAGCACAGCACGAATAGGCTGAAGGCCATGGCCATGACGGGAGAATGCATGGGGGATCTCAAGAATGCGCGGCGGGCCGCGTGGTGATGATTGGAAGCCTGGGCGTTACGCTGGCCGTATTGTAGAGGGCTTGGCGCGGCCCCGTGTTCAGGGCCGCGTCAGCGCATGGGAAGGGGGCCGCGCGCCGGGGCGCGCCAAGGGCGGCTCAGCCGCGGGTCTGGCCTTCGCCGTTCAACACCCACTTCAGCGTGGTGAGGCCTTCCAGGCCCACGGGGCCGCGCGCGTGCAGGCGGTTCGTGGAGATGCCGATTTCGGCGCCGAGGCCGTATTCGAAGCCGTCCGCAAAGCAGGTGGGCAGGTTGACATACACCGAGCTGGAATCGACTTCGCGCTGGAAGCGCTGCGCGGCGGACAGGTCTTCCGTGACGATGGCGTCGGTGTGGCCCGAGCCCCAGCGCGCGATGTGCTCGATGGCGTCGTCCAGCGTGTCGACGATGCGCACGGCCAGGATGGGGCCCAGGTATTCGGTGGCCCAGTCTTCTTCGGTGGCGGGCTTGGCGTGCGGCAGCAGCGCCAGCGTGCGCGGGCAGCCGCGCAGCTCAACGCCGTGCTCGGTGAAGGCTGCGGCCAGGCTGGGCAGGATGGACACCGCCGCCACCGCGTCGATCAGCAGCGTCTCCATGGCGCCGCAGATGCCGTAGCGGTAGGTCTTGGCGTTGAAGGCGATGGCGTGCGCTTTGTCCGGGTCGGCGGCGGCGTCGATGTAGATGTGGCAGTTGCCGTCCAGGTGCTTGATGAGCGGCACGCGGGCCTCTTGCGACAGCCGGGCGATCAGGCCCTTGCCGCCGCGCGGCACGATCACGTCGATGTGTTCCGTCATGGTGATGAGCTTGCCGACGGCGGCGCGGTCCGCGGTGGCCACGACCTGCACCGCGTCCTGCGGCAGGCCGGCGGCGGCCAGGCCCGTCTGCACGATGCGGCCCAGCGCGATGTTGGAGTGCAGCGCTTCGCTGCCGCCGCGCAGGATGGCGGCGTTGCCGGATTTCAGGCACAGGGCCGCGGCGTCGATGGTGACGTTGGGGCGGGATTCATAAATGATGCCGATCACGCCGAGTGGGACGCGCATCTGGGCGACGCGCATGCCGTTGGGCCGCACGGTGGTGGCGGTGATGCTGCCGATGGGGTCGGGCAGGGCGGCGATCTGGCGCAGACCTTCGGCCATGTGCGCCAGCGTTTTGTCCGACAGGGTCAGGCGGTCGAGTAGCGCCGGCTCCAGGCCATTGGCGCGGGCGGCGGCGACGTCTTTTTCGTTGGCGGCCTTCAGTTCGTCATGGCTGGCGACCAGCGCGTCGGCCATGGCCAGCAGCGCCTGGTTCTTGGCCGCGCTGTTGGCGCGCATCATGGCGCGCGAGGCGCGGCGGGCATTTTCGCCCAGGGTGAGCATGGCTTGTTCGATGGAGGACGAGGACATGGCGGCGTCGATCATGGAGATGGGGCGGCGCGGGCGCCGCCTGGAGAATCAGTGTATATCCGGCCGCGGGGCCGGGCGAGATCCGGTCGGCGGACCGGATGGGGGGCGAGGCGAAGGCGGCGGCTATGCCGCCTTCACGGTCGTCCGCCGGCGGCGGCAACGCGTAGCGCCAGGCGGGTCATTTCTTCCCAGGGGTCCGACAGGCGCCCCGCAACCGACAGGCCCTTGATCAGGCGGTCGACTTCGTGGGCATGCTGTACGGCGGCGGGCCACACGGCAGGCTGGACGCGGTTCAGGGCCTGCAGCGCCAGGCGTTCGTGGGCGCCGAAGATGCGCAGGCGCCGCATCAGACCGTTCACGTCCTGGCCCAGCGCGCGCGCCTCGGCGATCCGGGCAAGCAGGCGGATTTCCTCGCCGACGGCCCACAGCACCAACGGCAGGGCCTCGCCTTCGGCGCGCAAGCCGTCGATCATGCGGATGGTGCGGCTGATGTCGCCGGCCAGCATGGCGTCGCGCAGCCCGAAGACGTCGTAGCGCGCCACGTTCAGTACGGCGCGCTCCACGTCCTCGGCCGCCAGTTGGCCTTCCGGGTACAGCAGGCCGAGCTTCTGGATTTCCTGGTGGGCGGCCAGCAGATTGCCTTCGACCTTGTCCGCCATCCATTGCAGGGTGGCGCTGTCGGCGCGCTGGTTCTGGCGCGCCAGGCGCATGCCGACCCAGGCGGGCAACCGGCCGCGTTCGACGTTGGCGATGTCGACGGCCGTGCCGGCGCGGCTCAAGGCCTGCATCCAGCGGCTTTCGCGGGTGGCCTTGTCGAGCCGGGGCAGGGCGATCAGCACCAGGGTGTCGGCATCGGCCTGCTTTTCGGCCTGTTCGGCCAGCTTGGTCAGCGTGTCGGCGCCGGCTTTGCCCGGCTTGCCGGTGGGGATCTTGATTTCAAGGATGCGACGGTCGCCGAACAGCGACACGCTCTGGGTGGCGGCAAGGACCGCGCTCCAGTCGCTGCGCGCGTCCATCACCATGGACAGGCGTTCGGTGTAGCCCGCGTTGCGCGCTGCGGCGCGCAACGCGTCCACCGCTTCGGTCACCAGCAGCGGCTCGTCGCCGGAAACCGCGTACAGCGGCGCCAGCCGGTTGCCGGGCCGCTGCAGTTGCTCGGCCAGCCGATCCGCGTCCAGAGGCTGTGCCATCGGCTAGCGCACGTTGGTCGGATCGGTGACGGACGGCGTCTGCCAGGGCGTGGGCACACGTTGCGGCTGCGGCGCGTTCGGGTTGAACA
This sequence comes from Achromobacter arsenitoxydans SY8, assembly GCF_000236785.1. Classification (GTDB taxonomy): domain Bacteria; phylum Pseudomonadota; class Gammaproteobacteria; order Burkholderiales; family Burkholderiaceae_B; genus Achromobacter; species Achromobacter arsenitoxydans. Next base: position 66,224 of record NZ_AGUF01000068.1, on the reverse strand, counting down.
GCGGGGTCTCGCCGGTGTCTTCGCCTTGCTGCGCGGCTTCGAACGCCTTGTGCACATCCGGCGCCGTGATGCGGCGCAGCAGGCGCGACACCAGGTCGCGCTGCATGGTCTTGAACAGGGTGTCGATCTGTCCCTGCTTGGCCTGCACGACCTGATCGTCGTAGGGCATTTCGCGGTAGATGGACAGCGTCGTGTCCGGCACCAGCGCGCGGCCCTGGGCGTCGATCAGGCGGAACGTGTAGTTGATGCCGAGTTCGTACGATTCGACGCGGCCCTGGGCGTTCAGCGAGACCTCGCGCAGCGTGCGCGAATCGCTCACCTGCTGCAGGATGGCTTGCGCCTCTTTGGGGGTGTCGACCAGCTTGGTGTTCGGCGAGGCCGCGCGCACGGCGCGGCGCACGTCGGCGCCGAACTGCGTGTTGTCGGGTATGCCCACGTACAGTCTTTCGAACGGCATCGGGGTCACTCCCCGCAGCGCAAAGCCGCAGGCGGAGAGCAGCATGAACAGCGCCAGGCAGGCGCCGCGCAGCAGCCAGGATTGGCGGGAAAAGTGCGTTTCTTGCCCGGCGAAGTGCATGCTTGACCTCATCAGCCTACGACGTTGACCAGTTTGCCCGGAACCACGATGACGCGCTTGGGCGGACGGCCTTCCAGGAAGCGGGCGACCTCTTCCTGGCTGGCGGCAAGCTTTTCGATGTCTTCCTTGGCGGCCTTGGCGGCCACGCGGATGGATCCGCGCAGCTTGCCGTTGACCTGCAGCATCAGCTCGATTTCGTCGGCGACGAGGGCGGCTTCGTCCACGTGCGGCCACGGCGCGTCGAGCAGGTCGCCCAGTTCCTTGGCGTAACCCAGGTCTTGCCACAGGTGCCAGGTGATGTGGGGCACGACCGGATACAGCACGCGTAGCAGGAGGCCGAGGGTCTCGGCGTAGGCGGCGTCGGCGTGGGCGCCTTCGGGCAGCTTGGCATCGTCGATGGCGTTCAGCATTTTCATGCAGGCGGACACGACGGTGTTGTACTGGATGCGCTGGTAGTCGTAGTCGGCCTGCTTGAGCAGCGAATAGACCTCGCGGCGCAGATCCTTGACGGCGGCGGGGGCCTGCGTCCAGTCGGCGCCCTGGCCCAGGCCGCGCGCCACGGCGTCGCGCCGCGCATAGCTGATGGACCAGAGGCGGCGCAGGAAGCGGTTGGAGCCTTCGACGCCGGAATCGGACCACTCCAGGGTCTGCTCGGGCGGGCTGGCGAACATGACGAACAGGCGGGCCGTGTCGGCGCCCAGGGTGTCGATCAGCGATTGCGGGTCGACGCCGTTGTTCTTGGACTTGGACATCGTGCCCACGCCGCCATAGTTGATGGCGGAGCCGTCCGACTTCAGCTTGGCGCCGACGATGGCGCCGCGGTCGTCGTAGACGTTTTCGACGTCTTCGGGCCAGAAGTATTCGATGCCGCCCTGAGGCGTCTTACGCGAATAGATGTGGTTGAGCACCATGCCCTGGCACAGCAGCTTGGTGAAGGGCTCGTCGAAGTTGAGCAGGCCCATGTCGCGCATGACCTTGGTCCAGAAGCGGGCGTACAGCAGGTGCAGGACCGCGTGCTCGATGCCGCCGATGTACTGGTCCATCGGCATCCAGTAGTCATTGCGCGCGTCGACCATGGCGTTGTCGTTGCCGGGCGAGGTGTAGCGCATGAAGTACCAGGACGAGTCCACGAACGTGTCCATCGTGTCCGTTTCGCGGCGCGCGGGCTTGCCGCACTTGGGGCACGAGCAGGACAGGAAGGCTTCGTTCTTGGCCAGCGGGTTGCCGCTGCCGTCGGGGATCAGGTCGTCCGGCAGGACGACGGGCAGGTCTTTTTCCGGCACCGGGACGGGGCCGCAGTCCGCGCAGTGGATGATGGGGATCGGGGTGCCCCAGTAGCGCTGGCGCGAAATGCCCCAGTCGCGCAGGCGCCAGGTGGTCTGTTTTTCGCCCAGGCCCTGCGCGCCGAGGTCGGCGGCGATGGCGTCCACGGCTTCCTTGTAGGACAGGCCGTCGTACTTGCCGGAGTTGATGGTGCGGCCCGATTGCTTGTCGCCGTACCATTCCTGCCAGGCGTCGGTGGAGTAGTCCTTGCCGGGCACGTCCACGACCTGCACGATCGGCAGGTTGTATTTCTTGGCGAAGGCGAAATCGCGCTCGTCGTGCGACGGCACGCCCATGACGGCGCCGTCGCCGTAGGTCATGAGCACATAGTTGCCGACCCAGACCTCGACCTGCGCGCCCGTGACCGGGTGCGTGACGAATAGGCCCGTCGGCATGCCTTCCTTTTCGCGCGTGGCCATTTCGGCCTCGGTCGTGCCGCCCAGCTTGCACTGTTCGATGAACGCGCCCAACTGCGGATTGGCGAGGGCGGCGTGCGTGGCCAGGGGGTGTTCCGGCGCTACGGCGCAGAAGGTCACGCCCATGATGGTGTCGGCGCGGGTGGTGAAGACGTACAGCTTGCCGTCCTGGATCAGCTGGCCATCCTGGCCGGCGATCTGGTGCGGGAAGGCGAAGCGCAGGCCCTCGGACTTGCCGATCCAGTTTTCCTGCATCAGGCGCACGCGCTCTGGCCAGCCGGGCAGATCATTCTGGACCGCGCCCAGGAGTTCGTCGGCGTAGTCGGTGATGCGCAGGTAGTAGCCCGGGATCTCGCGCTTTTCGACGAGCGCGCCCGAGCGCCAGCCGCGGCCGTCGATGACCTGTTCGTTGGCCAGCACGGTCTGGTCCACCGGATCCCAGTTCACGACCTGGGTCTTGCGGTAGGCCACGCCCTTTTCGAGCATCTTCAGGAACAGCCACTGGTTCCACTTGTAGTACTGGGGATCGCAGGCGCACATTTCGCGCGTCCAGTCGATCGCCAAGCCCATCGCCTTCATTTGCTTCTTCATGTAGGCGATGTTGTCGTAGGTCCACTTGGCGGGCGGGACCTTGGACTTGATGGCGGCGTTTTCCGCCGGCATGCCGAAAGCGTCCCAGCCCATGGGCATCAGGACGTTGTAGCCGCGCATGCGCAGCTGGCGGGCCATCATGTCGTTGATGGTGTAGTTGCGCACGTGGCCCATGTGCAGCTTGCCGCTGGGGTAGGGCAGCATGGAGCAGGCGTAGAACTTCGGCTTTTCGGAGCCGTCGGGGTTCTTAGCGTGTTCGTGGACCAGATAGACGTCCCGGGCCTGCCAGTCTTGGTGGGCGGCCGCTTCGACGGTAGTGGGGAGGTAGCGTTCCTGCATGGGCTCGTGCGCGGTGGCAAAAAAGAGGTGAGCCGCCCCATCGCGCCGGGGCGCGGAGGCGGTCAAAACCCCTGATTATAGGAGGTGCTAGGCGCGGGCAGTGGGAGAGGCCGTTTCGGGGATGCGCGCACTGGGCGCGAGGGCGCCGTAAGCCAGCGTAACGGCTCCCAGGACGGCGCCCGCGGTGACCACGCCGGGCCAGCCAAAATGGGCGTAAAGCCAGGACGATACCAGCGAACCCGAGGCCCCGCCGATGAAATAGCAGGTGACATAGCCCGCGGTGAGGCGGCTGCGGGCCTCGGGCCGCAGGCGGTAGATGGAACTGGTGTTGGTGACGTGCACGCCCTGGATGGCAAGGTCCTGCAGCAGGATGCCCGCCAGCAGGGCAATGACCGAGACCTGGCCGAATGCCATCAGTCCCCATGATCCCAGGAGCAGCAACAGCCCGGCGCGGGTGGCTAGATTGCCCAGGCCGCGGTCGGCGAGGCGTCCGAAGCGGTTGGCGGCATAGGCCCCCGCGGCGCCCGCCAGGCCGAACAAGCCGATGGTCGTATTGCTGTATTCATAGGGGGGGCTGGCCAGCAGGAACGTCAGCGGCGTCCACAACATGCTGAATGCTGCAAAGAGCAGGCCGCCCAGCAGCGACCGGGCGCGGAACAGGGGTTCCTCGACGAACATGCGCAGGATGGAGCCCAGGAGGCGCGGATAGCTCATCGCCGTGGGGCTCTGGTAGCGGGGCAGCACGCGCCACAGGACGGCGGACATGAGCACCATCAGGATGGCGGCCACCCAATAGACGGTGCGCCAGCTGCCCACGTCCGCCAGCGCGCCGGCGGCGGTGCGGGCCAGCAGGATGCCCAGCAGCAGCCCGCTCATGACGGTGCCGACGGCCTTGCCCCGTTCATGGGGCGCCGCCAGCGTGGCGGCGAACGGCACGAGGATCTGGGCCACGACGGACAGCATGCCGGTCAGCGCGGTGCCGATGATCAGGACCACGATATTGGTGGCGAAGGCGGAAATCAGCAGGCCGCCCGCCGCCAGCAGATTCATCAGCACGATCAGCGCGCGGCGCTCGAACATGTCGCCCAGGGGCACCAGCAGCATCAGGCCTACCGCGTAGCTCAGTTGCGCGGTGGTGACGATGGCGCCGGCCGCGGCGTTGGATATCGAGAACTGCTGGCTGATGGTGTGCAGCAAAGGCTGCGCGTAATAGTTGCTGGCGACGGCCAGGCCGGTGGCCACGGACATCAGCAGGATGATGGGAGCCGTCAGGGTCGGCGTCGTTTGCGTCGGGGAAGTCACGGGTTTGCAGCGAAAAAAGGAAATATGGGAGAACTGGCGGGGGCGCAGAATCAGGCGCCGACGCTGCCCGGCGTGTCCTGATCCTGCTTGAGCAGCAGCTTTTTCAGAAGACCGGCCAGTTGCCGGCGTTCGGCCGCCGACAGGGGTTCCAGCAATTCGTTCAGGTCCTTCAGGTATTCCTTGAGCACCAGCTTGATGACGCGCAATCCCTCCGCCGTGAGCGACACGATGACGCCGCGGCGGTCATCGGGATTGGGGTTGCGCACCAGCAGGCCCGCCTGTTCCAGGCGATCCAGGCGATTGGTCATGGCGCCCGAGGTCAGCAGCAAAGCGTCGACCAGCCGTTGCGGATTCATCGCGTGGGGCGCGCCGCTGCGATAGAGCGTGGCCAGCACGTCGAACTCGCCCTGGTGCAGGCTGTGCTGGCGGAATGTGCGGTTGACGTTGCGGGCGGCGAACGCGTTCAGGCGGAACAGGCGCGCGACGACCGACATGGAGGAGAAGTCCTGCGATGGGCATTCCTTCGTCCACTGCGAAATTACGAGATCGACGAGATCGTTCATGGGAGGCTGGTATTTATTTCGACGTGAAATATCTTTACGTAGAGATAAATTCTAGCAGCGTGGCCGTGGCGATGCAAAGCGCGGCGCAAAAAAGAAGGGCCCGCCTCTTTCGAGGCGGGCCCTTCCCGGCTTGACCGGATACTGCGCGTAAACGAATTACTGCGCGGCGTCCTTCAGCTTCTTGAGCGGGCGAACCTTCACCTTGACCGAAGCCGGCTTGGCGGGGAACCAGCGCTCTTCACCCGTGAACGGATCCTTGCCGAAGCGCTTGGCCTTGGCGGGAACCTTCTGCACGGCAACCTTGAACAGGCCGGGCAGCGTGAATTCGCCGGCGCCCTTCTTGTCCACGGAACCCAGCACCGAGGTTTCCAGGCTGGCCAGGACGGCCTTGACCGACTTGGCTTCGACGCCGGATTGCTCGACGATGTAGGCGATGAGCTGGGTCTTGTTCAGAGCAGCCTTGATGGCCTTGGGTGCAGCAGCGACCTTCTTGGCGGCGACGACCTTCTTGGCAGCCGGCTTCACAGCGGGCTTGGCGGCGGTTGCCTTCTTTGCGGGCGCCTTGACGGCGGGCTTGGTGACTTTCTTGGCAGGAGCTTTTGCTTTCGTGGCCATGGTCAAAATCCGTATGTTGAGGACATGGAGCAGCGCGCGCCGGGTATCGGCGTTTAACGCTACGCGCCCGATGATAGCGGAAGAGTGGCGTTAAATGCGGCTTTCCAGCGGGTTTTCAGCCACTGTTTGTTGTTTTCAGCGCAGAAAAGCGCTTTATACAAGGGCTCTTGCAAGATGTCGTGACATTCGCGGCCAAATCTTGCGTGCTTGCGCGGCGATGAACCTTACGCGCCGCGCATGTTCAAATTGCGGGCGGCGCGCAAGGGCGGCATGTGCCGAAAGCCCCTGAATTCAGGCATTTCAAGCCTGTTTTAAGCGCCGGAAGAAACCACGCATGGAAGTGAAGCAGCATATGTTGATGAAAAAGTTGGCGGCGAGCCTGCTCGTTGCGACCGCTTGTATATCCGGCGCCATGGCGCAACCAATGCCTGCGCCGGCGCTGTCGGCCAAGGCCTGGCTGCTGCTGGACGAAACCAGCGGCCAGGTCATCGCGTCGCACGCGGCCACGACCCGGATCGAGCCGGCGTCCTTGACGAAGATCATGACGGCCTATGTCGTGTTCGAAGCCCTGAGCAAGAATGAGCTGACGTCCAGCCAGCTGGTCACGATCTCGACGCGGGCCTGGAAGGTGCCGGCGGGCAGTTCGAAGATGTTCCTGGAGCCGGGATCGAAGGTGTCGGTAGACGATCTGCTGCGCGGCCTGATGATCCAGTCGGGCAACGACGCGGCCATTGCGCTGGCCGAGGCCGTGTCCGGCAGCGTCGAGGCCTTTGTCGCGCGGATGAACGACACCGCCGCCAGGCTGGGTCTGCACGCCACGCGTTTCGCCAGCCCGCACGGCCTGCCGGACCCGGACACGTATTCGACCGCCAGCGACCTGTCCATCCTGGCCACGCGCTACATCCGCGACTTTCCCCAGTTGTACGGGCAATACGATTCCGCCAGGCAATTCACGTTCAACAAGATCACCCAGTCCAACCGCAACCGCCTCTTGTGGCTCGATCCCAGCGTGGACGGCCTGAAGACGGGGCACACGGATTCGGCGGGCTATTGCATTGTGGCCACGGCGCGCCGGCCCAATGGCGACGACCAGCGCCGGCTGATCACGGTGGTAGTGGGCACGACGTCGGACAAGGTGCGCACGCAGGAAAGCCGCGAGTTGCTGGAGTGGGGCTTTCAGGGGTTCAATACCATCAAGCTGTACGCGCGCGGCCAGGCCGTGGCCACGCCCGAGGTCTGGAAGGGTGAAAGCGACAGCCTGAAGGCGGGTGTCGCGCGGGACGCTTACGTTACGGTGCCCGCCGGCGCCAAGGTCGAATCCGTGTGGACGCCGCAGGCGCCGCTGGTCGCGCCGATCACGGCCCAATCCACGGTGGGCGAGCTTCGGGTGCTGGTGGACGGCAAGCCGGCCATGCAGTTCCCGGTGGTCGCGCTGGAGCCTGTGGCGCAGGCGGGATTCGCGGGGCGCGCGTGGGATTCACTCCGCTTGTGGTGGCGGGGAACCGAGGGATAGCGCAATACAACGGAGGCATGCGATGGCAGTGAGCTTTCCTGGCGGACCGGCCGCGGCGCCGGGCCCTGAAGAACCGCTGGCCCTGCTGTCGGCCTGCCATGGGCGGATTGCCCGCCAATGCGCCACCCTGGCGCGGCTGGCGGCTCACCTGCCCGCGCACGGCAGCGATGCGACCGCGCAAACCGCCGCCGCCAGCGTGCGCCGGTACTTCGACACGGCCGCGGCGCATCACCACGAAGACGAGGAAGAAGACCTGTTCCCGGCCCTGATCGAGTCGATGGCAGGCTCCGACGCCGGCTGCCTGCATGCGCTGGTGGAAGGGTTGATGCAGGACCATCGGCGGCTGGCCGGGCTATGGGAGCCGTTGCGCCGCACGCTGTCCGAGATCGCGGCCGGCCGGCCGGCGGAGCTGCCGGCGCCGCAGGTGCAGGCCTTCGCCGAGGCCTATGCGACGCATATCCGGCGCGAAGAGGAAGAGCTGCTGCCGATGGCGGCCCGGCTGATATCGGACGATGCGCTGGCCGCGATCGGACAGGCCATGAAAGCGCGGCGCGGCGGTGAAGCCGGCTGAGCCGTCGCGGCGAACGTAGAGCGATGTACGCGTTGCGTGGCCAGGATCGAGCGATTACGCTACGCGGACAGTCACAAATACCGATGTCCAGGGAATAAGACGGAATGATGCAGGGGGGAAGGAACGTAGCGCGGCGGCTGTTCGGCTCGTGGGTGGATGAGGTCAATAGGACGACCTTGCGCGCCGACTTGGCTGCAGGCCTGCTGGGCGCGCTGCTGGTGCTGCCGCAGGGCGTGGCGTTCGCGACGCTGGCGGGGCTGCCGCCGGAATACGGGCTGTATTCCGCGATCGTGCCCTGTATTGTGGCCGCGCTTTTCGGGTCCAGCCGCCACGTAATGTCCGGGCCGACCAACGCCAACTCGCTCGCGCTGTTCGCGGTGCTGGCGCCCTTGGCGGCCGCGGGCAGCCCCGGGTACATCCAGCTTGCCCTGGCCGTGACGGTGCTGGTTGGCGTGATGCAGTGGCTCGTGGGAACGCTGCGGCTGGGTTCGCTGGCGCATTTCATTTCCCCGTCGGCATTGTTCGGCTTCACCAGCGGGGCGGCCGTGCTGATCGCGGTGCACGCGCTGAAGGACGCGCTGGGCCTGCCGGCGTCCGAAGCGCACGGCGCGGGCGCCGTGCTGGAAACCCTGGCCACGCATATCGGGCAGGTGCATGTGGGCGCGCTGCTGGTGACGCTGGCGACCCTGGCCGCCGCTTTGCTGGCGCGCAAACTGGACAAGCGCAAGCCTTACATGTTGCTGGGACTGGCGGCCGGAACGTTCGCCGCCTGGGCGTTCAACGCGCTGGTCCAGGACGGGGACGGTACACCCGTGCCGGTGCTGGGCGCAATTGCGCAGCCCTGGCCGCCTTTCCACATACCCAGCGTCGATTGGCGCGCGTTGCCCGACCTGCTGAGCCTGGCTTTTGCGCTGACCATCGTGGCGCTGGCGCAATCCATTTCCATCGCCAAGGCCGTGGCGTCCCGTTCGGGCCAGCGTATCGACGCGAACCGCGAATTCGTGGGGCAGGGCCTGTCCAACATCGTCGGCGGCTTTTTCTCCTGCTACCTGTCCTGTGGGTCGCTGAACCGGTCCATCCCGAACTACGAGGCCGGCGCGAAGACGCCGCTGGCGTCCGTGTTTTCGGCGCTGCTGCTGATGCTGCTGGTGGCCGTTTCAGCGAAGCTGCTGGCGATGATTCCGCACGCCGCCATCTCCGGCCTGCTGCTGCTGGTGGCATGGACCCTGCTGGACATTCCGCGCTGGCGTCATTTGCTGCGCACGCAGCCGGGAGAATGCGCCATCGCCTTTGCTACGCTGGCCGCCACGATCGCGATCCGCATGGAAGTGGCGATCCTGCTGGGCACGGTGCTGTCTCTCATGGTCTACCTGCACCGCACGTCGCGGCCGGCGATGCGCACGATGGGCTTCGATTCGCGTGGCCTGGACCGGCGTTTCGTCGTGCTGGAGCAACAGCGCGACGCGCTGCCGGAATGCCCGCAGCTCAAGCTGCTGCGGATGGAAGGCTCGGTCTATTTCGGCGCGGCCGCGCATGTGGCGCAGCGCCTGCATGATCTGCGTGCGGCGCCGGGGGCGCCCCGCCATCTGCTGGTGATGGCGAAAAGCATGAACTTCATCGACCTGGCCGGCGCGCAGGTCTGGGACGACGAGCTCATCGCCAGGCGCGCCATGGGCGGCGACCTCTACTTCCATCGGCCCCGGCCAGAGGTCATGGATATGTGGCGGCGCACGGGGTTTCTGGAACGGCTGGGCGAGGACCACATCTTTCCCGACAAGGCGACGGCGCTGCACACGATCTACGCCAAGCTGGATAAGGGCATCTGCGCCGGCTGCAAGGCCCGGATATTCTGGGAATGCCAGCCCGAAAGCCCGCAGTCGGGCGGCTGAGCCCGCGTTCGGCGCACGCTTGTCAGGCGGAATGAGGCGCTTCGGCGCCCAGGTAGGCGGCCTTGACCCGTTCGTCGGCCGCGATCGCGGCGGGCGCGCCTTCGGCCAGCAGGCTGCCGCGCACCAGCACCGCGATGCGGTCCGCGTGCTTGAACACGACATCCAGGCTGTGCTCCGTGAACAGGACGGCGATGCGCTGCGTGTCGGCCAGCTTGCGCGTCAGGCGCATCAGCGCATGGCGTTCGTTGGTCGCCATGCCGGCGGTCGGTTCGTCCATGAGCAGAAGCCGCGGCTGGTGCGCCAGCGCCATGGCCAGTTCGACCCGCTTGACGTCGCCGTACGCCAGCGTGCCGCAGGCTTCGCCGGCCTTGTTGGCCATCTGCACCTGGGACAGCAGGGTCATCGCTTCGTCCGCCGCATGCCGCGCCGCGCGGCGCCAGGGATTGAAGAGCACTCGATCGCGCGACAGTAGCGCGGTCTGCACATTTTCCAGCACGGTCATCGACCGGAACGTGGCGGCGGTCTGGAAGGTGCGTCCCACGCCCAGGCGGCAGATCCTGCCCGCCGACAGGCCGACCAGTTCCTGCCCATCCAGCAGGACGGAGCCGGTGTCGGGGCGCAACTGCCCGCCAAGCACGTTGAAGCAGGTCGATTTGCCCGCGCCGTTGGGGCCGATCAGGGCCAGCATGCTTCCGGCGTCGAGCGTGAAGGACACATCCGCCAGCGCGTCGATGCCGCCGAACGATTTGCGCAGGCCGCGGACCTGCAGCAGCGGGGCGGAATGGTTCATGCCTGCCTCCCGCGCAGGCGCGCGGCCGCGCCGGCAAGACCTTCGGGGAAGGCCATGACAAGCGCCAGGATGGCAAGGCCCAGCACGGCATGCCAGTATTCGGTGCTGCGCGCGGCGGCGTCCTGCAGCCAGGTGTACGACGCGGCGCCCACGAGCGGGCCGGCCAACGTCTGGATGCCGCCCAGCAGCACCATGACCAGGCCGTCCACGGACCGGCTCACCGCCAGCACGTCGGGCGCGATGCTGCCCTTGGAAAACGCGTACAGCGATCCGGCCAGGCCTGCGGCGAACGCGGCCGCGACAAAGCCCGCCCATTGCACGCGGCGGGTTTCCATGCCCAGCGCTTCGGCGCGCAACGCCGAATCGCGCACGCCGCGCAGGGCATAGCCTAGCGGCGAGAACGCCAGCCGGCGCAGCCACCAGATTCCCGCCGTGCAGAGCGCCAGCGTGGCGTAGTAGAACCACGGCCCCTGCGCCAGCCAGGCCGAAGGCCACAGGCCGGTCAGGCCGTTGCTGCCGCCTGTGACGTCGTCCCATTGATAGGTCAACGCCCAGAGGATCTGCGCGACGGCCAGCGTCAGCATGGCCAGGTACACGCCGGACAGGCGCACGCAGAACCAGCCGAACACCAGCGCGCCGAATGCTGCCGCGAAGGGGCCCAGGAGCAGGGCGGCTTCCATGGGGATGGCAGCCAGCTTCAGCAGCAGCGCGGCGCCATAGGCGCCCAGGCCGAACCAGGCCGCGTGGCCGAACGAGGTCATGCCAGCCAGGCCGGTCAGGAAGTGCAGGCTGGCGGCGAACAGCGCGGCGATCAGGATCTCGGTCATCAGGATGCTGAGATAGGGCCAGTACAGCGTGGCGACGGGCACCAGTGCCAGCAGCGCCAGCAGCGCGCCATAGGCCAGCCGCAGGCGCGGGCCGGCCGGGGCGATGGGCCGTTCGGGCATGCCTGCGTGCGAGGACGGCGCGGGCGGCTTGCCCAAAAGGCCCCATGGGCGCACCACCAACACCACGGCCATGACGGCGAATTCCGCAAGCAGGGTGAGCTTGGACAGATTGAAGACCCAGGGGCCGACGGGCACCTGGCCCAGGAAAACAAAAAGGGCCTTGACCGAGCAGATGAGCAAGGCTGCCAGGAACGCGCCCGGCACCGATCCCAGCCCGCCCACGACCACCACCACGAACGCGCTGGCGATGATTTCCAGATCCAGCCCCAGCGTGGCGGGCACGCGCGGCGCGGCCAGCGCGCCCCCCAGGCCGGCCAGGAATGCGCCCAGGGTGAAGGCCGACGTGAACAGCCAGGCCTGGTTGACGCCCAGCGCGGCCAGCATCGTGCGGTTCTCGGCCGCGGCGCGCAGCAGGCGGCCCCAGCGCGTGCGCATGAGCAGCAGCCACAGCAGACCCAGCACGATGGGGCCGGCCGCGATCAGCAGGAGATCGTATTCGGGATAGCGGCGCCCCAGGATCTGGACCGCGCCGGACAGGCCCGGCGCGCGGGCGGCAAACAGGTCTTCGGGGCCCCAGATGGCCAGCGCCGCATCGCCGATGATGAGCACCAGCGCGAAGGTGGCCAGGAGCTGGAACAGTTCGGGGGCGCGGTAAAGGCGCTTGAGAACCAGCAGTTCCGCCGCGGCGCCGATGAGGCCGGTAGCCAGCGCGGCCAACAGCAGGCCGGCCCAATAGCCCGCGCCGCCGCCGAAATATTGGGTGAACGTCCAGGCCAGGTAGACGCCCAGCATGTAGAACGAGCCATGCGCGAAGTTCACCACGCGCGTCACGCCGAAGATCAGCGACAGGCCGGCGGCAACCAGGAACAGCGCGCTGGCGTCCGCCAGGCCATTGAGCAGCTGCAGCAGCAGCCCGGAAACATTCATCAGTGCGCCGGGCGCATCTTGCGCACCTGTTCATCGGGCGGCTGCAGACGTGCGCCGTCGATGTAGGCGAAGTCCTTCATGATGCCCTTGCCGTCTTCCAGCGCGGTGACGCCCACGTACACGCCCATTGTGGATTGGTGGTCGATCTTGCGGTATTGGATGGGGCCGTAGGGCGTGTCGACCTTCAGGCCGGCGAAGGCGTCGACGAGTTTTTCCGTGTCGACGGAGCCGGCGGCCTTCAGGCCCTCGGCGATGGACATCAGCGATGCGTAACCGACCACCGATCCCACCTTGGGCGTTTCGTTGTAGCGCTTCTTGTACGCTTCGACGAAGGCGGTATTGGCCGGCGTGTCGATGGCGTACCAGGGATAGCCGGTGACGATCCAGCCGGTGGGCGTATCGGCGCCCAGCGGCTCCAGGTATTCGGGTTCGCCCGACAGCACCGACACCACGGGCATGTTTTCGAACAGGCCGCGCGTGTTGCCTTCGCGCACGAAGCGGGTCAGGTCGGCGGCGAACAGCACGTTGAAAATGGCGTCGGGCTTGGCGTCCGCCAGCGCCTGCACGACCGCGCCGGCGTCGACCTTGCCCAGCGGCACCGCTTGTTCGGCCACGAACTCTACGTCGGACTGGAACGACTGCATCATGGCCTTGAACGTGGCCACGGCGGATTGGCCGTATTCGTAGTTGGGGTAAACAATAGCCCAGCGCTTCTTGCGCAGGGCGAGCGCCTTGGGGGCCAGGGCGGCCACGTGCATCCACGTGGACGGGCGCAGGCGGTAGGTATAGCGGTTGCCTTCCTGCCAGGTGATCTTGTCGGTAAGGGGCTCTGCCGCCAGGAAGAACACTTCCTGCTGCTTGGCGAAGTCGGTCAGTGCCAGGCCGGTGTTGGACAGGAAGCCACCGAATAGCAGTTCCACTTTTTCGCGCGCCAACAGTTCCTGGGCGGCGCGGACCGAGTCGCCGGGGTTGCCGTTATCGTCGCGCGAGATGACCTCAAGCTTCCTGCCCAGCACGCCGCCGGCGGCGTTGACCTCTTCCAGCGCAAGCTGCCAGCCCTTTTTGTAGGGGCCCAGGAAAGCCGGGATCGCCTTGTAGCTGTTGATCTCGCCGATGCGGATCGGCGGTTCCTTGTCTTTCGCGACGGCGGGTGCGGCCGGGGCCAGCGCAAGGGCCAGTAGGGCGGGCGCCAGCGCGCGGCGCAGCAGGGTAAGGCAGGGACGGATCATGGCGAGGTATCGCAGGCGGTGGATGAGTCGGGTCGCTGCATGCGCCTGGGGGCGCCGCGGGTGCGGCCCAATTGAAACATGCGCTTTGGCGGTGGGGCAAATGGAAAAACCCATGTCGCGCCTCTTGCTGCGCTTGCGCTCTTCGGCCCGTCCGCTTAATGGCCCGCCAATGAAAAAGGCCCTGCGATTGCAGGGCCTTTTCGAACGCGGGATACCGGCCGAATTACTTCAGCTTGGTTTCCTTGTAGTCGACGTGCTTGCGAGCGACCGGATCAAATTTCTTGATCAGCATCTTCTCGGGCATGTTGCGCTTGTTCTTGGTGGTCGTGTAGAAATGACCCGTGCCGGCAGTCGACTCGAGCTTGATCTTTTCGCGGATACCTTTGGCCATGTCGTGCTCCTAGTATGTAGATTGGCGGGAGGGCCGATTAGGCCAGTTCGCCGCGGGCACGCATGTCGGCCAGCACGGCGTCGATGCCGTTCTTGTCGATCGTGCGGATGGCCTTGGCCGAAACACGCAGGCGAACCCAGCGGTTTTCGCTTTCAACCCAGAACCGGCGCGATTGCAGGTTGGGCAGGAAGCGGCGCTTGGTCTTGTTGTTCGCGTGCGAAACATTGTTGCCCACCATCGGGCCTTTGCCGGTCACTTGGCATACGCGTGCCATGGATGCACCTCTTTAGTGTCGTTCTTGCCGCGCATCGCTGGGGGGTAACAAGGTGGGGTAGACAGGGTTTCAGCCGCCGGGCTGTTTGGGCTGCGCTGTGCGCTGCCTGCTCCGGCCACCCAGTCTTAGTGGATGAGGGGGAATGTGGATTCCGCCCAGTGCTTATACCCGCTGCCTGCCACCCGGTTATTCACAACACGCGGGTTGGGGTCAGAGTGCTGAACTACAAAGCATAGTAGTCCCGCACGGGAAACTTCATGTGAAGACCGCGATTCTAATACGAAAAGCGTAAATAAATCAAGCGGGCAGGGCTAGGCCGTGTGCGAGCGCGCCACACGTCCGGCCGTCCAGGACAGGCAGGCGCATGCCGCGAGGGTGGTCGTCAGGGGCAGGGCGCTGTCCGATTGCCAGGCGCTGACGGCAAAACCCGCCAGCGCGCCGCAGGACAATTGAAGCGTCCCCAATAAGGCTGAGGCGGCGCCAAGGCGCTTGCCCTGGTCGGCCAGCGCCAGCGCCGCCGAGTTCGGGTTCACGAAGCCCTGGCTGCCCATATAGCCGATCAGGCACAGCATCAGAAGCGGGAGCGTCAGCCAGCCGGCCAGCGTGAGCCCCACGGCGACCAGGCTGGCGCAGGCCAGCGAAGTCAGGGCGCGCCGCTGCAGTTGGCCGGGCGTGCAGGTGCGCAGCAGGCGGGCGCTGATCTGGGAGCAGACGATGAGCGACAGCGCATTGGCGCCGAACAGCAGGCCGTAGTACTGCGGCGGCACGCCGTAGAGTTCGATGAAAACGCGCGGCGAACCGATGATGTAGGCGAACATGCCGGCCTGTCCGAAACCGCCCGCCAGGCTGTGCGCCATGAAGCCGCGGTGCGCGAAGAGGCTGCGGTAGTTGTGCAGGATGGTGCTCCAGCGCAGCGGCACCACGCGCTCCGGCGCCAGAGATTCCTTCATCACCAGGATGACGGCGGCCATCAGCATCGCGCCGCCCGCCAGCATCACCCAGAACAGGCTGCGCCACGACGTGATGGCCAGGAGCTGCCCGCCCGCGAGCGGCGCGAGAATCGGCGCCAGGCCCATGATGAGCATCAGCAGCGACATGGCGCGCGCGGCTTCATGGGTTTCGTAGTGGTCTCGGATGACCGCGCGCGGGATCACGATGCCGGCCGCGCCGCCCATGGCCTGCACCACGCGCCAGCCGGTCAGGGCTTCGACCGAGCCCGACAGCGCGCAGCCCAGCGAGGCGATCATGAAGAGCGTCAGGCCCACCAGCAGCGGCGGCTTGCGGCCGTAGCGGTCGGCCATCGGGCCGTAGAACACCTGCGCCATCGCCAGCCCGATCAGGTAGGCCGCCAGCGTGCGTTCGACGTCGCCGCGGGCGACCCCCAGGTTCGCCGCGATCGTGGGGAACGCGGGCAGGTACATGTCGATGGCGAACGGGCCGATGGCCGTCAGCGCGCCCATGAGAATAAGCCAACCGGGCAGGCCGCTGCGGGATGTTTGTGTTGGGGGCATGTAGATCGCGGTAAGACGCAGGGACAAGGCGCGGGCGGATGCGTAAGCACTGTTCGCGCCAAGCCGGGGACTTTATCATGGGTCGGCTTACAGGAAAATTGCGGGTGTTTTCCGCTAGAGTGGGTGGCGTCCTTACGTGTCCGGAGGAGAAGCCGTGAATCCTTTGCTATCTGTCGTGGAACGCAAACTTCAGGCGCTGCCTGTCCCTGTCCAGCTGGTGCTGCCCGACGGCGCCGTGCTGGGCGCTCCCGATCCCCGGGTCCGCTTCGTCACGCACGACAAGACCGCGCTGGCCCACCTGGCCGAAGGGGCTGTCGGCGTGCTGGGGCAAGACTACGTGGAAGGCCGCATCGACATCGAAGGCAGCATGCGCGACGTCATGAAGGCTGCCGCGGCGCTGCTGCCGGGGTCTCCGATGGATGCCGCGCGCGGCGGCTGGCTGACCGAACTGGTGCGCAAGGTCATGTCGGTATGGCGGCATTCGGTGGAGCGCGACGCCAGGCAGATCGAATTCCACTACGACCTGTCCGACGACTTCTACGCGCTGTGGCTGGATCCGCGCCGGGTCTATTCCTGCGCCTATTACCGCGAACCCGGGATGAAGCTGGCGCAGGCCCAGGAGGCCAAGCTGGACCACATCTGCCGCAAGCTGCGCCTGCAGACTGGCGAGCGGTTCCTGGATGTCGGGGCGGGGTGGGGCGGCCTGCTGCTCTGGGCCGCCGAAAACTATGGCGTGGACGCCACCGGCATCACGCTGTCGCGCAACCAGCACGCGCACGTCACCGGGCTGATCCAGGAAAAGGGCCTGGGCGGGCGGGTCCGCATGGAATTGCTGGACTACCGCAAGCTCGACGATTCCCAGCCCTACGACAAGATCGCGTCCGTGGGCATGTTCGAGCACGTGGGCCGCGCGCAGCTAGAGAGCTATTTCGCCAAGCTGCGGCGTCTGCTCAAGCCCGGCGGGCTGATCATGAACCACGGCATCACCGCGGCCGGCGTGTACAACGCCGAGCTGGGCAACGGCATGGGCGAGTTCATCGAAAAATACATCTTCCCGGGCGGCGAGCTGACCCACGTCAGCGTCGTGATGCAGGCGCTGGCCAACGGCGGCCTGGAAGACCTGGACGTGGAGAACCTGCGGCCGCACTACGCGCGCACCCTGTGGGCCTGGAGCGACGGGCTGGAGGCGCGGCTGCCCGATGCGGCGCGGATACTGGGCGGCGACCAGGGCGAGCGGTCGCTGCGCGCCTACCGGCTGTACCTGGCCGGCTGCGCCATGGCCTTCGAGCACGGCTGGATCGCGCTGCACCAGATCCTGGCCCAGCAGCCGGCGACGGGGCGCGCGGACGAACTGGACCAACCGGCGGATCTTTCGTATCCGTGGCGGCGCGACTATATGTATGGAGAGCCGCGGGATGCGTTGTTGGCAAGCCCGGACGGACGGCAATCCTGAAGCGGCCAATGATCCATTCGCTATTAGATTTGAAGGGTAGAAACTGATTGGTCCTGCCGGCCGGCGCGCTGGATGCGGGGCCATACGAGCGGTCGCTAGGCCGGAAGCAGGGGGCGGATCAGGTGGGAAATCTGGACGTAAACCTGAGATTTTGCTGTCTCAAAAGGTGCCTTCAGCCCAGTTTGGAACGGCCTGTATGTATTAATAAGAATAAGATAATAACTTAATGTATCCATGTTTTCGATGCGATTTTCCCTAGGGGAAATGCATCTTCCTCCCAGGGTGACTAGGGGTTATCCCTGTGCGAATTTGCCCCGAATGTTTCCGGTTAATTCATGTCCGGGGTTGGTCTGCGCAGCAATTTCGTTTAAGATGCTGCCTTCTTCGTTCAGTTTGTTCACTTTCTGTGGGTTTTCAAAAACTCGTTTTTGAAACTCCTGTCTTGCAAGACGCCGCGTCCCTCGCGGACCGTCTTGTTGCTAGTGTCGGTTTGTATTGGCGGTTCTGCCCGTCTTCCGCACAACCCCCTTAGCTCCATGGCGCCTCCCAGGCCAAGCCTGGCGTGTGTGCCTGAACCTATGGAGGCAAAAGCCAATGCGTTTTACCCCTGTCAAGACCCTGGCCGCCGCGGCCGTGTTGTTCGCCTTCGCCGGAGCGGCCCAAGCCGCCGACGCCCCGCAGTGCGAAATCAAGCGTCCCGTCACCTTTGGCGCGATGAACTGGGAATCCAACCTGGTCCTGGTCGACGTCGAACGTTTCATCATGGAGAAGGGCTACGGTTGCAAGACCGAAACCCTGCCCACCGAGACCCTGCCCGCCCTGGCCGCGCTTGAGCGCGGCGACCTGGACATCAATACCGAAATCTGGCTGAACAGCGTGGCCGATCCCTGGGACCGCGCCGAGAAGACCGGCAAGGTCAAGCGCATCGGCGACCTGTACATGGGCGCCGAGGGCTGGTACATCCCCCGCTACACGGCCGAGCGCCTTCCCGAGCTGAAGTCCGCGGCCGACCTGCCCAAGTTCAAGGACGAATTCAAGGATCCGGAAGAGCCCGGCAAGGGCCGTTTCTACGGCTGCCCGGCGGGCTGGGGCTGCGAAGTCACCAGCAACAACCTGTTCCACGCCCTGAAGCTGGACGACACCTACACGCTGTACTCGCCCGGCACGGGCGCGGCGCAGAAGGCGGCCCTGATGTCGGCCTACAAGCGCAAGCAGAACGTGGTCTTCTACTACTGGTCGCCCACGCCCCTGGTCGGCGCGATGGACCTGGTCAAGCTGGACATGCCGCCTTACGACGCCGAAAAGCACAAGTGCCTGACGTCGAGCAAGTGCGCCAAGCCCGAGCCCAGCGCCTATCCCGACAATCCCGTCTTCACCGCGGTGAACACCAAGTTCTCGGAGCAGGCGCCCAAGCTGACCGAGTTCCTGTCCAAGGTGTCGGTGCCGCTGCCGGTGATCAATGAAACCCTGGCCCACATGGAAGAGTCCGGCGACGAGTCCAACGCCGTGGCCAAGTGGTTCCTCAAGAACAAACCCGACGTCTGGACCAAGTGGGTCCCCGCCGACGTCGCCGGGCGCGTCCAAAGCGCGCTGTAAAGCACTGTGATCCTGGCTGCGCGCCGCGGTGGCGCGTACCGGTTCCTTCAAGAACCGGACCTCTTTGCCGGGATGGCCGCCGGCCGGACGCATGCGTCCGGCCCGGCAAGCGTGCTTGTGCCGCCACCCGCGGTGGCAGTGATTCCGGTGCCAGGCGCCGATGCGGAACGGACCCGCGCCCTCAGCGGTCCGTCCAGGTGCCTGGCGCCAGTCTCAGTCTCGTTTGTTACCGCTGCGCCGGCGTGCCCGGTGGCGACACGGGCGGCGAGCGCGCCAGAATGGAGTCGAATGCATGTTTCCTGAAATTATTCCCGCCCGTCAGGTACGGGGGGCGATCGACGGTTTCGTCGATCACCTGGTCACCAATTACGCTGACACGCTGGAGAAGCTCTCCCAGCCGGTCCTGCACGCGCTGGTGTGGCTGGAGCAACTGCTGCGCAACTCGCCCTGGTGGGCGGTGGTCGCGGTCACAATCGCGATCGCCTACGGCGTCAGCCGCCGCATCGGCCTGAGCCTGGCCATGGGCGCGCTGCTGTGCGTGATCGGCGTGCTGGGCCTGTGGGACGCCGGCATGCAGACGCTGGCGCTCATGATCATGGCGGCCGGCCTGTCGGTGCTGATCGGCATCCCGCTGGGCGTGCTGATGGCGCGGGTCAACTGGCTGCGCTCGGGCATGCTGCCCGTGCTGGACGTGATGCAGACCATGCCCAGCTTCGTGTACCTGATCCCCGTCGTCATGCTGTTCGGCCTGGGCAAGATTCCCGCCATCATCGCGACCGTCATCTACGCCGTGCCGCCGCTCATCCGCCTGACCGACCTGGGCATCCGCCTGGTCGACCGCGAGGTGCTGGAAGCGTCGCGCGCCTTTGGCGCGAATCCCCGCCAGCAGCTCTTCGGCGTGCAGTTGCCGCTGGCGCTGCCCAACATCATGGCGGGCATCAACCAGACCACGATGATGGCGCTGTCGATGGTGGTGATCGCGTCGATGATCGGCGCGCGCGGCCTGGGTTATGAAGTGCTGCTGGGCATTAATCGCCTGGAAGTGGGCCGGGGCCTGTTGGCCGGCCTGGGCATCGTGGTGCTGGCCGTGCTGTTCGACCGGATCACGCAATCGTATGGACAGCGCATGCGCATGGGAGGCCAGCGATGAGCAAGATCGAGGTCAAGAACATCTACAAGGTCTTCGGACCGCACCCGAAGAAATGGCTGCAAGCCGCCCAAAGCGGCATGAGCAAGGAACAGCTGCTGGCCGAAAGCGGCCACACGCTGGGCCTGCGCGACATCAGCCTGTCCATCGAAGAGGGCAGCATCTACGTCATCATGGGCCTGTCGGGATCCGGCAAGTCCACGCTGATCCGCCACTTCAACCGCCTGATCGAGCCCAGCTCGGGCCATATCCTGGTCGACGGCGTGGACGTGGTCAGCCTGAACAAGCGCGACCTGGAAGTCTTCCGCCAAAAGAAGATGAGCATGGTGTTCCAGCGCTTCGGGCTGTTCCCGCACCGTACCGTGCTGGACAACGCCGCGTACGGCCTGACCGTGCAGGGCGTGCCCAAGGCCGAGCGCGAGAAGCGCGCTCGCGAATGGCTGGACCAGGTGGGCCTGTCCGGCTTCGAGAACCAGTATCCGCACCAACTGTCCGGCGGCATGCAGCAGCGCGTCGGCCTGGCGCGCGCCCTGGCCACCGACGCCGAAATCCTGCTGATGGACGAAGCCTTCTCGGCGCTGGACCCGCTGATCCGCCGCGAGATGCAGGACCAGCTGCTGCAGCTGCAGGCCAAGCTCAACAAGACCATCGTCTTCATCACGCATGACCTGGACGAAGCCCTGCGCCTGGGCAACCGCATCGCCATCCTGAAGGACGGCGAACTGGTCCAGGAAGGCACCCCTGAAGACATCCTGTTGAACCCGGCCAACGATTATGTGCAGTCGTTCCTACAGGATGTGAACCGCACCAAGGTGCTCAACGCCACGCACGCCGTGAATCCGGCGCGCCTGACCCTGACCATGCGTTCGCGCCCGGCGCATTCGCTGGACCGCATGAACGCGCTGAACTACGAGTACGCGCCGGTGCTGGACGGCAAGCGGCTGGCGGGCGTGCTGACGGCCAAGGCGGCGGAGCAGGCCATCCAGGAAGGCGCGCGCGATGTGTCGCGCTTCGTCGAGGACCTGGCTTCCGTGCCGGCCACTGCGGGCCTGGGCGAAGTGCTGGCCCAGCTGGTGCACAGCGACCAACCGGTCGCGGTGACGGGCGAAGACGACGAGTTCCTGGGCATGCTGTCGCGCAAGAAGGTGGTGGAACTGGTGACGCCGGCCTTGGCCGACACGCCGGTCCCGGCCGACGCGGTCGAGCCGCCTGCCGAGCCCCAGCCGGAACACCACGACAAGGCGGCCTGACTTCGGGTCTCCCACGGGCGCCATGGCGTCCGCAACTGCGCCCGCGTGCATGTTCTTGCACGCGGGCGCAGTCACGATATGATGGCTGGCCGGTCGGTCAGGCCGGTTTCCCCCTACTTGGAAAATCGGATTCCGTCATGCCCATCTTGAATGTCCAGATCCTGCAAGGCCACTCGGCCGCCCAGAAGGCCGCCCTGCTCAAGGCCGCGTCCAACGCCGTCGTTGAAAGCATCGCCGCGCCGCTGCCCAGCGTGCGCATCGTCCTGCAGGAAGTCCCCGCGGAACACGTGATCGTGGCGGGCGAGATCGGCAAGCGCATGGCGCGTGTCGACGTCGAACTCATCGAAGGCCGCGACGAGGCCAAGAAGGCCGCCCTGATCGCCGCGCTGAACCAGGCCGTGTGCGCCAGCATCGACATCTCCGGCGAAGACGTCCGCGTGCTGCTGCGCGACGTGCCCAAGACCGACATGGGCGTGGCCAACGGGCTGAGCGCCAAGGCGGCGGGAAGGTAATAGCGGATAGCCCCTCCGGGGCAGGTGTCTGACACCCATGGCGAGCGGCCTCGGCTTGAAGCGCATCTCACACGGGTGTCAGACACCGGTTGCATGCAAGAGAAGCTGTCCGGCCCAGTCGGCCCTGCCACAAGCCGACGCCGTCACCGCATATCAACGATATCTGGAATTTAGGACGATCCCCATAGCCGGGCGTGAATCCACGCAAGTACAAAGTTAGAGGCGGCCCAGTTCTGCCGCCTACTGTTTTGTATACGCGAGGTGAATCCCTGCATGGCAACGCTGCATCGTAATGACCGCTCGGCCCTTCCTTCCGAAATCACTTTGGTTCAGGGCAACGAACTGCTGCTCAAAGTCCTTGGCCTGGGACCCAATAAGAAGCACCTGGTGTTCAAGGGAAACCAACCTTCCGTGCTTCGAGTTGAGGCAATCAGGCCGGATCACAGGAATAGAGAACAGTCGATCAAGCTGATTTCACTTGCCACGAATTCGCAGCAAGAGAAATTCGTTGAGGTGGCCGCGTTTGTCGACGAACAGCCGATGATCAAGATTGATCCCAGTACGCAGCGGCTTAGGGTCAAGGTTGTGCCGGGGCTCAAATTGCCGAGCGAAGGTACTGAAGCCGGCTTGTTGGCAAGGCTGCTGATCGCAGAGGCCGTGAGCCCCGACGATGAACGCTATGCCGGTCAATCAGATGCGCTGGAAAGCATGATGTGGATAAAGCGCGTCTTGCAGAACCGTCTGAGCGCGGGTGCACAGCACTTTTCATTGAAGCCTGCATCCTTAAATCCCAAAGCGATCCGAAATCTTGTCGACGTGGTCAGGATCCCGGGGCAGGTCGCTTTCTTCAAAAACTATCCGGTGCTGCCTTCGGAGCTAACGCGGCGAATCAATAGAACGTTAAGTATCGCCAACGACGCCACGGACGGCCGCTACCAACGTTATCGGTTGTTCGTCAAAGCCGCGATCGAAGTCGCGCAAAGCACCGAGGCTGTCGCCGACCCCTGCGCTACTGGCTTGTACGCTTGGCGGACACATTTGTCTGCCAGCCCAGGGCCAAACTTCGTCTTCTTTCAAACAAAGGGCGGCCAAGATTTCTACACCTTGACTCCGGCCTACAGATCCGAAGTCCTCAAGATCCGTTGAATGAGTATCTCCATGAAGAAAATGATTGCAGCGCTGGTGCTGTCGTGCCCTGCGCTAGCCGCCGCGGGCGATTTGCCCGACGCACCTTTTCGCAATACTCCGGACGAGCGCTTTACCGTCTCTGCCAGCCCCTATTACCAACAACCCGAGCGGGTCATCGCGAACCGGTTGAAGTATCTAGGCAAAGACGGACAGACGAATCACTTCTGCCTGGTTGGATACCGCTGGAAGGCCGGCGGTTCGCAAGTCTGGCTGCATTGGAGCGAAGAGGAAAGTCTGGTTTTCTGGAGAGGCAATCTGGACAAAGAAATCCGCGAGTCGAGCCTGATGAACGAACTCGACGGCGTAAAGTGGGGCAGGGACACATACGAAGAAGGCGATAGGGCCGCCATGTTCCCTAATACGCTTAGCACGCGAGCATGGAAGCAATTGGCGGCCGACTGCGAGAAGTACGGCGAAAAGTATGTGTTCGAACCCTTCGCCGGCAAGCGCTAATCCAGCTTCACATTCGCCGCCTTCACCACCTCGCCCCAGCGCGCGATTTCGCTCTTGATATAGGCGCCATATTCCTGCGGCGTGGATCCCAGCGCCTGGGCGCCCTGCACCTTGAGCTGCTTTTGCATTTCCGGCGATTTCAGCGCGCGCAGGATCTCGGCGTTCAGTTTTTCTATGACGGGCGCCGGCGTTCCGGCCGGGACGACGACGCCTTGCCAGGCGCCCATGCCGAAGCCCGGCGCCACGGTTTCCGCCACGGTCGGCACATTGGGAAGCTGGTCGCTGCGCGCCTCGCTGGTGACCGCCAGCGCGCGCAGCTTGCCTTCGCGGATGAAGCCCAGCGAATCGTTCAGCGTGTTGGTCATCACCTGCACCTGTCCGCCCACCAGGTCCGTCATGGCGGGCGCGCTGCCGCGGTAGGGGACGTGGACGGCGTCGATGTCCAGCGAGCGCAGGAGCAGCAAGGCGCCCAGGTGCGTAACGTTGCCCGCGCCGGCGGACCCGTACGACAGTTTTCCGGGATGCTTGCGCGCGTAGTCGACGAATGCCGGTGCGGTGTCCGCCGGCACCGACGGATGCACCAGCAGCACCAGCGGAATCACCGCCGTGCTGGAGACCGGCGCGAAGTCCTTCACGGGGTCGAACGCCAGCGAGCGGTAGAGGTTGGGGCTGAGCGCGATGGACGAGGTGTTGTACAGCACGGTGTAGCCGTCGGGCTTGGCGGCGGCTGCGTACTGCATGCCGATGTTGCCGTTGGCGCCTCCTTTGTTTTCCACGACGACCGTCTGGCCCAGCTGATCGGTAAGCTGCTTGGCCAGCACGCGCGCGACCAGGTCGGTGGGGCCGCCGGGCGGGAAGGGCACCACCATCGTGATGGGCCGCTCGGGCCACGCGGCCTGGGCGCTCGATGCTCCACCCAACGCCAGGGCGGCCAGGCTTGCAGCCAGCAATGCTTTTTTCATGGTTTTGTCTCCTTGTGCTGTTATGGGTACTGCGAAACGCAAGCCGCCGGCGTCGCCCTCTGCGCGGGGCGCTTTGCCGACGGATGCGGGTTCAGTCCGGCCTGCCGGCCAGCATGCGGGTGGCCGTGTAGGCCATCACGGGTTTGCCGTGCTGGTTGCGGACCTCGATGGCGGACGTGACGACCGCGCGATTGTGCTGCGAGGTCGGGCGCACGCCCGTTACTTCTATCTCGGCCCAGATGGTGTCGCCGGCCACCACGGGCGCCAGCATCTTCTTGTGGACTTCCAGCAGCGCAAGACCCGTGCCCTGCACCATGCCCTGCATGATCAGGCCTTCGATCAGGCCGTAGGTCAGGGCGCCCGGGGCGGGCCGCCCCTGGATGGCGCCGTGGGCATAAGTCGCGTCGATGAAGATCGTTTCCAGCATGCCCGTGACGCTGATGAAATTGACGATGTCGGTCTCGGTGACCGTGCGGCGGAACGTATGGAAGCGCTGGCCGACGACGAGGTCCTGCCAGTAGTAGCCCTGGCCGAGCCGGGCAATGCCTTGAGGGGTGCTGTCCTGGGTCATGCGGGGTCCTTGCGGTTGTCGGGATTAAGGTCGGAGGCGTCGCGGGCCGCACCGGTTTCCAGCAGCGCCGCGATGTCGGCGGGCGCAAGGCCGGCCTGGCGCAGCACGTCCTGCGTGTGTTCGCCCAGGCGCGGGGGCATGGCGGGCGGCACATGGGACTGCGCCAGGCGCACCGGGTTGCGGGGAAAGCGGTAGCGGCTGCCGGACGCGCTTTCCAGCGGTACGAAGAAGTCCACGCTCTGCAGGTGCGGATCGGTTTCCAGGTCCTGCAGCCGGTTGACGGGCGCGGCGGGAATCTCCAGCCGTTCGCACAGGGCCAGCCAGTGCGCGGTGTCGTGCGCGGCGACGATCCCGGCCTGCAGTTCGTAGAGCGTCTCGATGTTGCGGGTGCGCGCGGAGATGTCGGCAAAGCGCGGATCCTGCGCCAGGTCGGGGCGGCCGGCGGCCGTGAAGAAGTCGCGCCAATGCGCGTCGGTATAGGGCATCAGGCAGACGTGGCCGTCTGCGGTCTGGCACGGCCTGCGCCAGGGTGTCAGCACGCGTGGATAGCCGGCGTCGCCGGGCTGGTCGGCCAGGTGCCGGCCGTAATAGTGCTCGACCAGCGCGAACGACGCCATGCTCTCGAACATGGGAACTTCCAGCTGTTGGCCCGTGCCGGTGCGCGACCGCTGGAACAGGGCGGCCAGGATTGCATGCGCGGCGATGAGGCCGCAGGTCTTGTCGGCGGCCACGGTGGGCAGGTAGCGCGGCGCGCCGGTCTGGCGGCCGACCAGGTCGGCAAAGCCCGACAGGCCCTGGATGATGTCGTCGTAGGCGGGCCGGCCGTCGTAGGCGCCGCCTTCGCCGAAGCCGTACAGGCCGGCATAGACCAGCCTGGGGTTGCGCGCACACAGCGTGGCCGGGTCCAGTCCCAGCGCGGCCATCTTGGCCGGACGCATGCTGTGCATCAGGACGTCGGCCTGGTCCACCATCGTCAGCAGCGCCTGCCGCGCCTGCGCCTGCTTCAGGTCCAGCACGATGCTGCGCTTGTTGCGGTTCAGGCCCAGGAAAATCGCGGACAGGCCGGGTTCCTGGGACGGCCCTGTGCGGCGGGTCGAATCGCCGGCGGGGGCCTCGACCTTGATCACGTCGGCGCCGTAGTCGGCAAGGATTTGCGAGGCATAGGGGCCAAACACCACGGACGTCAGGTCCAGCACGCGGACGCCGTCCAGCGCGCCGGCGCCAGGGGAGGGAAAGGATGTCATGCCGGAAATCCTATCGGCGCCAGACATACCCGTCTAATATGGCTTCGGTATTGCTCGATATGGAATTTGTTATGGCTATAGATTTGCGGCAGCTACGGCAGTTCATCACCATCGCCGAGCTGGGGAGCTACCGGCGCGCCGCCGACGCGCTGCACATTGCGCAGCCCGCGCTGTCGGTGTCCATCCAGAAGCTCGAGCATGCCGTGGGCGTGCCGCTGCTGGTGCGGGGCGCCAAGGGCGTGACCACGACGCCCGCCGGGGATGCCCTGATGGCCGACGCCCGCCGCGCGCTGTTTCATACCGACCAGGCGCGTCAGGCCGCCCGCCGCGTGGCCCTGGGCGAATGGGGCACGCTGCGGCTGGGCTTCGTGGGTTCCGCCACCTATATGCTGCTGCCGCGATGCCTGCCGGCGTTCCGCGCGCAGTATCCCGATGTGCAGCTGGATCTGCGCGAAGACAGCACGGTCGGGCTGGTGGCGATGCTGCACGCCAATGAGATCGACGCGGGCCTGGTGCGCGGGCCCCTGGCCGAAGACAGCGCGCTGGACTCCTGGGTGGTGGAGCGCGACGACCTGATCCTGGCGGTGCCCGCCGCGCATCCGCTGGCGGCCGCCGGCCCGATTGCCCTGGAGCGCATGCGTTCCGAGAACTTTGTGCAGTACTCGCCCGCCAAGGTGCCCGGGCTGAACGGCGTGACCCTGGCGCTGTGCCACAAGGCGGGTTTTTCGCCGCGCATCAGCCAGGAGGCGATCCAGGTGCAGACGCTGGTCAGCCTGGTGGCCAGCGGCATGGGGGTGGCGCTGGTGCCGGGCGTGACGCGCGCCTATTCCACGCCGCACGTGGCCTTTGTGCAGCTGACCGACGCCGACGCGAACGGCGCCCTGTCGCTGTCGCTGGTGACGCATCGCGATACGTCGTGCGCGACGGTGCTGCGCTTGCGCGACAGCATGCTGGCGCCTGGGGCGGCCTGAACTGAGCTACACCGCGTACGAGACGCAGTGCGCTTCAGTGGGCAGCGGCAGGTCCCAGCGGTGCAGCATGCCGGTCAGCGTCTTGTTGGACAAGGACGTGTCGCGGCGGGCATTGCGGCGCAGCAATTCGGCACGCGGCTTTTCCAGGTAGACCAGTTCCACCTCGGCCTGGTAGGCGTACAGCAGGTCCAGCGTCTTTTTTCGCATCAACTCGCTGAGGTTGGTGGCGTTCCACACGAACGGCGCCCGAGCCCGCAGCAACGCCTTGGCGCGGTCTATCGCCAGGTGCGCCACCATGCCTTCGTTCTTGCCGTGGCGCAGGCCCAGCTCTTCCCGCGCGTCGTCGAACGAAATCACGGGCAGGTCAGGATGGTTGGCCTCAACCCAGGTATTTTTGCCGGATGCCGGCAGGCCCGACATCACGATGACGCGCGACCCCGGCTCCTGGAACAGCGCGTAGTCGGGATGCACGTCGGCGCCGCGAAAATAGCTGACGGCGGTGTGCGCGTCGGCGAAGGCGCGGGGCTGGCCGAAGCAGCCGTCTTCGCGCGCCAGTTCGCAAAAGAGGGCGATGTTGTCCAGCACCCGGCCGGCGTCCGGGCAGATGCGGCCGCGCATGTCGGCTTCGGCCAGCATCGCCAGGAGCGGCACGCTCAGTTGCCAGGACAATTCGCGCGCGATGAACTCCGGCGACTTGCCCCGGCGCGAGCCTTCCAGCGCGAAGAACGGCACCTGGTGCGTGGCGATTAGCCGGCATATGGCTTCGCGCACGGCGAACGGCGCGCCCGCGTCCCACAGCGCAATGCGCGCGTCGATGGCGCCCTTGCGCGAATGTCCTGGCTGGCCGATGGCGCCCGTGACCGGATCCACCACCGTGGTGCTGTGCTTGGCCACGTCATGCAGCAGCGCGGCCAGGAACACGATTTCCTGGTCGGCGCGCGACGCTGCCTGGTACTGCGGCAGCGCCAGCAGTGCGTCCACCACCATGCGCGTATGCGTCCACACGTCGCCCTCGCCGTGATAGCGCGGATCCTGCGGCGTGGTCTTGGCCAATTCCAGCGCGGGGAATGCCGCCAGGCACGCCGCGTAGTCCGGGTCCTGGCCCGGGGCGGGCGCCAGCGCCCGCATTTGTTCGTACTTCATGATGACTCCCCGGTGTCAGTGGCGGCGCGCAACGTGTCCCAGTCCAGCGCCAGGCGCGGCGCATACAGGTCGACGCCGTCCGCTAGCAGGTTGGGCACATAGGGCTGCTCGGAATGGTGCATGTCCGAATCCAGGATGGCCTGCACGAAATCGCGGCGCACCCATTTGTAGCGGGCGACGGTCTTGCCGTCCGCCTCGGCCTTGATGTAGAGGCCTTCCGACAGGTCCGATTTGTCGCACTGCTTCCAGGCGCGCGCCAGGTCGTGGCCTTCGCGCAGCACGGTCGCTTCGAACGCCTCGCGCCAGCCGGCCGTCTTGGCCAGCGATGGCTTGAGCAGCGCCTTCAGGTCCCCCAGCCGCGCCGGCGCCGCGCCTTGGTACAGCACGGGAACCGACAGCACCGGGCCATCGGCCAGCAGCGCGCGGCGCGCGTCTGTCGACAGGAAATCGCCCGTGCGGCGGTCCAGCACGTCGAACTCGAAAAAGTGATGCGGCAGGGCGTCGTAGAACACGGAGTGCTTCTTCGACAGTGTTTCGCCGTACATCACATAGCGGTCTTCCAGCCGTTCCAGCAGCCAGTCCGCGTGGGCGGCGGCCCAGGACTTGATGAAGCTGAACTGCCGCTCGCGGCCGCCGCCGACCAGATAATGGCCGCGGGATTGCAGCAGCAGTTCGCCCGAGGGGCTGAAGCTGATGCCGGTGTTGGCGCCGTCCAGCTTTTCTTCGACGACGAGCGTCTGGCCCGCGAGTTTGCGGTAGGGCACGTGGCCATGGCCCTCGTCCCCATCTTGCAGGCGGGAGCCTTCCAGGTGGGGCGTGCGGGGGTATCGGTAAAGGTCCAGCGATTGCGCGTAGGCGCAGAAATCCAGCGTCATGAGTCTTCTCCAGCAGATGGGAAAAGCCGACGACGAAGTCTTACGGGGGGGAAGCGGGGGTGGGAGGTGTTGCGCTTCCTGGAACCGCGCCTGCCAGGCGGGGGGTGTGCTCATTACATGGCGTCGAGCAGCGGATGCGGGCAGGCTGACCACGGTACCAGGATGGTACTCGTCGGCGTTCAGGCGATTTGACGAATGGCGGACACGGTTGCACCCAAAAAGAAGAGGGGTTTGTAAAGCAGGCCCGAATGCTAAGTCAGCGCGGCGGCGCTTGTCAACGCGCCGCCGTGGCAGATGCGCGACGCTCAGCCCGCGCGCAGCACGATCTGCGTGATCTCCGAGGGCCGGCCCAGCCGGATGGGAAAGCCGGGCCACAGGCCCGCGCCATTGCTCACGTAGAGCTGCATGCCGTCCACTTGGTACATGCCGGACACGTAGCCCTCATTGGCCAATTGCGTCAGCAGATGAGGCCCCAGGATCTGCCCGCCGTGCGTATGGCCGGACAGCTGGAGGTCCGCGCCCGCCTTTGCGTGCTTCGCGGCGCCCACCGGCCGGTGGCTCAGCAGGATCACGCTGGCCGACGGCGGCACGCCCGCCATGGCCGCGGCGATGTCCGGCAACGGCTGGCCGCCGCGCGCCGCCGCGCTGTCTGTGATGCCGGCCAGCACCAGGGGCTGGCCGTCGCGTTCGATGGTGATGTGCTCATTGAGCAGCATGCGCAGGCCTAGCTGCTCGAAGGCCTTCAGCCAGCCGACATAGTCGGCGTAGTACTCGTGATTGCCAGGGATCGCGACCACGCCGTGCGGGGCGCGCAGGTCGCGCAGGGGCAGCACGTCATTGGCGCGGGCTTCGGGCGTGCCGTCGACCAGGTCGCCGGTGATCAGGGTCAGGTCCGGGTTGAGCGCATTGGTCTTGGACACGACAGCCCGCATCCAGTCCGCCTGCAACAGCCGGCTGGCGTGCAGGTCGGTCAGGTGGACGATGCGAAAGCCGTCGTATGCCCGCGGCAGGCCGGGCAGGGCGACCTCGATCGTCTTGACGTCGGGCACGCGCACGGCCTGCCATACGCCCAGCGCGGACAGGGCCACGGCGGCGCAGGCCAGGCCCGCCCGCAGGCGCGCGCACGAAAGCAATGCGCGCCCGCGGCTGCGCGAAAACGCCGACAGGGCCAGGCCCGCCAAGTCCGTCACGAACAGGAAGATGGCCAGCAGAATCAGGGCGCCGAACGCCCAGCCCAGCGTCATCAGTACCGGACCCGGCACTTCCGGCGAGGCCATCGTGCCGAAGAAGTTGCGGGTGATGAGGTGGTGCTCCGCTGCAAGCAGCAGCAGGGCCGCCAACAGCATTTTTGCGGCGGCGGGCCATTTCAGCGGCCGGACGAAGCGCCAGATGACGTACAGCGCGATGAGGCCTGCGATGACATGAAACACGTGCGAAATCCTGAGGGTCGTTGTTGTTCGGGCCGCGATGGCCGCATTCGCTGCGAAGACCATCGCGGCATATCCCGCGAGAGAGCGGTGATTAGACACCGGATCGCGCGAAGGTTCGGTGACAGGGATCGCCTATGGTGCGCGGGCGGTCCGCCGTGGCGTGCAGCGCGCGCTTGCGGGGCAGATGAGCCGCATGAATATGCGGTTGAAGACACGGCATGACTCCGCGCGTCGTAGAATCCCAGCCGCCAGAACTTCGGAGCCGTCCATCCCATGCTGATCCGTCTCGCCCGCCCGGAAGACGCCGCGCTGCTGCCCGCGATTGAATCGTCCGCGGCCGATCTGTTCCGCTCTGTCGCCGGGCTGGAATGGATTGCCGGCGACGGCGTGCTGCCTGTGGCCACGCACCAGCGGCTGATTGCGCAGCGAACCGTCTGGGTCGCGCAGGCGCAGTCGGGGGCGCTGTGCGGCTTTGTCGATGCCGAAGTCTGCGGCGATGAACTGCATATCTGGGAGCTGGCCGTGGACGCAGGCCATCAGCAGATGGGCATCGGCGGACGGCTCATGCGCGCAGCCTGCCAGCATGCGCGCGCCGCGGGCCTGTCCGCCGTCACCTTGACCACCTTCCGCGACCTTCCCTGGAACGCGCCCTGGTATGCGCGGCTGGGCTTCCGGGAAGCGGATGCGCCGCCCGGTTCGCGGCTGGCGGACGTGCTGGCTGCCGAGGCGGCGCATGGCCTGCCCGCGCAGCGGCGCGTGGCATTGCGCTTGCCGGCCGCGGCGGCACAGTGAAATCCTGGAAAACGAAAAGATAGTTCGGTATTCTGCGTTTTTCCGGCAGGTCCAGGGGAATCATGGCAAAAGAACGCAAAGTGCGCTTGTTGACCGTGCTGATCTCGCTGGCGGTGCTGAGCGTGGCCGTCGGCTTTTTCAATGCGATGTATGCCGGATATCAGGTGCAGAAGACGCAGGCGGTCAAGAACACGCTTGAATCCAATCTGGCCTACGCGCAGAAACTGGCCGACGTCATCAACCTGTATATCCAGGCTGCGGACAGGCAATTGACCGCCAGTGCAGGCCGCATCCTGCACGCGGCCGGCGCGCCCGATACGCTCGAAGCCGAATTGTCGCTCACCGCGGCCAGGATCGAGGGCGTCACCGCCGTGCTGCTGGCCGACGCCGACGGACGCGTGACGGGGCGGTCGGACGGCGGCCTGCCGCAGCTTGCCGCCATCACGAAGCTTGGTGACCTGGGCGTGCGCGAACTGCGGGCGGGCTACTGGGTCAGCCCTTGCTGCCTGCCGGGCACCCGGCAGACGACGCTGACGCTGGTGGAGCCCGTCGCGGGCGGGCAGGGCGCGCCCGCGGGCTATCTTGCGGCCATCGTCGTGCTGGAGCGCGGCAGCGGCCTGGACCGGCTGATCGGTCAGCATGCCTATGCCGACGGCACATCCGTCTATCTCGTGAACGTGGCGGGCCAGGTGCTATACCGGCACAACGCCACGGGCGCGGACGCGGAAGTGGTCAGCTCGGTCACGCCCAATATCTCGCCGACCGCGGGGCCGGGCGCCGCGCAAGTCCTGGACCCGTCCGGGGAACCGGTGCTGGCCGGCTATGTTCCGCTGATCAAGGGAAATTGGGCGGTGGTGGTGCAGCGTCCGCTGGAGCATGCGCTTTCGCCCCTAAAAGCCCTGTTGGGCGAATCGCTGCTGCTCGCCGTTCCGGCAGTGGCGCTGACTTTGTTACTGGTCTGCGCCTGCGCGTATGCCATCGCCCGGCCGTTGACCCGGCTGACAGGCGCGCTTGCCAGCGCGGAGCCGGCGAGTGATCAGGCGCTGAAGGCCAGCACCCGGAAGACCTGGTACCACGAGGCCGAGACGTTGCGGCAGGCGCTGGCGGACACCCTGGCGCAGCATCGCGACGAGGTGGGGCGTCTGAACACGGAGTCGATGACGGACCCCATGACAGGGCTGATGAACCGCCGCGCCTTGCGCGAGCGCATCGACGAACTGGTGGCCGCCGGCACGCCGTTTGCGGTGATTGCGCTTGACCTGGACCACTTCAAACAGGTCAACGATGTCCATGGCCATCCGGCCGGCGACAAGGTTCTGATCGCGATGGCCCGGACGCTGCAGGACAACCTGAGGCCGGAAGACTTGCCCTTTCGCATCGGCGGCGAGGAATTCGTGGTGGTCGTGCCTGCATCCGCACCGCAGGGCCCCATGCTGGCGGCCGAGCGGATCCGGGCGGCGGTTGCGAAAAAGCCGATGCCGGACGGCGTTGGCCATGTGACCGTGTCGGTCGGCGTGGCGCTATGGCCGCGCGACGGCGAGTCGCCGCAGGCGGTCATCAAATGCGCGGACCAGGCTCTGTATCAGTCCAAGCAGGACGGGCGCGACCGAGTGACGCTCTGGGCGGGCGGGGCGCCGCCCTGACAGGATCGCCGCGCCTTATCCGGCGCGCGAGTCCAGCGGCGTCAGGCTCAGGAAGCGCTCGAATGCGGCCAGGAAGGCGGTCTCGGCTGGCGTCGGCTTGCGCTGCCGGTGCCAGGCCAGGAAGACGTCGATCTCCGCGACGGCTTCGCCGGGCGGCAGGCGCCGCAGCTCGCCGCCCGCGACGTCCTGGCGGATCAGGTGTTCCGGCAGGAAGCTCAGGCCGATGCCTGCAACCACCATGCGGCGGATCTCTTCGATGTTCGGGGACGTGCCCACGATCCGGCCGGTAAAGCCCTGCTGATCGCGGAATATGGTCAGCGGAGACAGGGTGTCGCCGATCTGGTCGCTGGTGAAGCAGACGAAATTCTGGTCCATCAGGTCTTCGATGCCGACGCGCTGCCGCGAGAACAGCGGGTGATGGCGGCCGCAGACCACGGCGTAGCGGTGGCGCAGGAACAGGCGTAGCTCCAGCGCCGGGACGGGCTTGCGGCACAGGCAGATGCCCAGCGCGGGCACGCGCTTGGACAGGGCGTCCAGGATGGCGGCGCTGGGTAACACGTCGACGTGAAATTCGATCCTGGGATGGCGGCGATGGAACTGCGCCAGGAAGTCGTCGTACGCAGGGCTTTGCACCTTGCTCATCACCAGCAGCCGCAGCGTGCCCGCGACTTCGGCCGTGTCGCGCGCCGCGGCGTTTTCGATGCGGGCCATCGTGCCGTACATGTCCCGCGCGATGGCGTAGATCTCGTCGCCCAGGCCGGTCAGGCGGAATTCGCCGTTGCGCCGGTGCAGCAGCATTCCGCCCACGGCGTCCTCCAGGCGCTTGAGCGCCTGGCTGACGGCGGGCTGGCTCAGGTGCAGGGCCTGTGCCGCCCGCCCCACGCCGCGCTCCTGCACCACGAACATGAAGGTGCGCAGCAGGTTCCAGTCCATGCGCTCGGGCGCAAGCTGGGCGGAGGCGGGAGCGGGACGCTGCGGCATGGGCGTTGCGGACGGCCCGGTCAGGCGCCGGCCAGCCCGGTGAAGAACCGCGTGGCGTTGGATTCCAGCCCTTCGATGTAGTAGCCGCCTTCCTGCACGATCAGGGTCGGCAGGTCCAGGCCGCCGACCTCGCGGCCCAGGCGTTCGAAGCCGTCTTCCGTAACGCTGACCATCGCCTGCGGATCCTTTTCGAAGATGTCGAAGCCCAGCGACAGCACCAGCGCGTCGGGCTGGAACAGGG
This sequence comes from Achromobacter arsenitoxydans SY8, assembly GCF_000236785.1. Lineage (GTDB taxonomy): Bacteria > Pseudomonadota > Gammaproteobacteria > Burkholderiales > Burkholderiaceae_B > Achromobacter > Achromobacter arsenitoxydans. The sequence continues at coordinate 32,004 of NZ_AGUF01000068.1, read as the reverse complement.
TGATCGCGCGGCGCGCCTGCGCCAGCCGGTCGAAGAAGACGGATTCGGGCGAACCGTGCGGCATGGGCAGATTGATGTTGTAGCCGTAGCCCTCGCCGACGCCGCGCTCGTCCTCGAATCCGGCCACTACCGGATAGAAGTTCTCGGGGTCGCCATGGATGGACACGTAGAGCACGTCGCTGCGGTCGTAGAAGATTTCCTGGATGCCTTGGCCGTGGTGCATGTCGGTGTCCAGGATGGCCACGCGCGGGAAGCGCGAGGTCAGGCGCTGCGCCGCGATGGCCGCGTTGTTCAGGTAGCAGAAGCCGCCCGCGGCGTCGCGCCGCGCATGGTGGCCGGGCGGTCGGCAGATGGCGTAGGCGCGGCGGTCGCCGGCGATCAACGCTTCCGCGCCCGCGACGGCGCACTGCGCGGACCAGTACGCCGAATGCCAGGTCTTCGGGCCGACCGGGCAACTGCCGTCGGCCAAATATCGTCCCGCCTTGGCCAGCACGCCGCGCAGCGCGTTGGGCTCGCGCACGAACACATTGGAGACCACTTCTCCGCCCCAATCGCCGGGCAGCTTCATCCAGTCTTCGTGGGCGTCCTGCAGGAAGCGCAGGTAGTCCAGGGAATGCACGGCCGACAGGGCGCCCGCGCCGTGGTCGGCCGGCGTCTGCACGTCGAAGCCCAGCCGGCGGGCCGCCTGCACCAGCCCGTCCAGGCGCGACGGCACCTCTTGGGGCGTGCGCATCTTGCCGCGCGAAAAGTAGGTCTGCGGATGGTGTAGCTTCTGATCGTCGTGAAAGTATGCCTTCATGCCGTGTAACCCCTTGAGTGGACTGCCTGTTATACGCGCGGCGGCCGCATAAAAGAAATTATGAATTCTTATCCGGCGTATTTGTTGTGCTTATGAGGGATAACCCCTGGGTAAATGGGGGCGGCGCGACAGCGTTGTCAGGGAAGGGCTTAATCTGGATAATTGCGACTGCTTCCTATTCAGCTAATTTGCCTGTGCTCCCATGACGACCTCCGAGCAATCTCCCGCCCTTGCCGTGCAGCGTCTCTACGACGCGCATCACGGCTGGCTGTTCGGATGGCTGCGGCGCCGCCTGGGCAATAGCGCGGACGCCGCGGACCTGGCACAGGACACTTTCGCCGGCCTGCTGGGCGCCTACCGGCGGCGAGCCATGCCCGATTTGCAGGAACCGCGGGCTTACCTGACGACCATCGCCAAGCGCCTGATGGCGGACATGTACCGGCGCCTGGCGCTGGAGCAGGCGTACCTGGAAGCCCTGGCCGCGATGCCGGAGCGCCATGCGCCGTCCGAAGAGCAGCGCCTGGCGATATTGCAGACGCTGCGCGAGGTGGACGCGCTGCTGGCGGCGCTGCCCGAGAAGGTCAGGGCGGCATTCCTGCTGTCGCAGCTGGACGGGCTGACCTATGAACAGATCGGCGCCGAACTCGGCGTCAGCGTGCGTACGGTCAAGCGCTACATGGCCGACGCCTTCACGCACTGCATCCTGGCCGCCGAATGAGCGCCGCGTCCGCTCCGATCGACCCGAAGATCGCCGGCGAGGCCGCCGACTGGCTGGTGCGCCTGCATTCCGGCCGCTTTTCCGAAGCCGACCGGCTGGCCTGCGAGCGCTGGCGCCAGCGCAGCGCCGAGCACGACCGCGCCTGGACGCGGGCGCAGGCGGTGCTGGCCAAGCTGGGCGGATTGCCGCCGGGCCTGGGCCGCGCCACGGTGGACGCGGCGGCGCCGCGCCGCGCCGCGCTTCGCGTACTGGCCGGCCTGATCGTGGCCACGCCCGCCGGCTGGCTGGCGTGGCGGGCGGCGCCGCTGCAATGGACGGCCGACTACGCCACGCGTAGCGGCGAGCGTCGCCGGATCGAGCTGCCCGACGGCAGCCTGCTGGTGCTCAATACCGCCAGCGCCGTGGACCTGGATTACGACGGCTCGCAGCGTCAGGTGCGGCTGCGGGAAGGCGAGATCCTGCTGCGCTCGGCGCATGCGGAACCACCGGATCCGCGGCCGCTGGTGGTGCATACGGCCGAAGGCAGCGCGCAGGCGCTGGGCACGTATTTCGCGGTCAGGCAGATGCGGGACAGCAGCCGCGTGGCGGTCATTGAAGGCCGCGTGCGCGTGCAGCCGCGCGCCGCGCTGTCGGGCGTGGTGCTGGACGCGGGGCAAAGCGTGGACTTCTCCGCTGCGCAAACGCAGGCGCCCGCCGCCAGTCCGCATCCGCCGCAGGCATGGCTGGACGGCGTGCTGTACGCGGACAACCAGCGCCTGGCGGACTTCCTGCAAGAGCTGGCCCGCTACCGGCCTGGCCTGCTGCGCTGCGACCCGCAGGTGGCGGACCTGAGAATCTCCGGCGGCTTCCAGGCCGACGACACCGACGCCGCGTTGCTTGCCGTGTCGCGCAGCCTGCCGGTGCGCGTGGTGTACCGCACCCGCTATTGGGTCAGCGTCGTGCCTGCCTGAAGGCGATGCGCGGGGGCGATTGCGGTCTGGAAAAATTTTTGGCCCCTTTTTGAATTTCATCCGACAAGTCCATAAAGCACCTTCGCTTGCACTCTGTCGGGATCAGCATGAATTCCAGTTTCAAACCTTTCGCGGCCGGGCCGCTATGCCGCGCCGCCGCAGGCGCACTGTGCGCGGCGCTGACCATGGCGGCGCCGCTGGCCGCGCAGGCCCAGTCCGGCGCGGCCAGCCCGCCCGCCGCGGCCGGCCTTGCGCGCTTCGACATTCCCGCCGGACCGCTGGGGCCGGCGCTGACCGCATTCGCGGGCGCCGCGCGCATCAATCTGTCGTTCGATCCCGGCCTGGCAGAGGGCCTTACGACGGCCGGCCTGCAGGGCGCGTGGACGGTGGACGAGGGGCTGGCGCGCCTGCTGGCGGGCACGCCGCTGGCGGCGCGGCGCGATGGGGCCAATGTCTACACGCTGCGGCGGCTGCCATCGGCGCCCACCGCCGTGCTGCCCGCGGTGCGCGTGGAAGGCGTGGGCGAGTCCGCCTACGGGCCGGTCGCGGGCATCGTGGCGCTGCGCAGCGGCACGGGCACCAAGACCGATACGCCCATCCTGGAGATCCCGCAGACGGTCAACGTGGTCACGCGCGATGAGATCGCCGCGCGCGGGGCGCGCAGCATCGTCGAGGCGCTGGCCTATACGCCGGGCGTCTACGCACCGGGCGGCAGCACCGACCTGCGCTACGACAACATCTATTTGCGGGGCGGCTTCGGCGCGCGCAACAACCTGGACGGCGCGCGGTTGCCCTTTGGCGCCTACAGCTTCGGCATGCTGCAGATCGAGCCCTATGGGCTGGAGCGCATCGAGGTGCTCAAGGGGCCGTCGTCCGTGCTCTACGGCCAGAACAACCCCGGCGGCCTGATCAACATGGTGAGCAAGCTGCCCACCGCCACGCCGCATCGCGAGATCGAACTGCAGACGGGCAGCTACGGCCGGGCGCAGGCCGCGCTGGACCTGGGCGGCCCGGTGGACGAGGCCGGACAATGGAGCTACCGGCTGGTCGCGCTGGCGCGCGACGCGGCGCAGTCGTCGCGCTACACCGAGGACGACCGCCGCTTCGTTGCGCCGGCGCTGACCTGGAGGCCTTCCGCGGCCACCTCGCTGAGCCTGCTGGGCTTCTATCAGAAGGACCATCAGGTGCCGCTGTACGGCAACCTGCCCGCGGCCGGCACGCTGTACTCCAACCCGAACGGCCGCATACCGCGCGACCGCTTCCCCGGCGAACCGGGCTGGGACCGCTACGACCGCGAACAGTACTCGGCCGGCTACCTGTTCACGCACGCATTCAACGACACCTGGAGCGTCAAGCAGCAACTGCGCTATAGCCACATGCGCGGCGAAGCGCGCACCGCTGTCGGCTACCTGCTCAACCCCGTGGACATGCGCACCTGGTCGCGCACCATGACGCGCGGGCAGGGCACCGGCACGACGCTCAACGTCGACACCCAGGCCATCGCGCGATTCGACACGGGTCCGGTCGGACACGAGTTCCTGGTCGGCTTCGACTACCTGGACATGCGCGACACGTACAAATTCGCCAACGTCATTGCGGGGGTGCCGGCGCTGGATCTCTTCGATCCGGTCTATGGCAGGCCGCGTCCCGGCCTGAAGGACCTGATCCCGCGCATCGACACGCGCCAGGACACTGAGCAGTCCGGCTTCTATGCGCAGGACCAGATCTCTTATGGCGGCTGGCTGCTGACCCTGGGCGGGCGCTACGACATGGCCAGCAGCGCCACCCGTAACCGGCTGACGGGGGGCAAGACGACCCAGGACGATTCGGCATTCACCGGCCGGGCCGGGCTGACCTACCTGATGGACAACGGGCTGGCGCCCTATGTGGCGTACTCCACATCGTTCGCACCCACGGGCGGCACGGACTTCGAGTCGAATCCGTTCCGGCCGACCGAGGGCCGGCAGATCGAGGCGGGCCTGAAGTACCAGCCGCCGGGCAGCGACAGCCTGGTGACGCTGTCGGCCTACCAGCTGACGCAGGACAACGTCCTTACCAGCGACACCACGCCCGGGCGCCCGCCCGGCTTCCAGACCCAGACCGGCCAGATCCGCGCGCGCGGCATCGAACTTGAAGGCAAGGCCAATCTGGCGCGGGGCTGGGACCTGATCGCTTCGTACGGATATGTTGACGCGGTGGTGACCCGCAGCGCCAATACCGACATCGTGAACGGCGTGCCCGAGTCGCGCCAGGGCAAGAAGCAGTACTACGCGCCGGCCCACCAGGCCTCGGCCTGGCTGGGCTACAAAGTCCAGGGCGGACCGCTGCAGGGGCTGGGCCTGGGCGCGGGCGTGCGGTACATCGGGTCCGATTGGGGCGACCCGGCCAATACCTTGAGGATTCCCGCCGTCACGCTGGTGGATGCCGCCCTGTCCTACGACTTCGGCCAGATGCAGCCGTCGATGCGCGGCCTGTCGCTATCGTTGAATGCCAGCAATCTGTTTGATCGCACTTATGTGGGCACGTGCGTAACGGCCACCGCGTGCACGTACGGCGCGGGACGGCTGGTGCTGGCGACGCTGAAGTATTCGTGGTGAGGCGCCGCGGGCGCGCCATGCCGGCGCGTCCGCGGCCTGCGTTTCCAACTATTTCGCGCGGAAGCCCCTCTTCCGAGATTAATAGAGAAAGTCTTAGCAATCGCCCGATAGATCAGGACTAGTCCCGTATACGGGAAGCCAGCAATTGCGCAGGATTGAGCGCTAAGTCCAAGCGCGTCCACTGCAATCCGTCGATTCAAACGGGACGCCTGTTCACAGGCGGACTATTCGCCATTTCCGGCGAACAAGGCCTGCCGCTGTACGGAGCACGCCTTGCCTTCCCAATCCGACCTGCGCTTCACCTTCGACCTCATCGGCAGCGAAGCGCCGCACGATGCATTCGAGGTCATCGAATTCGAACTGCGCGAAGCGCTGTCCCAGACTTATCTGCTTTCCATCGACCTGGCCTGCGCCAATCCCGCCGTGGACTTCGGCCTGGTGCTGGACCGCCCCGCGCGCCTGACCATCTGGCACGGCGACACGCCGGTCCGCTACGTGCACGGGGCCATTTCCGCATTTTCCCAAGAGAACACGGGCTTCCGACGGACCCGCTACCGCGCCGTCGTCGAGCCGCGCCTGGCGCGCCTGAAGCTCAGCGCGGACTGGCGCATCTTCCAGACCCTTACCGTCCCGCAGATTGCCGAGGCCGTGCTCAAGGCCCACGGCCTGACGCAGGACTACGAACAGCGCGTCACCACCGAGCACCTGGTTCGCGAATACTGCGTGCAGGCCGGCGACACCGACTACGACTTTCTTGAGCGCATCATGCGCGAGGAAGGCTTTTTCTATTCCTTCCGCCACAGCGCCGAGGGGCACCAGTTGGTCCACAGCGATCGCCTGTTCATCCACGGCCGCATCGGCGACGAGCCCGTGCAATACAACCCCACGCCCGGAGGCGACCAGCCCCAGCCTGCGCTGCGCCGCTTCGCCTATGCCGAGAACGTGCGCACCGCGCGCCAGACGCAGCGCGACTACACCTTCAAGCATCCCAGCTACGCCCACGAACACAGCCGCGACGGCCAGGACCTGGGTCACCAGGGCGCCCGCTACGAGCGCTACGACTACCCCGCCCGCGCCAAGTTCGACGAGGTTGGCCGCCCCTTTGCGCAGAACCGCCTGCGCGGTCACCGCCGCGACGCGCGCATGGCCGTGGTCGAGGGCGACGATCCGCGCCTGCAGCCCGGCATCTCCTTCACCCTGGCGGGCCACCCGCGGGACGATATGAACCGCGGCTGGCGGCCGGTCAACATCGTCCACTACGGCACGCAGCACACCAGCCAGGCCGAAGAAAGCGCCGACGCCGGCCAGGGCACGCCCTACCGCTACGAAGCCGAACTGGTGCCGGACGACGCCGAATGGCGTGCCGAACCGCTGCCCAGGCCGCGCATCGACGGCCCGCAAAACGCCGTAGTGGTGGGCCCAAAAAATGAGGAAATATTTACCGACGAATACGGCCGTGTCCGAGTGCAGTTCCCGTGGGACCGCGAAGGCCGCAACGACGAGCACAGTTCCTGCTGGATCCGCGTATCGCAGAACATCGCCGGCGCCACCTGGGGCCACATGGCCATCCCGCGCATCGGCCAGGAGGTCATCGTCTCGTACTACGACGGCGATCCGGACCAGCCGGTGATCACCGGGCGCACCTACAACCGCCTGCAATTGCCGCCCTACGAACTGCCGCGACACAAGACGCGCATGACCATCAAGACCCAGACCCACAAGGGCGAGGGCTACAACGAAATCCGCTTCGAGGACGAAAACGACCAGGAAGAGATCTACGTCCACGCGCAGAAAGACCAGAACATCCACGTCAATCACGACGAGACCAGATCGGTTGGCAACGACCAGACCAATGGAGTTGGTCGAGATCGCAACACGAACATCGGCCAGGACGACACCCACAGTGTCGGCCGGGATCGCAAGCAACATATCCGCCAGGACGTATTCGACACGATCGACCGCAACGAAATCCGCAAAGTCGGCAACTCGCAACGAGAGGAAATCGCCTCCAGCCGGACCATAAAAATTGGCGAGCATGACACCGTGGTTATCGAAGGCGTCCAGTCCATCGAGGCCAAGACATCCCTACGCACGATGACTCGCGACTATGTGCTGCAAGGCACCGACCGCATCCTGATTCGGGGGCCCGCCGGCACTGTCGTCCTCGATGGCAACGGCATCAGCCTGGATGCGCCGAACATCCTCTTCAAAGGCAACGTTCGTGTGCTCTCGCCAGGTTCCAACCAAGTCAAGGCAATCGAGGCCGCCATACGCGAAGGGACGCCATTGATCGAAGAATGCCCGCTAGACAAGGAAGCATGACCATGGGCCTGAAGCGCTGGCTCACAGATTGGGGAATTGCTGCGACTGCCCCGGAAATGAATGTCTTTTGCCTGACGCAGATGTCTGCGCATTCCGACTTGCGCGCCCGCCTGGAGTTTCACGACCAGCCGTATCGCTCATTGTGGAAGCTCGAACCCCACAGCGTTCTGGAGCAGCATGCGCCCTGCCTGTTCCAGAGCCATCCCGGGTCGGCCTTAGACCAATGGCTCGGCGGCGCGCTGGACGGCTTTCCGCTGAGCATCCTTTTCACTCGCCTGGACATCGACGGCCTCTGCGCGCACCTGCGCCGCTTCACCAAGTTCCAGGACAGCGAGGGCCGCTACGTTCTGCGCCTGGGCGATCCTGCATCGCTGCTGCTCTACCTGGACTCGATCTCTCCCGCGCCCGAAACCGTGGCAAAGCTGTTTGGCCGCAAGGGCGTGGAAGCGTTCTATCTGCATGACCCGAAGATTGCGTTGGCTAGGCGAGTGCAACCGCTGTTCGAACAAGGTTGGGACCACCCCGGACGAGAGGGTTATCTGCTCTGGGACGAGCCGACCTCTGGGCAGGGGGCTGCGTAATGGCCTTGCTCACCATCGACCGGGAGCGCCTTGCTGGCGCGGCAACGCGCGACACCGGCCGCCAGCTTGTCCGATACATCCGCGACACCTTGGCGCCCGTCTTGCCACGCCTGCCAGCTCAACCCGAGCTTATCGCTCCCTTCGTACGTCAGGCGGGGCGGCAGGCCATCCAAAATGGATTCGGCGAGGACGGTTTGTACAGCTTCCATATCCTCACCGACTTGATATTGGGCCCGGGTTGGGAACATCACCCGATGTACGCCGGCAAATTCGAGAAGTACCTGGATGCGCCGGGGATGGACCAAAACGCTCGCATCGCCTTGGCCATGAAGGCGGTCGTCGTTGCGCGGCGGGACTTTGAGGCGGTGTTGCCCGGTATGTTAGACGCGGCCGTCGCAGCGCTGAGCATCGTTCCGGACGCGCTCAAGCCCGAGGATATCTGGAATGCCTTCCAGAACGTGGCGCAAATGCGAGGCGTCGCGGCGCGAAAAATACTCCCCTTGTTCGAGCAGTACGAGGCCGGCTTTCGCCAGGCGAATGAACTGCCTGCGATCTACAGGCGGCCTCTCACGGGCTACGTAGAGCTGGGATACAAGGCGCGGGGCATTGCCCTGCCTAAACCCAGTGACGCCATTATCGGGCTCACCCCGCATCAACTGACGCAGTTCAACGCCAGTCTCCTGCTGGCTCTGATCTACGGCCCGTGGTTTCCCAAGAATCCGTTCCTGGCTGAATTGCTCCGAGTCATCGACGATCCCAGCCAGCAAAGCGTTCATCAGCGCGAAATCACGCGCTTTCTGCTCGCCCACCGGCGGGCCCTGACGGAGAGTGGCGATGAGTGACGGCGCGGTGACGGCCAGCTACGACAAACTGGCGCAGGACGCGGCGGACGGAGTCCTTCCCCGGCCCCAGAAAATCTGCACGGAATGCACGGTGCCGGGTTCGCTATTTTCTCTGAACCCGGACGGCGGCCCGCGGAATGCTGACCTGGTTCTAGGCATACCGTCGCAGGGAACGGCGGCGACCTATCGGTGGTTCATGGACAACCCGTGGATCCGCGACCGGGAACGCAACTACCGCGACACCTTTCTGCTCCAGGTTCTGGATCGCTTTGGCGCCCAGTATGGCGAAGCCCGGATGGCCGAGCTCTGGGCATTCATTGCGGTGCAGGAATGCGAGATCGTCTGCCTGGACGACGACATCGCCGACGATGCGCTTGCCCCTCCCGTGCTCGACAATTTTGGCCAGCGTACCGATGACCGGATGGGATTCCGCATCCAGCGCAACTTCCGCTTTGCCGGCGGCAAGCTCTACTACCTGACCTTTACCTCGGTGACGTGGGAACACAGCCCGCGAATTGAATATGAAGACCCGGACGGCCAGAGCGGCATCAGCATGCCGTTCTCCTGGAACACCCCCAAAGGCCTGTTTCCCGTCGATGTAGCTGTCCAGCACCTGGCCCGCGAATTCGAACAAGCGAAGGCCAATGTCCGCATCTGGGAGGCCATCAAGGGATTCTTCGAAGTCGCCGTCTCCCTGCTGGCATTCGTGCCGGTGGCAGGTGAGGTCGCGCTGGGCGCGCGCGGCGCCATGGCCGGGGTGCGCTATCTATTTGTGGCCGTGGACCGTGCGCTGGCCATAGACGCGCTGGGCGACGGCACCAGCCGCATGATCACCGGAGAAGGCCTGAGCATCGGCGAGAAGTTCTTCGAAACGTTCGCCGCGCTTGCCAACCCGGAAACTGCCGAAGCGCGCGCCAAGCAAGTCTTCATGAGCATCAACCTCGCCATGCTCACGCCATCGGCCTTCGGCGCCGCGCGCTGGATCATGCGCGAGGTCGGCGGAAAAGCGGTCAAGCTTGACGTGAAAATGCTCAATGAAGCAGACCTCAAGCGGCTCGGGGGACACAAGAATGGCCAGGGTACGGCGCTTGAAGCGGTCATCGACACGCGTGATCAGACACTGGGCGGCACGCGCGTTCGGGTTCGGCAACGCTATTCAACCGACACCAACAAGTCCCAGACGGTTGTTGAGGCCGAGGCCGCACGCGCCGATTTCGCGGTCATCAACAATAGTGCGCGAGAGCGCACGGCGCTGCAGATTCACCTTATCGGAAGCGCACGAAAGGGAAAGAGCCTGCACAACGTGGTGGGCGATGCTGGCGAAGAGATTCTTGCGGCGCAACTGGTGCGGCACTGGGGAGTCAAGCCGGACAACATACTGGGCTATGCGCTCAAAAGCGGCGGGGTCAGCCGCTTTGGGCTGAAGAACAAGAGCAACCACGGCCTGGATATGCTGGTCAGAGTGCCGCCGCCTCCCGAGATGTTGATTCGGGTTCCGAGCGCAGAGGGGCGTCATCGTATCGAAGGTTTACGCGACGTGTCCCAGCAGCAGAAGGTGGTGTTCAACGAGGAAACCTTGATTGTGATGGAGGTCAAGACGACGCTAGGCAAGAGCGAGACGCCTGGGCTTTTGGAGAAAACTCAGGGGAAAGGAGGAGAAGACAACACTGAGCGGATACTTGCCAATGTGAAGAGAAAGGGACGTTGGTGGAAGCGAGAGAAGGTGTTGGAGCTTGACCCTTTAGCAATGGAAAAAGTGGCGATGCTGGACAGAGCAAAGGAGTCGGGGAATATTCAGTACGTCCATGCTCAGGTGTTCCTCAATAGCGAGGGCAAGATCAATACCCTGGTAGGCCACGGAGTCGGTCAAGGATCGGGTATACAACTCAACAATTGGCCTAGGATGTGACATGGCAACAAAACAACCGAAATCCAGATTAGAAAAATCTATCCTTGACGTCGAGAGTTGGGCGACCGATAACTGGCCGCCAAATGAATGGCTGGAGCAATATGTTTCAGGTGAAATAGATAGACCAGGATTGGCCGCCATAGATCTGTACAAGCACGGAATGTTGTTATGTTCCAAGGCACTCTTGGATGCAAAAAGAGGCCAAATTGGTGGGGCGCTCGAGCGCATGGCCTGTGGATTCAGGAGAAGAGTCGTTGCAGACGGAATTAGTATTCAAGGGCTAAAAGGCACAGCCAGAAATGCCACTAGTAGCCTGGATAGCCTCACCGATCTTATGCTAGGCGCTATTGCGTTGGGGCAACCAGATGCTGCCCAGGCGCTTTATTTGACGGTAGTTGACGGACTTGCCGGTGGTTATGGCGTTCGTAATGGCAATAATCCACCAATTGGGACCACGCTACGCTACGCGGCGTTCGGTCTGACAATTCTCAGCAACTGGCTGGAAAAGCCTCTCGATCTTGATAAGTATGCATTGCCGCGCGATCCAGCCTGGGGGCCATTGGTGTCGATGTGGCGCGTACCCAATCCGGAAAAGTTGTTGCCCGCATTGATTGCTGCCTGCGATCTGCATGTAGCTCGCATTGCATTGACCGAGCGCGAGGCTGACTCCGGAGACTTTGAGTTCGACACCCCACTTCTGGCCGTCCACCCGACCGAGATCCTCGCCGTGCTGCGCCTGCGCGATCTGCTTGGCTTGCCCAATCCAGCCCACATCGACCATCCGCTGATGCAGACACCCTATGCGCAGATAACCTGCACGCCGAATATTCTTGGCACGCTGGGAGCGCAGGACGACTTGCTCGAGAACTTCCTCGACACCGTCCGTCAACGGGACCCTCAAGTGCTGCCCGCTGGACTATGAGCATGGCATGCACGCGCAACGCCGATACGCGGCGGTCGGCCGGACGTGAGTGGTTTCGCCTTCCCGTAAAGAGGGGCTGACTCATGTCCAATGGCGCAATTCGTCAGGGGGACAAGCACTCCGGCGGCGGCAGCATGATCGAAGCGAGCGGCTTTCCCGTGAATGGCAGGCCTCAATGCTTGCTCGGTGATCACGCCAACTGCCCCACGCACAAGGGAACATTTCGTCTGGTTTCGGGAGGCGATGCGTCCGCCCTGCACAACGGTCGCGCCATGGTGTTTGAGCCTGCGCGGCTTGCGTGCGGCTGTGAAGTTTTCTCATCGTGCGCGGGGCAGTTCCGTAAAGCATAGAAACTACCGACGCACATTTCCACGAGCGCGCCCGCGGCAGGGATCTTCAAGATGACCATTCGCGATTCTGAAACCTCATCGACTCAGAGCAACCATCCTATCCTGGACCATACTCCACGATTGCGGGCAGCTGAGGAGCGCCTGGGTTTCGTTTGCCTGGACGATGTCTGGCACGGCTGGAATGTCCGGTATCGCTTTAAATGCGCGCAAGGCCATATCTTCTATAAGACATGGAAACGCTATTCGGCCTCGCCGAGAACGCCGGACTAGGAAAAATTCACACAAGCATGGCCAAAGGTTAGGCCGAGATGCGCCATGCGCCAGACTGGGGCAGAACTGCCAATACGGCGCCGTGAGTCCGATGCCGCGGCGTCACGCGGCGGGACGGCTCGCAATGTCGATTGCGTCCCGCAGATCGTCGGGGTGCACCATCAATTCGCGCACCTGGCGCAGCATCGGATACTGGTTGAGCACGGCGCTCCATCTGGGCGATTCCATGAGTTGCAGCCAGACGGGCTCGAGTTCCTGCGGCTGCGCGGCCTGGCCGTCGGCCAGCCTGCTGGCGAAATCCAGGCTGGCCGGCGCGGACAGCAGTTGCATGCGGCTCGCGGCGCCCAGCAAGCGGGGCGAGGCTTCGGCGGGCGCATCGCAGAAGTAAAGGACCGTCGCGGCCAGTCCGGCGTCGTCGGTCTTCAGCGCGGACAACGATGCGCCGTGCAGACGCACCACTCCCTGCCGGCAGTCGAAGGGATAGACCGTGTCTGCATCGGCGTTCGCAAGCAGCCGCAGGCCGCGCAACAGACGCGGCAGGTCCGTGGTGGCGGCATCGACCGAGGCCTTGGCTTCCACGAGCAGGCACACGTCCCAGGCCGCGGCGGCAACTGCGTCGCCATCCGCGTCTCCATCCGCATCGCCGTCCGCGTCTCCATCCACATCGCCTGAGCGCCGTAGCAGCGCGACGTCCCATTCGGTCTTCGCGCGTTCCGGGTCGCCCGGCATCGACGACGGCACGCGCAGCGAGGTCGCCACGCGGAAAGGCTTGCCCTCGTCTTGGGCAAGCAGGCGCGCCCATGCGTCCAGCGTCGTTGCCGCCATGGCTTCGACGGCGTCGCCCCGACGGCGTGATTGCGCGCCTTGTTCGGCAGCCTCGGTGCTGCCGGGGCGCGGACCCTGCCTGTCCCACAGCGCTTGATAACGCCGCACCAGCGGGTCAGACGCCAATGCATCAAGCCGCATCAGGCGTGCCAGGGCGGGATCGTCCAGCAGCTGCGCAAGGCCCTGCCGCAGCGGCGCATCGAGCGTGGCGCCGGGCATGGCGAGCATGCGGCCCGCGCAATCGGACAGTGCCGCCCACGATGCCGCCGCTGCCGCCGCATGCAACTGCGCCAGTGCGTCGTTGACGGGTCCGGGCGCCAGGCTCCGCCGCTTGCCGGGATGCGCAAGCGCGTCGACGGCGGTGCGTACCGCGCGGCGGTCGCGGCTGGCATGCGTGCCGAGCGCAGCGTGCTCGCGCACGCGCGGCGTCCGGTGGCGCAGCACCATGGCCTGAAAAACGGGATCGCCATTCGGCTCGCGCAGGGCGTAGCGGATCAGGTGCGCAAGCGCTTCGATGAACAGACGCCGGGTCGCTTCGTCGGGCGCATCGCCGCGGGCGAGACACGCGCGTGTCTGTTCGATGGCGATGGCCAGCGCCGTGGCCGGGTCCGATTCCGGCAGATCGGGCGCGGCGCCGGGCAGCTCCGGCAGGCGATAGCGGCGCGCGACGGCGCGCAGGGTCTGGTGCAGCAGGGATGGCGTCAAAGGGGCAGGCATTTGGGATCCAGAGCATGGCCGCCGCCTGCCCGGGCCGGCTACCAGGGAACGAGCGACAGGGCGACAGAGACGACGACAACCAGGACAACGAGAGTCAGGATGTGCTTGGTGCGCATATTTTCTCCTTTAAGCCTGCTTTCGACACTACCTGCTTGCGGCGCCGTCGTCTGCAACGGAATCTTGTATTCCTCATCGGATGGTTTCGACGCGGCGGGTGCGGGCGGCGACGGAGCCTCTTCGCGGTATAACGACAGCACGGCGGCCGCGAGGACCTTCGCGCCGCGCCCTGGCGGGAGCGCCCCATGCGCGACATCGTGCAATTGCGTCCGGAAGGCCTGTTTTGCCCGGCCGGCGGGTTCTATATAGATCCTTGGCGTCCGGTGGACATCGCCGTGCTGACCCACGGCCATGGCGATCACGCGCGGGCGGGAATGGGCTGCTACCACACCAGCGAGGAAGGGTTGCCCATCCTGCATTGGCGCCTGGGCGATCAGGACTATCGCGTCCACGCCTACGGCCAGGCCTTTACGCTGGGCCGCGCCCGCGTGTCGCTGCACCCGGCGGGTCATGTGCTTGGCTCCGCCCAGGTCCGCATCGAGGCCGACGGGCAGGTGTGGGTCGTCTCCGGCGACTACAAGCGCCAGCCCGACCCCACCTGCAGCCCATTCGAGGTTGTCGCCTGCGACACCTTCATCACGGAGGCCACCTTCGGGCTGCCGATCTACCGATGGCCAAGCGCGGCGGACGTCGCGCGCGACATCGCGCATTGGCGCGACCATTGCGCCGGGCGCGGCGAGGCCGCCATTCTCTACTGCTATGCGCTGGGCAAGGCGCAGCGGGTGCTGGCGGAATTGCAGCCTTTTGTCGACCGGCCGGTCTACCTGCACGGCGCGATCGCGGCGGGGGTTGACGTGTACCGGCGCGCCGGCATCGCGATGGCCGACACGCGTCTGGTCATCGACGCGGACGGAGCGCCGTCGACGCCGGGTACGGGATTTGCTGGAGAGCTGATTCTTGCGCCGCCGTCGGCCGCGGGCAGTGCGTGGCTGAGGCGGTTCCGCAAGGCGCAGCATGGCTTCGCGTCTGGCTGGATGCGGCTGCGGGGCAACCGGCGCCGCCGCAACATGGACCGCGGCTTTGTCGTGTCCGACCACGCGGACTGGCCCGACCTGCTGCGCACCATTCGCGAGACCGGCGCGCGCCGCGTGATCGCCACGCATGGCGACACCGACGCGCTGGTGCGCACGCTGAACGAATCCGGCATTGCCGCCGAGACGCTGGCGACGCAGTATGGAGAGGACGACTAGGGCCTGTTCGAGGCTCGTTTGCGTGTCAACCGGCCCTGGGATGCATGGATGAAGCGATTCGCGGCGTTGTATCAGGAACTGGACCGCAGCACCGCCACCTTGGACAAGCGCGCGGCGCTGGTCGCGTACTTCCGCGATGCGCCGCCGCGCGACGCCGTGTGGGCGCTGTATCTGCTGGCGGGCGGCAAGGTCACGAGCGCGCGCAGGAAGATCGCCGGCGTGGCCGAACTGCGCGCCTGGGCCGCGGCGGCGTCGGACACCGCGCCCTGGCTGGTGGACGCCAGCTACGACCAGGTCGGCGATCTGGCCGAGACGCTGGCGCTGCTGATTCCCGATCCGGCCGACGCGGCGCCCGAGCGCGGCCTGGCGGACTGGATCGAAGAGATCCTGGCGCCCGTGGCCAACCGCGACGAGGCCGAACGCCGCGACGTCGTCGTGTCGGCCTGGCTGGGCCTGCGCTTCGAGGAACGGCTGGTCTTCAACAAGCTGCTGACCGGCGCACTGCGCGTCGGCGTGTCGCAGCGCATGGTGCAGCAGGCCCTGGCGGAGATGTCCGGCGTGCCGATCGCAAGAATCGCGCAGCGCATGCTGGGCGCGTGGTCGCCTAACCCGGCCTTTTTGCGCGACTTGCTGAGCGCCGAGGAACTGCCGGGCGACCGGCAGCAGCCCTATCCCTTCTTCCTGGCCTCGCCGCTGGAAGGCGACCCCGCGCTGCTGGGGCCCATCGAAGACTGGCTGCTCGAATGGAAATGGGATGGCATTCGCGCGCAGTTGATCCGGCGCCGCGGGGAAGTCGCGTTGTGGTCGCGCGGGGAAGAGCGCCTGGACGGCCGCTTCCCCGAGGTCGAGGCCGCGGCGGCCGCGCTGGACGCCGATTGCGTGCTGGATGGCGAATTGCTGGCGTGGCAGGAAGACGCCGCCGCGCCGATGCCGTTCGCGGCGCTGCAGACCCGCATCCAGCGCCTGAAGCCCGGCCCCAGGTGGCTGGCCGAAGCGCCGGTGCGGATGCTGGCCTACGACCTGCTGGAACAGGACGGGGCGGATCTGCGCGAATTGCCGCAGGCGGAGCGCCGCACGCGCCTGGAAGCGCTGCTGCGCCGCCATCCCGATGCGCGGCTCCAGCTGTCGCCGTTAGTGGACCTGCCCAGCTGGGACGACGCACACGCGTTGCGCGCCGAATCGCGCGAGCGCGGTGTCGAAGGATTCATGCTCAAGCGCCGCAGCGCCGGCTACCAGAGCGGGCGGCGCCGTGGCGACTGGTGGAAGTGGAAGATTGATCCGCTGACCATCGACGCGGTGCTGCTGTATGCGCAGTCGGGCCACGGCCGCCGCAGCACGCTCTACACCGACTACACCTTCGGCCTGTGGCAGGGGGATACGCTGGTGCCCATCGCCAAGGCCTATTCGGGCCTGGACGACAAGGAAATCCTGGAGCTGGACCGCTGGCTGCGCGCGCACACGCGCGAGCGCTTCGGGCCGGTGCGGTCGGTCGACCCGGTGCAGGTGTTCGAGCTGGGCTTTGAAGGCGTCAACCTGTCCAAGCGTCATAAGTCCGGCGTGGCGGTGCGCTTTCCGCGCATTCTGCGCTGGCGGCGCGACAAGTCCGCAGACCAGGCCGATCAGCTGGGCACGTTGAAGGCACTGGCGCGATGAGCGCGGCATGGCGGGGCCGGGACGCGCCGCTGGCGGCATGGTTCGCCGCGCGCGGCTGGAAGCCCGCGCCTTTCCAGCGCGAGACCTGGCGGCGCTATCTGGATGGCGAATCGGGCCTGCTGCACACGCCGACCGGCAGCGGCAAGACGCTGGCGGCCTTTGGCGGCCCGCTGCTGGAAGCGCTGGCCGGCAAGGCGCCGCCGCGCGCGGCCGCGGGCGAAGGGCCGTGCGTCCTGTGGGTCACGCCGCTGCGGGCGCTGGCTTCCGATACGACGCGCGCGCTGGCGCAGGTGGCGGGAGAACTCGATGTGGCGTGGACGGTGGCCCTGCGCACCGGGGACGCCAGCGCGCGCGACAAGCGGCTGGCGCGGCAGGGCAAGGCGGACGTGCTGGTGATCACGCCCGAGTCCCTGGCGCTGCTGCTGTCGTATGCCGACGCCTCGGCGCGCTTTCGCGCCCTGCGCTGCATTGTCGTGGACGAATGGCACGAGTTGCTGGGCAACAAGCGGGGCGTGCTGCTGCAGTTGTGCCTGGCGCGCCTGCGGCGTCTGTCGCCGGACACGCGGACCTGGGGCCTGTCCGCCACGCTGGGCAACCTGGACGAAGCGCGCGCCGTGCTGCTGCCGCATGCGCCAGACAGCGCGCAGGTCGCGGGCGCGCGGCCGCGCAAGATGCAGATATCGACGCTGCTGCCCGAAAGCAGCCGCGCACTACCGTGGGCGGGCCATCTGGGGCTGTCGCAGCTGGAACGGGTATTCAAGCGTCTCTTCGACGTGCGCGCCAGCCTGTTGTTCACCAACACCCGCGCGCAGGCGGAACTGTGGCATCGCGCGCTGGAATCCATCTGGCCCGAGTCGCCCGCCACGCTGGCGCTGCACCACGGCTCGCTGGATCCCAAGCTGCGGGCCGCGGTGGAGCAGGGTCTGCGCGACGGGACGGTGCGCTGCGTGGTGGCGACGTCCAGCCTGGACCTGGGCGTGGATTTTCCCGCTGTGGACCAGGTGCTGCAGATCGGCAGCCCGAAGGGCGTGGCACGCCTGCTGCAACGCGCCGGCCGCGCCAAGCATCGGCCGGGAGAGTCCGGCAACGTTGTATGCGTGCCGGCCCAGGCGCTGGAACTGATTGAATACGCCGCGGCGCGCCAGGCGATTGCGCGCGGTGAGATCGAAGCGCGCGTTCCGCGGGTCGGCAGCCTGGACGTGCTGGCGCAGCACGCGGTGACGCTTGCGCTGGGCGGAGGCTTTGACGCGGCGGCGCTGTACGGCGAGGTCCAAGGCACGCACGCCTACGCTGCGCTGGACGCCGCCACCTGGCAGGCCGTGCTGGACTTCATCGTGCAGGGCGGCCGCGCGTTGGCCAAGTACCCGGACTTCCAGCGCGTCGTGCGCGACGACGACGGCTGTTATCGCGTGCACGACCGGCGCATCGCGTTCCGCCATCGCCTTTCCATCGGCACCATCACGGCGGACGGCGCGGTGGCGGTGAAATACCTGCGGGGAGGGAGCCTGGGTTCGGTGGAAGAAGGATTTCTTGCGCGGCTGCGGCGCGGCGACCGCTTCCAGTTCGCGGGCCGCACGCTGGAGCTGGTGCGGCTCGAAGGCATGGTCGCCTATGTGCGGCGGGCCAAGGGCGGAGACGGCCCGGTCGCGACCTGGCAGGGCGGGCGCATGCCTTTGTCTACGCAGCTCGCCAGCGAAGTCGAAAGCCTTTACGCCCATCCCGGCACGCATCCGGAAATGCGCGCGGTGGCGCCGCTGTTGCGCATTCAGCAGCAGGCCAGCGCGCTGCCGGACCACGGCCGGCTGGTAGCCGAGCGGATCGGCACGCGGCGCGGCATGCATCTGTTCCTGTTTCCCTTTGCCGGCCGCGCCGTACACGAAGGCATCGCCGCCATCGTCGCGCTGCGCTGGGGCCGGCGCAGCGCCAACACGTTTTCCTACACCGTCAACGATTACGGCCTGATGCTGACGCTGGCGGAACCCGCCGACCTGGACGACGCGCTGCTGCGCCAGCTCCTGAGCGCCGAGCGCATGGCCGAGGATCTGCGCGACGGCGTCAACCTGGGCGAAATGGCGCGACGCCAGTTCCGCGAGATCGCACGGGTCGCCGGCCTGCTGACGCCGTCGCTGCCCGGGCAGGCCGCACGCTCGCTGCGGCAGGTCCAGGCATCCAGCGGCCTGCTCTACGATGTGCTGCGCCGCTACGATCCGGACCATCTGCTGCTGGCGCAGGCCGAGCGCGAAGTCTTCGAACAGCAGCTCGAAGCGCCGCGCCTGCTGGCCGCGCTGCAGGACCTCCAGGGCCGCGAGATGGTCTTGCGCGAGCCTCGCGCGCTGACCCCGTTGTCGTTTCCGCTGTGGACCGAAAGCCTGCGCGGACAGCTCAGCACCGAAACCTGGCAGGCCCGCGTCCGGCGCGCCGCCGCGCAGCTGGAGAAGCGCTATGCCCGGATCGCCTGACGCAGCCGGGCTAGCCGTGTCGCTGGCCGGTGAGCGCGTGGTCCTGCTTGGCGCGCGCGCCCTGCATTGGCCGGCGCGGTCCCGGCTGGTGATTGCGGACCTGCACCTGGGCAAGAGCCATGTCTTTCGCCAGCACGGGATCGCCGTGCCGCGCGGCGCCACGGACGATGACCTGCGGCGCCTGGCAGAGCTGATCGCGGCGACGGGCGCGCAGGAACTCTGGATCGTGGGCGATGTGCTGCACGGACCCGCTACGCAGGCGGCATGGCGCGACGCCTGGATCGCCTGGCGCAGGGATCATGCGGGCCTGGACGTGGCCGTGCTGGCCGGCAACCATGATCGCGCCCTGGATGGCGCGGCGCTGGGCGTGCGGCAGTTGGGCGAAGCCTGCGACGACGGGCCGTTCCTGTTCCGTCACCTGCCGCGCGCGGACTCGCAGGGCCGCCACGTGATCGCGGGCCACGTGCATCCCAAGACCCGCGTGCCGGGCGTGCCGCGCAGCTGGCCGGCCTTCTGGCTCGGGCCGAGTGTTACGGTGCTGCCCGCGTTTTCCGATTTCACGGGCGGGCATGCGGTCCGGGCCGGGCAGGGCGAGGCGCTGGTTGCCTGCGTGGAGGGGACCGCGTTGCCAGTCGGTTGGACGCCGCCATGAGGACGGCCGCGCCTACCTTTCCGGCGGCTTGTGCGCGACCGCGACGGCTACCGAACCGCAGGGCAGGCGGTACTTCCCGCCGCCCAGCCACGTTACGAGTTCTCCGGTGGGCAGGGTGCAGACGTATTTCGGAACGGAGGAAGGGTCCTGGTTGCGTTTCGCGATCAAACGCCGTTCTACGCGGCATGTCGAGCGGTCGGGGAGTTTTACGATTACATCGGACAGCCTGGATCCCGAAGCCATAGTGATCTCCTGAATGTCGTGTGTCGTTGTGCCGGATGCGGCGCTGGCGGACTTGTGGCCCGTTTGTGACCGCATGGATTCCATTCTTAGCATTCCAGCCGTTGTTGGCCTATCCGCCTTCCGGGGAGTTGACGCTCGCCCGGATGGACCGGATTGGCATGCGGCACAGCACTTGCTGCCGGGTTGATGCTCAACATGCAACGGGAGATACGAGATGAATAGAGATCCGAGGAATCCAGCGCGATACAGCGGCGACCGGGAACCTTGGCGCGACCCCGCGCCGTCCTTTGGGTACCAAAGCGAAGGGACCCGCCAGAGCGGCAGCGGTGCGCGCAACAGCCGGGAGCCGGTGCGCAGCCGCAGCGCCGACCCCGGGCAGAGCAGCTATGGCGGCTTTTCGAACGAAGATCCTTCGCTGCAGCGGCAGCAGGTGTACGGATTGAGGGATCGCGGCTACGACGGTCCCACCTCGTTCGGCGATGACGAAGGCGGCTATTACGGCGACCGGCCGTCGGCGCGCGAAGAGCCCATGTCGTTCGACACCGCGGAGCGCGGCGGCTATGGCCGCGGCATGACCGCGTGGCGCGACCGCGGTTCTCGCCGCACCGATCCCAAAGGCTACATCCGCTCGGACGAGCGGGTTCGCGAGAATGTGTGCGAGTCGCTGGCGCACAGCGGCCTGGATGTGAGCGACGTGTCCGTGTCTGTCGCGGACGGCAAGGTCACGCTGGAGGGTACGGTGCCGAATCGCCGCATGAAACACGACGTTGAGGATTGCACGGTGGAGTGCGCCGGCGTGAAGGACGTTGAGAACCGGATTCGGGTGGGCGCGGCGGCGCAGGCTGGCCAGTCGAATACGGGGACGCAGGCAAGCCCGGCGGAATGACGGAATTTTCTGGCGACATGGGCCGCCAGAGCCATTGAAGATAAGGAGCAAGACCATGACCAAGTCGAAAACAGCCGAGGACAAGAGCGCGCCGAACCGGAGCGAGGACGACACGCCTCGCACGGCGCAGGCAAGCCACGGCGATACCCAGAACCGCAGCAAAAAAGAGGGCCACGTCTCGCAGATCGGTACGGGACAGGATCAGCAAAGCCAGCGCAATCGCGGCCAGGGGGCGCGCAGCAAACCCTGACCCCCAATCCTATTGCGCTGCAGCCAGGCTTGGCCGCGCTGAACGTGCGCGGCGTCTTGAAAAATGAGGGTTAGGGCTTCCTGCGCGCAGGGCTGTAGACCTATACTTTTTTTTCATGCACGCTCCGGCGCACGAAACGGGCGTATGCCGCTACACCCCGCGCGGCGTTCGCCGGGCAACCAGGTGCTCAGGGTCATGGCCCCTACCCACGGAGGCGTATCCCATGTCGCGCCCAAATCCATAGGCGGCTTGCTTTAGACGCTGTTTGTGTATGCATCACCTCCAAGGAGATGTGTGATGAACAAACTGTCCAGCAGCTCCCTCGACGATCTCAAGGCCTCAGCAAGAGGCCAGGTCCTGACGCCTGGCGATGCCGGCTACGACGACGCCCGGAAAATCTGGAACGCCATGGTCGACCGCCGGCCCGCCGTCATCGTGCGGTGCGCGGGCGCCGCCGACGTGCGCCGCGCCGTGGATTTCGCGCGCGAAAACAAACTGATGCTGTCGGTGCGCGGGGGCGGCCACAACATTGCCGGCACCGCGGTCTGCGACGGCGGACTGATGATCGACTTGTCGCCGATGAAGTCGGTGCGCATCGACCCCGCTGGCGCCCGGGCTTTTGTCGAGCCCGGCGCCACCCTGGCCGACTTCGACCACGAAGCCCAGGCGTTCGGCCTGGCGGTGCCCCTGGGCATCAATTCGACGACCGGCGTGGCCGGCCTGACCCTGGGCGGCGGCTTCGGCTGGCTGACCCGCCGGTTCGGCATGACCATCGACAACCTGCTGTCGGCCGATATCGTTACCGCCGACGGCCAGATGGCGCATGCCAGCAAAGACGACAACCCGGATCTGTTCTGGGCGATACGCGGAGGCGGCGGCAATTTCGGCGTGGTCACGATGTTCGAGTTCAAGCTGCATCCCGTTGGGCCGCAGGTGTACGGCGGCCTGGTCGTGCTGCCGCTGGAACAAGGCAAGGAGGCGCTGGCGAAGTACCGCGAGGCGCTCAAGACCATGCCCGAGGAATTGACGGTGTGGGCGGTGCTGAGGCTGGCGCCGCCGCTGCCGTTCCTGCCGGAATCGGCGCACGGCAAGCCCATCATCGCGTTCGCCGCCTGCTACACGGGGGATCTTGCCAAGGGGCCGCAAGCCGTCGAGGTGGTGCGCGGGCTGGGCAAGCCTTATGGCGAACACCTGGGACCCATGCCTTATGCGGCGTGGCAGCAGGCGTTCGATCCGCTACTGACGCCGGGCGCGCGCAACTACTGGAAATCGCACAACATCGGGGAGTTGGAAGATGGCCTGATCGACGCTGTCGTCGAATCGGTGCAGGGTGTGCCGTCGCCGCAGTGCGAGATCTTCTTCGGCCATATCGGCGGCGTGGCGATGCGCGTTTCGCCGGCCGAGACTGCGTACCCGCACCGGTCCGCGCAGTTCGCCATGAACGTGCATGGGCGCTGGGACGATCCGAAGGACGACGACCGCTGCATCGCCTGGGCGCGGGACATCTTCCGGGCCACCGAGCCGTACTCGCAGGGCGGCGTGTATGTGAATTTCCTGACGCAGGACGAGTCCGCGCGCGTGGGCGCGGCCTACGGGGACAACTTCGACCGGCTGGTCCAGGCCAAGACCCGGTACGACCCGCAAAACCTGTTCCGCCATAACCAGAACATCAAGCCGGCGGCGCCTTGACGGCAGGCCAGGCGCATCAGCCGGGCCGTCGCGATGCCGCGATCGACCGGCCCAGCTGCTTGCGCCGCCAGATGATGATGCCCGTCACGGACAGCATGACGACGACCAGTCCCAGCAGGCTGGCGAAGATCCGGTAGGGCAGGCCGAAGACATGGGCCATGTGCAGTGCGCCCAGCCAGTTGCTGAACGTGTCGCCCCACGCGCCCCGCGTCGGCAGGTAGACGCCGCGCCGCTCGCCGGTGTCGGCGTCGATCAGGATGGCGGTGTTGCCGACATGGCGGCGCAGGTCGGCGTCGCTGTGCGCCAGGTAGGCGTATAGGCCGCGGCGCCGGTCCAGCATCAGCGATTCCTCGCCGTCGATCGTGAAACCGCGTTCCCGGGCCAGATCGTCCATGGCGCGGCGCGCGGCCGACAGCGCCGCCTGCCCCTCCAGCGCGGGCGCTGCCATCGGCGCCGGCCGCACGGGTGCGCCGCGCCACGAGGTATCGAAGGGCATGACGGTCGACATCACCGGCATGTACACCTGGTCGCGCAGGTTGAACATCATGCTGGACCAGGCGTACACCAGCAGCAGGGCCCATAGCCACAGACTGAAGGCGCGGTGCAGGTCCAGCGTGTAGCGGGACGCGGATGCGCCTGGCTTGATGAGCCAGGCGGGCCGCCACGCGCGCCAGAAGCCCTTGCGCCGCGCGCCCGGCGCGGGCAGCGTCAAATAGAAGCCCACGAAGCAGTCCAGCGTCCAGATCACGGCGATGACGCCGTACAGCAGCCGTCCCCACACGCCGGGCAGCGTCAGGTCCAGGTGCAGCCGGTAGATGAAAGGCAGCAGGTTCTCGCGGGCCAGCGACAGCGCGCCTTCATCGCGCCAGCCCAGCACTTTGCCGCGGTACGGGTCGGCGAAGGCGTGCGTTGCGCGCAGCGGCAACGGCCGGCCGGTGGCCGGGTCCGGCCTGGGTGTCAGCCGGAAAACCACTGCGCGGCCGGCCTCGCGCCGCAGCGGAACGTGGTCGACGCGAGCCCAGGGCAGCTGCTCGCGCACCGCATCGCGCAACGCGAAAGGGTCCATCATCGGCAGGCCCGGATCGGCGGCCAGGAACAGCCGCGGATTCAGCCACGCGTCCAGTTCTTCCTTGAACGCCAGGATGCTGCCGGTCAGGCCTGCCACGCACAGGAAAAGGGCGGTGGCCAGGCCCGCCCACCGGTGTACGCGGACCCAGAATGGGCGCGCCGCGATTGCCATTGCCGGCTCAGTACTTCGCGCGCAGGGTCAGCATGAAGGCTTGCGGCTCGCCAAAAATGTTCTGCGAACGCGGCGAACTGATGGTCGCGTAGTACTTGCGGTCGAACAGGTTGGTGATGTTGAGCGCCACGTCCAGGTTGCGGCTGATGTCGTAGCCGAACTTCAGGTCCACCGTCGCGTAGCCGCCTTGCTCCAGCCGCGCGCCGTTGTACTGGGGAAACGCCACGTAGGTGCCGCTCTGCACATTGACGCCGCCGCCGATGGTGTAGCGGTTCCATTCGCCGGGCAGGCGGTAGTCGGTCCACACGCGCAACAGGTGGCGGGGCGCCACGGCGGTCACGTTCGAATCATACGAAGCGCTCTGGTCCACGCGCGCCTGCAGCCAGGTGTAGCCGGCGTAGACGTTCCAGCCCGGACGGATCTCGCCATTGACCTGCAGTTCGAAGCCGCGATTGCGCGTCTTGCCGTTGGCCGTATAGACGGTGGTGGAGTCCGGCGCCAGGGTGGCGCGGTTCTGGTCGCGGATCTCGAAGACCGCGAACGAGGCATTCAGGGCGCCGTCCAGGTATTCGCCCTTGATGCCGGCCTCGACCTGTCTGCCTTCCAGCGGCTTGAGCATATTGCCGTCCGCCGTCGAGTAGCCGTTCTGGGGCGAGAAGATCTCGGAATAGCTGGT
This sequence comes from Achromobacter arsenitoxydans SY8, assembly GCF_000236785.1. Taxonomy (GTDB): domain Bacteria; phylum Pseudomonadota; class Gammaproteobacteria; order Burkholderiales; family Burkholderiaceae_B; genus Achromobacter; species Achromobacter arsenitoxydans. The sequence continues at coordinate 7,147 of NZ_AGUF01000068.1, read as the reverse complement.
GTAGAGCGAGTAGGTCTGGTTCAGGTCGTAGATCAGGCCCACGTTGGGCGTGAACTTGCCATTGAATTTGGCGTCCTGCGATTTTTCGCCGGCCAGGGTGCGCTGGGTCGAGGTCAGGTCCCACCAGCTGAAGCGGCCGCCGGCCACCAGGGTTAGCGGGTCGGCCAGGCGCAGGCGCAGGTTTGAATAGATGCCCCATTGCTTGGTGCGCGCATGGTTGCTGTTGTTGAAGGCATAGTCCAGCCGGTCGAAATCGGAACGCGGGTTGGTGATGTCGATCAGCGGCGCCCAGTTGGGCGTCGGATAGTCCCACGCGTTGTCGAAGCGCGAGTCGGTGTAATTGGCGCCCAGCGTCAGGTTGTGTTCGCGCCCGAACAGCTGGAAGGGGCCGTCGGCGTAGGCGTCATACGAGGATTGCGCCTGGCGCGTGGGGCCCTTGGCCGACAGCAGCTGAATCAGGTTGTTCGAGGTGTTGGCGGGTCCCCATCCATAGGCCTGTTCGCGGTCGAGCTTGTTTTCGGCATAGCGGCCGGACAGCTTGGCGGTCCAGCCGTTCGCCAGCCGGTGTTCCAGGTCGGCGTAGGCTTCGGTGGACGTGAATTGATCGCGGTTCCAGTCGGCCCCGATGAAGGTCGACCGCTTGATGTCGGCCAGCGAGAAGCTGGGCTGGCCGCCGGGTCCTACGGTCATGAAGGCCGGGATCGACCACATCGACGCATGGATGTCGCGTTCCTGGCGGCTGCCGCCCACGGTCAGCGTGGTGTTGGGCGTGAAGTCGTAGGCCAGCGCGCCGTACAGCACCGAATGCTGCTCGTTGGTCTTGTCGTAGAAGAAGCGGCGGTCCTGGTAAACGCCGACCAGGCGCCCGCGCAGCGAGCCGTCCTCGTTCAGGCCGCCGGTCAGGTCCACCTGCGAGCGGTAGTTGTCCCAGGAGCCTGCGGACACGCTGCCCTCGAAGCCAAAGTCCTTCTGCGGCCGCTTGTGCACCAGGTTGATGGCGCCGCCCAGGCCGCCCGCGCCGTTGTACAGGCCTGCCGGGCCCTTGAGCACTTCGACGCGGTCATAGATGGCCAGGTCGCTGGACGACAGCATGCGCCAGTCGTACTGCGTGGGGATGCCGTCGATCTGGTAGGACGTCATGTCGAAGCCGCGCGAATGGAAGATCGAGCGGCTGTTGTCGCGCCTTTCGACCGTGACGCCGGCCGTGTTGCGCATGGCGTCGTCCAGCGTCTGCATCGCCTGCTGGCGCATGCGTTCCTGCGTCACGACGCTGATCGACTGCGGAATCTGCCGCTGCGTGAGCGGCGTCTTCGACCCGATGGCCGTTGGCGGGTTGTAGCGCTCGGCCGCCGACTCGCCGGTTACGGTGACGGGAGACAGCGTGCTGACCGGAGCCGCCGCGGGGCGGATGACGAAGTGGCGTGCGCCGGTCTGCTCGGCAACCAGGCCGCTGCCGGCCAGCAGGGCGGCGAATCCGTCCAATACCGAATAATCGCCGCGCAGCGCCGGCGCCTGGCGGCCGGCCGTCAGGGCAGGGTCGAACGACAGCGTCACCCGGGCTGTTCCGGCGTACTGGTTCAGCGCCGACTCAAGCGGCGCGGCCGCCTGTTCGAATGTTGCGCGCGCGGGTTGGGCGTAGGCGGCAGGCGCGAGCGCCAGCGCGGCGCACAGCGGCAGAAGGCGGAACAGGCGTGGGGTGGAAAGGCGGATCGTGCTGGGCATGGCGGGTGCGGTCCTGGTTCAAACTTGGGGTGTCATTCCCTATGTCGAACGAGGCCGCCAAAACCCGTAAAGCGGGCGACAAAAAGTTTGTAACTGCATTCAGGCGGGCAGCACGCGGGTCCAGAGTCCCGCGTAGCGCTGGACCCGCATCGGCAGGGCGCGTCCCAGCGTATCCAGGGCGCCCGGCACGTCGTCCAGCAGAAACACGCCCGACACGCGCAGGTCCGCCACCGCCGGATCGCAGCTTATCCAGCCGCGCTGATAGCGCGACAGCTCGGCCAGAAAGTCGGCCAGCCGCATGCCGCGCACGGTCAGCACGCCGTTGGCCCAGCCGTCGGCGTCGAAGGGCGCGGACGGCTCGCGGCGCGCGTCGTGATCGCTGACCCGGTAGCGGGCGCCGGGCTCGGCCAGGGTCTCCGGGCCGTGCAGCGGCGCGATGCGCAGATCGCCGCGCTGCAGCTCCAGCAGCGTCGCGTCGCCCAGCTGGCGCAGCACGAAGCGCGCCCGGGCGCCGGTGAAGCAGGCCTGGCGCGTGCGCACTTCCCAGGCGCCGTCCGGACCCGTGTCCATGCGCAGCTCGCCGGCCAGCAGGGACAGGCGCCGGCCGCCGGGATCGGCGCGGACGGCGGAATCGGTGTTCAGCCACAGTTCGGCGCCGTCGGCCAGCGCAAAGCGGCGCTGCTCGCCCACGCCGCTGCGGTAATCGGCCGTCATGCGTTCCCAGGCGCCGTCGCGCCAGGCCAGCGTGGCGCCGGCGCCCACGACGCCCAGGGCCAGCATCGCCAGCGCCTGGCGACGTCCGCGGTTGGGCGCGGCGCGCAAGGCCGAGGCCGCCGCGGCCGATGCGGCCGCCGAGCCCGACACGGCGCGCATGTCGTCTTCAATGGATTGCAGTTGGCGCCAGACGCGCTCGTGCTCTGCGTCGGCCTCGCGCCAGCGCCGGCAGGCGTCGTGTTCGGCCGCATCCGCGTGGCCGGAGTTCAGGCGCACGGCGAAAGAAATGGCGCGCTCCAGCACCGCGGAGCGGTCAGCCATAGCGCAGCTCGTAGCAATGGCGGATGGCGCAGGCCATGTATTTTTCCACCGAGCTCAGCGACACGCGCAGCGCGGCGGCGATGTCCGCGTAGGTCATGCCGTCCAGCCGCGACATCAGGAACGCGGCCTTTGCCTTGGCGTTCAGGCCGTCCAGCATGCGGTCGATGCGGACGATGGCCTCCAGCAGCAGGGCGCGCGTCTCGGGCGACGGGGCATGTTCCTCGGGCAGCAGGGCCAGCTCGTCCAGGTAGGCGCGTTCAAGCTTGCGCCGGCGGATGTGGTCCACGGCCAGCCCATGCGCCAAGGTGGTCAGATAGGCGCGCGGCTCATGCAGGCCGCCGGCGCGTTCGGGCGCAACCAGCAGGCGGTGAAAGGTGTCCTGCGCGATATCGGCCGCATCGAAACCGCAACCCAGCTTTTTGCGCAGCCAGTTCACCAGCCAGCGGTGATGATCCACATAGAGTGCGCGCACATGGTGGTGATCCGGCGCCAGGCTGCGAGTCATGGAAGTGCGATGAAAGAGGGCCGACGGGAAATCCCGAGTGATTCGAGATTGAGAATGGTTCTTATTGTATCCGTCGCGCCGAAATCTACAACCCGCCCGGATTTTGGCTCCCCAACCGGTGTTCGATCTTCCCCTTCAACGCCAGCAGGTCCGATGCATGCCGCCGCTCTACGGCGGACAATGTTTCGTCCGTGATCAGGCTGAGGTTCAGCGCCAGCGCCTGCCGGCCTTGACCTCTTAAGGGCGCGGACATGGCGATCACGCCGGGCTGCCAGGACGCCAGGCAGTACCCCTGCGCTGCGACCTTGGCGACTGCGTTGTCGATATCGGCGCGGATAGGCTTCCAGGAAGCGCTGCGGTAGCCGCGCCGGATCTGGTCCAGCAGCGCTTCGCGCGAGTTCGCGTCCAGCGTCGCCAGATAGGCGCGGCCCAGCGACGTCAGTTCGATCGGGACGCGCTGGCCGGCCACGATGGTCCGCAGCGAGGCCTTGCGGTTGTAGCGGATTGATTCCAGGTAAACCATCTCGGCGCGGTCGGCGCTGGCCAGGCCCACGTTCAGGCGCAGCTTGGTGGACAGGTCGTGCATGAGCGGCGTGGCCGCCCTGAGCACCGGGGACGCGGCGCGCATGGCGTGCCCCAGGCTGAGCACCGGCGCGGCCAGGCGGTAGGCGCGCGCGCGCCGGTCGTGTTCCAGGAAGCCGCTGGTGACCAGGGTCTGGGTCAGGCGGCTGACCGTTGCGGCGGACAGGCCTGTCCTTTCGGCGAGTTCGCCGTTTCCCAGAAGATCGGTGCCGGGCCTGAAGGCGCGAAGAATCTCCAGGCCGCGTTCCAGCGACCGATTCTGGCTGACGCCGGAAAAGCGCTGGCTTGTGCCGGACGACGATTCGGACTGCGGGGAAGCTTTCATGCAATTCCACTCTATGGAAATGGGGCGATGTCTTCGCTCAATTTAGCGCCTACCGTGTAGCCATTGCCAGCCCGCCGGAATCCGCGGCGTGAAGGGCTGGCTCCACCCGAAGCACGGAGCACGGAAATGGCCGAATACGAATTCATCAAGCTGCAGACCCACGAAGGTGTGGCGACCTTGACGCTGAACCGCCCCGATAAGCGCAACGCCATCAGCGACGCCATGCGCAGCGAATTGATCCACGCGCTGGAAGGCGTGGCGCAGGACAGAGCCATCAAGGCGCTGGTGCTGACCGGGGAGGGCAAGGGCTTCTGCGCGGGCGGGGATATTGCCGGCATGCAGCGCAGGATGGACGCGCCGGCAGGCGAGGTGGGATTCAATGGCTGGTCGCGCCAGCAGCGGGTGCACCACGCGGTCAGCCTGCTGCACCGCATGCCCAAGCCCACGATCGCCGCCGTGAACGGTGCGGCGACAGGCCTGGGCGCTGACACCGCGCTCAGTTGCGACTTCATCGTGGCTTCCGAGAGCGCCACGTTCACTTGGAGCTATATTGCGCGAGGCCTGATTCCGGACGGCGGCGGCATGTACTTCCTGCCGCGCCGGGTTGGTCTGGCCCGCGCAAAAGACTTGATCTATTCCGGGCGCAAGGTGCTGGCGCAAGAGGCGTTCCAGCTCGGCATCGCAGACCGTCTGGTGTCCGCCGGCACGGAGGTGGCGGCGGCCCAGTCGTGGGCCGCGGAACTGGGCAAAGGGTCCGCCACGGCGCTTGCCCTGGGCAAGTCCATCCTGGATCAGAGCTTCGAACTGACCGCCGACCAGGTCTTTGCCATGGGCAGCCAGGCGCAGGGCATCTGTTACACCAGCGTCGAACATCGAGATTCCGTCGCGGCATTCCTGGCGAAGATGGCCGACGCCCGGGGAGACGGCAAATGAGCGCCCTGGAGAAACTGCTGCGGCCACGCAGCGTTGCGGTGGTGGGCGCGTCCGCCGACCCCGCCAAGACCTCGGGCCGGCCCGTGGCCTATCTGCGCAAGCATGGATTCCAGGGCAGCATCTACCCCGTCAATCCCAAGGCGTCCGACATCGGCGGGCTGCGCTGCTACCCCGATGTGCGTTCATTGCCTGGGGCCCCGGACGTCGCCATCGTGGTGCTGGGGGCGGAGCGGACGCAGCAGGCCGTCCGCGACCTCGCGGACATTGGCACGGGCGCGGCGATCGTGCTGGCCAGCGGATACGCCGAGACCGGCGAGGAAGGCGCGCGACGCCAGCAGGAGCTGCGCGAGGCGGCCGGCGGCATGCGCATCCTGGGGCCGAACACCATCGGGCTGGTCAACCTGACCGACCGCATTCCGCTGTCCGCGAGCGGCGCCCTGGAGATCGACGAGTTGCACGACGGCGCGGTTGGCCTGGTGTCGCAGAGCGGCGGCATCCTGGGCGCACTGCTGTCGCGGGCCGCCGCGCGCGGCATCGGCCTGTCCAAACTGATTTCCACCAGCAACGAGGCCGATCTGGAACTGGCCGACTTCGTGGAAGCGCTGGCGGACGACCCCGCCACCCGCGTCATCGCGCTGTACGTCGAGAGCATCCGCAACCCCCGCAAGTTCCGCGCCGCGGCGCGCAAAGCCTTCGACGCCGGCAAACCGGTAGTGGCATTCAAGATCGGGCGATCCGAGTCCGGCGCCCAGGCCGCGGCCTCGCACACGGGCGCGCTGGCGGGCGCAGACGGGATGTACGACGCGCTGTTCGAGGACACGGGCGTCATCCGCGCGCAGACATTCTCCGATCTGCTCGACATCTCCGCCGCGCTGGCCCATCCACGCAAGCTGCGAGGCCGCCGCATCGCGGTGCTCACGTCCACGGGCGGCGCGGGCACGCTGGTGGCGGACTGCCTGGGCATGGCGGGCTTTGAATTGCCGCCGCCGGATGCGGCGACGGGCGCCGCCCTGCGCGCCCTGCAGCCGGGCGTCCACGCCGCCCTGGACCGCAATCCCATCGACGTGACGCTTGCAGGCCTGCAACCCGAACTGTTGCGGGGCGCCATACGCATTGTGCAGGGCAGCGGCAACTACGACGCGCTGGTGGTGATCGTGGGTTCCTCCGGCGTCGCGCAGCCCGAACTGATGGCGGGGGCTCTCAACGACACGCTCGCGGCAAGCGACATGCCGGTAATGGCCTACATCAGCCCGCACGCGCCGAAGGCCGCGGAAGTCCTGGGCCGCTACGGCATTCCGGCGTTCCACACGCCCGAGAGCGTCGGCGCCGCGATGGCCGCGATGTGGCAGGCGCATGCGCGCCGCGGGCTGGCGAGGCCTGCCGGCCAGGCTGCGCCCGCCGCTTTGGTCGATTGCCCGGAAAACGGGTCCTTGGACGAGGCCCAGGCCAAGGCGCTCTTTGCCCGATTCGGCATTCCCGGCGTGAAGGAAATCGTGGTGCGCTCAGAGGCGCAGGCCGTGCAAGCCGCCGCGTCGCTGGGGCCGCGCGTGGTGCTTAAGCTCCTGTCCGGCGAAATCACCCACAAGAGCGACGTGGGCGGCGTGGCGGTGAACGTTGCGTCCGCGGACGTGCCTGCGCGTCTACGGAAGATGACTGACGATGTTCAGCGCCATACCGGAAGCCGGCCCGACGCGTTCCTGGTCCAGGAAATGGTGTCCGGCGCGGCGGAAGTGATCGTGGGGCTGCATCGAGATCCGCTGGGCGACGCGATCCTGCTCGGCATGGGAGGCGTCGTGGCCGAACTGGTCCGGGACACGGTGCTGTTGATGCTGCCGGACGATGGATCGGGGCTGATGCCGGACCAGGTAGAGACGGCTTTGCGGCGGTTGAAGACCTGGCCGTTGCTGGATGGCTACCGCGGACGCGAGCGCGCCGATGTGCCGGCGCTGATCCAGGCGGTCGTTGCGTTTTCGCGGATGGCCGCCGCGCTGCGGGAGCGGCTGATCGAAGCCGAAATCAATCCGCTGTTCGTCAAACCGCTGGGG
>NZ_AGUF01000069.1 GCF_000236785.1 Achromobacter arsenitoxydans SY8 | reverse complement strand
GCTGGAAGCCCCGTAGCGACGCGGAGAGGGGCGAGACAAGCCAAGGGCGCAGGCTCGATGCGCAGCACGACATAGCCGGTTCTCGCAAGGACGAGAATTTCCCTGCGGTGCCCCTCAAGTGTCAATGAAAGTTTCCAACGCGAGCCATTCGCGAGAGCCTTGAGTCCACGCTAGATCTATCTCATCTGCGCAAGGCAGAACGTGAAGACGGCCGCCCTGGACCTCGCCCGCGAGCGCCAGGCGCACGAGGCCGGCGCGCGGACCCGCGCCACGGCCCACGAGCGGACGCCGCAGCAGGAGCGCCAGAAGGCCGCCAGAGAGGCCGAGCGCGGCCGTGAGGCTTGGACGCTAGGGCAGGGCATGAAAAAGCCCGTAGCGGGCTGCTACGGGCGTCTGACGCGGTGGAAAGGGGGAGGGGATGTTGTCTACATGGCTCTGCTGTAGTGAGTGGGTTGCGCTCCGGCAGCGGTCCTGATCAATCGTCACCCTTTCTCGGTCCTTCAACGTTCCTGACAACGAGCCTCCTTTTCGCCAATCCATCGACAATCACCGCGAGTCCCTGCTCGAACGCTGCGTCCGGACCGGCTTCGTCGAAGGCGTCTATCGCGGCCCGCAACAGCGGCGAGAGCGGAGCCTGTTCAACGGTGCCGCCGCGCTCGCCGGCATCGCTGTCGCCGGCCTGCTCCTCAAGCACGGCCCCAACAGTGAAGTAGCTGATTGTCATCAGCGCATTGACGGCGTCCCCGGCCGAAAAACCCGCCTCGCAGAGGAAGCGAAGCTGCGCGTCGGCCGTTTCCATCTGCGGTGCGCCCGGTCGCGTGCCGGCATGGATGCGCGCGCCATCGCGGTAGGCGAGCAGCGCCTGCCTGAAGCTGCGGGCATTCCCGATCAGAAATGAGCGCCAGTCGTCGTCGGCTCTCGGCACCGAATGCGTATGATTCTCCGCCAGCATGGCTTCGGCCAGTGCGTCGAGCAGCGCCCGCTTGTTCCTGAAGTGCCAGTAAAGCGCCGGCTGCTGAACCCCCAACCGTTCCGCCAGTTTGCGTGTCGTCAGACCGTCTACGCCGACCTCGTTCAACAGGTCCAGGGCGGCACGGATCACTGTATTCGGCTGCAACTTTGTCATGCTTGACACTTTATCACTGATAAACATAATATGTCCACCAACTTATCAGTGATAAAGAATCCGCGCGTTCAATCGGACCAGCGGAGGCTGGTCCGGAGGCCAGACGTGAAACCCAACAGACCCCTGATCGTAATTCTGAGCACTGTCGCGCTCGACGCTGTCGGCATCGGCCTGATTATGCCGGTGCTGCCGGGCCTCCTGCGCGATCTGGTTCACTCGAACGACGTCACCGCCCACTATGGCATTCTGCTGGCGCTGTATGCGTTGATGCAATTTGCCTGCGCACCTGTGCTGGGCGCGCTGTCGGATCGTTTCGGGCGGCGGCCGGTCTTGCTCGTCTCGCTGGCCGGCGCTGCTGTCGACTACGCCATCATGGCGACGGCGCCTTTCCTTTGGGTTCTCTATATCGGGCGGATCGTGGCCGGCATCACCGGGGCGACTGGGGCGGTAGCCGGCGCTTATATTGCCGATATCACTGATGGCGATGAGCGCGCGCGGCACTTCGGCTTCATGAGCGCCTGTTTCGGGTTCGGGATGGTCGCGGGACCTGTGCTCGGTGGGCTGATGGGCGGTTTCTCCCCCCACGCTCCGTTCTTCGCCGCGGCAGCCTTGAACGGCCTCAATTTCCTGACGGGCTGTTTCCTTTTGCCGGAGTCGCACAAAGGCGAACGCCGGCCGTTACGCCGGGAGGCTCTCAACCCGCTCGCTTCGTTCCGGTGGGCCCGGGGCATGACCGTCGTCGCCGCCCTGATGGCGGTCTTCTTCATCATGCAACTTGTCGGACAGGTGCCGGCCGCGCTTTGGGTCATTTTCGGCGAGGATCGCTTTCACTGGGACGCGACCACGATCGGCATTTCGCTTGCCGCATTTGGCATTCTGCATTCACTCGCCCAGGCAATGATCACCGGCCCTGTAGCCGCCCGGCTCGGCGAAAGGCGGGCACTCATGCTCGGAATGATTGCCGACGGCACAGGCTACATCCTGCTTGCCTTCGCGACACGGGGATGGATGGCGTTCCCGATCATGGTCCTGCTTGCTTCGGGTGGCATCGGAATGCCGGCGCTGCAAGCAATGTTGTCCAGGCAGGTGGATGAGGAACGTCAGGGGCAGCTGCAAGGCTCACTGGCGGCGCTCACCAGCCTGACCTCGATCGTCGGACCCCTCCTCTTCACGGCGATCTATGCGGCTTCTATAACAACGTGGAACGGGTGGGCATGGATTGCAGGCGCTGCCCTCTACTTGCTCTGCCTGCCGGCGCTGCGTCGCGGGCTTTGGAGCGGCGCAGGGCAACGAGCCGATCGCTGATAGAGGTTTATAGCGGCTTCGTTCCCTTCCGCAACCGTCAGCATGATCTGCTCCACATGCTCGCGGCCATAGTCTATCACCGCCCGCAGCAGCATACCGGCGACCCCTCGGCCTCGCTGTTCGGGCTCCACGAAAACGCCGGACAGATGCGCCTTGTGAGCGTCCTTGGGGCCGTCCTCCTGTTTGAAGACCGACAGCCCAATGATCTCGCCGTCGATGTAGGCGCCGAATGCCACGGCATCTCGCAACCGTTCAGCGAACGCCTCCATGGGCTTTTTCTCCTCGTGCTCGTAAACGGACCCGAACATCTCTGGAGCTTTCTTCAGGGCCGACAATCGGATCTCGCGGAAATCCTGCACGTCGGCCGCTCCAAGCCGTCGAATCTGAGCCTTAATCACAATTGTCAATTTTAATCCTCTGTTTATCGGCAGTTCGTAGAGCGCGCCGTGCGTCCCGAGCGATACTGAGCGAAGCAAGTGCGTCGAGCAGTGCCCGCTTGTTCCTGAAATGCCAGTAAAGCGCTGGCTGCTGAACCCCCAGCCGGAACTGACCCCACAAGGCCCTAGCGTTTGCAATGCACCAGGTCATCATTGACCCAGGCGTGTTCCACCAGGCCGCTGCCTCGCAACTCTTCGCAGGCTTCGCCGACCTGCTCGCGCCACTTCTTCACGCGGGTGGAATCCGATCCGCACATGAGGCGGAAGGTTTCCAGCTTGAGCGGGTACGGCTCCCGGTGCGAGCTGAAATAGTCGAACATCCGTCGGGCCGTCGGCGACAGCTTGCGGTACTTCTCCCATATGAATTTCGTGTAGTGGTCGCCAGCAAACAGCACGACGATTTCCTCGTCGATCAGGACCTGGCAACGGGACGTTTTCTTGCCACGGTCCAGGACGCGGAAGCGGTGCAGCAGCGACACCGATTCCAGGTGCCCAACGCGGTCGGACGTGAAGCCCATCGCCGTCGCCTGTAGGCGCGACAGGCATTCCTCGGCCTTCGTGTAATACCGGCCATTGATCGACCAGCCCAGGTCCTGGCAAAGCTCGTAGAACGTGAAGGTGATCGGCTCGCCGATAGGGGTGCGCTTCGCGTACTCCAACACCTGCTGCCACACCAGTTCGTCATCGTCGGCCCGCAGCTCGACGCCGGTGTAGGTGATCTTCACGTCCTTGTTGACGTGGAAAATGACCTT
>NZ_AGUF01000070.1 GCF_000236785.1 Achromobacter arsenitoxydans SY8 | reverse complement strand
AGTGGCCTGCCCCGAGAAAACCGCCATGTTCAGATTACTGGCGATGTCCCAGATTGAGCCTGGATCCTTCACATGAACCATGCCGACACTGCCAGAATCCAAAGCAGCAATCGTGGCGAGCGAACCCGTTCTGACCTGCCCGCGATCGGAGATGAGCAGCTCTCCAGTGCCATACCCGCCGACCTGGGTTTCGCCAGTCATCGTCCACAGCGAGCCGGCGCCGCTAACCGTAGCCCTGCCGGTGCCGCCGCGCTCCGCACCAATGAGGGTGTACCAGTTGGCGACACGTCCGCCTTGCGAGATTAGGAGGGTGCCGTCGCCGTAGTTGCCGATATGCATGTTGACAGCGGTAAGCTGCGAGCCCGGACCTTCGACGCGGACAATGCCCGCCGAGCGGCCGAAAGGGCCCGATTCGCCAACGTGGCCAAGCACGAGCCCGCGCGTGTTGACGCTGCCGCCGTTTGAGATGTTCAACTCGCCCGTGCTGCCCGCTGCAAGCCCGATCCAGCTATTGCCTGGGTTGACCTCAGCTTGCCAGATTGATGTCCAGCTTGAACCGCTGTCCTTTACTTCCATGAGGCCGGAAGTGCCCGACTCGCGGCCAAGGGTCAGTTCAACACCGGAGAGCCTGCCGCCGCCCTGGATAGTAAAAGCGCCAGCATCGCCGGCGTTGTTGCCGCCTATAAGAAGTTCCTTAACCGAATCGCTCTGGCCGGCGCCGATGACCGGAGAAAACCCAACTCCAGGCGCTCCGCCAATAACGGCAATCTGAGATGAAGGGAGTATGCCGGATACCCAGTTCGATGCCACGAACCAGTCGCTGGATGTCGATCCGGACCAAACGGCATTCTGCGCATACGCCGAGCTGCAACTCATCAACAGCGCCAAAGTTGATGCCCCTGACAAGAGGCGCTTGGCCGAATTAACAGGGGCTGGGTAATCGTAGTTATTTATTTCCATCAGGATCTCTTCCACCAATTTTTGACAAATCAATGCAAATCTTGTCCGTGCCGCGGTATTAGAGAAGCTGAGAGGCCCCCTTGGAATGGGACCAGAACGAAATTGCGCTTGCTGCACCTGTGTGAGATCAAGCGCAGCACGGATGTGACCTGGGTTCGCTGACCGATGGAAATTTGCTTGCCGTTACGGGCAGACGCGCGCGGGCAATTCAACGAGGTGGCGCTTTGCAGACGCATCAAGGCGCGTGATGCCGCCACGAATTGCGGCGGGCATGCACGGGCCTTGCGATGCCGGTCAACTACCAGCGAATACGCATGCCGACCGTGCCGCCAACGCTGTAGTTGTCTCCGAAGTTGCGGGTGCTGCTGGCCAGATCCGCGGTGGCGTACAGCGCATAGGCGCCGTTGTTCCATTCGTAGGTGCCGCCGACCCCGATGCCTGCCCACAGGCGCTCATCGCGGCTGGCGACGTCAACGCCGGCCACTCTGACCGTGCTGCCCTGCAGGAACTCGTTGTACAGGTTGACGCTGCCGAAGACGTGCGAGCGGTTTTGCTTGCCGTCCGTTCCGCCCCACGAAGCCTCGTGATCGACGGCAAGGCCGAATCGGCCGCGCAGGCTATCGGCGTCACGCAGCGACACCTGGGCGCCGAATGGATCGTTGAAGCTGTCGAAGTCCACCCGTGAATAGACCAGCTGCATCTGCGGCGTGACGGCATAGCCGTTGCCCAGGCCGTAGCGCTTGCCCGTTTCAACCGACAGCGCATAGCCATGGCCGCTGTTATCTGAAGCGAGTTTGCGGCCCATGGTGCTGGAGCTGATATCGCTGTCGAACCAGATGCTTTGCGCCTGACCATCGACATAGAAGCCGTCAGCGCCGTACCAGGTCAGCGTTGCGCCCACACCGGCGCCAGTGGCATCGACCTTGCCCCGGCCGAACACGGAACGCATCTCGGCGTTGGCGGTGCCGTACAGACCGTTGATGCCGCCGACCAGCGATGCGCCGTTCTTGCCCTCGTGCAGCGTGAAGTCGATGCCGGTCTGCAGTTTCCAGACATCGACGTCGCGCCGCGTAGCGGTGGTGGAACGGGAGGCATCGAATGTCGTGTGACCGCCCTCGATGCGGGCCCATACGGCGCGACGTTCGGACTGGCCACCGGCCGTTGTGCCGCCCTGCGACCCATAGCGGTTGCCCACACGCTGTTGCAGCGTCGGTACCGTGTTCAGCGCGGCCAGCACTTGCGGGTACTGCTCGTACACCACTGCGCCGGGCTGGTAGCGTTGCCGGCTCGTCGTCGCACCGGCGCCCGTCGTCGGATTTGCGTCCGTGGTTGGGTTTGCGTCCGTGGTTGGGTTCGCGTCCGTCGACGAATCGGTGCCTGTCGACGAATCGGTGCCCGTCGACGAATCGGTGCCCGTCGACGAATCGGTGCCCGTCGACGAATCGGTGCCTGTCGACGAATCGGTGCCCGTCGACGAACCGGAGCCCGTCGACGAACCGGTGCCCGTGGACGAACCGGTGCCCGTCGACGAACCGTTGT
>NZ_AGUF01000071.1 GCF_000236785.1 Achromobacter arsenitoxydans SY8 | reverse complement strand
GCACCGCGCAGGGCGCGATGGACGCTTTCCGCCGGAACCGGTCCGACCCGCATTTCACGGTCGACGCGACCACGATCTTCCAGCACATAGACACTGCCGAGGGCGCGCGTGCGCTGCGCAACGACCCCGGCGGCGCGCAGACCAACCGCGACTCCGCGGTGCAGATCGAGCTGGTCGGCTTTGCGCACCTGCCGAAGGACAGCCGCGCGCTCACGAACCTGGCGCGGCTGTGCCGGTGGATCGAAGCGCAGCACGACATCCCGCGCAAATGGCCATCCGGCCGTCCCTTGCCGGCAAAGAACGGCAGGGATCCCGGGGGACATAACCGGGATGCCGCAACCTGGGATGCGAACAGCGGGCACTTCGGCCACTGCCACGTGCCGGAAAACACGCACTGGGACCCCGCCTACTCGGCCGCGGAAGCGGACTTCATCCTGGCCGCGACCTTCTCCGACGATGGCGCGCTGCTGTCGCCGGCGCCGCCGCCCAGGCCGGCCGCAAAGCGAGCCGCCAAGGCCGCCGCGACCCTGTCCACCATGCCGGACCATGGCGTCAACGCTATCGGTATCCACGCCTATCTGGGCGACCTGCCGGTGCAGACGCTGGAACCGCCCGGCATGCCCGTGGCCAGGCGCCGCGCGCCGGCCAAGGGCACGGGCGCGGTGCTGCGCGCGGGCAAGCCGGCCAAGGCCGGCCGGCAGGCCGCGGCGGCGCAGGCCAGCGTCAACGCCGGCAGCCTGATGTCGTTCGCGGCGGGGTTGAACGAAGCGGAACGAGGGGATGTCCTCTATTCCCTGCAACTGGCGCAGCGCGCCGCCAGCGCCGCCCATGACCGCTATACGAATACGCAGTCCTGGTATCAGACATACGTGGAAGTGCTGGACAACCTGGGCTGGACCAGCAGCCAGATGTCGTTCACGCATTACGACGAAGACGAAAGCGAGTTCCGCATGGACGAGGTCGCCGTCGACCTGCTGCTGGCGGTGGCGCGGCGCGACCAACTCGCCGTGCTGCAGCAGGCCGTCGCCGCGCTGGGCAAGCTGGCGGAAGACGACGCCACCGTGCGGCTCTTCGACTTCCATGCCTCGTCCCAGGCGGGCGGCAATTTCCAGCTGGGCGCGGTGCAGCGCGAACGCAACGGCGGCCTGACGATGGCGCTGGGCGCCTATTACTTCCGCGCCCTCGACAGCCGAAAGCGCTTCCTGTTTTCCCGGTGGGGCTCCCGCCAGGTGAACTTCTGGGCCTGCGCGCAACGGCTGACCCTGAACGCCGCCCTCTACGGGCAGTTGCGCGACGATGTCCAGGCCAAGCTGGCCGCGGACGCGCCCCGCTATATCGCCAGCCTGAAGCTGGCGTCCTAGCAGGTCGCCAACAATGGGAGAGCGACATGGCAACCCGAAAAGCCGCAGTGCGCACGGCCGCAAAATCCGCCCCCTCGAAAAAGGCGAAGCGATCCGCTAAGACAGCCGCCTCCACCGCCGCGGCCGCCGCGCCGGAGGACCCGCGCCCCAAGGCGCGCAAACGCCGGACGCAGGATGAAGGCCCGATCACGCATGCGTTCGAGCGCTCCGCCAAGCCCGACGCCTTCGACGCGCGCGACATTCTGTTCCGCCCCAACATCTCCGTCACGCCCAAGGCGGAAATGATCCCGGTGATGGGGCTGACGGTGAAGCACCAGGGCGAAACATCAGCCTGCACGGGATTTGCGCTGTCCAGCGTGGTCGAGTTCCTGCTGCGCAAGTCGGAACGCGATGCGCGGCCCGCGATCTCCCCCTACATGCTGTATTCCATGGCCCGGCGCTACGACGAGTTTCCCGGGTCGGTGGACGACAGCGGCTCCAGCCTGCGCGGCGCGCTCAAGGGCTGGTTCCGCCACGGCGCCTGCGTCCAGGCCCTGTTCCCCACCCTGGATATGCCCCCCGCGGCCAAGCGGACGGAAGACGACTGGTGGCTGGACGCCGTCAAGCGCCCGCTGGGCGCCTACTACCGAATCGACACGCGCCGCATCGTCGAGATGCACGCGGCGCTGAACGAGGTCGGCATCCTCTACGCCAGCGCTGGCTGCCATGACGGCTGGGACGCGGGCCACGGCGTGACGCCCAGCGAGGCCGCGCCCACGCCCATCACCCAGCCGTTCTGGGTCATCCCTTCCAGCGAGCATGACACGGCCATCATGGGGCACGCCTTCGTCATCGTGGGCTACACCCAGGACGGCTTCCTGATCCAGAACTCATGGGGCGAGGAATGGGGCACGCACGGCATGGCCGTGCTGACCTACGACGACTGGCTGCGCAACGCCATGGACTGCTGGGTCGTGCAGCTGGGCGTCGTCACCAACGAGCACGAACGGATTTCCAACAGCATCAGCCTGCGCACCGAGGGCAAGAAAGTGACGCTGGCCGCGGGCAAGGTGCTGCGCGACCGCGAGCTGACGCCCTTCATCGTCAACGTAGGCAACAACGGCAAGCTCAGCAACAGCGGCGCCTTCCGCACCACGCCAGACGACCTGCGCGCCATCGTGGACGTGCACATGGCCGCGGCGCGCGAACGCTGGGGCCTGAAGGACAAGCCGATGGACGTCTGCGTCTACGCGCATGGCGGCCTGGTGGGCGAAGAGGCCGCCGCCGAGGCGGCCGCCGAATGGATACCGCTGCTCTACGACAGCCAGATATTTCCCGTCTTCCTGATGTGGGAGACCGACTTCATCACCACGGTGAAGAACATCATCCAGGACGCCGCGAACGACGTTCCCCGCAGCACCGGCGGCATCGGCGAACGGCTGGAGCGGTGGTGGAACCAGCGGCTGGAGCGCTGGCTGGCCCGCCCAGGCACCGTGATCTGGGGAGAGATGAAGCAGAACGCCGAGTCCATGAGCGAGCCGGCCAGGAATGGCGAGGAAGAGGCCGCCATGATCATGCTCTACCAGCATTTCAAATCGCACGTCGCCCGCGGCCGCGTGCGCCTGCACATCGTCGGCCATTCCGCGGGCGCCATCGTCGCCAGCCATTTCGTGCGGCGCCTGGCGGCCGATGGCGGAGAGCTCGAATCGCTGAGCCTGATGGCGCCGGCCGTCACCCTGAAGACCTTCAAGGAACTGGTGGTGCCGCAGTTGAAGAGCCGGGTGAAGCGGTACCAGCAGTTCCATCTGTCGGATCGCGCGGAAGAGGACGATCCCACCTGCGGGCCATACCGGCGTTCGCTGCTGTACCTGGTGAGCGAATCGTTCGAAGGCGGCACCACCACGCCGCTGCTGGGCATGGAGCGGTATTTCCGCGACGCCGGCATCCCCTGCGACGCCGTCCACGTCTCGCCCGCAGGCGGCCAGTCGTCCGCCCCCCGGATCCCGCCCGTGGCGTCCAGTACGCACGGCGGATTCGACAACGACAAGGGTACGCAGCAGCAGGTCATCGCGTTCATCAAGCGCTGACGCTTGGCAGAGGCGCCCGACCATGACAGAAAGACAGCCAGAACCGTATCTTGAGCCGCCGGAACCGGCGCCCAAGCCCGCGGCCGCGATTCCGGCCCAGGAGGAGGGTGCGCGCGTCGCCGTGCCGGCGGCCCCGTCGTTGCCCAAGGCGCCGGTGGCTCCGCCACGGGAATTCTCCATTTTCGGCGACCCCGGCGAGGTATCGCGGGTCCTGTCGCGGGTCGGCGTCCCCTGCATTTTGCTGGACGGCGACGGCGAGATCGTGGCCGCCAGCAGCGTCCTGCCCGTGGACCACGACGACATCGCCGGCCGCCACGCCAGCCAGGTGTTCGGCCTGACCAAGCCCCTGCGCATGGGCGACGGCCCGGTGGACGTCGTGTACCAGGCTGCCGACGGCGCCCGGGCGCCGGCGCAGCTGATCCCCTTCTGCACGCTGGACAGCGGCGAGCTCATCGTCCTGGTGAACGACGGCACACCGTTCCGCCAGGCCGAGTCGAACCGCTTCGACCGCACGCCCTATGCCGTGTTCCGGCTCGACCTGAATGGCGTCATCCGGTTCGCCAACCCGGAAGCGGCACGCGTCCTGGGACTGCCGCAACTGGCCCTGTGCGGCACGCGCCTGGCGGCGCACTTCCGGCCAGGCGACGGCCCGCGGCTGCTGCGCGCCATCTCGCAATGCGCGCACGACACGGAAGGCGACGCGATGGTGGCGGCGGCCATCGCCATTCCCGTCCCGGACGAAAACGACCGCCAGTTCGAACTGGTGATGACGCCCGACCCGGCGCCCAACGGCGAGCTGCTGGGCGTGATCGCGGTCATCCAGTCCCGCACCCTGGAATCCGCGCGCGACGAGATCCGCCGCATCGCGCTGGATCCGGCCATCCCCGGCTGGCGGCTGAAGCTGGACCGCATCCTGGAGCAGATCCGCCGCCTGATCCCCTTCGAGCACGCCGTCTTCGGCATCTACGGCAACGACGTATCGCTGTTCCGCGCCATCGCGGTGCGGCCTGAAGGCGTGGAGCTATGGCCGGCGCGCTGGATGGACCTGCCGCCCTCGATCCGGTCATTCCTGGATTCCGGCCAGACCTGGGTGGACGAAATCGGCGCCTTCGTCAAAAAGAACATGCCCGAGCCCGGCAACGAGGTGGTGCGCTGCTACCAGGACCTGGGGATCCAGGCCTCGGTGACGCTGCCCGTGATGCGCGCCGGCGGCTACAGCTCGGCCCTGAGCCTGTGCTCGCGCGAGCCAGGGGCGTACGGCAAGCGGGACCTGGAGACTCTGCGGTTGCTGGACCTGGAACCGGTGCTGATGCGCTTCGAGAAAGAGCGCGACGACGAGCGCACCGAGTTCGCGGACTCGCTGCGGCAGAAGGTGATGACGGCCGAATCGCTGCGCCAGGCTGCCGACGAGATCATCGTCCAGCTTGCACAGCATTTTTCCTGGGACCACGTGGCCCTGTTCCGGGTGAACCGGCAGGACGACCGCTTCGAGGTGGTGACGCAGCACAGCCTGGCGCCGGCCTACGCCCTGCCGGCCGACTACCGGCAGCCCGCCGACCTGGGCATGCTGGGCGCGACGCTGTCGCTGGGCCGCCTGCTGGCGGTCGACGACATCGGCAATCCCGCCTATACGCAGCACGGCTACGCGGGCCCGAAGCGGCCGCTGCGCTCGGCCATGACGGTTCCGGTGCGCCTGAACGGCCGGGTGCGCTGGCTGCTCGACGTGGAGTCCTCCGTGTCCCATGCCTTCAAGGGACCCGATATTGACGACCTGCTCCAGATCATCGCATCGCTGGAAACGGGCCTGGCCCAGCACCTGCTCAGCCAGACCAAGCAAAGCCTGATGGCCGAGACCGAGCAGGCGGTGGTCTTCGTCGGCCGCGAAGGGGCCGTCATCGAAATGAACCGCGTGGCTGCCGACATGCTGGGAACCGAGCCGCGCCGGGTGCATGCCGACGCCCGCGACGGCGCCGGCTCCCCGACGATCACGGACTACGTGATCGCGGGCGACGAGGCCACGCTGGGCGTGCTGACGTCCGGCTTTACGGTCAAGCGCGAACGCATCGAACTGCTGGACAGCGGCGGCAAGCCCCGCTCGCTGCTGGCCACCCGCACCGACCTGGATGCCAGCCTGGATATGTCCATCTGGTTCTTCACGGATATCGCGGACCTGGACTGGGCGCGCGACCTGCGCTACCTGCGCGAAACCGTGGCCGAAGTGGCGCGGCAGACGCGCACCTCGCTGTCGATGGCGTGCAGCCTGACATCGCAGGCGGCGCTGCTGCACGACGACGCCCGCCAGGGCACGCCGCCGGAGGTCGTCGCCGCCCAGGCGCAGGACCTCAGCCAGCGCATCGTGGCCGAAATCGGCAAGGCCGACATCACGTTCGAGCGCCTGGCCGGCGCCAGCGAATCGCGGCGGCGCGCGCGGGCCCTGCACAGCGATGTCGAACTGGGCGCGCGGCTGGGCGAGGTAATCGCCGCCTTGCCCGCGCGCGACCAGCGGCGGATCGTGCTGCGCAACCATACGGCGTCGCGCGACGGACCCGTGGTGTCCGGCGACGCCCAGTCGCTGTGCGCCGCGTTTCGATCTATGCTGGATTATCTATTGCGTTGCCGCAACGCGGACGACGCCAGCGTCACCGTCGACATCGACGCCGGCCCCGACGGCTGCACGGTGCGCTTCGGCCTGAGCGAAGAGCAGGTCTGGGACACGGACGAGCCCCCGCACGCCGTGCCGGACGACGCCCTGCTGAACGCCGAGCGCGCCGCGCATGACGGAGCCAGCATCGCCATCACGCAGATCCAGGAAGCGATGGTCGACCATGGCGGCGCCCTCGTCACCGATCCGCCGCTGCCGGACGCGCCGCTGCCGCAGTCGTACGAATCGGTAGCGCCGCCGTGGCGGTCGTTCACGCTGGTCCTGCCGCTGCGTGCCGGCTAGGGCCCCGGCGCGCCCGAATCAGGGGAATCATCATGGAACAGACCGCCGCCCCCAACATGATCCTGCTGGCCAGTATGAACGACGAGCACGAGGACGATTGGGCCAACAACCTCGCCCAGCTCCACAGGCACCTGCAGCAGTATCCCGCGATCGCGCCCTTCGTCGGCGCCGAGCTGCGCCGCCGCACCTCGCTGGAAAGCGCCCGGAACCAGATCGAGATCTGGGAGCAGGCCACGCCCCGCATCGAACCCGTGCTCGCCATCATCGACGCCAGGCTGGGGGCGGCGAACAAGCGGGGCAAGCCCGGCGCCGCCGCGGTCGAACTGCTTGAATGGATACACAGCCGCTCCAACGTTCCCCTGCTGGTCCTGGCCGTGGATCCGCCAGAGCTCGTGCAGCGCTACGTGCTGGAGCGGCCCGAGGTCTTTGTGTGGACGAGCGACGCAAAAGGGGCCGTCAATGGCGGCGCCGAGGTCGCCACCGTCCTGACCTGCCTGACGCCCCTGGCGCCCAAGCGCCGCCGGCGGCTGATCATCAGGGTAGGCGAACACTCGATCACATACCGCATGCAGATGGGCCGCCACGAATACTCTTCGCAGGACATGCCCTACAAAGAGCGCGACCGGATATCGGCCCTGGTGGGGCGCATCGAGACCTTCAGCCCCTACACCGGCGAAACCAAGGCGCCGCAATGGCTGAAGGACTTGAGCGGGGTGGGGGAAGACGTCTTCAGCGCCATGGTCACCCACAGCCTGGGCGCGCCCATCGCCAAGCTGATCCAGCGCGCGCGCGACGAGGAAGTGTCGCCCGGCGTCGGCGCCTTCGCGGGGCTGGACCTGCGCTTCGAATTCAACCTGGCAAGCCAGGAAGTGTCGCGCCTGTTCAACCTGCCCTTCGAAATGGGCCGGGAGTTCGGCGCGGACAGCGGCCGCTACCTGTGCCTGGAACTTCCCATGGCCAGGCGCCTGCACGTGGACGGCGCCGCGCCCGCGCCCCGCTGGGAGCAGGACACCCGCGCGCCCGGACAGCCGGTGCGGCTGCTGTTCATGGACGCCAGCTCGGTGTTCGGCACCGTGTCGTTCCGGCGCGAAGACGGCGGCCCGCCGCTGCCCGCCAAAGAGTTCGGCCCGCTGCTGTCCGTCGCGCAAGAACGCAAGCACCTGCAACACCTGGCCGGGCTTGCGCCCGGCAGCCTGCTCATCGACAACGTCCGCGAAGATGGCGAAACCGGGCTGGTGGGCGCCGAGCTGCAGCGCCGCATCGAAGAGCGCCTGAAGACCGGCAACTACGACATCTTCCACTTCGCCGGGCACTCGGAGTCCAGCGGCGAAAGCACGATGCTGGTGCTGCCCGGCGCGGACGGCGAAGCCTGGCAGCTGTCGATCCGGCTGATCGGCCAGTGGATGGAGGCCGGCAAGTGCAAGCTGCTGGTGCTGTCGTCATGCAGCGGCGCGTCGGTGCGCACTGCGCTGGAAGTCATGCGCGCAGGCGCGGCCGGCGTGCTGGCCTTCCGCTGGCAGGTCGAAGAGGAATCGTGCGCGCGCTACATCCAGCGCTTCTATGACGTGTACCTGGACGCCGCCCAGCCCAAGGGGCTGGCCGAAGCCTACCGCTACGCCTGCAAGGCCGCGCAGGGCGATGCCGGAGACCTGCCCACCTGGGCGTCGGCCATGGCGATCGTGCGCGACTGAGCGCAACGCCGCCGGCCGGGGCGCAACAGATTCAAGGAGCTTCCCATGGACTCTCTCATCGGCATGCTGCGCGGCATCGGCGGCAAGGCGACGACCGGCGACGGCGCGGCGGCCCTGCTGCCGTCCGTGCCCGCCGGCCGCAATTTCTACGCCGAGATCGAACCGCCGCCCGGCGGCGCCCCCGCGCTGGCAGCCGGCCTGGACGGTACGCCGTTCGTCCCCGGCCAGTGCTACTTCAGCGTCCGGGTGGTGGAGATGCGCCTCAGCCAGGCGGGCAACTATCTCAGCGAATTCCTGCCGCTCTGCACTTTCTTTCTGCGCTATGGCGCGGAGGGCGCCCGGCGCGAGCTGCCGTATATCGTCGGCTACGACATGATCCAGCAGGCGCTGGGCGCGGCCGCGCACGAAACGGGCGCCAGCCGCGTGGCGTTTCGCGACGTCTATGTAGCCCGCAACGTGCCCTACGCCAGCGAGGGGCTGGAAATGTACGCGGCCCTGTGCCGCTTTGCCGACAGCAGCCTGTCCCGCGGCATCCTCGACTTCGTGTCGACGGCCGTCACGATGCTGGGCGGCCCGGTGGGCGGCGCCATCGTCAAGACGGGCGAAAGCCTGCTCAAGCCGCTGGCCAAGCTATTCGGTACGGACGGGGTCAGCGTGCGCTTCGGCGTGTTCGACGGCGACGCGCTGCGCCGCAGCGGCTACCGCGTGCTGGCCGGGGCGGATTCCCAGGACAAGCTCTCGGGCCTGCAACTCGTGGACGGCGTGCTGCACCGCCAGAACGCGGCGGGCAAACTCGAACCCGTAAATGACGTGGACTACCTGGTGGTCGCGTTCGAGCATCGCGCGACGCTGGGCGCGGACATGTTCGCGGCCGCGACGGCGCTGCCGTTCCACCGCCTCTGGAAGGACGTGTCCGCCGCCCTGATCGGCAACAACGCTGCGGCGGCCCAGGCGGCCTACCAGTCGCTGCTGATCGCGGTCGCGGAATCGCCCCTGCTCGTCGACTCGGACCGCTTTGCGCTCCTCACGGCCTACGCCGCGCAGCGCGGCGCCTGGGAAGCCGCCAGCGAACAGAGCGGACTCAAGACCCGCGGCGGCGGCAAAAGCCTGGCCACGGCGATGACGGACAGGGTCAACGCGCGCGCCAAGACCGACCCGGTGGCGGAGCTGCTCCGCACCGCCAGGAAGCAACTTGCGACGCCGCCCGCGCAACCCGGCAAGCCTGAACTGGCGCAGGTCGCGCTCGACGATGCCGCCGTCGCGCAGACGGTGTCGTCCCTGGTGGATGCGTTGGCGGTGAAAGGCGGCGGCCCCGCGCCGGCCCAGTCGCCCGGCGCCTTGTCTCGCGCCACCCGCGAACTGCTGTCGATCGCGCTGAGCGAACCGGGATAGCCTTCCTATCGCAGTTCCAGCGTCGCCCCAATCACCTTCAGCGTCGGCATCAGCTGACGCCAGGCATCCTTGGAAATGGACGCGGGCCGCGTCAGCTGCGCCGCGGCCGGGTCGTCCAGCAGGTTGCCCTTGCACGCGAACACGATGCTGTTGGTCATGTCGTCGTCGACCACCTCGAACATCGACGAGCCGAATGACTCGCGCACCCGGTCCAGGTATTCATGGTGCATGGGATGGTTGACGTGGAAGTTGATCACCAGGATGCCGTCGTCGCGCAGGGCGCGGTGGCAATCGGCGTAGAAGTCCGCCGAACACAGCGCGTCCGGAATCCCGCCCACCTCGAAACCGTCCAGGAAGATCACGTCCGCGTCATCGGACAGGCCGCGCATGTGCGCGGCCGCGTCCGCCTGGATCACGCGAAAACGCGGGCCGTCGGGCGGGATCATGAAGGCGTCGCGCAGCCCGATGACCGCCGGGTCGATCTCGACCACGGAAATGTCCGCCCCCGCCAGGTAGCGGTGACAAAACTTGGGCAGCGACCCGCCGCCCAGCCCCACCATCAGGATGTGCGCCGGCTCCGGCTTGAACAGCACAAAGCCCATCATCATCCGCGTGTATTCGATTTCCAGCGCGTCCGGATTGAGCAGCGACATGCTGCTCTGGATTTCCTGCTGCGTGAAATGCAGGGTGCGCCGGTTGCCCGCATTCTGGATGAACGGCCTGCGCACCCCTGCGGGCTCATCGGAAAACGGCAAATCTGCGGGAACGGCGGCGTCGGACATGGGGATGCGTGGGGCGGAAAGATGCGCAGAAGATACCATCCCCGCGCCCGCGCCGCGCGCATCCCCCAGGCCGACGTCCCTAGACCAGCAGCACCGGGCACGGAGAATGCGCCATGATCCGTCCGCTGACCGATCCCCGGATGAGGTTCAGCAACGCGCTGTGATGATGCGATCCCATTACGATCGCCGCGGCGCCGGACTGCTTGGCGTATTCAACAATTTTCTCGGGCGTGAAGCCCACCAGTTCGTGGCATTCGTGTCCGACGCTGCCCGCGCTGAGGATATCCACCACCGACTTCATCGCCTTGCCGCTTTCTTCGTGGTGCCAGGCGTCGATGTCCGCCTTCCCGATGAAGGACTTCACGTCGCCGCCCACGTCGGGTTCGCAGTGCACCACATGCACCACGAAATCGCGGTTCAGCAAGGGACTTTCCACCAGGTAACGGGCCGCCTTGTCGCTGTGTTCCGACCCGTCGGTGGCAAGAATGATCGTATTCATGGCAGACCTCCGCTTCGTGATTTTCCCGCCTTGGAGCGCGGGGCGTGTTCCGCGGCCCTTGCGGGCAATACCCAGCTTGCGCCGACCGACGCCAGCAGGATCACACCCACCACCCCGAGCGACCAGTGCACGGGAACGTGGACCCACTGCTCGGCCAGCATCTTGGCGCCGATGATGACCAGCACCGACGCCAGGCCATACTTGAGGTAGTGAAACCGCGCCACCATGTCGGCCAGCAGGAAGTACAGCGCCCGCAGGCCCATGATGGCGAAAATATTGGACGTGAAGACGATAAACGGATCGGTGGTGACGGCAAAGATGGCGGGAATGCTGTCCACGGCGAACACCACGTCCGTCGCCTCGATCACCAGCAGCACCACGAACATCGGCGTCGCATACCGCAGCCCGTCGATGCGGACGAAGAACGACTGCCCGTGATAGTCCTTGGTGATCCGCATGGTCGACCGCAGGAACTTGACCAGCGGATTGCGCGCGATATCCGGCTGGCGGCCCGCGGTGAACAGCATCTTCAGGCCGGTGAAGATCAGGAACGCGCCCAGCACATAGAACAACCACTGGAACTTTGACAACAGCCACACGCCCGCCAGGATCATGCTGACCCGCATCACAATGGCGCCCAGCACGCCGTACAGCAGCACCCGGCGCTGCAGCTCCATCGGCACCGCGAAGTAGGTGAAGATCAGCGAAAACACGAACATGTTGTCCACGGACAGAGACAGTTCGATCAGGTAGCCGGTGTAGAACTCCAGCACCTTCTGGTGCGCCACCGCCCGGCCCAGCGTGGCGTCCAGCCACCACCACATCAGCCCGCCGAACAGCGTGGCCAGCGTCATCCACGCGAACACCCAGCACAGGGCCTCGCGCGACGAAACCCGGTGGGCGCGGCGGCCGCCCAGCGCGTACAGGTCTACGGCCAGCACGATCAGCACGAACACCACGAACCCCACCCACATCGGCAGCGTGGCAAAGGTTTCGACCCGGTTCATCAGGCGCCTCCCGCCATCGCGCGCAACCCGCCGCGCAACGGCCTGTCATGCACGAAAACTGCATGAGGCCAGTCTAGAGCAGGCGGATTCGTCCAACAATTCGCATATGATGAACCGATAGTCAGATTTTTTGGATTGATCAGGCGATGGTCACTCTCAACTACAAGCATCTGCGCTATTTCTGGATGGTCGCCAAGGCCGGCAGCATCGCGCGCGCGGCACAGCAACTGCAGCGCACGCCGCAGTCCATCAGCGGCCAATTGCAGGAACTCGAATCCACGCTCGGCACCGAGCTCTTCCGGCGCGTCGGCCGGGGCCTGGAACTGACCGACGTCGGTCGCCAGGCCCTGCTGTATGCGGACCGCATCTTCACCATGGGCGACGAACTGCTCGAAGACCTGCGCGAACGCCCCGCGCGGCGCGCCATGGAGTTCAAGGTGGGGGTCGCCGAGGGCATGCCCAAGGCCATGGTGTACCGGATGATCGAGCCCGCGCTGCATCTGGACCAGGACGTGCGCCTGATCTGCCGCGAAGGAAGGCTGCCCTACCTGCTGGCCGACCTGGCCGTGCACCGCTACGACATGGTCATCGCGGACCGGCCCATGCCGAACAACCTGAATGTGCGCGGATACAGCCACCTGCTGGGCGAGTGCGGCCTCACGTTCTTCGGATCGCCGCTATTGCTGGACAGTCTGCCAGGAAAGTTTCCGGCGATGCTGGACCAGGCGCCCTTCCTGCTGCCCGGCGAAGACGCCGCGATCCGGCCTCGGCTGCTGCAATGGTTCGACGAGCACGACATCCGGCCGCGCATCGTGGGCGAGTTCGACGACAGCGCCCTGATGAACTCGTTTGGCCAGACCGGCACCGGCCTGTTCGTGGCGCCGACGGCCACCGCCGCCTACCTGTGCAAGCAATACCGCGTGCGCGCCATCGGCAGCGCCGACACGGTCAAGGAACAGTTCTACGCCATCACCACCGACCAGCGGCTGCAGCATCCGGCCGTGGTGGCGCTGAGCCGGGCGGCGAGGGAGGATATTTTCGGTTCCGCCCGCGCGCCGGCGCGCCGCTGAGGCGCGCGCGGGGATCTCGCCTTACAGGAACGACTTAGCCTGCTTGAGCACCTGATCGCACGCCTTTCGGGTGATCTCTTCCTTCAGGCCGCCCCCGCTCAGGTCGACCGACTTACCGTCGCTGCCGTTGAGCATGCCCTGCACGCCAGCCAGGTATCCCGAATCGGACTTGGCCTGCTGCGTCGATCCGCCGCCGACCTTGCCCAGCAGCTTGTCCTTCATCGCCTGCGCGTCGCCGCCTGCCAGGTAGTTGTTCTTCATGCAGAATTCCAGCACGCCGGCCGCATTGCCGGCGGAAGCCGGACTCAGCGACGACAGCGGCAGGCTGCCGCCCAGGCTCTGCATGGCGCCGCCAGAGGATCCGCCCTGGCTGGCCCCACCCATCTGGCCCTTCACGGCGTCGAGCAACTGCGCATGCGCGGCCACCGAGAAACACTGCGCGGCGATAAGGGCCGCGGCGCTGGCGGCAAGACGGACGTGGATTTTCATGATTTGCTCCTGCTGCGGTGAATGACGCGGCCATCGTAGCGGCGCGGCACGACGGAATACCCGCGGGGCGGCAGGCTCAATGCGACAAATCATGTGTATCCGCGCCCGTCCGCCCGGACCCCGTAGCAATTGAATTCGTAACGTCACCGCTCTGATACGTGGCGGATGGCGGCGCCGGGACTGCGCCCGGCTGCCCGGCGCGCCCCTACGCTACTATTTCGTCCTGTCCCCGGCGCGGCATGCCCTGGGTCGACGCCGTACCCGCAGCCATTCCGTGTCATCCAACTTTGTGAGAACCCGCGATGTCGTCCGTCGAGTCACTAGATGTTTTCGTTCCCACCGAAAGCGGCCGGCTTTTCGCCAGGCGCTGGACGCCGGCCGGCGTGCATGCGCCCGGCGGCGCGCCCATCGTGCTGCTCCATGACTCGCTGGGCTGCGTCGACCTGTGGCGCGACTTTCCCGTGCTGCTCGCCCAGGCGACCGGACGCGTCGTCATTGCCTACGACCGCCTGGGCTTCGGCCGCTCGGACCCGCATGAAGGCAAGCTGGGCCTGGACTTCGTCGACCGCGAGGCGCATGAGGGATTTCAGGCCGTGCGCAACGCGCTGGACCTGGACGGCTACGCCGCCTTTGGCCACAGTGTCGGCGGCGGCATGGCCATCGCCTGCGCGGCGGCCGACGGCGATGCCTGCCGCGCACTGATCACCGAATCGGCGCAGGTGTACGCCGAAGACCGCACGCTGGAGGGCATCAGGCAGGCCAAGGTGTCGTTCGCGCAGCCGGGACAGCTGGACCGCCTGAAGAAGTACCACGGCGAAAAGGCGGCGTGGGTGCTGAGCGCCTGGATCGACACCTGGCTGTCGCCGGGCTTTGCCGACTGGACGCTGGACGCCCAGTTGAACCAGGTGCGCAGCCCTGCGCTTGCGCTGCATGGCGACAACGACGAGTACGGGTCCACCGACCACGCCCGGCGGATCGCCAGCCTGGCGGGCGCGCAACAGGTCATCTTTGCCGATTGCGGCCACGTGCCGCACCGCGAGTCGCCCGAGAAAGTGCTGAAGACCGTCTCGGACTGGCTGGCCGACGCCGCGTGACCGTTGCGCCCCCGGGGCGCTATAGCCGCGTGACGCGGATCACCGCGTCGGCGAAGGCCTTGGGCGCTTCCTGGGGCAGGTTGTGGCCAACGCCGACGCCCACGTCGATGTGCTGATATCTGCCGGTGAACTGTCCGGCGTACGCAGCGGGAGGCGGGTGCGGCGCGCCATTGGCGTCGCCTTCCAGCGTGATGGTCGGAATGCCGATCTTCGGCGCCTGCGCCAGCCGCGTCTCCAGCGCGTCGTATTGCGCCTCGCCCTGCGCCAGCCCCAGCCGCCAGCGATAGTTGTGCACCACGATCGCGACATGATCGGGATTGTCGAAGGCGCGCGCTGACCGCAGGAAGGTGGCGTCATCGAAGCGCCACTGCGGCGACGCCAGCTGCCAGATCAGCTTGTTGAAGCTGTCGACGTTGGCGGCGTATCCGGCCGCGCCGCGCTCCGTGGCGAAGTAGAACTGGTACCACCACTGCAGCTCCGCCTGCGGAGGCAGCGGCTTGCGGTTGCCTTCCTGGCTGCCGATCAGGTAGCCGCTGACCGACACCAGCGCCTCGCAGCGCTCGGGCCACAGGGCGGCCATGATGCAGGCCGTGCGTGCGCCCCAGTCAAAGCCCGCGATGACTGCCTTGCCGATCTTCAGCGCGTCCATCAGCGCGATGATGTCCACGGCCACGACGGCCTGCTGACCATTGCGCGGGGTATCGGGCGACACGATCCGGGTGGATCCGTAGCCGCGCAGATGGGGCACGATGACGCGGTACCCCGCCGCGGTCAGCCGGGGAACAACGTCGATGAAGCTATGGATGTCGTAGGGCCAGCCGTGCAGCAGGATCGCGACCGGGCCGTCGGCGGGGCCGGCATCCACATAGCCCACATCCAGCGTTCCCGCCCGGATCTGCCGGACATTGCCAAAGACAGGCGCCGCCCCCGGCGCGGCCCGAGCCGCGGATTGCGCAAGGGCGTTCCCGCCCAGCGCCAGGCCAAGCAGGCTGGCGCCTGCCAGCGAAGAAGTCGTGCCCAGCAGGCGGCGCCGCTGGACGTTTACCGGATCCGTCATGGTGATGCTCCTAAAGGTCGTGTTCAAGGGGACATGACTGCTGGAGCGGACTGTGGCGCAATCCCGCCGGCCTTGGGTGTCGGCGTGTACTCGCCGCGCGGCCGGATACACAAGGACATAAAAAAGCCGGAAAAGCCCGGCAAAGCGGTGGAGGGCGCGCAACGCGCCCTTTACTATCATCGGTAGCCGGCAACTCCGTGCGCCGGGGAGCGGTATCCATGAGCTTTCAAACAGCCGGTAAGAACGCCAGCCCGGGCTTGCGCCGCGTGCTGCCCTGGACGGTGATGGCGCTGGTGGCGCTGGCGATGGCGTTGTATGGCCCCATCGCGCAGCTGGAGCACTACCACGACTTCGCGGACAAGCGCGCCTGGCTGGGCATCCCCAATGCCTGCGACGTCCTGTCCAATGCCGGGTTCGCGGTGGTCGGCTGGTACGGCCTGGTGCTGGTCCGGCGCTCGCGCCACAACCCCGCGCTGGACGTCATCCGCCCCGGCTACACGGTGTTTTTCTTTGCCCTGCTGCTCACGGCGTTCGGATCGGGCTGGTATCACCTGATGCCCGACAACGACCGCCTGATCTGGGACCGCCTGCCCATCGCGCTGCTCTGCGCCGGCATCCTCTCGGCCGTCTGGCGGGAAACCGTGGGCGACGGCCGCTGGGTCGACGTGTTCTGGACCGTGCTGGCGGTGGCCAGCGTGGCCTGGTGGCGGTACACGGACAACTACGCCACGGGCGACCTGCGCCCCTATCTGTTCGTGCAGTTCATGCCGCTGCTGCTGGTGCCGCTGCTGCAGTGGCGCAACGGGACGCCCCTGCGCGAGCGGCTGTATTTCGGGGCGGCCATCGGATGCTACGTGCTGGCCAAGGCCGCGGAACTGCTGGATTACCAGATCTTCCAGCACGTCGAGTACCTGAGCGGGCATACGCTAAAGCACCTGGCCTCCGTGCTGGCCGGCCTGATCGTGACGCTGAACTTTGCGCACCGGAAGCGGGAAGCGGGCGGCTAGACCCGCGTCCCGCTCACACGTAGCAGGGCCCTTCGATCAGCGGATGGGCGGCGATGAACTTCTCGTCGATCTTCAGGCCGATTCCCGCCCCATCCAGCGGACGCACGCAGCCCTCGGCGTCCAGCGTGTAAGGCAGCCGGTCCGCCAGTTCGTCCCTGAACGGGTTCAGCACGGTCACGTCGGCCTCGAAGTAGCCCGGGTTGTCGATGCCGCACAGATAGTGGATGCTGGTGGCCATGTTGATGGCGGTGGCGGAGGTGTGCGGATTGATGCTCAGCTTGAGCGCCGCGGCCATGCCCGCGATCCGCATGGCCTCGGTCACGCCGCCGGTCTTGGACAGGTCGGGCTGAATGAACGTCACATTACCCGCCTGCAGCAGCGGCCCGAACTCATAGCGCGTGTAGTGGTTCTCGCCCGCCGCCAGCGGCACCCGGCCCAGCCGCGCCGCCCGCGCATACGCCTCATGGTCGTGCGCGGGAAACGGCTCTTCCAGCCAGCCTACGCCCAACGCCTCGAAGGCGGGCATCACGCGGCGCACGTCGTCCAGGCTGTAGCCGGTGTTGGCGTCCGTCAGGATGTCGATCTCGTCGCCAAACGCCTTGCGTACCGCCTCCACCCGCGCGATATCCCGCCGCGGCGCGTCGCCCACGCGCAGCTTCAGCGCCTTGAAGCCTTGCTCGACCAGGCCCCGGGCCTCGTCCACCAATTGCTCCGGCGGCTGCCAGCCGAGCGCGATGCCGCCCGCGTAGGCCTTGATGGGCTTGCTGGCGCCGCCCAGCAGGCGGTACAGCGGCCATTGCGTTACCTGGGAACGGATGTCCCACAGCGCCAGGTCCAGTCCGCTCAGCGCCAGCGCCGCCGCGGCGCCCATGCCGTGGCTGGCGAACTGCATTTTCAGCACGCGGGCCGTCACGCCCACATTGTCCAGCGCGTCCATGCCGACCACCAGCTCGCGCAGCGTGGTGTCGATCAGCCGCGCGATGGCGCCGGGGCAGCGGCCGTGGTGCGCCTCGCCCCAGCCGGACACGCCTTCGTCCGTGGTCACGCGCACCAGCACCGCGTCGCGCTTCACGCTGCGGCCGATGCCCAGCCGCACCGAGCGGTTCTCGGGGACGGGAAACGAGACGGGGACGGCCTTGATATCTACGATCTGCATGGCAGCTCCAGAACAGGGATTCAGAAAGTATTGACGGGATGGGAGGGCGCCTCACCGGCCAGCATGCGCAGCATGTCGTCCACCGCGCCCGCGCTCATACGGCGCATGCTCGTGGCGGTGCTGCCGGCGACGTGCGGGGTCAGCAGCACGCGCGGCGCCTGCCGGATGGCGGCATCGGCGGGCAGGGGCTGGACGTCGTGCACGTCCAGCGCCGCGCCGCCCAGCGCCTCGCGCGCCAGCGCGTCGGCCAGGGCCGCGGCGTCCACCACCGGGCCGCGCGCAACGTTGATCAGGATGGCGGTAGGCTTGGCCAAGGCGAGCGCGTCGGCG
The DNA here is from genome assembly GCF_000236785.1 of Achromobacter arsenitoxydans SY8. Taxonomy (GTDB): domain Bacteria; phylum Pseudomonadota; class Gammaproteobacteria; order Burkholderiales; family Burkholderiaceae_B; genus Achromobacter; species Achromobacter arsenitoxydans. The sequence goes on along the minus strand of NZ_AGUF01000071.1, from coordinate 65,021 downwards.
TCGATCAGGCCGCGGGTCTGCGGCGTCAACGGGCAGCACAGCACGATGACATCGGACTCGCGCATCAGGCCGGCCTTGTCCACGGCCAGCACCCCGGCGGGCAGCGTCTCGGGACGGCGCGTCAGGCCCAGCGTGCGCATTCCCAGGGCCTGAGCCAGCCCCGCCAGCCGCGCGCCAATGGTGCCCACGCCCACGATGCCGCAGGTGGCGCCCCGCAGCTCGGTGCCGCTGTCCGCCATCGCCCGCGCCGGCGCCCAGCCCTGCGCGCGCAAGGCCGAGTCCATGTCGGCCAGCCCGCGCCGCAGATGCAGCATGGCGCCCAGGCAATACTCGACCACCGCGGTGGTGTTCGACCCCGGCAGGTTGGCCACGGCGATGCCGCGTTCGGTGGCCCGCTCCACCGGGATCATGTCCAGTCCCACGCCGTGGCGCACCACGGCCCGCAGACTCGACGCATCGTCGAAGATGTCCTCGGGCAGGTGGTTGCGCACGATGAGGCCCTGCGCGCCGCGCACCACCGCCCGCAGGGCATCGGCGCTGGCGTCCGGCGCCACGCGCACCTCGCAGGCGGCGGCCAGCCTGGCATGGGCATCGGGATGAATGGGGGAAGTCAGGGCAACCACAGGCTGGGCAGGCATCGTTCAGCAGTCCTTTATCACGGGGGTATCCAGGAATCCCAGGCCGGGCAGTTCCACGCGCATATGCGCGCCGGGCCGCAGCCACGCGGGAGGATCATGCGAGACCGCCACGCCCGCGGGGGTGCCCGTGGCGATGATGTCGCCCGGATCCAGCGGCATCTGGCGCGACGCGTGCGAGATCAGGTCAGGGATATCGAACACCAGGTCGGCGGTCGTGCCCTGCTGGCGCAGCACGCCGTCCAGCAGCAGCGTGATCGGCGTGGCGTGCGGGTTTGGCAGCTCGTCGGGCGTGACCAGCCACGGGCCCAGCGGGCAGAACGTGGGCTGGTTCTTGCCCCGCACGAAACCCTTGTCCGCCTTCACCATGTCCGTGGCGCTGACGTCGTTGACGATGACGTAGCCCGCCACATGGCGCATGGCGTCTTCACGCGCCACGCGTAGCGCCGTACGGCCGATCACCACGCCCAATTCCGCCTCGTAGGTCACGTTGCCCACTTCGGGGTGCAGGCGCACGGGCTCGCCGGGTCCGATGACCGTATGTCCCGACTTGATGAACAGCACCGGTTCGGCGGGCGGCTCCATCTTCCGTTCGCGCAGCGCATCGTGGAAATTGAAGGCCGCCCCCACCACCTTGCCGGGCCGCGGCAGCGGCGCGGCAAGACGGACCGCGTCAACCGGGATGCGCGCGGCTTGCGGATAGACGCTACGTGCCAGCCGCGCCGCGATGGCTGGCAGGTCCATGCCAGTCCATTCGAGCAGGGTCGCGGGCAGTCGCCTGGCCCATTCGGGCGCGTCGGCATGGCGCGCATCCACGACCTCGCGGCCGTCTTCCGACAGAAAGCCCGGACGCAGCTGGCCGTCTTCGGCCTGGAAAGTGACGAAGCGCATGGCTCAGGCGACCCGGTAGCGATCGAGCACGTCGCGCTTGATCTCGATGCCCAGCCCCGCGCCCGTGGGAATCTGGACGACCCCGCGGTGCTGCACGATGGGCTCGACCGTCAGCAGGTCGCGGAAGGGGTTCTCGCACTGCTCGAACTCCAGCAGGGGCGGCATGGGACGGAAACTGGGCGGCTGGTCGGGCAGGGCGGCCAGGAAGTGCAGGGTGGCCGCCAGCCCGATAGCCGATCCCCAGGCGTGCGGCACGCATTCCACGCCATGCGCGGCCGCCAGCGTCGCGATCTTGCGGCATTCGCTGATGCCGCCCGCCGCGCAGACGTCGGGCTGGACGATATCCATGGCCTTGCGCGCCACGATGTCGCGAAAGCCCCAGCGCGTGAACTCGTTCTCGCCCCCGGCCACCGCCATGTCGAGCGCGCGGGTCACTTCGACGTACCCGTCCAGGTCTTCAGGCGAAATGGGTTCCTCGAACCACTCCACATCCAGCTTTTCGAGTTCCCGGCCCAGCCGGATGGCGGCGGGCACGGTGAAGCAGTGGTTGGCGTCCACCATCAGGCGCACCTCTCCGCCCACAGCCTCGCGCACGGCCCGCACCCGCTCCAGGTCCAGCTTCGGCGAACCCAGGCCGATCTTCATCTTGATGGCGGTGAAGCCTTCGGCCACATAGCCCTGGGCTTCCTCGACCGCTTCTTCGATCAGCCTGTCCATGTCGATGAAGTACAGGCCGGTCGCGTACGACTGCACCTCGGTGCGGTGGGCGCCCCCGATCAGCTTGTGTATGGGTTTGCCGCAGGTCTTGCCGATGATGTCCCACAGCGCGATGTCGATGCCGCTGAGCGCGGAAATGGCCATGCCCTTGTTGCCGTAGTCCTTGATCCGGTTGTAGAGGTCTTCCCAGATGACCTCCACGTCGAACGGGTCGCGGCCCAGGATGCGCGGCGCGTACTGCGATTCGATATAGGCGCGCGCCACCTGCGACGGACCATAGCATTCGCCCCAGCCCACCACGCCATCGGCGGTTTCGATTTCGACGATGCACGAGCCGCGCTGCTTGTACAGCCAGCCTCGCGATGACGTGAAGGGGCGCTCGACCGGCGCGCTGACGACGTGGCAGGTGACTTTCTTTATCTGGCTCAACGTATTGCTCCTTGGAATGCGATTACTTGGCGGTCACGAAGACTTTCTTCGCGACGTCGTTCAGGGTGGTCTGTACGTTCGAGACTTCCTTGTCCAGCGCCTGGCCGCTCAAGTCGTCCACCAGAAAGCCGTTCTGCTCGGCGAACACCTTGAACTTGTCGCTGCCGATGGCGGTTTCGAAGATCTGGATGAGGCGCTTGCGCACGTCGTCGGGGATGCCGGCGGGCGCCACCACATAGGCCATCTGCACCAGCGGGCCATACGGGAAGACGTCGTAGCCCTTTTCCTTGAAAGTCGGCACGTCCGGGTACAGCGCCAGCCGTTCATTGGCAAAGACGGCAATGGGCTTGACGTACTTGGCGTCGATCTGCGCCTTGCTCTCTGACGGCTTGAGCACGCCCGCGCTGATCTGCTTGCCCGACAGGTCCGCGATGACGCGCGAGCCGCCGGGATAGGGCACGTTCACATACTCCGTGCCCGCGGCGCGCGCGGTCATCTCGGCAAAGATGTGATTGAGGTTGTTGTTGCCAGGGGTGCCGATCGACACCTTGCCCGGATTCTTCTTCATGCTGGCCAGGAACGCTTCCAGCGTGTCCGGCCCGTCGGCAGGCACCAGCAGCATCAGCGGGTCGGTCGACACCCGGGCAATGTGCGAGAACTGCTCATTGCGCAGCGGGGTGATGTTCTGCGCAATCTGCGCCAGCGTCGAACTGGTGCCCATGCCGACCACATAGCCGTCCCGCTCCGCGTTGGCGACCTTGGTCATGCCGATGGCGCCGGTGGCCCCCGGGGCGTTCTCCACCACCACGGTCACGCCCTGTTCGCTGATCAGCTGCTGCAGCATCCGCGCGGCAATGTCGTTGGAACCGCCCGCGTTCCAGGGCACGATGAACCGGATTTCCCGCGCGGGGTACGTCTTGTCCGCGGCATGCGCCAGCGGGATGCTGCAGGCCAGGGCGGCGGCGCCCAGGATGAGCTTGGACAGTACGGACATTTCGGTCTCCTCCGAAATTCGCCGTGAGGACGTTTCGACAACCGCCTCTCAGGGCCGTTTTTAGGAAATTTTGCGGTACTCTATCATTCGTTATAACGAATAACAATGACTATTTTGGCCTACTGCCCGGCGCGCAAATGCGAGAATGCGCAGTCAGCCGACCTATCTGAAAAGGATGTTCTGTGCCCGATTTTTCCGGTTCGCCCGCTGCCCCTTCCGACGCCCGCCCGGCCATCCTGCGCCCGCTGGAACGCGAAACTCTCTGGGACCGCGCCTATGCTGCGCTGCGGGAGGCGCTGCTGAACGGACGCTACGCGCCCGGCCACCGGATCGTGCTGCGGGAAGTCGCCGCCGAACTCGGCATCAGCCTCACGCCCGTGCGCGACGCCGTTAACCGCCTGATCGCGGAACGGGTGCTTGAACGCGGCACTGGCGGCCAGGGCGGCGGCGCAACCGTGCCGCACCTGGACGCGAATGTCTTCCTGCAACTGGCGATCATGCGTGCCGAACTCGAGTCCCGCGCGGCCCTCGAAGCCGTTGCGCACGCCACGGACGCGGACGTGCAGACCCTGCGCGAGCTGCATGCCGGAATGGCGCAGCTGATTGATGCCGAACCGCGCCAGCGCTACCTGGACGTGCATCGGCGCTTTCACTTCCACCTGTACGCTATGAGCGGACTGGACGTCGTCCAGGACAGCATCGAAACCCTGTGGCTGCGCTGCGGCCCGGTACTGAACATGGTGCTGCCCGAATACGTCCCGCACCTGAAGGCAACGGACCACCACGCCGCCGCGGTCGAGGCGCTGGCCGCGCGCGACGCCCCCGGCGTGACGCGCGCCATCCGCGACGACATCGCCGAGGCCGGCAGGTACATCCACGGCCTGCTGCTGCAGGAGACCGGCGCCCACTGAGCGGGCGGCCTACACGTATGCCGGAAACCGCCTCCCCCCTGACCGAAACCATCGTCGGCGACCATCCCTCCATCGTCGCCCTGCGCGACCTCGTGCTGCGCGTGGCGCGCAGCCGGGCCAGTTCCGTCCTGATCTACGGCGAGACCGGCACCGGCAAAGGCCTGGTGGCGCGCGCCCTGCATGACCACTCCAGCCGGGCCGACAAGGGCTTTACCGAAATCAACTGCGCGGCCATTCCCGGCAATCTGCTGGAATCGGAACTGTTCGGCCACGAGCGCGGCGCCTTCACGGGCGCCGTCGCGCGCAAGGAGGGGCTGCTGGAAATCGCACATGGCGGCAGCGTGTTCCTGGATGAGGTCCGCGAGCTCGAACCCATGATGCAGGCCAAGATCCTGACGCTGCTGGACAGCCGGCGCTTCCGGCGCATCGGCGCGGTGCGCGAGCTATCCACGGACGTGCGCTTCATCGCCGCCACCAACAAGATCCTGCTGGGCGAGGTCAATGCCGGCCGGTTCCGCGACGATCTTTACTACCGGCTGCAGGTCGTGTCCATCAACCTGCCGCCGTTGCGCGAACGCGGCGATGATGTCTTCGTGCTGGCCGAGCGCTTCCTGGCGCGCTTCAATCGCACGCACGCCAGCGGCTTCACGCGCATCGACCCCGCGGTCGAACAGGCGTTCAGGCGCTATGCCTGGCCTGGCAACGTGCGCGAACTGGGCAACCTGCTGGAACGCATCTGCATTCTTGAGTCAGGCGACACCGTGGGCCTGGAACATCTGCCCGCGCGCATCGTGCGGGGCGCGCCCGCAGCGCAAGCGGGCGGCTACGCCGAGCGCACCAGCCGCTACCAACGCAGCATGATAGAAGCCGCGCTGGCCGCCGCCGGCGGCAATGCGGCCCGCGCCGCCGAATCCCTGGGGCTGTCGCGCCACGCGTTGCGCCACCAGATGAGCAAGCTCGGCCTGCTCCAAGGCGACGACCCGGGCTGAGGCGCCCGCGGCCGGGCTGCGCCGGCGCGGGGCGGCCGTCTATTCCACGCTGATGTGATGGCTCTGCGCCACCTGGCGCCATTGCGCCAGGTCGTCGGCCACGCGGCGACCGAAATCCGCGCTGCTCAGCGCTGCCGGCGCCGTGCCGTCCATATCCAGCAGGGCCGTGGTCTCCTTGGAGGTCGCGATGCGATTAATGGCGTCGTTGTACAGCGCAATCAGGTCCGGCGGCGTGCCGGCCGGGGCGAACACGCCCACCCAGATCTCGACTGCGTAGCCGGGCAGCACGCTGGCTGCGGGCGGCAGCGCCGGAAAAGCCGCATGGGCGCCCGGCGCGGTCGTGGCGACCAGCCTTACTTTTCCGCCCTGCACCAGCGGCGCCAGCGAGCTGTAGTTGGCCAGCATCAGGTCGATCTGGCCGCCCGCCAGGTCCGACGCCGCATTGGCCGCGCCCTTGTACGGCACGTGCGTCATCGCGACCTTGGCCGACTCATTCATCATCACGGTGGCCAGGTGCGCCAGCGAACCGATGCCCGCCGTGCCGTAATTCAGCGCATCGGGCTTGGCGCGCGCGGCATCCAGCACCGCGGGCAGGTCCGCGTACGGTTTGGCGCCGGACACCGCCAGCACCAGCGGGCCCTGGCCCACCATGGCGACCGGCGCGAAGCTCTTGACCGGATCGTAGGGCATGCGCGGCTGCGTCGCCGCCGACGTCAGGAACGTGGACGAGGTCAGCAGCAGCGTGGCGCCGTCCTTGGCGGACTTGGCCACATACTCCGACCCGATCACGCCCGCCGCACCGACGCGGTTCTCGACGATGACAATGGTCTTGAGCCGTTCAGCCAGTTGCGGCGCGATGGCGCGCGCGATCGCGTCGTTGCTGGCGCCGGCAGAAAACGGCACCACAATCTTGATCTGCTTAGGCACCGCGCTTTGCGCGGCGGCCGGCCCGGCCAGGACGCACGCCAGCATCGCGGCGCCGAGAATCATTTTTTTCATGTGTATTCCCCTTGTCTTGTAGACCGGCCGCTGCTGGCAGCGGCCGGCTGGTCGGCTCAAAGCGTCACGGGCAGGTCCAGCAGCGGCGCATACTGCTGCGCACCGAAGATGTCGCCATCGCCGGCCGAACCGCTGGGCCGCAGGCGATAGATCGTGAACTTGATGGCCAGGCCGGGATCGTATTCCACAAAGTCAGAAATGCGCTCCTGCCCGATACCGTAAAGCTCCGCCATGCTGCCGCGCGTCAGGGCGCGCGACCGCCGCACGGCCTCATACGTGTCGCGGTCGCGGAAAATAATGTCGAACGTGATCTTGTTCACGCCGGCGTTCTTGCTGCGTATGGTCTTGGCGAGTTCGCTCAGTTTGCGGGTGCTCATGCTCTCAGGCCTCGGTGATGTGGGTTTGGAACAGCTCGAACACGTCGTCCACGGCGATGGTGTGATTCAGCGTCCAGCGGTAGGCGGCGCTGGCGCGCACCACTTCGTCCAGCGGAAAGGCCACCGAACCCGCCGTGCCCTTCACATCGGGCAGGCGCGCGTAGAACATCTGGCGCAGGCCGGTAAGGGTGAGTTCTTCCGCCATCTCGGCCGTGGGCGCCACGCCCTGCACCATCACGCACAGTTCGTGGCCCGGCTGGTTGCGCAGCGGCTCCAGATCGCCCATGACGCCATCGCGGCCATAGACCTTGTAGTGCAGCTCGTAGCCCGTTTCGCCAAAGCGCTCGCGCACCTTGTCGCGCGCCCAGGCGATCACGCGGTCCACATTGGCGATCGTGTAGGGGTCGCGGATGCCGCACAGCCCGATGTAGCGCTCGCCCACCTTGCCCGAGCCCTCGAGCTTCACGGTGATCTGTTCCGAAGGCACGAAGCGCGACCCGGTGATCCGCGTGGTCTTCTCGCTGATCTGTTCGTAATGGCATTCGCGCATGTCCAGCCTGCCGCCGGCGAAGAACTCGTCGTAGGGATTGGAACGCTCGTACATGGCATGACCGGCCACCGACGCGATGGTGCAGCGCTGGTCCGGATGCATGGCGGTAACCTGCACGTCCTCGTGGCTGATCTCGCCCAGCACGGTTTCCTTGCCGCCATAGGGCTCGGCGCAGAACGACGCGCATTCCAGCACCTTGCCCAGGTAATAGGCCTGGTCCGCCCCAAAACCGTGATGCAGCGCCGGCGCGGCGAAGACCGCCGCATCCGAACTGCGGCCGCCGATGATCACGTCCGCACCGGCCTCCAGCAGCTTCAGGTAAGGCTGCACGCCGGCCACCGCCACGATGCGGTCGGTTGCGTCCAGTTCGGACTCCACCAGATCCGCATAGCCATCCAGGCCCGCGATCGCCGCGCCCGCGCGCATCCTGCCGCGCACGACCTCCGGATCGACTTCCGAATAGAAGTAGCCGATCTTGAAAGGCGCAAGGCCGTGCTGCTTCGCCAGCTCCTTGATGATGCGGACATACAGGTCGACGCGGCTGTTCGACCCGGTGTCGCCCGCAGAACCGATGATCATCGGCACGCCCTGCGCGCGCGCGGCCAGCAGCATCTGCTCCAGGTCGTGGCGCTGCCAGGCTTCGGGACTGGTGGATGTGTCGGACCCCAGCGGCACGGGGCCCACGTCGTCGCTGCCCGAATCGGCGGCGATGTAATCGGGCTGCGCGCGCACGCCGGCCTGGAAACTTTCGGTACGCAAGGGCGCAAAGCCCAGGTGTCCATTCGGACAAATAATTCTCAAGGAGCGCATCTGTCTGACTCTGGTGAGGGTGAAACAAGGCCACGCGGACCGTGGCCTTGTCATCAACGCAAACTCTGTGCCAGTTTGGATGCGATAGGAAAACTCAAATAAATCAGTACATTAGGATGAGGCTGAGGAAAATGCAGCGATGCTTGCTGCGTGATTTTCGCGCAATATGCGTGAAATGCACGCAAAACATTATCAGGATCAAGCCGGGAAAAAATTCAAATGCGCTCAAGCAACTTCGCCGCCGCTCGCTCGGACATGACCAGCACAAGCTTCATCGCTGCGCGGGTCGCGCCAACGAACACACGCCGCACCTCCTCGTCGCCCAGCCTTTCAAAATCTATCTCCGCCATCACGACGGCGGGCGCGGACTGCCCCTTGAAGCGGTGTACCGTGTCCGCCAGTATGTCGCCCCGCGTAAACCCGGGCTGGCCTTCGCTGTCGTAGGTTCCCTGGAACTTCCTTAGCACGTAAGGGCCCAGCTGATCGTAGGCAAGAATGCGGGAGCTGTCCCTTCCCCGGTAGGTGAGCAAAGCGATGTCCGTGGTGGCGAATCCGGCCGACAGGCACGTTTGCAGACCTTCCTTGACCTTGTCGATCAGGTCGGCGCCGTTCTCGTACACGAGGAAGTCCACTTCATGTCCCGCAACGGGTGTTGCGGGCACCACCGTCACGTCATCTGGCACCAAAGCCTGCAGCAGCCGGACGACTGAACGCGGGCTGCGGAAGTTCTTTTCCGCGCGCAGGCGTGTCCAGCCCGGTAGCGTCACAGCCGAGTGGCGATACAGCTTTTGCATCGGGTCTTCAAGCCAGAGAATGCGGGCGCTTTCCCCCGCATGCCGCAGGATCAGGTCGAGCCACTCGGCCTTGATATCCTGCCCCTCGTCGACGATGACGGTATCGAACAGCCACTCTGGCGGAACCGTCAATCCGGCGCACGCAAGAACCAGCTCATCGAAAGCCGCCGCCGAATTGAAATCCGGCACCACGCCGGACTGCCGCAGCATTCGTTCGCATAGCATGTGGAATGTGCACACCATTCCGCCCAGCGGCGCGATCATGGCGATATGGTCGGCCAAAGGACGATTGAAGCAGAGATACAACGGCCTGCCGCCGTTTTCGATGGTCCCCCGGTATTCGGCCAGCGCCAGCTGCGTCTTACCGGATCCGGCCGTACCCGTCACATGCAGGCGAAACGGCGTCATATCGAGTTGCCGCGCCCAATACGCCAGGCCGCTGGAGACGCGTGTGACTAGCGCCTTAGCCTGTCCCACCAGCGCGCTGGCGTCAGTTTCCAGCTGGATCGTATCGCATAGAAACCGGTCCACCTTCACGTACAGCGGACCGGCGTTGCCCGCAGGCAGAATCTCCTGGATCACCGAACACAGCGCATCGCGCCGACGCGCATCCACAATGCGCTCCGGCACCACGCCCGCGGTCTGCGGAGACTGGCACAGGTAGTCCGGACAAAAGAGCAAATGCTCGATCCCGACATACTCGCCGTCCAGAGTGCGCGCCAGCTTGTTGCGCATGCTGTTCACCGAGCGGGCCATTTGCACCGGCACCGACTTCAGCTTGCCGCCGTAGTTCTTGGCCAGCCCTTCAGGCGTCTCCTCGAGTTCGCCACATTTCTGCTCGATCAGCATCATATGGCCCGCACGATTCACCACGACGAAATCCACTTCTCCGTGGATGGCGTGCGTCCGCTCGATGTTCGTCCAGTGCACGGCGTGATAGACCGTGTAGTCGTCCGGCAGCCCTTGCGCCAGGAGCCCCAGCGTCTCAAGTTCCCGACGCATGGCGCCGATCGTCTCCATGTCCTGCCAACCGTCCGGCACGATGCGCGCCATTTCGCCGACCTCCTTATGTGTAAGCCTGATAAGACGCCCTGAACCTACCGCGACAAGACGGCCGATCCGCCCTTGCTTTCGCGGTTGCCGGCTTCAGGCGTCGAATCCTCGCGACCACTCCGCCAACCGCTTTTGGAGGTCCTGGTTCGCGGCGCTTTGCGAATGAAGATCCACCGCGCGCCTATCCAGCGCGGCGAGCACAGGACCCACCGCAGCCCTGGCTACGTCCTTGATCTTCAGTTCGTAACGACGCGTAGTGTCGTCAAACGCCTGACGCACTTTCGACATCACGCCTTGCACAAAAAGGCGATGGCTATCGCGCGCCTCGGCCTCTTCCCTTTGCGCCTGCAACAGTTCCCAACCGGCCTGACCCGCCACGAGGATCGGCCCAGCGGCCTTCCCGGCAGCGCCCGCCCACTTTCCCATTGTTTTCTTGCCAATGCCTTTGAACAGCTTCGGAAACCACTCTTTGCCGTACTTCAGAAGCTGTTTAACGCCGCTTTCTGTCAGATTTTCCACAGGCATCGACTTCAGTTTCTGGATGACCCCGGACACGCGATCCTCATCCGACTGATCAGGCCCGGCATTCGAAGAGAAAGATGGCGCCTCCAACTCGACCTCGTCAAGCTGCACTTTCCCCGTGTCGATCAGCTGTGACAAGAGCTTGCCCGCCTCACGCATCACGCTGTCCGTCCGTTCCAGTTCCTGGGCCAGTTTCGCCTCCAAGCCTTCCCACAATCGCGCTTGGGACTTTTCCAGAGTGTCGGTCAACAAAGCCTTCATAGCCGCCTCGTCAGTGGCGTCGATACGCGAAATGGCTTCCTGCGTTGTGCCCACCTCCTGTGTGGCGAGCGCCCGCACTCCTTCCACCAGCGCCCGTTCGAGTCTCGCGCGCTCCTGCTCCACGCTGTTGCGACACGCCGCGAGTTTGATGCTCGCTTCGTCGCTGGACTGTTCGGCCAATCTGGCAAGGGCCTCGTTCACCAGTTTGCGCACCCGCTCGGCATCCGACTGCAGGATCTTGTCTGTCGACGCGCCGAGGAATCGCAAAAGCACCGCCTCGGCCTCGGGCATACCCGTCGCCATCAGGAGCGCGGGTTTGTTTTCCATATGCGCCTTGAGCGCCGTCTTCGCCTTGACGTGAAGGACTTCTATGCCGTCCAGCGGATCATTCATGCCCATCTTCCGGGCCGTCATCAGCATGTTCTGGTAGACCGAGTTTTGAATGCGCACGAACTCTGCGCCATTCAACTCCATGCCCGCCTTGTCGTTGATGACGATAAGCACCGCCTTTTTCTCGCGGACGAAAGAGCAAAGGCGTTCCCATGTGGCAGCCTCTTCGACGGCGCCACCCGTCGAGATGACGAAAATGACTGCGTTGCATTCTCGCCGAACGAAATCTTCAGTCAGCGCCTCGTGTTCGATGGGTGCGTCGATGCCGGGCGAATCGAAAATCACATGGCCGTTCCAGTCGTACCTGGAAATCTTGGCGGTTAACGGAACGTCGCCCATGGGAGCGATTTCGCGGCCAATCAGCGCATTGATGAACGTTGACTTTCCGGCGTTGTAGTGCCCAAACACCAGCGTGTTCAGTCGGCCTTCCCTTGCGTCCTTGGACAGCTTTTCGGCAGTTTCTTCTATGCGTCGAAGGGCAGGTCCATCGCCCTGAAAAGCGCCTTCCAGCGCGGGACGTATTTCCAGGAAGCCTTCATGCAGGCGGACAAGCGGATTTTGAATGCTCATTGTGTTCATGTAGAGATAGATTGCGTCATGTCGTGCCGGGACGGCTCAGGAATCTTGAGTCCGAGCGTTGATATGCGACTCCAGTTCGGCAAGAAGCTGGGCAGTCGCCGAACTCACTTGGTTTTTCTGTGCCTGCAAATCGGCCATCCACTGTTCCAGATCGGAAAAGCAAACCAGCGCCATACTCGCCAGGGTGCTTCCTGTGTTGCTTTCAAACTTTTCGCGGACCATCTTGCGGACCTGAATGCCGACTTCCTGCGTGTTGTCGCCAACGACGACATCCATGGTCTCGGTGTCATCCAGCGTCTGGCCAATCTTGCTACCGGCGTAACCTCCAACGGCGGTAGCGGCGACGCCGACTGCCAGGGCAATCAACGGACCTCCGGGCACGAAGAACGACGCCGCGCCAAGCAAGCCGCCCAACGCTCCGCCGCGCTTGGCATTTACGGTCTTTTTGCGCTTGATCGACTGCGTCAAGGGTTTGAATTCGGGAATTTCACCCACCGCGTCATGCAGAGAGTTCGTCAACCCTACGCCCAGCGACGCCGCAAATGCCTCTGCAATCGCTTCGCGGCCCGCGCCGAGCCATTGCTTATAAGCCGAGTCGACAGCGCGCTTGAACGCCACGCCATCTTTGCTGTGTTCGACGAGCAGACGGTCTATTTCAGGGCCTATCTGAAGCGCTATGGCTTGCAGCTTCTGACGCGCATCGGTGTCGGCTTGCGTTCGCGCGTTGGCGACCGATTGCGTCACACCGTTCAAATAGGACTGAATATGAACCAGATCGTCGGCCTGGATTCGCTGTAAAAATTCTCGCAGGATCTTTAAGGGCCGGACCAACTTGTCGCGAACGCCCTTGCCCTTGGCCAAGGCGGCCACGTCGAAGAGCATGCTGCCAACGCCGCTATGCTCCATCCCTGCGGCATCGGGATGCTGTTCCGCGTAGGCGGCCGACACCGAATGAACCTGCGCCCGGCGCAAGGTTCCATCCATGACGCGGGCCGACACGCTCGCATTGTCCTCCAGTTGCGACGATAAGGAATCGCGCACATACTTGAGTTGGGCGTCCCGGTCTGCCTGCGACTTCATGATGCGGACTTTGTCGAGATTTCCCCTTTCATCGAGTTCCTCGTCCCATGCATCGCTTCCCGTAATGACGACGGCCAGGTTGTGCTCCTTTCGGCCTAGCGCCCGCAGTTCGACCATGTCGCTGCGTTTGCACGGGGCGACCGAGTTGGTGAGGTACAGAATCATGTCTGCGGCGTCGACATAGGTAGCCGCCAGATCGCCATTTTCACCATGCTTGGAGTGCAACCCGGGCGAATCCACCCAAGTCAAACCAGGCAACCGGAAGCCCTGAATCGCGCTGGTGGTTTCGCTCTCGCCCACCTTGAATGCCCTCACCCTGCGTATCGACTCGTCGCTTACGTCCTCGGTCAGCCCCTGGCTCTTTTCGACAAAAAACTCAGGCGTGTGCCCACTGTCTGAACCCGAATGCTGTCCGCCTGGGTCGGTCTTTCCCCAGGCCATGTAGTTCCCAAGCGAGGACTTTCCGGCTTTCACCTTGCCGTAGACGAACACCAGGAGCGAGTCCGAGGTCCGCTCTTTGAACCGCGCATGGGTTTCACGATTGGCGATGGTCTTCTCCCATCCCAAGAAGACTTTCTGGATCTGATCCACCTTGTCGGCCAGAACCTGGCGCAGCGGATGATCAGCTTCAAGATTGCTACGCCCGAACGGATCGCTACTCGCGATCTCGCCGCACTTGCGCAGTTCAGCAAAGAAGGAAGATTCTGTCGTCGAGACCTTGCTCTTGCTGTCGTCGAACTGGCCCGCAAGATCACGGAACGCCTTGAGAAACGCTTCGCGCGTGAGCGTGGCCCGTGGCGCAGAACCCGCAGACGCGGGAATGACGTTGGTTGCGTCCGCCATCACAGTTCCTCCGCCAAGGCTCTAAGCATGTCCCGCTTGCGGCTCATGCGCTCGATCCATTTACCGTCTTTCCGGTAGGCTTCCGCGTACGCCAATCCGCTGGTCAGCTTTTTCAGTCCCTCAAACCCGCTTTTCTTGCTCCCCATGCTGACCAGGTCTTGCAGGTTACTCATCGACAGGCTCAGCCCATCGCCAGCCCCTCCAGCTTGGTGGCCGTCAGAATTGCGAGACGATTCCGCGCCACCCGTGGGAAACGGGAAACCTACCGCTAACCGAATTGCGGCCGAACTGATGACGTTAGCTGGGCTAGCTGGCGTCTTTGCCTTGCCCGTCACAACGCCAGGGTGGGCATCCAGGATCGCACTCACGTCTGCTGATGTCGCGGCGAGCAACTCCGCGCTCAGGCGGCGGCGCTGCTCGTTTCGCGCTTGTTCACGAGCCTTTTTCACCGCTTCGTCCGAAGTCCCGCCGCCGGAGGACGAACTCGATGAGCCGTCATCCTTTACTGCGTCATAAATCAGTTTTCCGAGGCCCGCAATAACACCGCCAGCGACAAGGAATGGCAACATTGCTATCCGCCTTTTCTAATAGCCAATAAATTGTTCGTATGGACAATCTGACCCGCACGCATCATTCTGCGGAATCAATTCTCTTAAGCGATCCGCTGACGTTCTGCACCAACGCCGCCACGGCGGCCTCAAAGGATTGCAAACGCTTCTGGCGTGCTGCCGTGCGTACTTGAATCTGCAGATCCAGTTCATCGGCAATGGCGAGAATCTGTGCGGTCAGCGCATCTTTTTCGGTTCTCAGCCGGTCTGCGCGAAACGTCCGCCAATCGACGTTGGCGGACGTTTCGGGAAGTTGGCTGACCCAATTTTTTAATTCGGGAATGCCGCTGATATTGATCAGTCCGGCCTTGCCTTCAACATGGCCTTTCTTGTACCGGGCGGCTGATACTGCAAATGTCCAGCGGGGTTCGAAACCCACTGCGGCGGTGAATGCGGTGCGAATAGCGGCTTCCCGGCGTGCGGCTTCCTCGGGGTCGCCCACTTCGTCGATCTGGCTGATCACGAGCACAAGGCGCGATTCGAGGCCACGCACTTGTTCTTTCAGCAACCCCAGAAATTCAAGTTCGCTTTGCTCGAATTCCGCCGCCATCAGACGATGCACGTATAGATAACAATCGCCGCCAAGCATGCCCTGCCAGGCGGTTTCGTCATCATCCGTGGCGCCGTCTACACCGGGCATATCGACCAGGGTTACGCCTGCCACTTCAAGCTCGGACACCGTGCTGGTTACCCGGGCAGCTCCCGTCTTGAACGCTTCGGCGCCTTCCCCGAACTGGCCGGCCAAGGTATTAAGGAGAGAACTCTTGCCTGCGTTGTAAATGCCGCAGGCAGCCACGCGCGGGCCCGACTCCAGCAGCACTTGTTTGCGCGATACGTAGGCCGAATAAGCATTGGCAAGGATTGGGTGATCCTCAAGGCTGTCGGGAACCGAGGTATTCGAGATTGTCATCGTATTATCACAACTTGAAGCACCAAGACTAATTTGAATACATATAGGGCAGCAGAATAACCCATCTGGCCCGATTTAAAAGGCCGTTCAAACAACGTTGGCCGGCGTCTGCGAATTAGCGCGATTGATCATCTGATCGCCGGCTTGCATTCAACGCGCGCGACGGTTGGCTAAATGCCCTTTCAACCGGCTCGCCATCACAGCCAGCACCGAAGGCTCGCGGAATTTCAATTCCTCTGACCCGCAACGCGGACAGCGCGCCGCGATATCACGCCCCGCAATCAATGCGTCGCTGGCTGGAGCGAAAGTCTGCGACCAATTGCATTTGGGACAGACCTGGGTAAACGGTTTGGGGCGGACGGGCATGTTGCAGATCCAAATCAGAAAGTCTCAGATGCAAGGGGTTTTCGGCCCGGTTCAGTTGCCGGAGCCATCATCGCCCTGCTTAACCGAATCTATGTACTTCCCCAGGATTGCAGTGCTCAGCACACCCGCCACGAAAACGATGGCAAAGGCTGCAAGATGCTCCATGGGGGAACCGTTGTTGTTGAACATGCTGGCTCCTGGATTGGCGGAATCATGGGCCTGCGATTTCAGGCCTGAACGCAGGTTAGAACCCGCTCGGGACAAAACCTGTCCCGAGCCCGCCGCCCCTATGGCTTTTCCGCATACAGGGCAGCGAGCGCACGCGCTTCCGCCGCCATCTCGTCGCGTAACGCGGCCGGCCCCAGCACCTCGACGTTAGGACCGAACGACCGCAGCCACCAGCGCAGGCGTTTGCTGAGCAGGACGGTGCCCTTCACATTCAGGCCCGCTACCGTGGGCTGCGCCACCTGATCATCGGAAAGCGGCGACTCGAGCAGATGGTTGCCGGCGCCGTTGAAAAAATGCAGTTCGACGGGAATTGCGCCCTCGACCATGAAGTCGAACTGCCGCTGCGCTTTCACGTACTCGGCAAGGCTGAATTCGGGAGGATAGGCGAATGCCTCAGGCAGCATGCTTGCACTGACAAGCCTGTCGAGCCGGTACATGGCAGGCTTGTCGTAGCCCGCCATGGCGGCGACGAGATAAACCACACCGCCCACCTCGACCAGCCCCAAGGGATCAAGAATCCTCGTCTTTTCCTGGTCCGCCTTCGAACGAACGCGGTACACCACGTCAAGCTTCTGCTCGTAGAACAGCGCCCGGGTAACGACGGCAAAGAGCGTGGCGTCGATAGCCGGATGCTGCAAGGCAAAGCCGCCACTTTCCACCTCGACCTTGTCCACCCACTTTCGGTATCGGCGTTCACTGTCATTGTGCGAGGCGCCCAGCCGCATTTCCGCAATATCGAACAGCGAGGACAGCGATTCGGCAACCAGCGACGGAATCTGCCGCGACGAGAAGCGCTTCAAGGTTTGCAGCGCGAGCGCCTGCTCACGCGTCATCAGACTGGCTGACCGGGCGGCCACGCCGCCGGCGCCGGCGCGTTTGCGCCAGACGAGGGCAGTACCGCGCTTCTCGGACTCCACCAACTGCTCGTCGAGCAGCTTCTGCAGCGTGCGCTGGACCGTCTTGACGACAGGAGGATCAGGAAGGGAGCGGCACAGCTCCCGATGAACTTCAGGGGTGCTCATGAAGCGACCGTCTTTCTCGGCGTCCTTCAGCACATGAAAGATATTGGCGACCAGCGGGGGCATAGGTAACATCACTCACTTCGACTCAGCGTTAACGGCATCGGCACAGGGTTTCTTAAGACTCGATAGCCCATCAATCGAGCTCCGGCCATTCGAAGCCCAACAACGCGTCCACGCGCATCGCGCCGTCCAGCGTCATGGGCGTGGCCGCCAACGTCTGCAGATCGTGCAAGCCGGCCTCGATAATCGTGCGCCGCAGATCCTTTTCGGGCGCGCCCGCCACGGCCAGCGCGGCCGGCTGCATCAGCGATGCCGAGAGCGCGTCGCGCAAGACCGCGGAGAACTTCGCAGCGGTTTCATCAACGCCCGTCACGGCCAGAAGATTGCGATGGGTGAACTTGCGCGTCTCGCTCCAGGCATGCACGGTCTTGTAGCCGTCTTCGCGCGTCCACTCCAGCGCCGACAGCGCGCGCGCCAGGCATTCCACCGCCCCGGCCCACGACTTGTCCGCCAACATGACCCAGACGCCCCTGCGGGCTGCCGGCAACTGGCTGACTCTGCCGCGGCAAAGCGCCAATGCCGGCGCCCCCCGGGCACGCGCCCGGCGCATGGCCTCGATCGGGCCAGCCGTGTTCCAGGCAGCGCGCCCATTGCCCGCAAGCGCCGCGAAATCGACCAGGTGCAGCGACAGCGCGCCGCGCGGCGCTTCTCCCTCGGCATGCCATTCGATGAACGGCATGGCTTGCGCCAGCTTGCGGACCAGCGCCGCAAGATCCTCCGCAGGGATCCCCCATCGTTCCAGAGAGATCGCCGGCCGCATAGAAATTGCACCCGCCGCGCTGCATGCCATCGGATTCGTCACTGTTGCTCCTCTTGTATTGGGAACAGACAGTGTGAGACGCCATCGGGACATTCGCTGTCCGAACGGCGATGCCGAGCATCCGGCGCGGTCGTTCGATCGTAGTCAGGGAGGCTGGACCCGGCTACATGCGCCGTGCGCCCCCCGAACTCCCATCAATGAACCTGATCCGACCCTTCCGGCTGCAATTCCGACAAGGCCTTCCAATCCGGATCCTGGAACATGCGCAGTTGGATGGGATAGACCGGATGCCCCGCCAGGCATTGATTGAACACGTCCAGGAAGGCTTCGACGTCACGGGTGTAGTAACGCCACTCCTTCACATGGTTTCCCGTCAGGCAAGCCACCTGCACCCCCACATCCGAGCCCTCGAAGCCCTTCTCGATGGCCTCTTCAAAGCTATTGGTGCTCTGCTTGTCTTCGTCATTGGGCATGCCGGACTCTATGCCCGTGTACGGCCACGAGATGATGATCAGGTTCTCGTTGACCTGACGATCCGGCGCCGACGGCATTCCCGTACGAAAACGGACGATGACCGATAACCCGTCGATGCGCGCTTCACCCACCGCCCACAGATCGCCTGGAAAAATACTGCTCATTGAATGAATTCCTGTGTAGAAGCCGAACCGGCGGGTTCAGCGCTGACTACCGAGTAAAGCTTGCGCGCCCGCTGGACGCATGAAAAACACTTCCCGGGGTATTCCTGGCTTGAAAAAAAAGAGGCGGGAAATCTCCCGCCTCTTCGAGTTTCAAGTTCGCAAGGATACCCGACTGGACGCCTAGCTCACGGCATCCAGGCGGACTTGCACGCTGTCGCCGTTGTAGATTGCAGTGGCCTTGAAGCCTTTGACCGTAATGCCTGCAAACTGGCCGTGAACCTTGGCGGCGCGCAGCACGGTGATCGTCGACCCGACCTGCGGGGCATAGCCCGAGCGGAATTCTACGTTCAACTGTCCACCCAGCGCAGCGTCGGTGTTCACCGTGATCTGGCCGGCATCGTCGTCGCCAATGCGCGCCAGCAGCGTGCCGGAGGACGTCTGCGTGTAAGTGCCAAGCACCTGAACCGCCTCGACGGCGTTCAAGTCCAATGTGCCGCCGCTGACGTAGACCGCGCCGTCGCCCAACGCCTTGGCCGAGTCTGCACGCAGGATGCCGGCCGCGACCACCGTGCCCCCGGTGTACGCGTTCGCACCCGCCAGGCCGAGCGTGCCCGTCCCGCTCTTGGTCAGTTTGCCCGCGCCGTTGATGTTATTGCGCCATACATCCAACGCATTGAATCCGCCAAGGGTGGCATTCATCGTGACTTCCACGTCGCCGTTGAAGGCGCCATAGCCATCGGCGGCGTCGAACAGATTGAGCCGGCCAAAGCCCTCGGCGTCGTCAAGAACCGGATAGCCCGACGGCAAGGCCGTGGACTTCAGCACGACGCGGCGTTGCTCATTGGTCAGATAGGGCAGGCGCGTTTCCAGCATGACCTCGGCGCCCTTGGGCACCACGGCCGGCTTGCCGGTGTCGCCAATCTGCGTGAAGCTGAACGTCAGGCGGCGGCGGTACTCGGATTTGTTGACGGCGTGATCGGCAAACCTGTCCTGGCTCACGTCCTGCGAGTGCGCGAATGCAAGGAACTGCTCGGGGGTGCTGGCGCCCACGGCGGCCATCAGGGTTTGGCGGGCTTGTGCGTACGCGACCGATCGGACGCCTTCGCTCGCGGCGTAGATGTTGCCGGCGGCGGAGGCCTGGCCGAGGATGCGGCCGCTCATTACGTCCAGAGGCGAGTGCATGCCCGCGATGATGCGGCTCTCGCCCAATTCGACGCCTCTGCCCAGCAATTCCTGGAAGCGTTCGGGCACCAGGTACGCCATGCCGATGGCATTGCGCACCGACTCGGCGGTGTGTCCGCTGGGATAGCCGCCATCGGTGGCGGCGGTGAGGCTTTTTGCCGGCTCCAGTGTCGGCAGCACTTGAACGCTGCTGCTCCAGCGCCACGGGCGCGCGTACTTGTAGAAGCGCTTCCCCGGCTCCGTGGATGCGTTGGCGCCCATGCTTTGTACAAACGCAATGGCGTCGCCGAAGGCGGGATTGGCTGCGCCGCTGACGCCTGTGTTGTTGCCGGCGTCGTCATATTTCACCGTCGTGGCGTCGGGTGCGACGTCGTTGATGGTGGTTGTCTGTTGCGCGGCGCTGCGCCATGCCGCGGTCAGCGGGCCCAGGCCATCCGTGACGCTGTAGTTTTTACCGCGGCGGTCGTCCAGGTAGGCGGCCGTCGCCTGTTCTGCGGTTCGGTTTGCGGTAGTGCGAACAACGAAGGCGATGTTCTCGTCATGCACGGCCTTGTTCTTGACTCGTCCGTCGGTGGCATCGCCGGGGACGCCAGTCCAATCCGATGCGATGATGCCGGGAAATCCATCGGCGCCGGCAACGTTGACTCCGGCGTCGACCAGGCGCGTGCGGGGCTCCCAGATGTCCAAAAATCCGCTCAGGACTCGAACGCCGGCATTGGATTCCAAGGTTGCGTATCTCGGATCACCCCGCTGGTTCGTGTTGGCGAAGTCGACAAATGCGGACACATCCGGAACCGGCGCGGTATCGACTCGGCCAAGCCCGGCGGGCGCTGCGGGAATGACATACGCTGGCTGCTCGCCGCCATTGTCGGCGTCGCTGTCATCGTTGTCGTCGCCGCCGCACGCTGACAGCGCAAGGATGACCGCCAACGAAGTCGCCCGCAGGGTGTAGCCGGGGATATTCTTTCCGAGATATTGCAGTGAACGCATGAGTTGTAGTCGTAGGGGTGAACGAGCGCTGCATGCTAGTAGCCCATTGTTTAGGCGCGATGACATAAGTGTGAACTTGACGCACGTCTGGTTCGGCGTGCTGCTGGCCGCCCCGCAACTGGCGCTGTGGCTGCCGGGCCAGATGCCCACCCTCTGATCCCAAGGCCATCAAGCCGACTCTTTAGACTGGGTGCTATGAATAGAAGCTGATCGAGGCGGGCATTCGTCCAGCCCCCCCAACGCCGCAGTGCGCTTGAGCTAACATTTCCCGCCATGGGATCGTTCTCTCGCCGTCAGTTCAAAGGTATCGAAGTCGTACGCGTCGAGGACGACGCTCGTGGATTTGCGCCCCATTTCCACGACGAGTTTGTACTCAGCGTGAATGTGCGGGGGCTGGAGAGCATCACACTCGACAAGCAGAGCTTTGATGCCGCAGCGGGAGACATCACCCTCTACAACCCGGCGCAAATTCAAAGTTCACGTGTCGTCAGTGAGCCCTGGCAGTTTGTCAGCATGTATGTTGACCCGACAGTCCTCCCCGAATTAGCGGGCGTCAGCGCAGAGACCGTTTTTGACAAGCCTTTGTTGAGAGCCCCGCTGTTCGCGGCCAAGATGCATGGCGCCATCCGGTCGGCGTTGGACCGGGCAACGCCTGATGGTGTGGCGCTTGAAGGGCTCACTCAGATTTTTGGCGACCTGTTGAAGCTTGCCGGCGCAAGCCACGCTGCGGATACGCGGTGCGTTCCTGCGGCCGTAGGCCGGATTGCCGAGCGCCTGCGCGATGACCCGGTCTTGCCGTCGCTGACTGATCTGGCCAGCGACGCCGGACTGACACCCGTACAACTCGTTCGGGCCTTTTCCAGGGCCTACGGAATGCCTCCGTTGGCTTGGAGCTGGAACCTGCGCGTCAGCCAGGCGCGAGCCAGGATCGCCCGGGGCGACAGCATTGCGGCGGTGGCCATGGATCTTGGCTTCTCGGACCAATCCCACCTGACGCGCAGATTCCGTGCACTTTTTGGCGTCCCGCCGAGCCAGTGGCGCAAAGGGTGAAATAGCGTTCAAGACAGGAAGATCGGCGCGAGGCATAGTGCTGGAATTATCGAACGTGCAGACCATGACTACGCCCCCCCAATTCGTCCCGACCGGCTATTCCGACGTCCCTCCCGGCCACATTGCCAGCGTCGTCACCGATCTCGAAATGCTGTCCAGGCCCGTCGCGGCCGACACCTCCTTGCCTGCGGGCTTTACCCTTGCTCCGGTCGCCGACATTGGTCTCGATGCTTACCGCAGCCTGTTCCGGAAGGTCGGCGCCGACTGGCTTTGGTTTTCTCGCCTTTTCATGGCCGACGACGACTTGGCCGCCACCCTGGCCGACCCCAATGTCGAGGTCCACATTGTCCGGAGCAGCCGGGAGGACGTAGGCATTCTGGAACTGGACTTCCGCCAGACAGGCCAGTGCGAATTGACGTTCTTGGGCCTGACCGCTGACTGCACGGGCATAGGCCTTGGCCGCGCGTTGATGAGCAAGGCCATCGCGCTGGCTTGGGCACGCCCCATCAAGCGCCTGTGGGTCCACACCTGCACCTACGACCACCCTTCAGCACTGCGCTTCTATATCAACGCCGGCTTCAAGCCCTATGCGGTTCGGGTAGAGGTGCAAATCGACCCGCGCCTGACCGGCCACCTGCCGAGAGACGCGGCCCCGCAGGTTCCCATCATCGGTTGACGCCCCTGCCGCGATGATCGCAAGTCACACTACGCTCGAAACCCGCCTGGCATGATCGCCCTTGAGCAACTCCGCCAGCCGTGTCAGACCCTGCGTCAGGCGATTTCGATCAAGCGCTCCCCCCAATGACACTCGAAGCGCCACGGGGCTGAACGACCCCGTGGAGAACGACTCCGAGTCAGTGACACTCAAGCCTTGCTGCAGCGCCGTTTGCGTAAGCCGGTAGAAGTCGATATGACGCGGCAACTGGAGCCAGAGGTGTAGCCCATGCGGGTCGGCCTGAATATTCCCCGGAAGGATCTCTGCTGCGATCGCTTGTCGATGGCGCAGTTCGACCTTGACCTGCGCCAGCCATTGAACGGCAGCCCCCGACTCTATCCAGGTCGACGCCATTTCAGTCATCCAGGGGGTGGGCATCAGAGCCAGCGAGCGCAGGGCATCCAGAACCGGACTTAACGGCTCGCCAGCTGGTACGACCAGGTAAGCGGTTCGAAGGCCAGGCGCTATGCATTTAGATAGTGTCGAGACGTAGTAAACCGGCGTCGACGACGTGTTGGCAGCCAATGAAAACATCGTGCTCGGCGGGCGCTCGGCTAACAGCCAGTAGGGATCATCCTCAATGACTGGCAATGCAAATTGCGCTGCAACACGCAGCAGCGCTGTCCGTCGCTCGGTAGAGAGCGTCAGCGCAGTGGGGTTCTGAATCGTCGGATTCAAATACAGCAGCGCGGGCCGATGCTGTTTGCACACGCGCTCCAGGTCGACAGGGTCCATGCCGAATTCATCCGACTTCACCCCTACGGCCGAACGCTGGAGCACGCGGGCTGCGGCCAGGAAGCCTGGGTAAGTCAATTCATCGCAGGCAATGGCGTCGCCGGCCAGGCTCCTGGCCAGAATCAGTGCCGCGATAGCGGTTTGAGCGCCCGGGCAAACCACGATCCGCTCGATGTCCGTGCTGCCTATCATCGGCTGCAGCCATTTCGCCCCTGCTGCACGATGCCGATTGGCCCCTGCACCCACGTGATAGCTCATCAGGTCCATCGCGCTTGCGGCTGCCTGCGTTGCGCCACTGCCTTGCGCAAGCATGTGCGAAAACTCAGCACTGTTGAGCAGGGGAGGGATATTCATGCCCAGATCAATCGCCCCCCCCGCATCGGACCCGGAATAGGCCACATAGGTCCCGCCTGCGCCCTGAGCTTCCAACAGCCCTTTCTGGCGAACCTCCGAGTACGCACGGGTGACGGTCGTCAGATCAACACCCAATGCCCGGGCCAGCTCTCGCTGCGGGGGCAGGCGATCGCCCGGCCGAAGCACCCCGTCCTCCACCGCCGTAACGATCTGCGTGGCGATCTGCTGGTACCGGGCGCCTGAGCCGGCGGCCAGGGGACGCACCCAAGACATGTTGGCTTTCTTAAGGCGACGTGAGAGAGGCATGTCTTATCTTTATGTATGGATTTTTGCCGCTTTGGCAGGCGAAAACAGGCATATCAGCCCAAAATTCAACCTTTTGTATGGATTTTAGCGGTACTATTTGCAATCTTGTATGGAGTATAACGCCCGCTCAGCCCGCTTCCACCCTCGTTCAGCGTTGCCAATTTTTTAAGCAACCGAGGTGAAGGCATGGGGAAACGCCTACGGGTTCTGTCTACGGCGCCTGCTAATAGCGCTCGCTGCGCACGAGCAGGAAATGAAGCTGCTGTGGCAGCGTTGTTGAGGAAATGATGAATTTTTGGGTCCCTGTAATCTTCGGTACGTTCAAGCTCCTCGTGCTGGGCACGGGCATGTTTCTCGCCATCAAGTCTCACTACGACGGTGAAAAAAAGGACAAGGCGAAAAAGAACGAGACGGAAGGACAGTAGTGATGGGTAGCCCGACCGACGCGCGCATGCGATGGCGCGAGCAGCAGCGCGCGCAGCGTCTGGACGATGCCGAGACGCAACGCGCCGAGCTTGAGGCGCAGGCTGATGCGGCAAGGGCGTGGGCCGAACACGCGCGCATGGCGCCCACGGTCGCGCGCTTGTCATGGGCGGGCGTCGAATTTGACGTGCTCAACCTGGAACGGGCTCAGCGCCTTCTGGAACGCATCCGCGACACCGACAACGCGGCTGCGTATGGTTTGATGGACGAAGCTGCCCAAGCGCGGTTTCCCCTCGATGCCGAACGCGAATGGGTCTTTCTAGCCGCCAATGCCCCCGTGCGCGCAGCAACACTGCATTTGCCCGACGCGTTGCCGGATCACCCGCGGTTGCGCGTGGCAGGCTGGATCTTTCAGGCCGGCCTGCAGGCGCGGCGCGTATGCGTGGGCGATGCAGCCTTGCTGCACGACGAAGCGCTGCATAACGAGGCAGGCGGCCCATGGTTGATTGTGGACGGCCCCTCCGAATTGGAGTTGCTGATGCTGCCTGCGGGCGAGCACGCATTCACCGCGGGTCTAACCGTCGACACCCTGCTGGCACGCCATTACCGATGCCGCATACTGGTGCGCGGCCGTCTTGAAGCAGCGTGCCTGATCGCTGCGGGCGGCGATGTGTGCCTTACCGAGGCGCCTCGCATCGAACTGCTGGCCACCGATGACGCCTCCCCGGATCGGTCCCGCATCATGTCGCGTCACGGCCGCAGCTATCGTTTTCATCCACCCACCCACTTGCTGGACGAACTGGTCACGGCTGCTTGGCTGCGCCGGGATACACGCGGCCATGCGCGTCTCGCGCTCGATCTGACCGGGCTCGATGGTGCGCAGGGTCTGCTCCGCTCGCTCGCAGAAATCGACGCGGTATATGAAGGATTCGCTGGCGAGCTGGCCCAGGCCTTCGACGATCTGGCCGCACGGTTGCGCGGCGCCGGGCCGGCACGGCTGTCGGCAGGGTTCGGCCACGGACCATCGGATCAGGCAAGCTACGAAGAAAACGCCGCGGGAGCGCGAGAACTGGCAAGACAGATAGGCCATTCAGTAGACGTGCGCGTGAGCGCCATGCAGCCGGGGCCCGGCGCCCCGATCTCGCTGCAGCTGGAACCACTGACCGCACCCGTGCGAGAGCGCCATGTGCGCTTGGCCAAGCCCGACGACGATGACGTGGAGGCGCGCAGCATAAAGCGTGCGCTGCGCGCGGCGCTCGAGCGACTGCGGCGGCAGTATCCCTTGGCATGAGATCCCGCACGGCATACTTCGCAGGCAGGTACATTGTGCGCAGCGGAACAACCGTGCACTTATGATGCAGGGCGGCACTGAAAACGCGCGCGGCCGGAGTAAGACAGCTATCGGCCAGGAGCGGACATCCGTAGCACCGAATGCGGTTGGGCGGAGTGCAAGCAGCCGCTCAATCCGCAGCGCCGTCGTCCCGCCTCGCTCGCAGCTTCTTCCATAAGGTTGTTCGCGAAATCCCCAGGAGCTTGGCCGCCTGACCCATATGGCCGCCAGATTCGGAAATGGCTTGCTGGATGGCACGCTGTTCCGCGTCAAACCGCGTAGCAGCCAAAACTGGCTGTTCCACAAGTTTGCTTTCGGGAAAAAGGTCGCCGCTTTGCAGTATGGCGTCATCCGCCATGACTGCCGCGCGCGCGATGCGATTCTTGAGTTCCCGCACATTGCCGGGCCAGGCATACGCATGCATGGCCTGAAGGGCATCGGAGGACAAGGCGGCACCCGTGTATGGCTGCTCGGCAAGGATAGCGCGCGCCAAAGCCGACAATGCGCCCAGGCGCTGCCGTAGCGGTGGGGTGGCCACTCTGGCCACCGCCAGCCGATAAAAGAGGTCCGCGCGGAAGGTGCCTTTTTCAATGGCCGCTTGAAGATCGATGCAGGTGCTAGCAAGCACCCGGCAATGCGTCTGCCTGGGCGCGCTGTCGCCCAGCGCCCGGTACTGGCCGTTTTCCAGAACGCCCAGCAGCGCCGCTTGCGCGCGCGGCGTCAGTTCGGTCACCTCGTCCAGATAAAGTGTGCCGCCCGCCGCTTCCGAGAACAGACCTTCGCGTGCCGCGCTGGCTCCGCTGAACGCCCCTTTCAGGTGGCCGAACAACAGGCTTTCAGTCAGATCGGTCGCCAAAGTGGCGCAGTTGACGGCCACAAAAGGCCCCGACGCAAAAGATGAACGCGCGTGGATATAACGCGCGGCATGGTCCTTGCCGGAGCCTGTCTCGCCTTCAAGCAACACGGGCAGGGAACTGGCGGCAAGGCGTTCAAGCTCCTGCGCCAAAGGTAAGGTTTCCTCGTGCAATACGTAGGGGTTTTCAAACACCTCGTCGGGGCATCCGGCGGGCTGGGCGGCGATCACAGACCGGATACGCGCCACCAGCGCATCGGTGTCGTAGGGCTTGGTCAGGTAATCGTTCGCGCCCGCCGACACGAGGCGCACGGCTTGCGCGATGTCACCGTAGGCCGTGGCGAACACCACAGTGGTGCTTGCCAGATAGGGGATTAGGCGCCGATACAGATCTTCACCGGAACCATCCGGGAGCCGGATGTCGGCCAGCAGGAAGGCCGGGCGCATCCGCGTCCTGCGAAACAGTTCGACCGCTTGCGCGCAGCTCTGCAACCATTGCGCAGAAATACCTTCCAGCCGCAAGCGTTGCAGCAGTGCGCCGCCCAGCAGCTCGTCGTCTTCGATCAGCAATACCTGTAAGTCATTCAAGACGCGTCTTCCTGTACCGCAAAAGGCAAGCGCACGGAGATGCGCGTGCCGCTAGCCAGATGCGTGACACGCAGACGGCCTTGCATGCCTTTTATCAGATCCGCCACGATACCCAATCCCATCCCCTCGCCCTCGGCAGGAAGCCCTTTCAAAGCGTGGCGGGCGGCGACGGGCAAGCCGCTGCCCGCATCCACCACATGCAACGTCAACACCGTGGGCCGGGCGCGGGCAACCACAAGCACCAGCGCACCGGCAGGTGAAGCCTGAATTGCATTAAGCACCAAGTTCAGCAGCACTTGGCGAACGGCGCCAGCCGGTAGCGCCAGCTGCAAGCCCTGCAATCCTTCGCAATGCACCTCAACCCGAACACCGCCCCGAGCTGCCTGCGCGCCAACCATCAAGCGAATATCGGCGATATCTTCTTCGCGCAACAACGCAGCGCCTGGACGGAACGTCCGCAAACTGGCGTCCACCACAGCTTGCAGCGCTTCCACGCCACGTTCGATAAAGTTCAGCGACTCGGTACGCACGTCGCCTCGCTCACCAAACAGCCTCAGTGTCTGCACGGCGGTGCGCAAACCGCCCAGCGGATTGCGCACCTCGTGCGCCAGCGCGGCCGACATCCGCCCCAACACGGCCTCTCGTTCGATGCGTGAATTGCGTTCGGCCAACGCCTCGCGTTCTTTAACGCTTTCGACCATCCAGTTGTACGCGGACAGCAGCTCTTGGAGTTCGGGGTCGGAGGTGGCCACCCGCATGGGACGCAGCCGATGCTCCGGGCCGCCGCGCAACGCCTCGGTCAGGGAAATAATGGGACGTTGAAGCCGCCGCGCCATACCAAAGCACAGCACCGCGCCGATCAGGCTTATTGCCAGGCCTACCAGCCCCAGCTCCAAGGCCAGTTCCTGGCGCTGCCGCAGAAAATCGCTGACGTCCAGATTGGCCACCACAGTGCCCAGATCCGACCGGCTGTCGTCCAGCAGGCGCCACGTCCATACCCCTTCCGACCGCAGATTGACCAGTGTGCCGGATGCGTCGGTGAATGAAGCGAGGGGAATGGGTTCAACCTCGGGATAGCGCGCCACATGCGCAAGCAGGCGGTGGTCGGGGGCAACCACGGCAAGCGTCCGGTCAACCACGCCAAGGTGCGTATCCAGCGCCCGGTTCAGCACCTCGACCATCTGCACCGCGTCTCCGGCGCGCACCGACGGCAGGATCGCGGCGGACAAGCCGTCCAGGTACACCTGGCCCAGATCCGAAACCTGTCTGTCGAACTGCCGGGACACACCATGCAGCGCCAGCGAAATAAGAGCAGCGGAGATCAACAGAAACAGTAATGACACCGCAAGCGGAATGCGTGCGGTAATGGGTAGGCGAAGCATGACGACACGCAAGGACCACAAAAACCCGATTATGCCCTGGACCGTTTGGTCCACCGATTTGCAAGAAATGGAAAGCGCGCAAGAGATGGGAAAGAATCGTGCCAGGCCTTTAAGCGCCCATGAACGGCATGGGGGTTGTTCACTTTTGTGAACATCGCGCGTTCAGTGCTGTTCACGCCGGTTCAGCCGCGTGAACACGGACGTTTTCCGCTGCTGGTTTTCCCGGATCCGGGCCGCCAAACCGTGAAAGCAAATTGCAAGGCGCTCTCCTTAAAGTGCCCCCTCCTTCAGCCCGCTAAGTCGTGCGGGCCGAAGCATGTCGACAACATACAGGGGAGCAAGCCGTGGGCAGCACCATATTTTCCAGAAAGCGCGATCTGTGGGGCGGTGCGTTCATCGCTCTGTGTGGCGCGCTGACTATTCTTGAAGCAACGTCATACAGCATCGGAGAACTGGCTCGGATGGGCCCGGGCTACTTCCCGTTGATGATCGGCTGCTTTCTTGTGGCGCTGGGCATCCTCGTGCCCCTTAGCCCAGACCCCGATGAAGTGCAGGATGAGCTCATCGAGGAACAATTGCCCCAGCCCACGCGCCGCGAGCGCGTGCGCGGCATGGCTTGCATTGCAGGCGGCATCGCGCTGTTCATCATCCTGGGCAGCTTACTGGGCTTCTTGCCCGCCACCTTCGCGCTCGTTTTCGTCTCGGCGCTGGGCGATACGTCCAACTCCGTGAAGTCCGCCGCCATTCTTGCGTTGGCGATGACAGTGTTCGGAGCGGTGGTCTTTTCTTGGGCGCTGCAATTGCAGTTTCCGATGCTGCGCTGGGGGTAGAAAATGGATCTGTTCGACAACGTACTACATGGCTTTTCGGTTGCGTTGCAGTGGGAAAACCTGCTGTGGTCGCTATTCGGAGTGTTCATGGGCAACATGATCGGCGTCCTGCCGGGCATGGGTGTCTTGGCGGCCATTTCGATTTTGCTGCCGCTCACCTACGCGATGACGCCGGTAGCTGCCTTGATGATGCTGGCCGGCATCTACTACGGCGCCCAATACGGCGGCGGCATCACCTGCATCCTGCTCAACCTGCCAGGCACGCCGTCGCACGCGGTGACGTGCCTGGACGGCAATCCGCTGGCCCGGCAAGGCAAGTCGGGATCGGCGCTCTTCATGCTGGTCATGGCCTCGTTTGTGGGCGCCAGCGTGGGCATCATCATCATGATCCTGTTCTCGCCCTTGCTGGTTGAAGTGGCGTTTCAGTTTGGCCCGGCCGAATACTTCTCGATGATGATGCTCGGCCTGTTCGCTGGGGCCACGCTTGCCAAGGGTTCGGCCATCAAGGGGATCGCCATGGTCTTTCTTGGCTTGTTGCTGGGCGTGGTGGGCACAGACGTGAATACCGGCACCATTCGCTACGGCTTCGGGGTCATCGAATTGAGCGATGGCATTCCGCTGGTGGCGCTAGCCATGGGCCTGTTCGGCCTGGCGGACTTCTTTGCCAACGTCAACCGCATCGGCAAAGCCACCACCGTGGGCGCGGGGCCCAAGATGTCCGTGCGCCCCGAACCGGGCGATATCAAGAAGTCGGCCATGCCGATCGCGCGCGGCAGCGCCATCGGCGCCGTCCTGGGCATCTTGCCCGGCACCGGTGCGACAATCGCATCGTTTATGTCTTATGCCGTCGAAAAGCGCGTCTCCAAGACGCCGAAGCGCTTCGGCAACGGCGCGATTGAGGGCGTGGCAGGCCCGGAAGCGGCCAACAACTCGGCCGCGCAGACGAGCTTCATCCCTACGATGAGCTTGGGAATTCCTGGCGACTCGGTCATGGCTCTGATGCTGGGCGCACTGATCATCCACGGTATTCAGCCTGGCCCTCAGATGGTGACGGAGCACGCGGATCTGTTCTGGGGGCTGATCGCCAGCTTCTGGATCGGCAACATCATGCTGGTTGTCATGAACCTGCCGTTGATTGGCATGTGGGCACGTCTGCTGAAAGTGCCGTACAAGTACCTGTTCCCGTCCGCGCTGTTCTTTGTCTGCGTCGGCGTGTACAGCACGAACAACAATCTGTTCGATGTCGGCATGGTGCTGGTTCTGGGTCTAGTCGGATACCTGTTCCTGAAGCTGCGCTTCTCGCCCGCGCCGCTCTTGTTGGGTTTCGTGCTGGGGCCGATGGTCGAAGAGAACTTCCGCCGTGCGTTGCTCCTGTCACGCGGTAGCATGAATGTGTTCATCGACCGCCCGATCAGCGCCGGCTTCGTGTATGCCATCCTCGCGCTTGCGATCTGGCTCGTGTATTCGACGGTGCGCAACAGGAAGCGGGTCCGCGAGCTTGAGCGGGCTCAGGCCGGCGCCTGATCGCTTCACGCCTGTCGTACTCGATGGGGAGCCGCGCGGCGGTTCCCCTTTTTCTCATTGACGGAGGGTGTCATGAAACAATTGGCGCAGCAAAAAGACGGCAACGTGCCGCGCGGGGCGCTGACCGTGGTTCGCGAACTTCCCTTTGTAGAATTCATCGAATTGCTTGAATTCAGCCATCTGCGCTTCGACGTATCCGAACGGGGATCGACAGCAACGCTAGTCGGCTCTCAGGAATGGCGCCGTAAGATTGAAGACGACGCCGCGCAGCCCGAATCGGTCTATGTGTGCACGACACTCGATGCGCTGCATCACGCGGTGTTGGCCCCCGAGGATGCCGAATTGAAAATAGATATGCCGAGCAAAACCCGGGTGCGCGTGCGCACGCTGTCACGGCAGCGCGGACGTGCGGCGTTGCAACCTTGCGTCCGCGTCGATCTTCAGGCGCTGATACGCCGCGTGCTGGTGCCGAGCAACGCTCCTGCGCATATTTTTGACCTGATCAGGCACGTCGTCATGACGCGCTTGTGGGTGGAAGTGGCACGGGTGTCGTCCGCCCGCATCTGATCTCGGCCTAAGCCGCTCTCTTGTGTACAGGAACTGAAACGTGACGGAATCCGCACTGGAAATCATCGCCGCCTTTGTTTTTGCCCTAGCGCTGGTGCACACATTTTCTGCGCCGGTCTTTCTGCGCCTGGCACATCGCAGCAAGCGCCACGGCGGCCTGCTGCACCTGCTGGGAGAGGTCGAAGTGGTGTTCGGCTTCTGGGCGGCAATACTGCTTATCCTGATGGCGCTTGCCGCCTCCAGCAGCACAGCCCTGGCGTACGCCGAGTCGCGCAACTACACCGAACCCGCATTTGTCTTTGTGGTGATGGTCATTGCCGCCTCATTGCCGGTGCTGACGGCGGTGATGCGCGTTGTCGAACATGTCGCACGCAAGCTTCCCGTCCGCGACCAGACCGCCAAAGCCTGGCTATGCCTGGCCCTGGTGCCGTTGGCAGGGTCGCTGGTCACCGAACCCGCAGCAATGACGATCGCTGCGATGATGCTGGCGCCGCAGGTGTTTCATCGCGACATGCCCGAGCGCTTGAAGTATCTGGCGTTGGGCGTGCTGTTTGTCAATATTTCGATTGGTGGGACGCTCACGTCCTATGCCGCGCCGCCCGTCCTGATGGTCGCCTCGACGTGGGGTTGGGACAGCGCTTTCATGTTCACCACCTTCGGCTGGAAGGCCGCCCTGGCCGTCCTGCTTAACGCAACGCTGGTGACGATGTTGCTGCGCCCCTACCTGCGCTCGGGCGATGTGATGTCGATGAAAAAAACCGCCGAGCCGATGTCGCCCGTCGTCATCGCTGTGCATCTGGTGTTCCTGGCCGCCGTTGTGCTCAGCGCGCACCATCCGATTATCTTCCTTGGCCTATTCCTGTTCTTTATCGGTTATACGCAGGCCTACAAAACCCATCAAAGCCCGCTGATCATCAAGGAAGCTCTGCTGGTGGGCTTTTTCCTGGCCGGCCTGGTGGTACTGGGCGGCATGCAGCAATGGTGGTTGCAGCCTATCGTCAGTGGGCTTGAACCTAAGGTGCTATTCGTTGGTGCGTTGGCGCTCACGGCAATCACCGACAACGCTGCCTTGACCTACCTGGGTTCGCTTATCAACGGCATCTCCAGCCAGGCTCAATACATGCTGGTGGCGGGCGCCGTGGCGGGCGGAGGCCTGACCGTGATCGCAAACGCGCCGAATCCGGCGGGCGTGGCCCTGCTACGCGGCAGCTTCGCAAATGGCTCGGTCAGCATGCTGGGCCTGCTGTACGGGGCGCTAGTACCCACCGTCATCGCGGCAGCGTTTCTTTTCTTCCTTTGAGCAACGCGGAGGCCCCTTTTTTCCTCTTCGGTCTGTCACTTGCATTCGGCCTGAATGACGACTTTGGAGGGCTCGGCTTAATGACCGGTACGGGTCGGATAGCGACCCTCCGTAGGAGCACACTTAATCTCCCTTTACGCGAAAGGAGATTGTCATGGAATCCGCGAATGTCACCGTTGACCGTCGTGTGCCATGGAACAAGGGCAAACTCACCGGGCAGAAGCCACCTCTAAAGCTAGGAGAAATTTGGGCAATCCGAACGAGACTGAAGATGGCGTCGAACGTCCGGGAACTCGCAATGTTCAATCTCGCAATCGATAGCAAGCTTCGAGCGTGCGATCTCACGCGATTGCAGGTGCAGGACATCCGTCACGGTAGCCACGTGGCCGCGAGAGCCACCGTCATGCAACGAAAGACCCAGCGTCCGGTCCAATTCGAGATCACGGAGCAAACCCGTGAGAGCCTTGCATGGATCGAGGCGCGAGGTCTAAAGGCGGCGGACTTTCTGTTTCCGAGCCGGTTGCATACGTCGCCGCATCTGTCGACGCGGCAGTACGCCCGTATTGTGCATCGCTGGGTCGCATCCATTGGCCTTGACGATACCGCATATGGCACCCACACCATGCGCCGTACAAAAGCTTCGCTGATCTACCGCCGGACGAAGAATCTTCGGGCTGTACAACTGCTGCTCGGGCATACAAAGCTGGAAAGCACAGTTCGATACCTTGGCATCGAGGTCGACGATGCGCTTGAGATGGCTGAACAAACCGAGGTTTGATGCATCCCGGCCGGCGAGCGGACGCTTGCCGGTCAGAAGCAGCCGCTCGTCGCCACCGTAGTACCGAATTAACCCATCAGCCCAATCCCTTGTCTTCCAGCACGCGGTTTCATTGAAATCACCAGCTATAGCTCAATGTCCCCACCACGGCACGCCGGTTGCCGTAAAACACGGACTGGTCGTAGAAACCCGGGGTGAAATAGCGCTTATCAAAGAGGTTGGTCGCACTAATCGAAGCGCGCAAGCCTTTGAGATCTTGACTCAACTGACCCAGGTCATATCGCACCACCGCATCAACCAGGGTGTACCCACCGATCTTGATCGTATTGGCCGCGTTGTAGGACGACCCAACATACCGGACGCCGCTGCCCAGGCCCAGCCCGGCGAGCGGCCCGGTGCGCACGGTGTAGTCGACGAATAGGCCCGCCATGTGACGCGGCACCGATGCTGGGCGCAGGCCCTTCTTGCTAACGCCGGTGACGAGATTGGCATTGTCCTTGGTAATCTCGGCATCCAGATAGGTGTACGACGCCGCCACGTTCAGGCCAGCGGCCAGCGTGGTCTTCGCTTCCAACTCCAGCCCGCGCGAGCGCACCTCGCCGTCCTGCACCGAGTAGCCGGAATACAAAGGGTCCGCGGTGGTGACGTTTTGCTGCGTCAACTGGAACAGGGACGCCGTGATCATGCTGTCGGAACCTGGAGGCTGGTACTTGATGCCGACTTCATACTGTTTGCCCTTGGTCGGATCGAAATTGCCGCCACCCCGTGCCGGCGCCAGCGTGCCCGAGGCGGGCTGAAACGACGTGGAGTAGCTGACGTACGGTGCGATGCCGTTGTCGAAAAGATAGGTTACTCCGCTACGGCCAGTGAAGGCCTCAGAATTGACCTTGCTGGACGCATCGGACAGATAGTCGGATTCCTTGTTGGTGGCCCAGTCGTAGCGGCCGCCCAGCGTCAGGATCCAGCGCTCATAGCGCAGTTGGTCCTGCGCATACAACCCGGTCTGATAGACCTGGCTCTTGCCGTCCACCGATTTGAAGCTGTTCCACGTGGTGGTATTGGTGTAGACGGGATTGAAGATGTCCACCGTGCCGTTGGTGCCCCCGGTGCGGGACTCGCGGCCGGAATAGTACCCGTAGTCCAGGCCAGCCAAAACGGTGTGCTGCACGGCACCCGTCGAAACGCGGCCTTCGACATTGGTGTCGACCAGGAAGGTGTCGGTGCTTTTCGGGCGGTCCTGCATGCCGAACGTGTAGTAGCGTCCGTCGGTCAGTTGCGCGCTGTTGCGTGCGCCGCTGGACACGTAATCCACGTTGGCGTGCGTGTAGCGGGCTTTTTGACGCACGGTCCAGTTTTCCGTGGCGGCATGTTCGACTTCATAGCCGACCGAGGTGTTCTCGACCGTGTAGTGCGTCAGGTCGGGTTGCCCCAGAAAGACGTCCGACGGGAAGCGGCCGGCCGGGTTGTCATTGACTGTGCCGGTCAGTGGCAGGCTTTGTTCCGAACCGCCGCGCTTGGATTTCTGGTAGCTCGCGTAGACGGTGACGTTGGTCCGGTCGGTGGGACGCCATGTCAGCGACGGCGCCAGATAGAACCGGTCGTCGGGCGAATGGTCGACTTGGGTGCCACTGTCGCGCGCCACGCCGGTGATGCGGTAAAGCCACTTGCCCTCCTGGTCCATCGGACCTGCGAAGTCGAACGCAGCCTGTCGGCGGTCAAAATTCCCGCCCTGCAATTCGATTTCATGCAGCGGCGTTTCGGTCGGGCGCTTAGTCGTCATGTCGACCAGCCCGCCCGGGGCGATTTGCCCGTACAGCACGGACGACGGCCCCTTGATAACGTCGATCCGTTCCAGCCCGTAGGTCTCGATATCGATGTCGTACTGGTTAAACCCCGCGCGCAGGCCGTCCCGGAACGTCGAAAACAGGTTGAAGGCGCGGAAACCTCGAAGGTAGATGTCGGGCGCGCCTTGCCCGCCGGGGTAGTCGATGGCGCGAATGCCGGGTGTGTACGCCACTGCGGAATTGAAATTCTGCACGCCCCGCTGATCCATTTCTTCGCGACTGACGACGCTGATAGCTTGGGGAATCTCGATTAGGGGCGTATTGGTCTTGGTGCCTGCCGACGAACGCAGCGCTACGAAGCCGTCGTCGGCTGGCCGCTCGGAAGAGGCGGTCACGGCGATGCTGGGGAGGGTGACCACGGATCCCGCTGCGGGCAAAGCCTGCAGCGTGTAAGCGCCCTGCGCACCGCGGACGGCCTGCAATCCACTACCCGCCAGTGCAACCGCGAAGCCCGCATCCACCCCATACGCGCCATGCACGCCGGCAGAGGTCAAGCCGCGCGTTTGCGCGGCATCGAACGAGATGGCCACGCCGGCTGCGCTTGCATACTGGCTGATCACTTGGGCCAGCGGCCCGCCTGGGATGTCGAAGTGGCGGACGGTGGACTCGGAGGCCATGACGGCGCCTTGCGCATGCAGCATCGGCGAGGCAAGCAGAGCCGACGCCATGAACAATAGCGCCAAATGGAAAGGCAAGGCGCGCAGGCGCAGGCCGCGGACGGAAATCGAGTGAACAGAGGGGTTGTACGACATGAAGTCTCTCAGGAAAGCGTGAAATAAAGGTTCTGCCTGAGAGGACGAACGAAACGGCCCGAAGACGCAAATTCTTCAAAAATAAATTTGGACGGTTCCTGAGCTCGGCGTCCGCACGCTTCAACGCGCGACAAGCTGGGTCCAATAGCCCAGCACCCGCTCGGTCTTGACCGGAAAGCCCTGCGTCAACGCGGCCAGGGCCTGATCGGTGTTGTCCAGCGGAAAAGAGCCCGACACCAGCAGTTGGGCAACATCGGCGTCGCACCCAAGACCGCCGCGCCGATATCTGCCCAGCTCGGCCGCCAGTTGGCCCAGCGGCATGTCCAACGCGACGAGGTTGCCACTAGTCCATGACGCAGTAGTGATGTCGTTTAGCTTGGCGGGTTCGACGGTGTCTCGGCTGAACCGCGCTTGCTGGCCAGCATGCAGGACGACGGCCCCCTGCCCCTGTACGGGTTCAATGCGAACCGACTTTTCCAGGACGGCCACGCGCGTCCAGCCACCTTCGGTCTTGACCATGAAACGCGTGCCGAGCGCGGTGGCCGTGCCCTGGCGCGTTCGCACGAGGAAGGGGCGCGGCTTGGCGGCGGGGTCGGGATGCGTGGAGACCAGAATGGCGCCCGATCGCAGGTCCAGGATGCGCGCCTGGACGTCGAACGTGACGTCGACGGCGGTATCGGTGTCCATCAGCATGGACGAGCCGTCCGCAAGCTTGATGTTGCGCCGTTCGCCGACGGCGCTGCGGTAGTCGGCAGCCCAGCCTTCCCACGGCAGGGTGCGCCATCCCAGCCAGGAGGCGGCGCCGGCGCCTGCCACGAGGCCGATGGTACGCAACACTGCGCGGCGCGACGCCTTGGCCGGCGCCAGCGTGGGGCGGGCGATGCTGCCTGGCAGGCGGCCCATCTGGCGGCAGACCTGCTCGACCTTGCCCCACGCGGCGCGGTGGGCGGCGTCGCTGGCGAGCCAGAGGCTCCAGGCGTGGCGATCGTTGGCGGTAGTGGCTTCCGAACTAAGGCGCACGTACCAGGTGGCGGCCTCCTTGATGGCGCGCAGATCCCGCGCGCTGAGCGGTGTCTCCGTAGACATCGGCGTGCCGCTCACGGCAAGAGCAGGCAGCAATGCGCCATGGCGCGCGCCAGATAATTGTCCACGCTGCGACGCGATATCCCCAGACGGCGGGCAATCTCAGCATAGGGAAGGTCTTCGCACTGCGCCATCAAGAAGGCCTGCTTGACCTTTAAGCCGAGTCCGTCGAGCATGGCGTCAATCTCGATCAAGGCGCTACGCAACACGGCCAGCGTTTCGAGCGAAGGCACCTCCTGCGGTGGGAGTGCGGCTAAAACCTCGAGATAGGTCCGCTCCAGCGTTTGGCGCCGGAAGAAATCGATCATCAGGCTTTTGGCAATGGTCGCCAGATAGGCGCGCGGTTCCCGAATCTCAGCGGCCGGGTCGGCGTTGGCCGCGCCGCATCGCCCTGTATGCGTCTTCAACACCCTGACGAAGGTGTCCTGCATTAGATCAGCCGCATCGAACGGATCGCCCACACGACGGCGCAACCACCCCAGCAGCCACCCATGGTTGTCGCTGTAAAGCGTATGCATCGCTGATACGGCAGCGGGAGGAATGGTGGACACCAGGCGCTCCGGATTGAAAATTTAGTAATGAGAATTACTATCAATTCTCCATCAAACCTGCCGATCTTGGCAAGCCGCGCCTGAGTGGCCGTAATGGGTCGAAGGCGGCCGATCGTCGACGATATGGTGCGTTCGACTCGCGACCGACTTTATTTCCAGTTTTTTAAGCCGGGCCGAAGCCCGGCCCGCATCACTCCACCGTCACGCTCTTCGCCAGATTCCGCGGCTTATCCACATCCGTGCCGCGCGCGCATGCCGTGTGATACGACAGCAGTTGCAGCGGCACCGTGTGCAGAATCGGCGACAGCTTGCCGTAGTGCTCGGGCATGCGGATCACGTGCATGCCTTCGGCGCTCTGGATCTTGCTGTCCGCGTCGGCGAAGACATACAGCTCGCCGCCGCGCGCGCGCACTTCTTGCATGTTGGACTTCAGCTTTTCCAGCAGCTCGTCCTTGGGCGCGATGGTGACGACCGGCATGTGCTCGGTGACCAGCGCCAGCGGGCCGTGCTTGAGTTCGCCGGCCGGGTAGGCTTCGGCGTGGATGTAGCTGATTTCCTTGAGCTTGAGCGCGCCTTCCAGCGCGATCGGGTAGTGCATGCCGCGGCCCAGGAACAGGGCGTTTTCCTTGGAGGCGAAACGATCGGCCCAGGCCATGATCTGCGGCTCCAGCGCCAGCACCGAGCCGATTGCGGCCGGCAGGTGGCGCAGCGCCTTCAGGTGCTCGGCTTCCTGCTCGTCGGTGAGCCTGCCGCGGACCTGCGCCAGCGTCAGGGTCAGCAGGAACAGCGCAGTCAGCTGGGTGGTGAAGGCCTTGGTCGACGCCACGCCGATTTCGACGCCGGCGCGCGTGATGTACGACAGCTTGCACTCG
Source organism: Achromobacter arsenitoxydans SY8 (assembly GCF_000236785.1). Lineage (GTDB taxonomy): Bacteria > Pseudomonadota > Gammaproteobacteria > Burkholderiales > Burkholderiaceae_B > Achromobacter > Achromobacter arsenitoxydans. The sequence goes on along the minus strand of NZ_AGUF01000071.1, from coordinate 26,596 downwards.
CGCACCATGGCGCTGGTGGACACGTTGCAGATGGTCAGCGTGTGTTCCATGCCCAGCGAACGGGCGTGTTTCAGGGCGGCCAGCGTGTCGGCGGTTTCGCCGGACTGCGAGATGGTGACGACCAGCGAGCGCGGGTTGGGCACGCTGTCGCGGTAGCGGTATTCGCTGGCGATTTCCACGGCGACCGGAATCTTGGCGATAGACTCGATCCAGTACTTGGCGGTCAGGCCGGCGTAGTAGCTGGTGCCGCAGGCCAGGATCAGCAGGGAATCAATGTCCTTGAAGATCTTGTAGGCGCCGTCGCCGAAGAGTTCCGGTGTGATGGCTTCGATGTCCTGCAGCGTGTCGCCGACTGCGCGCGGCTGCTCGAAGATTTCCTTCTGCATGTAGTGGCGATAGGGGCCCAGTTCGGCGGCGCCGGTGTGCACGTGCACCGTGTGCACTTCGCGTTCGACGTTCTTGCCGGCGGCGTCCACGATCCAGACGCGCGAGAGCTGCAGGTCAACGACGTCGCCATCTTCCAGGTAGATGATCTGGTCGGTCGTACCGGCCAGCGCCAGCGCGTCGGAGGCCAGGAAGTTTTCGTTCTGGCCCACGCCCACCACCAGCGGCGAGCCTTGGCGCGCGCCCACAACACGGTGCGGTTCGTCGCGGCAGAAAACGGCGATGGCGTAGGCGCCATGCAGGCGGCGCACGGCGTTCTGCACGGCTTCGAACAGGTCGCCCGCGTACAGGTGGTTCACCAGGTGCGCGATGACTTCGGTGTCGGTTTGGCTTTCGAAGACATAACCCACGGCCTGCAGCTCGGCGCGCAGTTCGTCGTGGTTTTCAATGATGCCGTTGTGGACCAGCGCGATGCGCGGCTCGTCGTTGCCCAGGTGCGAGAAATGCGGATGGGCGTTGTGCGTGGCCGGCACGCCGTGGGTAGCCCAACGGGTGTGGGCGATGCCGGTAAAGCCCGAAATCTTGTCCTGCGCGATCTGCTCGCCCAGTTCGGCAACGCGCTGCGTGCTGCGCGTGCGGCGCAGATGGCCGTCGGCGTACACGGCGACGCCGCAGGAGTCGTAGCCCCGGTATTCCAGGCGCTTGAGGCCTTCAACGAGGATCGGGGTGATGTCGCGCTGGGCGACGGCGCCAACAATGCCGCACATAGGAGAGACTCCGGTAAGTTCGTGTACCGACGCATTGTGCGCGACCCCATAAGAAATTTGATTTCTTAATGTTGGCAAATTTGGTAGTTAATTCCCTTACACAAATGTGATTAAATAATCTTTCTTGCATAACTGATTTTTGAATTAATCATGCAAAACACGCCGATTTCACTACCCGAACTGGATGATCTGGACCGGCGCATTCTTGAACAGTTACAAGAAGACAGCTCACTGACCAATCAGGATCTCGCCGCAAAGGTGCACGCATCGCCGCCCACCTGCCTGCGCCGCGTGCGCCGCCTGATTGAAGAAGGGGTGATCGACCGGCAGGTGGCCATCCTGTCCGCCCAGAAACTGGGCAGCACGCTGACGGCGATCGTAGAGATCACGCTGGACGTGCAGGCCGCCGAAAGCCTGGATGCCTTCGAGCAAAGCATGCTGACGGAACCCGCGGTGCTGCAGTGCTACCGGGTGTCGCCGGGTCCGGATTTCGTGGTGATCGCTCAGGTCAAGGACATGCCCGCCTACCATGCACTGGTGCACCGCGCGTTCACCGCGCAGGCCAACGTGCGCAACGTGCGCACGTTTTTCTCGGTGCATCGGGCCAAGTTCGAAACGCGGATCGACGTGCGGGCGTGAGCAACTCAGCGCACAATATCGGCTGAATACCGAGCGCACCGCCGACCTGCGGTGGATAATCCACCCCGGACGGGCCAAAGTCCCCATGATTCTGCCAGGAGCATCCCTTGCCCAAGCAGTCGACTCAGTATCTCGAGATGATCGCGACTCACCTGAACGCGCCCTACGGACACGTGGTGGACGCGAATGATGTCGCCGCGGCGTTGCGTTCCGGCAATCTGTCTTCGGCATCGGACGATGCGCTGGCGAATGAGCTGCTGGCCCACATGTTTCTCGAACTGGAACCGGAACTCATTGGCCGCGCCAGTTTCGAAGCAGGGGTTCGGCTGGAAGAGGCGCAAGCACTCTATCAGCTGGCCCGCGATCGTTTTGGATTGCCCAGGTCCACTCGCTGGGAAGATGCCCTTGAGGGGGTGCTTTGATGAGCACGACACGGGCAGACATCCAGCACCATCGCACAGCCGGCCCATGGAGGACCCTGGAAGCGCGCGCGCAGATCCTGGTTAATGACGCCCGCCGTCACGGTGGCGATTCCTTCCAGCCGGTGCTGGGCGGTGGCACACGGTTGATGCTCGCGCTCGAACATCGCATCAGCGATGATATCGACCTGTTCGTCGACTCCCCTGGCTGGCTCCCCTATGTCTCACCGCGACTCAATGACATGTTTGAGGATGAGCTTGCGGGCTACAACGAAGACAATGCTCACGTGAAGCTGCGTTTCGCCGAGGGTGAGATAGATTTTGTCGTTGCGGCGCCCTTGCTCCCCGACGCGCCGAATATCTGGAACCCGCCCGCTGCTGAAACGCGGTTCCCGTTGGAGCCGCCAGCGGAAGTCCTGGCCAAAAAGCTGTTTTTCAGGGGCTGGGCGCTGACCGCCCGAGACTTGTTTGACTGGGTTGTCCTGCAAACAGAGGCGCCCCACGGCGCGATCCCGGAGCAGGCTTTGGCTTCGCTGCTGAAAGCCAAGCTTGAAGGGCTGGACGCCGCGCTGACGCATATGGTGCAACGGCCGTCCCAGCGCATTGCGTGGGATCGGATCAGAGCTCACCAGTTGCCAGACCTGGATCGGACGGCACAATGGGCAAAGGCCAAGATCGCCGAATGGGCCAAAATTGCCTCCGCTGACCGCAAGGCTTCCAACACGCCACACTAACCGTGTGGCGCCAGGTCGAGTCTACCGCCGCCCGACCAGCCTCTCAAACTGCGCCAGATACCGGTTGCCCATCTTCTGCACGTCGTGCTCGTTGCGCACGTATTCGTAGGCGCGTTCGGTGACTTCCTGGCGGAAGGCCGCGTCGTCCAGGCAGCGGGCCATGCCGGCCGCCATGGCCTGGTGGTCGCCCACGGCGCACAGCACGCCGCGGCCGTCGGCCAGGCTTTCCTTCAGGCCGCCGGCGTCGGTCGACACCACGGGCACGCGCTGCAGGAAGGCGTCCAGCACGCTGCTGCCCAGGGCTTCTTCTTCGGAGCTCATGACGAAGACGTCCAGGATGCTATAGAAGTCCTCGACGCCCTTGCGGAAGCCGGCGAAGCGGTAGACGTCCTCGATGCCGAGCTTGCGGGCTTCGTCCTTGGCCTGCTGTTCGCGGTCGCCGCCGGCGCCGAAATGCAGGAAGATGAAGTCGCGGCGGGTCCGGGCCAGTTCGCCCACGGCGCGCACCAGCGTGACGGGGTCCTTGTCGCGGATGAGCGCGGCGGACGTCGCCATGACCTTCTTGCCTTCCAGGTCGAATTCGCGGACCAGGCTTGCGACGTTTTCGGTGTTGATCTGATGGGGCTCGACCGCGCTGCGGATGATGACGGGTTCGATGCCAAGACGGCGCGGTTCGCCTGCGGCCATTTCGCTGATGGCGACGAACAGGTTCGTGTGCCGCCATTTGAAGCCGGTCTTCCATTCGTCGCCCGGCTTGACCACGAACGACGTGCGCCGGGAAAAGACCACCGGCCGGCGGTGAAGCCACTTGGTCAGCACGGCCCAGGTGATGGTGTTGGCCGTCTGCGCGTGGATGATGTCATAGCGGCTGGCGCCGGCCAGGAAGGCCAGCTGTCCAGGCACGTTGCGGACGGTGTGGGCGACGAAGCCTTCCTGGCGGGCGCGCTCTGCCAGCGGCGCGCCTTCGCGGCACATCACTTCGACGTCGTGGCCGGCTTTGCGGAAGGCGCGCATGCAATACAGCGTCTGCCGCTCGCCGCCCCGCCAGCCCTTTTCGAAGTTCAGTTGCAGGATCTTCATGCGCGGCCGATGCCCGAGTATTCGAAGCCCTGGGCGCGCACGTCGGCGGGCGTGTAGAGGTTACGGCCGTCGATGATCAGCGGCGTCTTGAGCAAGGCCTTGACGCGGTCGAAGTCGGGCGCCCGGAAGACCTTCCATTCGGTGGCGATCAGCAGCGCGTCGGCGCCGTCCAGGGCGTCGTACATGTCGGATGCGAAACTCACGCCCGGCTGGCCGGCCAGGACACGGCCGGCCTCGTGCATGGCGACCGGATCGTAGGCGCGCACCTGCGCGCCGCGGCGCGTCAGTTCGGCGATGGCCGTCAGGCTGGGCGCTTCGCGCATGTCGTCGGTGTTGGGCTTGAAGGACAGGCCCCACAAGGCAATCTTGCGGCCGCTCAGGTCTTCTCCGAAGCGCGCGACCACTTTTTCAGACAGGCGGAACTTCTGCGCATGGTTCGCGGCCTCGGCGGCCTCGATGACTCGCATGGGCAGCCCGTGCTCGGAGGCGGTGTTGACCAGCGCCTGCACGTCCTTCGGGAAGCACGAGCCGCCATAGCCCGCGCCCGGGTACAGGAAGTGATAGCCGATGCGCGGATCGGCGCCAATGCCGCGGCGCACCTGTTCCACGTCCGCACCCAAGGCTTCGGCTAGGTTCGCCATTTCATTCATGAACGAAATGCGCGTGGCCAGCATGGCGTTGGCGGCGTACTTGGTCAGCTCCGCGGAGCGCACGTCCATCACCATCAGGCGGTCATGCGTGCGCTGGAAGGGTTCGTAGATGCGGCGCATCACGCCGACGGTGTAGTCGTCGTCTGCGCCGACGATCACACGGTCCGGGCTCATGAAGTCGTTGATGGCCGCCCCTTCCTTCAGGAATTCGGGGTTGGACGCCACCGTGTAGGGAATGTCCACGCCGCGCTCGGCCAGTTCCTTGGAGACCACCGCCCGCACTTTGTCGGCCGTGCCGACGGGAACGGTGGACTTGTCCACGATCAGCTTGCGCGACGTCATGTGGCGCGCGATGTTCTGCGCGGCCGCCAGCACGTATTTCAGGTCGGCGGAGCCGTCCTCGCCCGGCGGGGTGCCCACGGCGATGAACTGCACGTCGCCGAACGCCACGCTTTGCGCCACGTCGTCCGTGAAATGCAGGCGGCCGGCCTGCACATTGCGGCGGACCAGGTCTTCAAGGCCAGGCTCGTAGATGGGGATGCCGCCCTGGCGCAGCAGCGCGATCTTGGCCGCATCCACGTCCAGGCACATGACATCGTTGCCCATGTCGGCCAGGCACGCTCCCGACACCAAACCCACGTAACCGGTACCCACGACCGTGATCTTCATGCCTGAACGCCTTAAAAATTTGATAGCTTCGCGCCCCGCCAATGAAACCGGGCGCCGGCCGCCATTATAGAAGCGGCCGGCGCCCGGGGTCCGAACTGGCGCAACGGGGCCGGAATACTGCTAGGTCCGCAGCTTGGAAAAGCGGACGGTATTCACCACCACTGCCAGCGCCGCGCACACTGTGCCCAGCACCAGCGCCAGACCGGGCCCGTGGGCCGCGCTGACGCTGAACGCGATCGCCACCAGCGCGGTGCCGAAGCTCTGCCCGAACACCCGGGTGGTGGCCTGCAGGCCGCCCGCCGCCCCGCTGCGCTGGCGGGGCGCGGCGGACAGCAGGGCCCGGTTGTTGGGCGTCTGGAAGAAGCCGAAGCCCACGCCGGCCAGGAACATGCCGACGATGATGGGCCCGTTCGATACCGTCGAAGGCAGCAAGGCCAGCCACAGCATGCCCGCCACCATCGTCGCCGCCCCCACGCCGCTCAGGGTGGCGGCGGAATAGCGGTCGGACAGGCGTCCCGCCAGCGGCGCAATGATGGCCGTGCCCACGGGCCAGGCCCCCATCAGCATGCCCACCTCCAGGTAGGGCCGGCCCAGCACCTGCTGGAAATAGAACGGCAGCGACACGTACGAGGCCATCTGCGCGGCGAAGGTGCATGCGGACGCGCCCACCGCAAAGGCCAGCGGCCGGATGCGCAGCAGGTCCACGGGCACCAGCGGCGCGGGCTGCCGGCTGGCCCGGCGCACCAGCACCATGCCCGCGACCGCCGCGATGGCCACCAGGCCGATGCCGCGCAGCAGGTCCTCGCCCATCATGTCGACGCCCGAAATGAACACGCCCAGCGTGGCCATGCAGAGCAGGGCGCTGACCCAGTCCAGCTTCACGTCGTTGCGCGGCACTTCGGGCAGATGGCGCAGGCCAAGCATGGCCAGCGCGCAGATGGGCAGGTTGACCGCGAAGATCCACGGCCACGGCGCCACCGACAGGATGGCCGAACCGATGGTAGGGCCCAGCACGGACATGACGGCCACCGTGGTGGCGTTGATGCTGATGCCCCGCCCCAGCATCTTGAGTGGATAGATGTTGCGCACCAGTCCGCCGAACATGCACATGAGCGTCGCGGCGCCCAGCCCCTGGAACACACGCGCGGCAGTCAGCTGCCAAAGCGTGCCGGCCAGGGCGCAGCCCAGCGAGGCCAGCGTGAACAGCACCAGGCCGAACGTGAACATGCGGCGAAAGCCGATGCGCTCGGCCAGCGCCGACAGCGGCAACAGCGCCATGACCACGGCCAGGTTATAGGCGTTGACGATCCAGACCGCCTGCGCCGGCAATGCGTCGAGGTCCTTGGCGATGGTGGGCAGCGCCACGTTCGCAATGGTGGTGTCCAGCACCGACAGGCTGATGCCTGTCATCACGGTGGCCGCCGCCCAGTACCGGCGCGGCGCCGGCAGCCCGTCGGGCGGGGCGGGCCTTGCCGCGCCCTCCGCGCCCGCTTCTTGCCCCGGCGTCACGACTTCTTTACCGGGCGCTGCCATCCGTCAACGACGACCTGCTTGGGCCGCGACACCGTCAGCTTTTCGGCCGGCGCGTCGCGGGTCAGGGTGGTGCCCGCGCCCAGGGTCGCGCCGCGGCCCACGCGCACCGGCGCGACGAGCTGCGTGTCGGACCCGATGAAGGCGTCGTCTTCGATGACGGTGCGATGCTTGTTCACGCCGTCGTAGTTGCAGGTGATGGTGCCCGCGCCGACGTTCACGCGCGCGCCGATATCCGCATCGCCGATGTAGGCCAGGTGGTTCGCCTTGCTGTCCTCGCCCAGCACGCTTTTCTTGATTTCAACGAAGTTGCCCACGTGGCTGCGGTCGCCAAGTTCGGCGCCCGGACGCAGGCGGGCGTACGGCCCCACGCGCGCGTCGCGGCCAACCTGGGCCTGCTGCAAGTGGCTGAAGGCTTCGATATGCGTGCCGGCTCCGACGGAGACGTCGCGCAGTACGCAATGCGGGCCCACGCGCACGCCGTCGGCCAGGGACACCTGGCCCTCGAACACGCAGCCCACGTCGATGAACACATCGCGGCCGCAGCTGAGCGTGCCGCGCACGTCAAAGCGCGCGGGATCGGCCAGCGTGACGCCGGCCTCGAGCTGGCGGCGGGCCTGTTCGGCCTGCCAGCGACGCTCCAGCTCGGCCTGCTGCACACGGCTGTTCACGCCCAGGGTTTCCCACGCGGCGCCCGGTTGGGCCGCGCCCACGGGAACCTCGTCGGATACCGCCAGGCCGACCACGTCGGTCAGGTAGTACTCGCCTTGGGCGTTGTTGTTGTCGATGCGGGTCAGCCAGTTCTTCAGCTTCGCGGTCGGCGCAGTGAGAATCCCGGTGTTCACTTCCTTGATCTCACGCTCGGCGTCCGAGGCGTCCTTGTGTTCGACGATGCGGCACACGTTGCCCTTGGCGTCGCGCACGATGCGGCCATAGCCAGTGGAATCGGCCAGCACTTCGGTCAGCACGGCGGCGCCCTGGCCGCGGGCGTCCAGCAGGCGCTGCAGGGTCTCGGGCTGCACCAGCGGCACGTCGCCGTACAGCACCAGGGTCACGTCGTCCTTGCCTTCGCCCTCCAGCAGCTGCGGCACGGCCTGCTGCACCGCGTGGCCGGTGCCCTGCTGGGGCTGCTGCAGCACAAAGTGCAGATCTTCCTGGCCCGCGAAAGCCTGTTTGACGCGGTCCGCGCCATGGCCGACCACCACGACGATGCGCGCCGGCTTCAGTTGGCGCGCGCTGTCCAGGACGTGGGCCAGCATGGGTTTGCCGGCCAGCGTGTGCAAGACTTTGGGAAGGTCGGACTGCATGCGTTTACCCAGTCCGGCGGCAAGAATCACTACATTAAGCATAAGTTCCAGTAGATATTTGAGGACGTGCGGACGGCCTTGCGGCCGATCCGCGTGTCGATTGAAAGATAGGGTCAGGGCTTGCCGTCGGCAGGCCCGGTGTTCTTGGCGGTCTTGGCCGCGCGCTTGGAGGCGGTGGGCTTGCGCGCCGCCGCCGGCTTCGAAGCCTTGGCATCGGGCTTGGCCGACGCCTTCGGTTCGGCGGGCTTGGCCTTTGCCTCCGCGTCGCCCCCGGCCGCACCCGGCGCCGAAGGCATGGACGCGGCGGTGGCCGCGGCGATCTGGTTGAACTGCTGCTGCAGCAGGTCCCACCATGCTTTGGATGCCGACTGCGCTGCCGCGCCCATCTGCTCGCTCATGCCCGCGGCCGATTCGTGGCCTGCCGCAGCGGACGCGTCTTCAGACTTGGCGTCCGCCTTGACGCCGGCGTCTTCAGCGGCGCCCGCGGAAGCGGGCTTCTTTGGAGCGGGCTTCAGGCCCAGCACCACCTCAAGCGGCGACGCCGCGCCGCTTTCCTGGACGGCGCCCATATCCATGCGGGACGCGCTGTCCACGAAGGCGCGCAAGGTGCTGATGGTGGAGCGCTGCACTTCCATGCCCTGGATGGTGCTGGACAGCATGCTCAGGTTCATGCGCAGCCAGTTCTCCACGGAGCGCAGCTCCGCGATGCGGCGGTCCAGGTCCTCGAGGTTCATCGGCGGCGCCATGGGCAGGCTGCTGGCCAGGCCGCCCGGGCCCGTCAGGCCGGCCCAGGCCTGGCGCATCATTTCCATACTGGCAAGCAGCGGATTGCCCGACAGGTCGGAGTTCTGGCCCATGCCCGGCAGCACGAACGGGTTGGTGTATTGGTCGCTCATTCCAGGTCTCCCCAAAGTCTATGGTTGCCGCCGGCAGCCGGGCTCAACCCGGCAGCAGCTGGTTGTTCTCCACGCGCACGTGATCGCCGGAGGCAAAAGAGAAGGGCTGCGCACTGCGGAATTGGCGCGTGCTGCCGTCGCTCATGCGTACCGTAAGCTCATAGTGCGTCACTGTTTGTTGCTGTCTGATATTACGCTCAACTTCACGGCCTGCCAAAGCGCCGCCGACCGCGCCCAGCACGGTCAGCGCCGTCTTGCCGCTGCCTCCGCCAAACTGATTACCCACGACGCCGCCCGCCACGCCGCCGGCGATGGTGCCGACCAGATGGTCGCTGTTGTCCTTGACGGGCACCTGCACCTGGCGGATGGTCTCGACGACGCCGCAAGTCGCGCAGGCTTGCTGGGCGGGCGCTGCGGCAGGCGCGGAACGAGGCGCGGAAGCCGACGCAGGACGCGCCTGCTGGGATTGCTGGGCCTGGGCAGCGGGCTTGCCGGCCGCGGCTGGCGCGGCAGGTGCGGGCGCCAGGTTCGCGCCTTCAGGGCCGGCCTCGGCCTGGGCCACGGGCTCGTCCGCGTGGGGATTGGCCGAGGGCGTGGGCAGCCAGCCCATCACCGCGGCCACGCCCACCGAGCACATGACGATGACGGCGATCGCCGCGGCGGCGACCAGCGGATGCAATGCGCGACGCGACGACTCGGTTCGGGTGGATGTATTCATGACGATGCTCCATCGTAACTAACCGGCAGTGGTATAGCACCCGGGCGCGGTTTCGGCATGTTGCGATGGTGACCCTTCTTTGCAGGACGAAGGGTGATAGACAGCCCGGCGCATTCGTGGACAATAGGCGAATGGAATCCATCACCCTGCCCCAGCTTGAACAGGCGATCAACTACTGGCGGAATGTTTCGCCATCGGTCGGCGAAGAATCGCGCCTGTGCCCCGAGGCAGCCGCGCTGGCCACGCCCTATGCGCTGATGATCATCGCCCATCAGCGCGAAATTCCCGCTGCCGAACTCAGCGACAAGGCCCGAGCCGCGCTGGCCGCGTGGGAAGCCACGCGGGCCTGAAGGGCCGCGCCTGGCGTCAACCCTTGAGCAGGGCCTGGATGTCCTGCGTCAGGGCGTCAGCCCCGACGTTATTGTTGGCCAGCACGCGCGATTCACCCTTGCCGTCCAGCAGATAGAACGCCGCCGTGTGATCCATGGTGTAGTTGCCGTCCTTGGTGGGCGCCTTGGCGTAATAGGCCTTGAACGACGCGGCGGCCTTCCGGACCTGATCGGGGGTTCCGGTCAGCCCCAGGAAGCGCGGGTCGAACGCCGTGACGTACTGCTTGAGCACCTCGGGCGTGTCGCGTTCGGGATCCACCGTGATCAGCAACACCTGGACGCGATCAGCGTCCGGGCCCAGCTTCTTCATGACTTCCGTCAGTTCGGCCAGCGACGTTGGGCATACGTCCGGACACTGCGTGAAACCGAAGAACACGACGACAACCTTGCCCGCGAAGTCGGCAAGCTGGCGCGTCTTGCCGTTGTGGTCGGACAGTTCCAGGCCACGGCCCAGCTGCGTGCCGCTGATATCGCTGCCCTTGAAGACGGGCTTGCTCTCGCCGCAGGCGGCCAGGGCGGCGGCAACGGCGGCGGCGGCGCCCAATCGCAGGGTCAGCCGGCGGCTGGCGGAAAACACGGACATCGACAACCTCCAGGGGATCAGCGCAACAGGCCGACCCAGTGGTCCACCAGCAGGGCGCCAAAGAGCAGCGCCAGGTAGAGAATGGAAAAACGGAACATGCTGCGCGCCAGCTCGTCGCTGTATTCGCGATAAAGGCGCCAGGCGTACGAAACGAACATGCCGCCCAGCACCAGCGCCGACAGCAGATAGAGTTCGCCGCTCATGCGGATGGCGTAGGGCAACAGCGTCGTCGCCATCAGCGCAATGCTGTACAGCAGGATGTGCAATCGGGTGAACTGATTGCCGTGCGTCACCGGCAGCATGGGCAGGCCGGCCTTGGCGTAGTCGTGGTTGCGGTAGAGCGCCAGCGCCCAGAAATGCGGCGGCGTCCAGATGAAGATGATGAGCACCAGGATCCAGGCCTCGGCGGGCACGGAATCGGCCACGGCTGCCCAGCCCAGGGCGGGCGGCATGGCGCCCGACAGGCCGCCGATCACGATGTTCTGCGGCGTGCGCGGCTTGAGGATGATCGTATAGATGATGGCGTAGCCCACAAAAGTGGCGAACGTCAGCCACATGGTCAGGGGGTTGACCATGTTGTAGAGCACGAACATGCCCGCGCCGCCCAGCAGCCCGGACAGGCTCAGCACCTGGAAGGCCGAGATGGTGCCCCGCGCCGTGGCCCGGCGCGCGGTGCGCAGCATGCGGGCGTCCACTTCCTGTTCGATCAGGCAATTGATGGCGAACGCGGCGGCGGCAAGCAGCCAGATTCCGATCGTGCCGAACAGCACGCGGCGCATGTCCGGAATGCCCGGAGCGGCCAGGAACATGCCGATCACGGCGCAAAACACCGCCAGCTGTGTCACGCGCGGCTTGGTGAGGACGAGGTACTGGCGGAGCAATCCGGATTGAGGAGCGGCAAGACTGGTCATAGTGGACCCTATTTTAAACGCGCACCAAATTGGGGCCGTACCGCCCCGCCGGCTCGCGTCCGGCCGAGGCCAGACGCACCATCAGCACCACCGAGGCCAGCGTCAGGCCAGCCGCGCCCCCATTGTGCAGCACCGCGATCAGCAGCGGCCACTGGAAGAAGATCGTGGTCAGGCCCGTGAACAATTGCGCGGCCAGCAGCGCCAGCATCAGCGTGGCGGGCCCGCGCAGGCCGGGTTCGGCGGCGCGCAGCCGCCATGCCAGGATGCCCAGGTAGACGAACACCACGAAGGCGAAATTGCGGTGAACCCAGTGGATCGCCGTCAGCGCGGGCTGCGAGATCATCTCGCCTGAGGGCAATTCGCCCAGCCCCCGGATGACCGAGTATCCGCCGTGGAAATCCATGTCCGGAATCCATTGCCCGTGACACGTGGGGAAATCCATGCAGGCCAGTGCGGCGTAGTTGGTGCTGACCCAGCCGCCCAGCGTCACCTGGACCAGCAGCAGGGCGAACCCGCCCGCCACCCAGGGCCGCCAGCGCGCGGCCGCGGCGCTCACCGCCAGGTGCGGACGCTCGCGCGCGGACAGCCAGGTCATCAGCGCCAGCACCGACAGGCCGAACACCAGGTGCGCGGTCACGACGGCCGGCATGAGCTTGTGCGTTACGGTCCAGGCCCCGAAGGCGCCCTGCACGCACACGGCCACCAGGGTCGTGATGGCCAGGGCCGGCGAGCGTCCCAGCTCGCGGCGGTAGCGCCAGGCCATGTAAACGATGCCGATGATCAGCATGCCCAGAATGGCGCCGACATAGCGGTGGATCATTTCGATCCAGGCCTTGGACAACGTCACGGGGCCGAAGGGCATGGCCTGCGATGCCTCGTGGATATCGCCCATCGCGCCAAGCGGCGTGACGCTGCCATAGCAGCCGGGCCAGTCCGGACAGCCCAGGCCCGAATCCGTCAGGCGCACGAAGGCGCCGAACATGATCAGGTCCAGCGTCAGGAACCAGGTAAAGAAGACGAGCTTGCGATAACGCGCTTTGATGCGGTCCATATCAAAAATCAGAAAAACTAAATTCAACCAATACGCGAGTTATAGACCAGCTTGCTGATGTCCTTGCGCACCTTTACGCCGTCGGCCTCGGCCGGGTACTGCATCATCAGGTTGCCCAGCGGATCAATCACCCAGATCGGATCCTGCAGGCCGGGCTGGCCGGCCGCGGAATCGCGCGCCAGCAGGTAGCGCGCCAGCTGGTCCGGATCCACGCGCACCATGACCGTACCCTTGTAGGCTTCCAGCACCTTGTCCGGCACGGCCGCGTCGTCCGTGATGAACCACACGCGCGCCAGGCGCTCTACGTTCTTGCCCTGGCTGGCGTGGCTGTTGCGGGTGATGAAGAGCTTGCGCGCGCAGCTTTCGGGGCACGCGGCGCCGTCGGCGGCCACCAGCAGCCACTTGCCTTTCAGGCTTTGCAGGTCGAAAGGCTTGCCGTCCAGCGTGGTCAGGCGCAGTTCGGCCGACTGCGGCATCGGCCGCTGCGGACTCAGCAGCGTACCGTAGTTGCTGGAGTCGGCCGGCCACCACTGCGGATTCATGTAGACCACGAACGCCGCGACGATGGGCGCCAGCGAACACAGGAACACCAGCAGCATGGGCATCAGGGAGCGCTTGCCTGCGGGCTTGTTGGTTGAAAGGTCGCGAGCCACGTTGTGTCCTGGAGTAGGGTTGTTCATCTGCGGGCGCGGATCCGGGCCTGAGCCGCGTTGTCCGTGCGCTGGCGCATGCGCCGGATGGCGCCCCCCAGCACCACCAGCCATGCAATCGCGGCGATGGCGCCGAAAGCGAACCACTGCACCGCATACGATGTGTTCTGCTGAAAATCCACGGAAGGCTGCGGCCAGTCGCGCACCAGGCCATCGCCGGCCGTATCGCCGCGCTGGCTCAGGACCGTCGGCAGCAGGGCAAGTCCGGTCGCCTTGGCATAGGCATCCAGCGGCAGGTTCTGTACCTGCGGCACGGTCCCGCCCGCCACCGGCAGCGAAGCCGGCAGGGTGGACGCTTCCGCTCCGCCCAACGACCACAGTTCAAACAGGCGGGGCACACGCACCGACAGTTCGCCCTCCACGGTCTGCATGCCCTCGGGCGTGGGCGGCAGGCGGGGTTCACCCTGGCCCTGGATCACCCGCGGCAGCCAGCCGCGCAGCACCAGCACCGCGCGCCGGCTGGACGCGTCCAGCAACAGCGGCGTGGCCAGCCAGTAGCCCGGCTTGCCGTCGTGATTGCGATTGTCGAGCAGTACACTGAATTCAGGCAGCCACGCGCCGCTGGCCTGGGCCGCGCGCCAGGCGGTCATTTCGGCGGGCGGAGTGGCCGGCGTCAGCGCCAGCGGCGCTTGCTTGCGGCCCGCTTCGATCGCGTCCAGAATGGCGCGTCGCTCGTCGCTGCGGCGCAGTTGCCATTGCCCCAGCGACACCAGGATCGTCACGGCCAGGCCAAGCAGAAGTAATGCGGCTACCGTGTAGCGGGTGGAATGCGGTCGGGCCATCTGTCGTTGCTAATTCGGATTTGTCGGGAGACCACTATGCGCGTTTTCGTCGTTCTGGCCTTCGTCGGGATACTGGCCAGTCTGGCATCCGCCCTGGTCTACCTGATGCGGGACAAAGGTACCACCAACCGCACCGTCAACGCGCTGACTGTGCGCATCGGGCTGTCGGTCGCCCTGTTCCTGTTTGTGCTGTTTGCCCATCACATGGGCTGGATCGAGAGCACCGGCTTTAGATAGGCCGCGCGGCTCCCGGTTCCCCGGGATTTCGCCCGCGGGGCGGCGGCGCGCCCCTTCCAATAGTTTAAAAGCGCGGCGGATGCCGGCTTGCCCGGCGCTCCCCGCGCTTTCCCGTGCCGCTATGGCGCCCCGGATTTCGCCGGCCGGCGTCAGAACCAGTATACGAAAAGGTACAGGCCCAGCCACACCACGTCCACGAAGTGCCAGTACCAGGCCGCGCCCTCGAAGCCGAAATGGTGGTCGGCCGTGAAGTGGCCGCGCATCAGACGGATCAGGATGATGGTCAGCATGGTGGCGCCCAGGATCACGTGGAACCCGTGGAAGCCGGTCAGCATGTAGAACAGCGAACCGTAGGCGCCCGAGTTGAACTTGAGGTTCAGGTCGCGGTAGGCATGGATGTACTCGAAGGCCTGACAGCCCACGAAGATAAAGCCCAGGATGACGGTGGCGGCCAGCCAGAACATCGTCTTGGTGCGATGGTTCTCACGCAGCGCGTGGTGGGCGATGGTCAGCGTGACGCCGGAACTGAGCAGCAGTGCGGTGTTGATGGTGGGCAGCCAGAAGGGGCCCACCGTCTGGAAGGTTTCGACCACGCCGGCCGGACCGAAGTTGGGCCACGTCGCCTGGAAGTCGGGCCACAGCATCAGCCGGTGGTCGATGTCGCCCAGCCACGGCGTCGTGATGGTGCGCGTGTACCAGAGCGCCCCGAAGAAGGCGGCAAAGAACATGACTTCGGAGAAGATGAACCAGCTCATGCTCCAACGGTAGGAATCGTCGATGCGCTTGCTGTTCAGGCCGGTTTCCGATTCATGGATGGCGTCGCCGAACCAGTAATACAGCACGACGATCACGCCGATGAATCCCGCCAGCACGGCCCATTTGCCCCAGCTGACGCCATTGACCCAGGCGGCGGCGCCCAGGCCCATGAACAACAGCGCCACGGCCGTGCGCACGGGATGGCCCGAGTCGGCGGGGACAAAGTAGTACGGTGCCTCTTTACCTTGAACCGAGTGACTTGCACTCATGGCTTTCTCCCTGGTACAGATTTAGATTTACGTGATTCAAGTCAGGCTGGAAACGGCCCAACGCACAATTAGTACTAGCACTGTCACGAAAATTGCCGCCGCCAGAAGCCCGGCCACGATGACGTGGACGGGATTGAGCCTGGCGGTGTCCTCACGGTAGCCCGCGCCCTTGCGCACGCCGAAGAATCCCCACGCCACCGCCTTCATGGTCTGAAGGAAACTCAGCTTGCGCTGAGCGGTTTCGCGCAGATCGTCGCTCATGGCAGCGGCCTAGCCCATCGCCTTGCCGGTCAGCAGGGCTGAACCGCGGATCACGGTCCAGGCAAACACGGCGATCACGAAAACCAGAAGGACCACTCCTGCGATCTTGTTGCGGCGGCGCTGCTCGGGTGTCATTGCTGTGCTACCTGGAACATGAAAATCGGGTTCACTTCACTTCGGGCGGCGTTTCAAAGGTATGGAACGGCGCGGGCGACGGCACCGTCCATTCCAGGCCTTCGGCGCCTTCCCACGGCTTGGCCGCAGCGGGTTCGCCCTTGCCCATGTAGCAGCGCACGATCGCCCACAGGAAAATCAGCTGCGACAGGCCGAACCAGAAGGCGCCGATGGTGGCGAGCTGGTGGAACGTCGTGAACTGCGCGGCGTAGTCGGCGTAGCGGCGCGGCATGCCCGCCAGGCCCAGGAAGTGCATCGGGAAGAAGGTCACGTTGAAGGAGATCAGCGTGGACCAGAAGTGCAGCTTGCCCAGCTTTTCGCTGTACATGCGGCCGGTCCACTTGGGCACCCAGTAGTACGCGCCGGCGAACAGCGCGAACAGGGAACCGGCCACCAGCACATAGTGGAAGTGCGCCACCACGTAATAGGTGTCGTGGACCTGGATGTCGATGGGGGCCACCGACAGGATCAGGCCGGTGAAGCCGCCCATCGTGAACACGAAGATGAAGCCGATGGAAAACAGCATCGGGGTTTCAAACGTCATGGACCCGCGCCACATCGTGGCGACCCAGTTGAACACCTTCACCCCGGTGGGGATGGAAATGAGCATCGTGGCGTACATGAAGTAGAGCTGGCCCGTCACCGGCATGCCCGTCGTGAACATATGGTGGGCCCACACGATAAACGACAGGACGGCGATGGAGGCGGTCGCGTACACCATCGAGGCGTAGCCGAACAGCTTCTTGCGGGCGAACGCGGGCACGATCGCCGACACGATGCCGAACGCCGGCAAGATCATGATGTAGACCTCGGGGTGCCCGAAGAACCAGAACACGTGCTGGTACAGGACCGGGTCGCCGCCGGCGGCGGCATTGAAGAAGCCCGTGCCGAAGTGGCGGTCGGTCAGCACCATGGTGATGGCGGCGGCCAGCACCGGCATCACGGCCAGCAGCAGGAACGCGGTGATCAGCCAGGTCCAGCAGAACAGCGGCATCTTCATCAGCGTCAGGCCGGGCGCGCGCATGTTCAGGATGGTGACGATGATGTTGATCGCGCCCATGATGGACGAGGCGCCCATGATGTGGACGGCGAAGATCGCCAGGTCCATGCCGGGACCCATCTGCAGCGACAGCGGCGCATACAGGGTCCAGCCCGCGGCAGTGGCGCCGCCCGGCACGAAGAACGACACCGTCAGCATGATCGCGGCCACCGGCAGCAGCCAGAAGCTGAAGTTGTTCATGCGGGCGAACGCCATGTCGGACGCGCCGATCTGCATCGGGATCATCCAGTTCGCGAAGCCCACGAAGGCCGGCATGATGGCGCCGAACACCATGATCAGGCCGTGCATCGTGGTGAACTGGTTGAAGAGTTCGGGGCGGAAGAACTGCAGGCCCGGCTCGAAGAGCTCGGTGCGCAGCAGCAGGGCCAGCGTGCCGCCCTCAAGAAGCATGACGAACGAGAAGATGAGATACATCGTCCCGATGTCTTTGTGGTTCGTTGCAAAAAGCCACCGGCGCCAGCCAGTGGGGGCACCGTGGTGGTGGTCATCGTGACCGTGGCCGTGGCCCGGCGACACGTGGTCTACAGTGACGCTGCTCATGATGGACTCCTTCCTGCTGAGTGCCAGCCCCGTTCCACGGGGCGGGCAGGGTATCTCTAACTAAACGGAACCGGTTCTACGGTGAAGGAACTGGGCGCGCGCGCAATCAGCGCGCGGCCGCGACGTCCTTCGGTGGAACCGTCGGGTCCTGCCCCTTGCCGGCATTGCTCCAGGCATGGCGCGTATAGCTGATGACCGCTGCGATCTCGACATCGTTGAGCTGCCCGCCGAACGCCGCCATGGCGGTGCCGGGCTTGCCCTTCAGCACGGTGTTGATCTGCTCGCCCTTGGGGCCCAGAACAACCTTGTCTCCGTCGAGCGGCGGGAAGGAACCGGGAATGCCCTTGCCGTTGGCCTGGTGACAGGCCACGCAATTCGCCGCGAAAACCTTTTCGCCGCGGGCAACCAGTTCGGCTTCCGTCCACTCTTTATTGGGATCGTCGACGTTTGCCGCCATCTTCTTCTTTTGGTCTTCAACCCACTTATCGTAGTCGGCTTGCGCCAGGACTTCTACGACGATGGGCATGAAAGCGTGGTCCTTGCCACAGAGTTCCGCGCACTGGCCGCGATAGATGCCAGGCTTTTCCGCGTTGAACCAGGCGTCGCGCAGGAAGCCGGGGATGGCGTCCTGCTTCACGCCGAAGTCCGGAATCATCCACGAGTGGATGACGTCGGACGCGGTGAGGACGACGCGGACCTTCTTGTTGACGGGGACGACCATGTGGTTATCCACTTCCATCAGATAGAACTGGCCCTTGGGCTCGCGGTTCTCGATCTGGGCGCGGGGGGTCGACAGCGTGGAAAGGAACTTGATGCCGGCGGCCGAACCGTCCAGGTACTCGTAGCCCCATTTCCATTGGTAGCCGGTGACCTTGATGGTCAGGTCCGCACTGGAAGTGTCTTTCATGGCGACGACCGTCTTGGTGGCCGGCAGCGCCATGGCGATGACGATGATGAAGGGGATGACGGTCCAGGCGACTTCGACGCCCAGGTGTTCGTGGAAGGTTGCCGCTTTGTGGCCGCGGGACTTCCGGTGCGCCCAGATGGAGTAGAACATCACTCCGAAGACGCCGATGAAAATCACGATACAGATCGTGAGCAGTAACCAATGCAGCCACATGATGTCGCGCGAAATCGCGGTGACGCCTTCATGCAGGTTCAGCTGATTGACCTTCGGACCGCCGGGCATGTTTTGCACCTGAGCGCCGGCCACGCTGCCAATCAGCATCGCACAAGCCCCCAGTATCCCTCTCCACTTCTTCATGCTTACCTCGAAATACGGCGCGAAGGCCCATTTGCTGGTGGCGGAAGTCACCGTGAATCGGGCAACACGCAATTATTAGATGGCAGGGCGATGCAGGGAGATAGAGCGGCCCTGTCGTTCCCTCTCGAAATCACAAAGAAACTGGCGGATTATAGCGGACGCGCAAACAGATGTAAGTTAGCGCCCTTGAATTCATCGGACCCGCCCCCATCTGCGCGCGCCCCTTGACCGCGCGCCCTGAATCGGCTGGCATAAAATCGTCGGCAACCTCACCACCATGCCGCCACGATGTCCAAGCAGTTGTCCGATCTGTATGCCGCCCTGTGCGCCCGCGCGCAGGAGCCCGCCCCTGAAGGCGCACGCGCTCTATATATAGCGGGGCGCCGCTGCGGCTGGGTCACGCACGCCGCTTGCGATGCGCTGCGCGGCGCGCCGCACATCGACGTGGACGACACGGCGCTGCGCATCGGCGAGGGCATGGAGCCCGGCAAAGCGCTGGATTTGGTCCTGGAACAGGCCGCGGAACTGTTGCGCCAGGCCAACTGCCTGCGCGGCTGGCGCGATGAATTGCTGGACGTGATGGACGGCGACCGCGCGCTGGGCGTGATCGAGCGCGCGGCCGTGCGGCCCCTGGGTCTCCTGACCAAGGCCGTGCATCTGAATGCCTGGACACCGGACGGCCGGCTGTGGGTAGCGCGGCGCTCGCTCAGCAAGTCCACCGATCCCGGTATGTGGGACACGCTGGTGGGCGGGCTTGCCGGCAGCGGCGAAGACCTGGAACTGGCGCTGGTGCGCGAATGCGGCGAAGAAGCCGGGCTGGACGAACCCGACCTGGCACGCCGTTCGCCGCTGCGCACGATCCTGCGCATCCATCGCCGCCTGCCCGAGGGCTACCAGGTGGAAGACGTGCTGACCAGCACCTGCGTCCTGGCGCCCGACGCCCGTCCCGCAAACCGCGACGGCGAAGTCATGGAAATCGCCACCATCGACGTCGACACGGCGGTGCACCGGATCATCGAAGGCGAATTCACGCTCGAAGCCGCGCTGGTCCTCATCGAGGACATCATGCGCCGGCGGGCCGCCGGCGAGATCTGAATTTCAGCGGGGCGCGGTCTCCGGCGCTCCGAGCACGGCGCCCCCGGCAGCGTCGTCCCCGCCGGCCTGGTCCGAGCGCAACTCGCGGACAGCAAGCCTGTCCACCTCGCCTGAGCCCTCACTGGCGCCCGCGGCCTCGGCGGCTTCGGCCGCCTGCGCCGGGCTGGGCCCGGCGGGCGGCGCGGGAGCCGGAACGGGCGCGGCGTTGGACGCCTGAGAAAACTGCTTCCAGACTTCGATCGCCCGCAGCCGCTGCTTGGCCACGACCTGGATGCGATCGCGCAGGTTCTCGTCGCGCGCAAGCAAGGCGTGGAAGTCGCGCGACGACAGCATCAGCAGCTTGCTGTAGCCCAGCGACGTGACATCCGGCGTGAGCTGCTGTTCGCCCAGCAGGCCGAGTTCACCGAAGAATTCCCCGCTACCTAGTTCGATCATGGTGTTGTCGGGCAGATGCGCCGCGACTGCGCCCGACGCCACGAAGCACATTTCCTCGCCATGGCGGCCCTGGGTCAGGACCCGCTGGTCGGGCAGGGCCAGGCGCGGCTTGAGCAGCTTGCTGATGGCGCGCAGGGAGTCGGGCGACAGGCCTTCGAACAGCGGCACGCGCTTGATCAGTTCGGCCGCGCTCATTTCGATGTCCAGCGGCGGATGCCGGTCGATATGCGACCAGCGGCTCTTCAGTTGCTCCATCAGGTCCGCGTAGACTTCGCCGCTGATCAAAAACTGCTCAAGCATGTCGCGGTAGCGGATGCGCTCGATCTCGCGGGCGACGCGGCCCAGGTAGCTTTCCTGCAGCCATTGCGCGTACGACGGATACTGCAGGTTCAGGGCCTGCAAGGCATTTTCGATGAGGTCGAGGCGGCGCTGGTGCAGGGACACAATGCGTTGCGTGGCTTCCTCGCCCAGCAGCGGCGTGATCTGTTCGCGGGCAAAGGCGATCAGGCGTTGCGCGACCGACCGCTTGCTCATCAGGTTGGCGAACCGCTGACCAAGCTCGCGCGCCAGCCAGCTCTGGAATCCGAACACGTAGTGCAGCCGCAGGGCCAGCCGGAAACCAGTGGAATAGCGCACATCCGCCACGATGGCGCGCTCGAAACCCGGCACGCCCCCCAGGCGGATGGCGTCTTCCAGCCGTTCCGCCCGCGCAAGCAGCGCCTCGGCCATGCGCCAGTCCACGATCTGCGCCTTCAGGATACTGAAGAACATTTCCTCTTCGCGCTGCGCCACGATGGTCAGGCCGACCGCCACGCGTTGCTCGTCGCTCATCTGGCCCACCTGGCCGTCGTGCACGCTGGCCAGACTGGCGTCGAACACGGCGCGGATGCGGTCGCGGACTTCGTTGCCGATGTGCTCGGCCTTGGCCACTTCGTCCGTCTTGCCCTGCAGGTCTTCCAGCGCCACGGCCAGCACCTGGTTGCGAATGGTGCGCTCGACCGGCGACAGCTGGTTCAGGCCCAGCACCCGGATCAGCGGCCGCAGGCTGATGCCGTTGACGAACAGCGTCATCAGCACGAAGCCCGTCGTCGCGACGGCGATGAACTGGCGCGCCTCTTCAGGCACGCCGGTCTGTTCGGTGACCGCCAGCGCCAACGCCAGCGACACGGCCCCGCGCAATCCGCCCCACAACATTACCAGCTTGTAGGGATTACTGACTTTGGCGCCCAGCCGGGTCAGGCCCAGCAGCGGCAGCAGGCCAAAGACCACGATGGCGCGCGCGACCAGGGTCACCACGAACACCACGCCCACCAGCACCAGTTCCTGCCAGTCGGCGGCGGCCATCAGCTTGGGAATCAGCATGGCCGCGAACAGGAAGATCAGCGAATTCGCCCAGAAGCCGAACTGCCCCCATGCGCTCGATAGGTATTCGAAGGTGGTGGGCGACATGCGCGTGCGGCCGGTGGAGCCGACCACCAGGCCCGCGATTACGGTGGCCACCACGCCCGACACGTTCAGGTAGTGCTCGGAAATGAAGAAGGAAAGATAGGCCAGGGTCAAGGTCAGCGTGATCTCGGCCGTGGGAAAGCCGCGCAGCCACGCAAACAGGAAGCAGGCCAGCCGCCCCATGGCAAAGCCGGCGATGCCGCCGCCGATGAAGTGGACGATGAAGTCATTGAAGATTCCGCCGACCGTCAGCTCCCCGTGGCCGCCCAGCACGGCCAGCAGCACGGAGTACAGCGCGATGGACGCCGCATCGTTGAAGAGGCTTTCGCCCTCGACCAGAGTCGTCAGCCGCTTGGGTGCGCCGACCTCCCGGAAGATGCCGACCACCGCCACCGGATCGGTTGTCGCCACGATGGCGCCCAGCAACAGGCATACCACCAGGCCGTAGGACGACACCGCGTCCAGCGTCACCCCGACCACCACCGTGCACACGACCACGGCCACAATGGCCATCATGAGGATGGGGCCGATGTCGTCCATCAGCCGCCGGACGTTCATGGACAGCGCGGTCTCGAACAGCAGGACCGGCAGAAACACCATCAGGAAGGTTTCCGAGGAGATCTCGAAGCGTTCCAGGGAATCGAGGAAGTCGCCGATCCAGGCAGGCGCCCAGCCATGCACGTGGATGATGATGCCCAGCAGACAGCCGACGATAGCCAGCAGCACCGAGTACGGCAGCTTGAGGCGGCCGGCCAGGGGCGGCATGAAGCAGACTAGCGTGAGCAGGCCCGCAAGACCAAATACGAGAAAACCAACATCCATGGGTAGCGCCGCGTCCCGAGCTTATAACGAGTGGAGAGTTCCACAAGAATAGCGGCTTTTTTCCGCTGGCCGCGGCGGTGGCCGGCAAGGATTCAGGGAGAATGCACGTTTCGTTACCCCAACAGACGCTTGCGATACGCGCCGCGCCATGTTTTTTGGGTAATGTGGCATCACGCTAACTTTGCAGGAGCGGCACGTGGCACGCATCCATTCTTTGTCCCGGCGTAATGATGCGCCTGCCATGCTCGTCCAATTGACCGACAGCCATCTGTTCGGCGAGCCCGACACCTCGATGCTGGGCGTCAATACGGACGCGAGCCTGCGCGCGGTTCTGCGCCAGGTAGAAGCCGACGGCAAGCATCCCGACGTGCTGCTGGCCACCGGCGACCTGTCCCAGGACGGTGAAGCCGCCGGCTACCGGCGCTTTGCGGACATTCTGTCCGCATCGGGCGCGCTAGAGCGCGCGATCATCCGCTGCCTGCCCGGCAATCACGACCAGCCGGCGGTGCTGCGCCAGGAACTGCCCGAATGGTCGACGCCGGTGACCGACGTGGGTGCTTGGCGGGTCGTCACGCTGGACACGACCGTGCCCGGCTCGAACGCCGGCCATCTGCCCAACAGCCAGCTCGACATGCTGGAAGCCGCGCTGGCGCAGGCGCCGGAGCGTCACACGCTGGTGGCGATGCACCACAATCCGATGCAGATCGACAGCCACTGGCATGACTCGATGATGATCGACAACCCGCAGGCGCTATTCAAGCTGCTGGCGCGCTGGCCGCAGGTGCGCGTGCTGCTGTGGGGACATGTGCATCATGAATTCGACCGGCGCCGCCACAACCTGCGCATGCTGGCCACGCCGTCGACCTGCTTCCAGTTCAGCATCCGGGACGGCAAGCATGTCGTGGACAACATGGCGCCCGGCTACCGCTGGATCAAGCTTTATCAGGACGGCTCCATGGCCACCGGCGTGCGCCGCGTGCAGGACGCGCTGTGGCATACCGCGCTGGCGCCGGACAGCGCCCAGGCCGCTTGATCCGGCCATGCGCGCCAGGGGAAGGTGAAGACGCGCGAACCGTGCGGACATAAAAAACGGGGCACCGATATGCATGGTGCCCCGCAAGCATCCGTCTCATAGGGGAGGGGAAAGAGGAGAAGCCGAGACGGATGACAAGACTACAAACCGAAGTTCGCGGTCTACATGAAGTTAGGCGGCGCCATCCCTATTAAGTTTCTGTGAATCCGGAAAATTCGCCGGCGATTTTGTATCAATTTATTGGCAAGCGCTGCATCGCGGCGCACAAAGAAAAAGGCCGCGGAGTCAGCGGCCTTTCGTACGAGCAGAGCGTGTGCAGATCAAGACGCCAGGTTGCCGCGCATTTTCTTGAGGGCGGCGGCTTCGATCTGGCGGATGCGCTCGGCCGACACGCCGAATTCCTGGGCCAGCTCGTGCAAGGTTGCGCCGCCGTCATCCTGCAGCCAGCGGGCTTCAACGATGCGGCGCGAACGGGCGTCCAGCGCATCGAGCGCGCCGGTCAGGCCGGAGCTCTGCAGGCGATCGCGCGCGACGCGTTCCAGCACGCGCGTCGGTTCCTGGCGGCCTTCGTCGGACAGGTAGGCGATGGGCGCATAGCCGTCGTCGTCGTCGTCCTGGTTTTCCAGCGACATGTCGCGGCCGGACATGCGAACTTCCATTTCGCTCACGTCTTCGTGGCGCACGTTCAGTTCGCGGGCAATGTGGTCGACCTGTTCCGGATCCAGCGTCTGGCCGTCGGGGCGCATGCTGCGCAGATTGAAGAACAGCTTGCGCTGGGCCTTGGTGGTGGCCACTTTGACCAGGCGCCAATTGCGGATGATGTATTCGTGGATTTCGGCCTTGATCCAGTGAACCGCGAACGACACCAGGCGCACGCCGCGCTCAGGGTCAAAGCGCTTGACCGCCTTCATCAGGCCGACGTTGCCTTCCTGGATGAGGTCTGCGTGGGGCAGGCCATAACCCAGGTACTGGCGCGCCACCGACACCACCAGTCGCAGGTGCGACAGAATCAGCTCGCGGGCAGCGCCCAGGTCTTCCTGGTCGCGCAGTTGGCGGCCAAGTTCCGTTTCACGTTCCGCGGACAGGACCGGCAGGCGGTTGACCGCAGAAATATAAGCGTCGATCGTGCCGAGAGCGCCCGGATTGGCAATGGCCAACGCCAGAGCGTTGCCGGAAGCGGTCAACGAGGTACTGGGTTGCTTCATAGCGGGGGTCTCCGGATGGCGAAGAGAAAACATGGATTCGATGTTAGCACTCTAGTTGTTGGAGTGCTAATTCGACTATTGCGGCGCATCAAAGTTTCATTTCCACCTATGCGTCACCAATTATATTCGGCCTTTTTTGGCCGACCCGAGGGGCTATCCCAACGGCTTACCAGCCGAGGCGCTTCAGCCCTTCGGCGGTGGCTTCCCCATCCGGACGGATGAAGAGCGCGCCGCGGGGGTCCAGATAGACCTGGTACCTGGCGCCGTCGAACATCGGCATATAGGCGCCACTGCCGAATTGGACATCCACGAAAGGGAACCAATTCGGGAAACTCTTCTTCAGCGAAGCGAGATCCGGTGCGGGCCAGTCATCCAGGGCATGCACGGAACGCGTGGCCGAGGCTTCCCGCGTCGCGTCGCTGTAGCGGCCGGACAGGCGCTCCAGGCGGTATAGCGGCGGCACGCCGGCGATCAGCGCCGGCAGCCTCCAGCGGACGACCCGGGCGTCGATCTGCCATTGGTCGCCGTACAGCACATACTGCTTGGGTGCGATGCCGGGCGCGGCGGCATTCACCTGGAACTGCCCATCGGCCTGCTGGCGGATGTCGATGCGGGCGACGGGCTCGTCGGAGGTAAGGCGCACGAACTGCACCAGCGAAAGCGCCAGCAACCCCGATACGCATCCCAGGCACACCATCAGCAATCCGCACAGGCGGCGCACCGGCCGGAACTGGAACATGCGGCGGCCCCGCTCGTCGCGCGGACCGCCACGGCCTAGCAGCATGACGATTCCCGGCAGCAATACGATGACGGCGCCCAGCAAAATCCAGGCGAAGGGAGCAATTCCGTTGATCAAATCAGGCGTTCCTTTTCAAACCGCCGCGGCTTGCAGCGCGGGGCGCGCAGGACGCCGCCAGCCCGCTCCGGCAGGCACCCCAGTATAGAAGCGCGCCCTCAGGCCGCCGGTTTTCCAAGCCGTTCGACGTGAAACCGGATGTGATCCTCGACGAACGTCGAGATGAAGTAGTAGCCATGGTCGTAACCCGGCTGGCGACGCAGCACCAGCGGCTGATCCGCGGCGGCGCAGGCGGCCTCGAATACCTCGGGATACAACTGCTCGGCCAGGAACTGGTCGGCATCGCCCTGATCAATAAGGATGCCGCCAGGGAACGGCCGCTTCAGGCCGCGCATCAGCGCCGACGCGTCCCAGGCGGCCCAGTCCGAAGTGTCGTCGCCCAGATAGGCGCCGAACGCCTTCTTGCCCCAGGGGCATTGGCTGGGCGCCGCGATAGGCGCGAAGGCGGACACTGAACGGAACTTGCCGGGATTGCGCAGCGCCAGCACCAGGGCGCCGTGGCCGCCCATTGAGTGGCCGAAAATGCCAGTGCGCGATGCGTCGCCGGGCAGGTCGCTGCCGGTGACGATGCCGTGCAGCTCCTGAGTGACGTAGCTGTACATACGGTAGTGGTCGCGCCAGACGGGCGTGGCGGCATCCAGGTAGAAGCCGGCGCCCGTGCCCAGATCCCAGCTTTCGTCTTCGCCGGGCACCCCGGCGCCGCGCGGGCTGGTGTCGGGCGCCACCAGCATGACCCCCAGTTCGGCAGCCACGCGCTGGGCGCCCGCCTTGATCATGAACGTCTCTTCCGTGCAGGTCAGGCCCGCCAGGTAGAACAGGACCGGCACCGGCCCGTGCTCGGCCTGCGCAGGCACATAGACGGAAAACCGCATGGGCAGGCCGATCTCCGCGGATTCATGGCGGTAGTAGCGCTGCGAACCGCCG
>NZ_AGUF01000072.1 GCF_000236785.1 Achromobacter arsenitoxydans SY8 | reverse complement strand
CAGGAGCTTGAGCGCCGGGCTACCAGCATCGTGCAGGCGCTGGATGATGCGACCCTTGAGGCCATCGCAGCGGGCACGCTCGACATGCTGGCCATGTGCCGACAGGTGGCCGACGAGATCCACCAGGCCGCCTAAGCCCTCCCCTGCCCTGCCACCGAACCCCGCCGCGTGCGGGGTTTTTTATGACTTCAAACCCTCAAAAGGTGCATTTACTCAAATCCTCAATATGCTATACTGCGCTTGAGTAATTCCTTTTTTCCTCAAACGCTCAATAGCTCAAGGAGCGCATATGCAAGTCATTGCTGTACTGAACCAGAAGGGCGGGGCGGGTAAAACCACCATCGCCACCCACCTTGCCCGCGCCCTGCAACTCGACGGCGCAGACGTGTTGCTGGTTGATTCTGACCCGCAGGGCAGCGCCCGCGATTGGGCCGCCGTCCGCGAGGATCAACCCGTGCCCGTGGTTGGCATCGACCGGCCCACCATCGAGCGCGATCTAAAGAGCGTGGCCCGGAAAGACTTTGTTGTGATCGACGGAGCGCCGCAGGCTCATGACTTGGCCGTGTCGGCAATGAAGGCCGCCGATTGTGTGCTGATCCCGGTGCAGCCGTCGCCCTACGACATTTGGGCAACCTCTGACCTCGTGGATTTGGTCAAGCAGCGCATCGAGCTGACCGACGGCAAGCTAAAAGCGGCTTTCGTGGTGTCCCGTGCGATCAAGGGCACCAAGATTGGTGCGGAAGTCTCCGAGGCGCTGGCCGGGTACGGCCTGCCGATCCTGCAAACGCGCATCACGCAGCGCGTCATCTACCCGAGCAGCGCGGCCAGCGGCACCACGGCCATTGACCAAGAGCCGACGAGCGAGGCCGCCGAGGAAATCCGGGCGCTGGCTGAGGAAGTGCGCCGTTTCCTCAATTGCACCATTTGAGTAATTAAGGAGTAGGTGAAAATGAGTAGCGGGAAACTTGGCATGAAAGCAGGCCGCCCGAGCGCCGCGAAGGCTGGCCCTACCTTGTCCGACCTTGCCGACAAGGCCGCCACCGTCCGGGTGAATTTCGACCTCGACCGGGCCGAGCACACGAAGCTGAAGATTTACGCCGCCAAGACCGGGCGCAGCATCACGGACATTCTGCGCGAACTGGTGCGCTCACTTGATGAAAAGAGTGATTGAGTAATCACTTAACCGGCTGGACGGGTCAAAAGCATGGACTATAGTCCATACATTTTTGATTTGGCGAAATTTAATAATGTTGATGAAATACGGCGCGTGGGGTATAAAGTGATGGTTGAAATGGAACCGTTGAGTCTGGAGGTACTGCCGCCCTCTCATTTCAAGGCGTTTGCGAAGAACGCACCGCATGAGATCAAGGGCGCTGTCATCGAGAACACAGAGCGCGGGCTGGTGATCGTGCTGCACGTTGGCAACGAGCGGCGCATTCTCGGCCAGTACCGGGGAGGCATCCGGTTTTTTCGCTCTTTCGATGGCGCGGCGGCAGTGCTGCGGCAGCATGGCGTGCTGCACTGGACGGCGAATGCAAAAGGCTGGATTCCGCGAACTTTGGAAGCGAAGGAGCGGAGTTCAGATGGATGAAAAAGCAAAGCCCCGCGTGGCAGCGGGGCTTGGCAAGAGGTGGGAACCTAGCAGGTGGCACTGTTTGGAACCCCAAGGCGTGACCGATGCAGACGACCAGAAACACCCAAACTATGGTCTGCATTGTAGCGCCCTACCTCTTGCCGCACAAGCGGAAAGAGGGTTATGGGGCAAGCACAGCTACGACTTTTCAGCCCAGCCGATGAGGCGGGTTGCTATCACGACACAGCCCGGCAGGGCTTTTTCTCGTTGCTCATGGCGACGGGCGAGGGCAGCGGCAAGAAGCAGGACAGTTACCGGCTGTCACAGATGCCCGTGGTGCTCTCCATGCTCGACCACAGCCGGGATACCTGGCTGTCTCAGGCTGAGTTCATCAAGCCCAATCGCCGCGTGGTCAACTTGGCCCGCATCGGCTTGCTGTTCGCCGATCTGGACACCTACCGCGAGCCGTGGGCGCAGGGGCGCAGCCCCGAGCAACTGGCCGCCGCTGTCATGTTCCGCTGCTACGACGAAGGCGTGCCGCCGCCGTCGATCCTCGTTTTCTCTGGCCGTGGCGTGCAAGCAAAGTGGCTGCTGGATGGCACCTTGCCGCGTCAGGCGCTGCCACGCTGGAATGCCTGCCAGCGTTACCTGATCGACCGTCTGGCCGGGCTGGGCGCTGATCCAGCGGCCAAGGATGCAAGCCGCGTGCTCCGGCTGGTCAATACGGTGAACAGCAAGAGCGGCGAGGTTTGCCGCGTCATCCACGTTGAGCTAGGCCCGGACGGCGAGCCGATCCGGTACAACTTCGAGTATCTGGCCGAGGCGCTGCTGCCGGTGGCCCGCTGGGACATCGAGGCCGACCGCAAGGCCCGCGCCGACCGTCGCCAGTTCAAGCTGCTGCCGGGCGGCCAAACCGGCAACCTGCGCACGCTCAACGGGCGGCAACTGGCGTGGGATCGCCTGGAGGACTTGCGCACGCTGGCCGCGCTGCGCGGCGGCGTGGCCGAGGGTGAGCGGATGCAGCACCTGTTTTGGCGGCTGAATTTCCTGCTGCTGTCAGGTGCGACGCACACCGGCCAGATGTACCACGAGGCCGCCGCGCTGGCCCGTGAGCTTGACCCACGGTGGAACTACCGCAGCGCCGAGCTTATGACGCTGTACGCCAAGGCCAAGGCCCACGAAGCCGGGGAAAAGGTGGAGTTCGGCGGCAAGCAGTTTGCGCCGCTCTACACGCCCAAGAACGACACGCTTATCAGCCTGTTTCACATCACCGACGACGAGCAGCGCAAGCTGCGCACGCTCATCAGCCGGGACATGGCCGCAGAGCGCCACAGCGAGCGCGAGAAAGCCCGCAGACGTGCCGCTGGGGCTGTCGATCGTGCTTCCTATCTGGAAGCAGCCAGCGCCAAGCAGGCGCAGGCTTTGGCCCTCAAGGCGCAGGGTCTGAGCGTGCGGGCCATTGCTGCACAGATGGGCATTAGCAAGACCGCTGCCGGGCGCTACATCGCAGAGCCGGGAGAGTGTCCCAAGTCCATGCGTATTACTAATGGCGAAGCCTACGCCCGGCGCGTAGCGCCT
>NZ_AGUF01000073.1 GCF_000236785.1 Achromobacter arsenitoxydans SY8 | reverse complement strand
AGCCAGGTGCTCGGTGGTGACGCGCTGTTCGTAGTCCTGCGTCAGGCCGTGGGCCTTGAGCACGGCCTCGGCAATCTGCGGGACGGTCAGGGTCTGGAAGATGCGCCAGTCAGCGCTGAGCTTCAGGCGCGCCAGGCGCGGCTCGACGACGGCGCGGTAGCGGGTCCGTCGGAACCCTGTGTTCTCTTGGGAAAATGCGGAGATGGCCCCGTGCACGTAGCGTACCGGCGTGTCGCCGTGCCAGATGGTCAGGCGCGCCGGGCGGTCCAGCACCAGGCCGAAGTCCACGGCGGGATTGGCGCAGGCCAGGTCGATGGAAAGCAGATAAGTCTGGGACAGCGCTTCGCGCAGTTCGAATTCGATGACCTCGAATACGTCGTGCGGCGCTTCGCTGCCGATGAGGTCGAAGGTGAAGCGCAGGTCGGATTGGGAAGGCATGCTTGCTCCGTGCAAAACAGGCCTCTTCCTCCGGATTTGGGTGGATAGTCACGCCTGTGAACAGGCGTCCCGTTTGAATCGAGAGATTGCACTGGACGCGCGTGGACTTAGCGCTCCATCCTGCACTTTTTAGTACTCCATGAATATAGGACTGGTATTGATTCTTGGAGAAAGGTATTGAGCGATCCAGGTGCGCCTGGATGGCTTTGTGACCATGGCGGCGGCCGCTGGTCTGCATGTGGAATGCACGTGCGGGAAGCTGCCTTGACGGCCAAGGCAGCCATAGGCCCCTACCTCCCCACCTCCAACTTCCCCAACTCATCCCTGAAATCCGGATATTCCTTCAAAAACGCCTGATTCCGCTCAAACCGACGCAGCAGCCGATCGTCGATGGTCAGGTTCAACACCGTGTCCCGGTTCCACAGCCTGGGCCGCTTCTTCACCGGGATGGGCACCTTCTCCGTGAACTCCTTGTACGAGTCGTGCGGCTCGCATTGTTCGTAATCCGTGGAGATTCGCTGCACCGTTCCCGCCTCCAAGCCAGCTTGCCGCGCCTTTTCCTGCAGCCATGATGCGGGCAGTGTCTGCAGGCTGCCGTCCTGATATCCGCCGCCGATGTCGGAGTGCGCGCCGATGAACCAGCGTTGCTCGACGGGCAGGTGGGCCGGGCGGGGCGGGGAGCCTTCCCGGCGGGTCCACAGGGTGGGGAAGTAGGGCTCGCGGTATTCGTTGGTGGCGATGGCGTGATAGGCGTTCAGGACGTGGTTGCTCAGTTCCGTGTCATGAAAGTTGTAGGACTTGGAAAAGCCGGGAAAGGAGATGCCGCCGACGGGGATGCCCAGGCTGCCGACGGTGTCCCAGACGCCGACGAAGTGCAGATCGGTTTGGCGCGAGAACCGGTCGCGGAAGGCGGCGGCTTCGATGGAGGAGGGGGTGCAGTCGTCGCGGTACAGCGCGTAGGCTTCGGCGACGGCGTCTTCGGTGGGGTTGTTCAGCAGGCCGCACTTGCGCACCATGCCGGCCAGGCTGCGGGCGGAGTAGGCGCCGCGGCTGAAGCCGAAGAGGAAGATGCGGTCGCCGGGCTCGTGGCGCTGGCAGAGCCAGCGGTAGCCTTGCCGGATGTTGGCGGACAGCCCCGCGCCGAACGCGCCGCCCAGGAATTTGTCGAGCGCGGCCCACAGGCCGTGTCCCTGGGTGCCTACGCCTTCGACGTAGAGTGTTTCCTGCGTGCTGGTTTCGGGCGCGGCCTTGTATAGCTCGTAGACGTTGGTGCGGTCGTTGGGCTCGTTCCAGGTTCCGTCGAAGAATACGGCAAGGTTCTTCACCATGATCGTCTCCCCACACACAGATAGAGTCGTGCGATACCTATGCTGCCGGCTGGAACAACGCCTGCGTGAGGCAAGCTAGCACGCAAGCCCAGGGCGGCAGGGCGCGGGGTTTCCCTGCTGCATGCATGTACACCGTCTTTTTGCCTAGCCAGCGGCGGGAACGGCCGGGATTTTCCAGGGCGCGAATGGGCACATGCTGCTTAAAGGGGTACGGTTTAACTACATCATCAGTAGCAATCCAAACCGCTGTCGGTTGGTATCTGAACGCCGCAAAAAAAGCGGCCCGTAGGCCGCCTTGCGGATCGTATCGTGCTGCGCGTCAGACAATCTGGAACTGCACGTCGATGTTGTCGCGGATTGCGCGGGAATAGGGGCAAAGGTTGTGCGCGGATTCGACCAGCAGTTGTTTCTGTTCCGCAGTCAGGCCGGGCAGGGACACGGCCAGGGTGACGCCCAGCGCAAAGTTTTCGCCGTTGTCGACCTTGCCCAGCGACACGCTGGCGTCGATGGCGACGTCGCGCGGCACGGCGATGCCGTGGGTGGCGCCGGCGCGTTTCATGGCGCCCATGAAGCAGGCGGAGTAGCCCACGCCGAAGAGCTGTTCGGGATTGGTGCCGGGCTTGCCCGATCCGGGGGGGCTGAGGGTCACGTCCAGCGCGTCGTCGCTGCTGCGGCCCGTGCCTTCGCGGCCGGCGGTGGTGTGGGTGTGCGCGGTATAGAGAACCTGCTCAAGTTGCTTTGCCATGATGACTCCAGGTTGGCGGCGCGGCATGGCCGGGCCGGTGGGTTAAGAGCCTGCATTGCAGCAAGCGGCTGTATCGGCCATGTGTCGGCGACACGCGGGGATTGCATCGCGGCGTGTCGAAGGGGCCGCGGGATACGCTGCGATACAAACATGAAGGCGTTGGCGGGCGCGGCGGCATTGGAGTATGTTGCGCCCTGGCGGCACGCGGCCGCGCAACAGATCAATCACGGAAGAAGCACATCATGGGACGTCTCGCCATTCTGGGCGCGCTGCACGAAGAGATCGCCGACCTGCTGGCGGCGATGGATCCCGGCGCGGAAACCCGCCGCATCGCGATGCGCGATTTTCAGGTGGGCACCCTTTGGGGCACGCCCTGCGTGATTGCGCTTAGCCGCATCGGCAAGGTGGCGGCCTCCGCCACGGCGTCCATCGTCATTCAGGAGTTCGGGGTGTCGCGGGTGCTCTTTACCGGCCTGGCGGGCGGCCTGCATCCGAGCGTGCGGGTGGGCGACGTGGTAGTGGCCGACGCGCTGATGCAGCACGACATGGATGCGCGGCCCCTGTTCGGCCGGCATGAAATTCCGCTCTTGGGACGCGAGCGTTTCGATGCCGATCCAGCCCTGAGCGCGCTGTTGCTGGAAAGCGCCCGGGAATTCGCGGGCAGCGGCGGCCTGCCGGCCGCGTCCGAGCAGCCGCAGGTTCACCACGGCCTGATCGCGACGGGCGACGTGTTCGTCAACGACAACGACCTGGCCCATTCGCTGCGCGAGCGGCTGCCCGATGCCTTGTGCCTGGAAATGGAGGGCGCCGCCATGGCGCAGGTCTGCCATGAATTCGGCGTGCCGTTCGCCGTGATGCGCGTGATTTCGGACAGCGCGGATCATGCGGCGAAGGCGGATTTCACGGACTTCCTGGTGAACCTGGCGCGGGTATACACGGCCGGCATCCTGAAGCCGTTGCTGCAATCGGGCGTGCTGCGCAACGCGTAACGCCTAGGCCGGCGGAATGCGCACCTCGGCCGACAGGCCGCCGCCGTCCCGGTTGCTGAGGATCAGCGCGCCGCCCAGGGCCGCGGCCAGTTGATGCGCGATGGCAAGCCCAAGGCCCGTGCCGCCGGTGTCCCGGCTGCGCGAGCTTTCCAGGCGATAGAACGGCTGCAGCACGGCGTCCAGTTCGGCGGCCGGGATGCCCGGCCCGCGGTCCAGCACGAAGATAGACAAATGCCCGCCGTCCCGCTCGGCCACGTGCAGCTCGGCCGCGCCCGCGAATTTCAGCGCGTTGTCGATCAGGTTGCCCAGGATGCGCCGCAGCGCGTGCGGCCGCGTCAATAGCGGCGGGACGGCGTCGCCCGACAGGTTCACGTCCTTGCCCGTGTCCTGGTAGTCGCACACCAAGCTGTCCAGGAAGGCGTTCAGGTCTATCCGCGCAGGCTGCTCGGCCTTGCCGTGTGCGCTGCGGGCGTAGTCGATGCCTTCGCGCACCAGGCGCTCCACTTCGGTCAGGTCTTGCGCCAGCTTGTCGCGGTCGGCGGACGGATCCATGAATTCGGTGCGCAGCTTCATGCGAGTGATCGGCGTCTGCAGGTCATGCGAAATCGCGCCCAGCATCTGCATGCGTTCGGCGACATGGGCCGCGATGCGGTCCTGCATGGCGTTGAAGGCGACGGCGGCATGCGCGATCTCGGCGGGGCCGGCTTCGTCCAGCAGGGGGCTGGTTTTGTCGGGGTTCAGTTCCTCGGCGGCGCGGGCCAGGCGGGTCAGCGGGCGGACGGCCAGGCGTACGGCAAGCCACGCGCAGCCGGCCAGAAGCAAGAGCTGCACGCCCAGCACGCCGAACAGCCACGGCGCCGGCCGCATGCGGGATAGCTCGATGTCCAGGATCGCCGGCTGGCCGTCGGACAGCACGACGCGGGCCTGGATGTGCCGGGGATCGTCGGCCATGGCGCGCACCGTTACGGGGCGGTCCGGCCCCAGCGCGGCTTCGATCGACTGGGCGGCGGTGCGCGCGGCGTCGTTGCCCAGCGGCTGGTCCGCCTTGCCGTCGCCCAGCAGGTACTGGCGGTTGTTGCTGGACAGGCGCGGCAGCCAGGCGGGGCGTTCGGCGGCGGGCAGCCGGTCCAGGATGTCCATGGCGATGGCGACGTCGCGCTCCAGGTCGCCCAGCATCATGTTGCGGGTGGCGCTGTAGCGCTCATAGAAGAGCGACGCGAACGACAGGCCGTAGGCCAGGACCAGGCCCGCCACGAAGATCAGGAACAGCCGTGCGACCAGCGTGCGGGGCCAGGCAAACGGGCGCGGTGCGGCGGCGTTCACTGGCCGGATTCCGAGACGTCGACCGCGGCGGAGAACACATAGCCCTCGCTGCGCACGGTCTTGATGTACATGGGCTCGCGCGCGTCCTCGCGCAGCCGCTGACGCAGGCGGCTGACCAGCAGGTCGATCGAGCGCCCAAAGAAGTCGGCGTCGCGGCCTTGCGTCAGGTTCAACAGCTGGTCGCGGTTGAGCACGCGCTGCGGATGGTCCAGGAAGACGCGCAGCAGCCGGTATTCCGCACCGCTGAGCGACACGATGGTGCCGTCCGCGTCCAGCAGGTGACGGGCGGTGGTGTCCAGCCGCCAGTTGCCGAAGGCGATCTCGCGTCCGGGCTCGGTCACCTGGAAATTGGGCGGCAGCATGCGCGTGCGGCGCAGGATGGCCTTGATGCGCGCCAGCAGTTCACGCGCGACGAAGGGCTTGACCAGATAGTCGTCGGCGCCCATTTCCAGGCCCAGCACGCGGTCCATGTCGTCGCTGCGCGCGGTCAGCATCAAAATCGGGATGCGGCGGTGCTTGCCGCTGCGCAGTTCGCGGCACAGCACCAGGCCGTCGTCGCCGGGCATCATGATGTCCAGCACGATCAGGTCGACGGACAGGCTTTCCAGCAGGGACCGCATCTGCCGCCCGTCCGCCGCCAGCGTGACCGTCAGGCCGTTCTTGCGCAGGAAGCTGCCGGCCAGTTCGCGAATCTCCCGATCGTCGTCCACGATCATGACGTGGTCTATGTGATCCATCTGCGGGTGCCTTCTATTGATTGGTTTGGGGGGCGCGGCGGGCGTGCCGGTCGGGCTTCGTGATTCTAGGGCTGGCTGCCGTCCGGCGGCAGGGGATCGCGGCGCGGACGGCTGTTGGAGACGAGCTGACATTGGAAGGGCTTGGCCGCTTCGGCGGCGAATCCGCCAAAGAGCAGCAGCAGGACGGCAAGAAAGCGCTTCATGAGGAAGTCCGGGTGCGGGCTGTGAACGCGGGATGTGATCGGTTTATAGCGCCGGCCGCGCCATGAAGTGTGTCGTACTGTATACGCCCTGGCGGCGGATACACGCGCTTGAAAAATTCCGCCTGTCCGGCACAAGCCGGATACGTGCGGCGGGTGCAATGGGGTCACTTTCCAAAGGACGACCCCCATGGACCTCATCAACACTCCCATCGCTCTGCTTGCCGGCATGCTGACCATCGCGTCGCCTTGCGTGCTGCCCTTGTTGCCGGTGCTGCTGGGCACCTCGCTGGAACGCGGCGGCCGGCTGCGCCCCTTGTTCGTCGTGTCCGGCTTCGTGCTGGCGTTCGCCGGCCTGGGCATTGCGCTCAGCCTCCTGTCCAACCTGAATGAATCCGTGCACGAGGCGGTGCGCTCGACCTCTATCGTCCTGCTGGCGCTGTTTGGCCTGGCACGGATCTGGCCCCAGCCTTACGACTGGCTGATCGCCCGCGCGGGCGGTCCCTTGCAGCGCCTGGCCGGCGCGGGGGGAAGCGGCAGCGGCAACGCCGGCGGCTTCGTGCTGGGCCTGTCTTTGGGCGCCGTGTGGACGCCCTGCGCTGGGC
Source organism: Achromobacter arsenitoxydans SY8 (assembly GCF_000236785.1). GTDB lineage: Bacteria > Pseudomonadota > Gammaproteobacteria > Burkholderiales > Burkholderiaceae_B > Achromobacter > Achromobacter arsenitoxydans. The sequence continues at coordinate 143,132 of NZ_AGUF01000073.1, read as the reverse complement.
CCGTGCTGGCTTCGATCCTGGTGCTGGCCGCCAAGGCGCAAGACCTGGTGCAGTCCAGCACCCTGCTGCTGGTGTTCGCCATCGGCGCTGGCGTGCCCATGCTCGTCATCGCCTACGGCGGCCAAGCCATCGCCGCGCGGGTGCGGGGGCTATCCCGCCACACGCACCGGCTGCAGCAGGGATTCGGCGTGCTGCTGGTCCTGACCGCCATCGCCATCCATTTCCAGTACGACGTCCTGGCCTACGCCTGGATCAGCAACCTGTTCGCCTGACCTTAAGGAGTCAACCATGTTTGCCACGTTCAAGAAGATCGCCCTGGGCGCGCTGGTCGCCGCCTCCCTGATGCAAGGCGCGGCACACGCCGCCCCGCCCGCCGCCGCGCCGCAGGCGCCGGAGTTCACCGGCATCGACAAATGGCTCAACAGCGAGCCGCTGACCATAGAGTCGCTACGCGGCAAGGTGGTGCTGGTGGATTTCTGGACCTATACCTGCATCAATTGCATCCGCACGCTGCCCTACGTCACGAGCTGGCACCAGAAGTACAAGGACCAGGGCCTGGTGGTGGTGGGCGTGCACACGCCGGAGTTTCCGTTCGAGCGGTCTACGCCCAATGTGGAAAAGGCGCTGCAGCGCTTCGGCATCAGCTATCCGGTGGCGCAGGACAACCGCTACGCCACCTGGAGCGCGTACCGCAACCAGTATTGGCCGGCGGCGTACCTGATCGACAAGCAGGGCAGGGTGGTCTATAGCCACTTCGGCGAGGGCCGCTATCAAGAGACGGAAGCCGAGATCCAGCGCCTGCTGGCGCAGCCGGGCTAAGTCCGGCTGCGTGGGCGCGCTTACCTTCCGGTGTCAGGGTAGTTGGGGCCGGGGTCGCGGAAGCCGCCGGTGCTATAGGGATTGACCGCTCCAGGGTGCGGCGGGCCGCCGGGGCCGGAAGTGCATCCGGCCAATAGCAGGGTGGCGGCAAGGAGGGAAAGCAGGTGCTTCAACGGGGATTTCATCAAGGTCTCCTGCGTCTGCCCCTCAGCAGGCGCGTGGCTTGCATCGTATGAAACGATTATAGGTCGGCGCAGGCTGGCGCAAAAAAACCGGGCGGCATCCCTTGCAGGATGCCGCCCGGCCAGTTCCGGCGCGTTGCGCTCAGTTCTTCAGGGTGGGCGAGAACAGGGCCAGCACCTTGCTGTAATCACGGCCGCCGCCCGACAGCATTTCGGCCACGGACACGCCGTTGCGCGGATTCAGGGTCAGCTTGATCTCGCGGTCTTCCCCGCCCGCGAAATTGGCCGCGGCCTCGCAGGCGTCGTCGTTGTCCTTGAAGCCCGCCATCGCCTTGCGCTGGACGCACTGCTTGCGGGCGTCGTCGATGAACTTGTCGAACAGCTTGTCGCGCTGCTTGTCCGGGTTGCCTTCGCCCGGAACAGCGGCGATGTTGTAGCGCTTGTAGAGCTCGATGCTGCGCTTGACGTAACCATCGTCTTTCAGCAACAGGCTGCCTTCCGTAATGCGCACTTCCGCCAGGGGCGCCAGGGCGCGGTCCATGCGGCCCATGCCCATGATTCCCATCATGCCCAGCGCGCCCAGCGCGGCGCCGTTCTCGGCCAGGGCGGCTGCGCCGTTGACGCGCTCCAGGCCCAGCGTCAGCTCGGCGTTCAGCGCGTCGGGCTGCTCCAGGTTGAGATGGATCGACGCGTTGTCGTCGTCCCGCTGGTAGTCCCAGCGCACGCGCAGGTTGGCGGGGGGCAGGTCGGACTTGCCGGCCTGGCGGATCAGGTCCGTCTGGCTCAGCACGCTGTTGCCGTTGGGCAGCGCCGCGCCTTCGATCGTCACGTCGCCGCTCTGGCGGTCGCGCGTGTTGCGCAGGCCGCTGATCCTGACCGTCTCGATGCTGGCGATGGGCGACCCCGCCGATCCGATCGTGACTTCCTTCAGCTTGGCGGAGCCGAACGGCGACGCCGAAATGCTCTTCCAGTGCACCATGTCGCGCTGGCCGGTCTTGTCCAGCAGGGCCAGCAGTTCGTCTTCGGCCTTGCCGGACGCGTAGGCGCCCAGCCCCCACCAGGCGCAGGCCAGCGCCGCCACGACGCCGCCTGCGATCAGGGCTTTCTTTTGTTTGATCATTGCGTTGCTCGTCCGGCTATCAGGGTTGGGAGGCTTGGTCGATCACGGCCTGGGCCTGTTCGGGCGTCCAGTCCGGCAGGCCGAGCATCATGCGCGCGCCCACCAGCGGATCATTCAGGTCGGCGCAGCCTTCCTTCTTGCAGGCGTGGGGGACACCCTGGCCCAGCGTCAGCAGCGTCAGGGGCAGGCCGCGGCCATCCACGCGCTTCGTGTCCAGCGTGATGTCGCCGGGGACCAGGTACCAGCCTTCCTTCAGCGACTTCTGGCCGGGCAGGCGCATTTCGTACGGCCAATCGGCAATGGCGTCGTTGTCCTTATGGTCGTCCACATGGACCACCATGCGCACCGTCGCCTTGCGGCCGGCCATCAGGCCGCCGTAGCTGCCGCCGCTCAGCGGTTCGTAGCGGACGTCGCGCAGCATGCGGCCCAGGATACCGTTGGGGTCATTCTTGGCCTGCTCGACCAGGTTCTGGTACTGGCGCAGGTTGTCGCGTTCCTTGTTGGCCAGGCGCATCTGGGCCTCGCGCTTCTGGCGGGCCAGGATCTCGTCGCGCTTGAACAGGTAATTCTGCGCGTACTGCAGGTTGTAGCGCCATTCGCTCTTGGGCTTGCCGGTGCGCCAGTCGGTGGCGCGGTCGGCGTTGATGGCGTAGAGCAGATGCTCGGTCTGCCCGCCGATGGCGCCCAGTTCCAGGCTGTCCGAGAACAAGATGTGCGCATTGGCGGCGTCGGGAACCGACGTGCGTTCCAGCACGCGCAGGGCGGCGTCCACGGCCACCCTGATGTCGGTGGCATTGCGGAACCCGTCCGCGCTTTCGGTGACAACGTCGATCCGGTTGTAGCGCCAGACCTGCAGCGCATTGCTGTACGTCGTGCGTTCCGCGCGCAGCAGGTAGTGCGAGCGGCTTGCCGGATCGCTGTCCATGTGGAACCACAGCGCGCCGTTGTCGCCGACATAGGCCAAGCGGGCGTCGGCCACGGGCGACGCGAAGGGAATGCCCGACACGAGCCAGACGTCGTTCGTCTGCGCGATACGGGCGCCGTCCGAGCGCTCCAGCCGCAGCCGGCCCTTGCCGGTCGCGTAGCCGTCGGGGCCGCAGGTCAGGCCGTCGGATTTCAGCGTGATGTACTGCGCGCCGTCGCCCAGTTGGAAGGTCGAGATCACCTTGCAGCCGTTCTGGTCCTGCATGACCTTGAGCTGCTTGGTTGCGGACAGCACGGCACCAGGCTGCGGGGGCGTCCAGCCGTTGACCGCGAACGCGGCCTGGACGGGGGCCGGGATCGGGGCGGCGGGAGCCGGCGCGGCCGGTTGGGCCTGGACAACGGGCGCGGCCGGGGCGGGGGCTGGCTCGGGTGCGGGTGCGGCCGGAACCGCAGCCGCGACAGGCGCAGGCGCAGGGGCAATGACTGGCGAAGGCGCGACGGCCGGGGGCGGTTCAACCGCAGGCGCGGCCGGGGGAACGGCCGCTGGCGGCGTGGTTTGCGCGGAGGCGGGCGTGGGCGCCGGTTCAGCCATGGCAGGAGCGGCGGCCGTTGCCGCGGCGGCCGGCGCCGCGGCGGCCGGTGCCGCAGCAACCGGAGCGGGAACAACCGGTGCGGGAACAACCGCTGCAGGAGCAACCGCTGCAGGAGCAACCGCTGCAGGAGCAACCGGCGCAGCGGCCATCTGCATCGTCCAGCCGGATGCCTTGGCGCTGGTGCCTTCGGCGACGCGGGCGCCGGCGCTGCTGACGCTGGTCCAGCGCAGGTCGGCCGCTTGCGGGCACTGTTTGTTGAGCAGCACGCCGATCTTGGGCAGCAGCCGGCCCAGGGCCTCGGCGTCGGGGGCGCCGCCGTAGACCGCGCGTAGATTCAGTTGGGGACCGCACCAGGCAGCGCCGTTGGCGTGGTCAATGAATATCTCGATGTTTTCTGCTTTCGAGTACGCCAGGCGGTACGCCTCGGCGTGCGCCGGCAAGCTGCCGACGCTTGCGGCGATCGCCGCGGCTACGCAAACCTTCTTCATCCTTCAAGCCTCGCCCTGTTCGCTTTGGTTTACAGTATAACAGTGCGAATCATTTTGAAATAAGTGACACGGTTGTCGGAAAGGCCGGTCTTCAAGAAATTTTGTTTTGTAATCAAGGGGTTATTGATGGTGGCGGCGCTCGTCGGTAGGGTTTTGGCACAAATGGCACACAAGCCGGGCACTGGCCGTTCGGTTGGCGCAATAGTTTTGATGTCTGGGGTGATCGCGCTGTCGGGTTGCGTCAGCACCGGCTCGGGCAAGATGGGCCTGGACTTCGGCGAAGTCCTGGCCAAGGAACAGCAGGTCTTCTCGGTCAACGGCGAACGTGCGGCGCTGCGCCGCTATTACAACGATTCCTACGACATCAAGCTGTATGGCCAAAAGAAAGTCATGGAGCTCGACGTCAAGGGCAGCATGATGATGGTGGCCAACGTGTCCGAGGTCCCTGGCGCGACGCTGATCACGCTGGACGTGCCGGAGGCCGGCTGCAGCCACGTCTACCATGTGTACCGCGTGTCGGGCACGCAGTCGTCCAAGTATCAGACTGGCTATCGCAGTTGCGAAGGCCCGCTGTCCTTCAATGTGGCCAACGGCCAGTGGACCGCCCGCCAGACGGTGAAGCCCGCCGTCGGCAAGCCCTATATGCTGGTCTACCAGGACGGCAATCTGTATACCCGTCCGCTGGAAGCCGCCAAGCCGCGCGTGCCGGCCAAGCCGCGTCCGAAGGCGCCGCCGAAGGCAGCCGCGCCCAAGCCCGCGGCGCCTGATGCCGTGAATCTGGACGATGTGGCCGCTCCGGCTGCCGCCGCCGCGAACCTGGACGAGATCGACGCCCCGCCGCCGGGCAAGATCAATACCAGCGGCCTGAAGGCCGACTCGTCCAGCGATGTGAAGATGAAGGACGAAAAGTAAATTCCTGGCGGCGCAGGCCGCCTGGGGCGCCAAAGCCGGCTGCGCGTTCAAGCAACGCGCAGCCGGCTTTTTCATGCCTGCCAGGGCTGCTGCCGGATCTTGCCCTTGGTCCGCGGCCCGTCGCAGCGATTCCGATAGTCCTTCACCGCGCTGGAACCGGACGCCTGAAAATACGGATGCGGATAGGCCGCTTCCTGCATGGCGGCGTGCAGGCGGATGCCCCACACGCATTCCCGCTGCGCTTCGTGCCACAGCCGCAGCGCCTGTTCCCGCTGGCCGTCGCGCCACAGCGCCAGCCCATAGTCGGCCACCATTTCCTGGTCGCGCGGCAGTTCCCGGTAGGCGGCGCGCATCAGGCGCAAGCCCTCGTCCGACTGGCCGCGCAGCGCCAGAATCCAGCCCAGCGTGGCCTGGTTGTAGGGCCGCGGGCCGAACCGCTGGATGGACTGCCGGGCCTGCGCCTCGGCTTGCGCCAGGTAATCCGGGAAGTCCGCCAGGTAATAGGCGGCGCTATTGGCCCAGTCCCTTTCGCCGGATTTGCGGGGGCCGCCGCGCCGGGATTGCCGCGCCTGGATTTGCTCGGCGTCCGCCAAAACCAGGTCCGGCATGCCCAGCAGCCGTTCCACCTCGAAGCGCTCTTCCAGCAAGTCGGCGTCCACGGGGCGCAGCCAGTCTGGAAAGGGCCGCTGCCGAGCCTGCATCAGCCAGTGGCGGGCCAGTTCGGGCTGGCCGGCGGACAGCAGCAGGCGAGCCAGGTCCAGCCGCTGCCGGGGCGTTTCGGCGCATCGCATGGCGGCGATCAGTTGGCCAGCGCCTTGCGTATCGTCCTGGGCGTATTTGCGGTTGATGGCGTCCAGCTCGTCAAAGCAGGGCCGGTCGTAGGTCAGCGGCGAGTCGACCGACAGGGAGAGCGAGCCCGCCGGCACGTTGTGGCTGAAATAGGCCGTCGCGCCCTGGCGGTTGGTGTAACCCAGATCCACCCACTGTTCGCCCCAGCGCTGCCGCATGGTCATGATGTAGGGCCATGCGGGCAGAGGCTTGTTGTTGCCGCTGGAATTCAATTGGAAGAAGTGGCCCCACGGTCCATCGCCGATACGGCGGATCAGGGTGAAGTCTTCCGCCGCGTGGGGCAGCGTGGTGCGCGCCTGGGCCGTGCGGCCCTCGGCGTCGGTGACGCCGTGCAGGATGCCGTCGCCGCTGGGCGTGTCGAGGATGGTGTCGCCCTTGCCGGTCACGAAGAGGCGGTACGGCGTGTTCGGCGCGGGCTGGCCGCCCTTGCTGTTCATCAGCTCCAGCGTCAGGCTGCGGCTGAGCTCGCCGTCCGCGCCGTGCGCGGCAGGAAGGGCCAGCCCCAGCGCGGCGGCCAGCATTAGTGCGGACATCGTTTGGCGCCGGCCCGTGCGCGAGGCGCCGGGTATGCCGGCGCGCGGCGCGGTTGTTCGGGTTTCTTGTCGGGAATCCAGGCGGGAAGGTTGCTGCGGGTGCTTCATGGGACTACCGGTGGTGCGGGCCGTGGCAGGGTTGCCGCGGCCGGCTGCAAGGAAGACGGCCTGCCGGTGCAGGACGCCGCGCGCCAGCGCGACGCGGATTGTGCATTACAAATGTCATCGCGGCGAGTCGCGTACAGTTCATCCCATGCCCAAACTCCTGCCGCGTGTTCTGGATCTGCTGCTGTTGTCCTTCGCCGCAGCGCTTTTTGGCGCCTGCCTGACCTCCATGCTGACGACCGGCGCCTATGGCTGGGCGATTCCGGACGCGCCCTATCTGTATGAACCTCGCGATTTCTACGCCGAGGCCGTCATGGCGGGCCTGGTGGGCGTGATCGCGCTGGCGCTTGCCGAGCGCCCGGCAAGGCTGCGGCAGTCCGGCCTCTGGCGCGCGGTCGCCACCTTCGTCGCGGCGTTGATCGCCCTGTGCCTGGCGCCGCCATCACCGCAGGTGTTCGGCAACACCTGGGCGCCCGGCGAGGCTACGCGGGAGCTGTTCCTGGCGCAGCTGCACATGGTGCTGCCCATTGCCCTGGCGGCAACGGTGCTGCGGTGGGGGCTGCAACGGGTTTTGCGCTAGGATTGTCGTCACCCAACCCCGCCTGCTCCGGAGAATCCCCCGAATGTCCTCCCTAGACGCCTTCGCAATTACCCAGAAGTGGCCCGCCCAGCATCCCGACCGCATCCAGCTTTATTCGCTGCCGACGCCCAACGGGGTGAAGGTGTCGATCATGCTGGAGGAAACCGGCTTGCCCTATGAGCCGCACCGGGTCAGCTTCGATTCGAAGGACCAGTTCACGCCCGAATTCCTGTCGCTCAGCCCGAACAACAAGATCCCGGCCATTCTTGATCCCAACGGGCCGGACGGCAAGCCGCTGGGCCTGTTCGAGTCCGGCGCCATCCTGGTGTACCTGGCCAGCAAAGCCGGCCAGTTCATCCCGGCGGATACCGCGGGGCGCTACGAGACGCTGCAGTGGGTGATGTTCCAGATGGGGGGCATCGGCCCGATGTTCGGCCAATTGGGCTTTTTCCACCGCTTCGCGGGCAAGGACTACGAGGACAAGCGTCCGCGCGACCGCTACGTAGCCGAATCGAAGCGCCTGCTGGCCGTGCTGGACCAGCGCCTGGAAGGGCGCGACTGGCTGATGGGCGACCAATACACCATCGCCGACATCGCGACCTGGCCCTGGGTGCGCAACCTGGTGGGCTTCTATGACGCCGGCGACCTGGTCGGGTTCTCGCAGTTCAAGAACGTCGCGCGGGTGCTGGATGCCTTCGTCGCCCGGCCCGCCGTGGTCAGGGGATTGGCCATTCCGGCCTGATCCATGGAACTGCGCCAGCTCCGTTATTTCGTGCGCGTGGTCGAAGCGGGCAGCATCGGCCGCGCGGCCATGTCGATCGGCATGGTCACGTCGGCGCTCAGCCAGCAGATCAGCCGCCTCGAAGGTGAACTCTCCACGCGCCTGCTGCAGCGCAGCGCCAGCGGCGTGGTACCCACCGATGCGGGGTTGGCGTTCTTCCGCCAGGCGCAACTGGCCCTGCGCCACGCCGACGACGCGGTCCAGGCCGCGCAGCAGGCCCGGCTGGCCGGGCACGTCAGCGTGGGTCTGCCGTCCACCACGGCGGCGGTGCTGGGCGCGCCTTTCCTGAAGGCGATGAACGAGCGCTACCCCGACATCCGGCTGCATCTGGTCGAGGCGCTTTCGGGGCACCTGACCGACATGCTCAACGGCCGCCTGCTGGACCTGGCCATCGTCTTTCACGCGGAATCCGCGCGCCGCTGGAGCGTCGTGCCGCTGCTGGACGAGCCCCTGTTTCTCTTCGCCCGGCCGGATATGCCGGGCGTGCCGGCAGGCGACACGACGCGACTGGAAGCCATTGCGGATCTGCCGCTGGTGCTGCCCAGCGGGCGGCACGGCCTGCGTGCGCTGGTCAACAATGCGTTCCTGCAACTGGGGCGCACGCCCCGGGTGGTGGCCGAGGTCGACGGCCTGTCGCTACTGATGGACGTGGTGCAGCAGGGCAACGCCGCCAGCATCCAGCCCAGCTCGGCGACGGCGCGCATCGCGCCCGGGCAGTTGCGGATGGCCCGCATCGACGACGCCCATCTGTTCCGCTCCAACCTGCTGGCCAGCCTGTCGGACGAGGAGCTGTCGCCCGCGGCACTGGCCGCCCGCCTGGTGATGGCCGACGTGTCCCGCACCCTGGCCCGGGAAGGCAAATGGGCCGTAGTCGCTCTTCACGAATCGTGAACACCCGTTGACGCCTGCCTGATATCGCGGCGGCGCGCCGCTGCGTAAAGTCTGCCCCTTGAATTGGGGAAGATGGCATGGTTGACGTCTTGGTGATTGGCGGGGGCAACGCGGCGCTGTGCGCGGCCCTGATGGCGCGCGAGGCCGGCGCCAGCGTGCTGCTGCTGGAAGCGGCGCCGAAAGAATGGCGGGGCGGGAATTCGCAGCACACGCGCAATCTGCGCTGCATGCACGATGCGCCGCAGGACGTGCTGGTCGACGCATATCCGGAAGAAGAATACTGGCAGGACCTGCTCAAGGTGACGGGCGGGCTGACCAACGAACACCTGGCGCGGCTGGTCATCCGCGAATCCTCCACCTGTCGCGACTGGATGCGCCGCCATGGCGTGAACTTCCAGCCGCCGCTGTCGGGGGCGCTGCACGTAGCGCGCACCAATGCCTTCTTCATGGGCGGCGGCAAGGCGCTGGTCAATGCCTATTACCGCAGCGCCGAGGCGCTGGGCGTGCAGATCCGCTACAACGCGCCGGTCGATTCGCTGGAACTGGATAGCGGCCGCTTCGTGGCCGCATGCATCGGCGATGAGCGCATCCAGGCCCGCGCCTGTGTGCTGGCCGCCGGCGGCTTCGAGTCCAACCGCGAATGGCTGCGCGAGGCCTGGGGCCAGAACGAGCGCGGCGAATGGCCGGCCGACAATTTCCTGATCCGCGGCACGCGCTTCAACATGGGCGTGCTGCTGAAGTTCATGCTGGACGCTGGCGCTGACGGCATCGGCGACCCGTCCCAATCGCATTGCGTGGCCATCGACGCCCGCGCGCCGCTGTACGACGGTGGCATCTGCACGCGCATCGACTGCGTGTCGCTGGGCGTGGTCGTCAACCGCGAGGCGACGCGTTTCTACGACGAGGGCGAGGACTTCTGGCCCAAGCGCTACGCCATCTGGGGCCGTCTGACCGCGATGCAGCCAGGACAGATCGCCTACTCCATCATCGACGCCAAGGCGATCGGCCGCTTCATGCCGCCGGTCTTTCCGGGCGTGAAGGCCGATACCCTGCCGGAACTGGCCGAAAAGCTGGGGCTGGACCCGGCCACATTTGAGAAGACGATTCGCGACTACAACGCGGCCTGCCGGGTGGGCAAGTTCGACCACACCGCGCTGGACGACTGCCATACCGAGGGCCTGACGCCCGCCAAGACGCACTGGGCGCGCCCGATCGACACCGCGCCGTTCTATGGCTATGCCCTGCGGCCAGGCATCACCTTTACCTATCTGGGCCTGAAGGTGGACGACACCGCCGCGGTCCGGTTCAACGACCAGCCCAGCGACAACCTGTTCGTCGCGGGCGAAATGATGGCCGGCAACGTGCTGGGCAAGGGCTATACGGCGGGGGTGGGCATGTCCATCGGCACGGCCTTTGGCCGCATCGCCGGCACGCGCGCCGCGGCCGCGGCGCACAGCCAGAAACATGCGGGAGCACAACGTGAAGCAGCTTGAAGCCCTGGCCCGCGAGGCGCAGTCTTTCTCCAGCGGCCCGTCCGGATCCGGACCGGCGCCCACCGAACAGCCGGTGCATTTTCACGCCCGGGGCGCCAAGCCGCTGACGGAAACGCTGACCGACGACGAGACCGAAGTGGCGCGCGTCATGCAGATCTGCAACGCCTGCCGCTACTGCGAAGGGTTCTGCGCGGTGTTCCCCGCCATGACCCGCCGCCTGGAATTCGGCAAGGCCGACCTGAACTACCTGGCCAACCTGTGCCACAACTGCGGGGCCTGTCTGCACGCCTGCCAGTACGCGCCGCCGCACGAGTTTGCGGTCAACGTGCCGCAGGCCATGGCCAAGGTCCGGGTGCAGACCTATACCGACTATGCCTGGCCGGCCGCGCTGGGCACGCTGTACAAGCGCAACGGACTGGCCCTGTCGCTGGCCACGGCGGCCGGCCTGGCGCTGTTCCTGGTCCTGGCGGTCGTGATGGCCGGGGGCCTGTTCCACGAGCCCATGGCGGGCAACTTCTACGCCGTGTTCCCGCACAACACGCTGGCGCTGATGTTCGGCGTGGTGTTCGGCTTTTCCATGCTGGCGCTGGGTGTGGGCGTCGTACGCTTCTGGCGCAACGTCAGCCCGGGGGCGGCGTCCGGCGCGGCGGTGGCCGAGGCCGCGCACGACGCGCTGCGCCTGCGCTACCTGGACGGCGGCCACGGCAAGGGCTGCAACAACGCCGACGACGCCTTCACGCTGTGGCGCCGGCGTTTCCATCACTTCACCTTCTACGGTTTCATGCTGTGCTTCGCGGCGACCTGCGTCGCCACGCTGTACCACTACCTGCTCGGCCAGCAGGCGCCGTACCCGATCCTGAGCGCGCCCGTGCTGCTGGGCACGGCGGGCGGCATCGGCTTGTTGATCGGGCCGGCGGGGCTGCTGTGGCTGAACTTCAAGCGCCACCCGCAGCAGGGCGACGCGGCGCAGAAGCCGATGGACCGCGGCTTCATCGTGCTGCTGTTCCTGACCAGCGCCACGGGCCTGGCGCTGCTGGCGGGCCGCGACGGCGGCGCGATGGCGCTGCTGCTGGCGATCCACCTGGGCGTGGTGATGGCGCTGTTCCTGACCTTGCCCTACGGCAAGTTCGCACACGGCATCTACCGGTCGGCCGCTCTGCTCAAGTGGTCCATCGAAAAGCGCCAGCCCAACAAATTGCAGCTCGGTTCGGACTGAACGGACCGGCCTTATCGCGATATGACGGCGCCCATGCAAGGCGCCGCAATCGACAACAACCCTGGAGACTTCAATGTTCCGCTCTAGACTGCTGGCGCGAGTTGCGCTGGCCGCCTGTATGACGCCGGTGCTGCCGGCGGCGCATGCGCAATCCTTCCCCGCAAAGCCGATCACGCTGGCCGTGCCCCATTCCGCCGGCGGCACGTCCGACATCCTGGCGCGCACGGTCGCCGCCGAAGCCGCCAAGACGCTCGGCCAGACCATCGTGATCGACAACAAGGGCGGCGCCAACGGCACCATTGCGGCCAAGCAGGTGGCCTCTTCCGCGCCGGATGGCTACACGCTGCTGCTGGCCACGGCCAGCACGCACGGCATCAACCCGTCGCTGTACTCCAAGATCAGCTACGACGCGGTGAAGGACTTCACGCCCGTCACGCTGCTGGCCACCGTGCCCAATGTGCTTGTGGTGGGCCCGAACGTGAAGGCCAGGAATGTCGAGGAGCTGATCGCCTACATCCGTTCGCAGGGCGACAAGACGAACATGGGGTCGGCGGGCGCCGGCACGCCGGGCCATCTGGCTGGCGAGATGTTCAAGAGCGCGGCCAAGCTGGAATTCACGCACGTCCCCTACAAGGGCGGCAGCCCCGCCATCACGGACCTGATCGGCGGACAGATCGACTTCATGTTCACCACCATCCCCGGCGTGCTGCCGCACGTGAAGGCGGGCACGCTGCGCGCGCTGGCCGTCACGTCGCCCGAACGCTCGTCCGCCATGCCCGATGTGCCGACAATGGCGGAATCGGGATTGCCCGGCTTCCAGGCGGTGTCCTGGCACGGCATCGTCGCGCCCGCGGGCACGCCGGACGCCGTGGTCGCCAAGCTCAACCAGGCCCTGAGCGGCGCGCTGGCCGCGCCGGAAGTGAAGCAGCGCCTGCTGGAAGAAGGCGCGCGCGCGTCCGGCGTGAACACTGCCGAATTCGGAACATTCATCCAGGCGGAGATCGCAAGCTGGGCCAAGGCCGTCAAGGACTCCGGCGCCACCGCCAACTGATGTGGATAACGGCCCTTCGGGGCCGTTTTCTTTGGTGGGTGTAGGGGCTCAGCCGCGCGCGGACGCCGTGCTAGGATGCCCCGCATGCTGATCGCCGCCTTGCTCACCTCGCTTGCCCTGGCCTCGGGCAACGCCGCCGACTATGACCTGCCGTGCTTTTATGCGGATAAGCTTCAGGGCGGATCCCTCGAACACGTCGAACACTGCGCCCGCGCGACGCAAGACAGCGTTGCATTCCGGCCAGCGGTGCTGGACCGCATGGACTTCTCGCGCGACGGCCTGTCCCCGGCGACGGCCAACGGATCCTGGCACTGGGTGCGGCCGGACGGCCGCGCCGTCGCCGTGGTCACGTACGACAACGGCGCCGACGACTTCGAAGAGGGGCTGACGCGCGGCCGCTGGCAGGGCGGCATGGCCTACTACGACACGCAACTCAAGCGCGTGCTGGCCACGCCCTACGACTGGGCGGACCGGTTCAGCGGCGGGCTGGCCGTGGTGTGCAAGGGTTGCCGCACCGAGCGCACGCCCGACGGCGAACACAGCTTTGTCGTGGGCGGGGAGTGGGGAGCCATCGACCGGCAGGGCAGGCTGGTGCTGCCCTTGCGGAACGACGCGGCGTCGCTGCGCGGCGAGGTCGAGGCGGCGCGCGCCGCTGCCGCGACGCGCTGACGATACGCGTCGCCGCTATCCGCTCGCCAGCAGTTTCCCCAGCGTCGCCATCCCTTGCTCCATGCCGTCGTTCCATGGATGTCCATGGTTCAGCCGCAGGAAATTGCCGAAGCCGCCGGACGCGGTGAACAGCGGGCCCGGCGCGATGCTGATGCCGTGGTCGAGTGCGGCGCGGTGGATTTTCAGCGTGTCGATGTGCGCGGGCAGCTCCACCCACACGAAGTAGCCGCCGGCCGGGCGCGTGGCGCGCGTGCCTTTGGGAAAGTAGCGTGCGACGGCCTGCAGCAATTCCCCCTGTTGCAAGGCCAGCGCCTGGCGGAATTGCCGCAGGTGGCGGTCGTAGCCGCCTTTCTCCAGGTAGGCCGCGATGGCGGCCTGTGTCGGCGCCGCGGTGGCCAGGCTGGTGGTCAGCTTGTTGCGCATGATCTGGCGCGTGTGGCGGCCGCCGGCCACCCAGCCCACGCGGTAGCCCGGCGCCAGCGTTTTGGAGAACGACGAGCAGTGCATCACGATGCCCTCGGTGTCGAAGGCCTTGGCCGGCCGCGGCCGGGTTTCGCCGAAATAGAGTTCGCCGTACACGTCGTCTTCGATCAGCGCGACGTCGTGGCGGGTCAGCAGTTTGACCAGCGCCTCTTTTTTTTCGTCCGGCATCAGGCTGCCCAGCGGATTCTGGAAGGTGGTCATCAGCCAGCAGGCCCGGGGGCGGTGGCGCTGGATGGCGTCCTCCAGCGCTTGCAGGTCGATGCCCACGCGCGGGTGCGTGGCCACTTCGATCGCATGCAGGCCGTTGCGCTCCAGCGATTGCAACGCGGCGTAGAACGTCGGGGACTCCACGATCACGGCGTCGCCGGGCCGGGTGACCGCTGCCAGGCTGAGGTTCAGGGCGTCCAGCGCGCCGTTGGTGACGATGATGTCGTCGACCGGCACGGTCATGCCGTCGGCCAGGTAGCGCAGCGCGATGGCGCGGCGCAGCGCAGCGTCGCCCGGGCTCAGGTCGTCGATGGAGCCCCACGGATCCAGCTTCTGCACCGTGGCGGCCATGTAGCGGGCCAGCCGGCCGTAGGGCAGCAGGGACGGACTGGGAAACGCCGAGCCGAAGGGCAGCATGTCGCGGCGCAGGGTGGCGTTGAGCACGCGCAGCACGTTGTCGCTGACATCCACCGGATGCCGTCCCGCGCTGGCGCTGGACGGGCCGTCCAGTTCGGGCAGCGCGGCGCGCGGGGCGCGTTGTACGTAGTAGCCGGAGCGGTCGCGCGCGCGGATCAGGCCGCGCGCTTCCAGCAGGTAATAGGCCTTGAATACCGTGGACGGGCTGACGCCGCGGCTGGCGCTGGTCTGCCGCACCGAGGGCAGGCGGTCGCCCACCTGCAGCAGGCCGGACAGGATCGAGGCGGTGATTTCTTCGGTCAGGCGTTCGTAGCGCTTCATGGGGCATCCGTGTGCGTGACGCGGTTCAGGTCGACATACCGATGGATCGCATGACCAGGCGCAATAGGCCGGCGGCCGCGCCCAGCGCCGCGACGCTGCACGCCCAGATCATCGCCAGCCAGAGCAGCCGGCTGCGCCAGGAGGGCTGGGCAGGGGAAGGCTGGTTCATCAGTGGAACTCCTCGCCGGTGCGCACCTTGCCCCGGAAAACGTAGTACGACCACGCGGTGTACATGAGAATAATCGGAATGATCGCCAGCGCGCCCACCAGCGCGAAGCCCAGGCTTTGCGGCGGCGCCGCGGCAGCCCAGATGGAGACGCCCGGCGGGATGATCGCGGGCCAGATGCTGATGCCCAGCCCGCTATAGCCCAGGAAGACCAGCGCCAGCGACAGCACGAAGGGGCCGGCGGCCGGCATGCCCTTGACGCGGCGGATCAGTTCGTAGCCCGCCGCGGCCACCAGCAGCGGCACCGGAAGAAACCAGAACATATTGGGCAGGCTGAACCAGCGCTGCGCGATGATGGGCTGCGCCAGCGGCGTCCAGGCGCTGAGGGCGGCGATGATGGCCAGCAGCGCCAGCGTCAGCGGCCGGGCCAGGGCGCACATGTGCCGATGCAGCCGGCCTTCGGTCTTCATGATGAGCCAGGTGCAGCCCAGCAGCGCGTAGGCCACGACCAGGCCCAGCCCGGTGAATGTGGAGAACGGGCTGATCCAGTCCCAGGGGCCGCCGGCGTAGGCGCGGTTCACGACCGGAATGCCTTCGATGTAGGCGCCCAGGACGACGCCCTGGAAGAACGTGGCGCACACCGAGCCGAAGACGAAGGCGACGTCCCACAGGGGACGGTGGCGCTCGTCGGCCTTGAATCGGAACTCGAACGCCACGCCGCGGAAGATCAGCCCCAGCAGCATGAAGACCAGCGGCAGGTGCAGCGCGCTCAGGATCACCGAGTACGCCAGCGGAAACGCCGCGAGCAGGCCGGCGCCGCCCAGCACCAGCCAGGTCTCGTTGCCGTCCCAGACGGGCGCCACGGTATTGACCATGGTGTCGCGCTCGCCGCGGTCGGCGATCAGCGGAAACAGGATGCCGATGCCCAGATCGAAGCCATCCATGATCACGTACATCATCACGCCGAACAGGATGACGACGGCCCAGATCAGTGCAAGGTCTACGCCCATGGCTTCAGACTCCCGAATGCTTGCGGTGCGCGGGCGCGACGCCCGGCAGGGTGGAGGCCGCCGACAGCGGCCGCGAGGGCTGGCGCGGTTCGCCCGGGCCGCCGGACAGCGGCGCGTGGCCGGGCGCGGGGCTGGGGCCCATCCGGATCAGGCGCAGCATGTAGGACACGCCCGCGCCGAAGACCAGCAGGTATACCGCCACGAATAGCGCCAGCGTCAGCGTCAGTTCGCCCAGTCCGTGCGGCGTGGCGGCGTCCGCCGTGCGCATGACGCCGTACACGATCCACGGCTGGCGCCCGATCTCCGTGACGTACCAGCCGGCCAGCAGGGCCACGATGCCTGACGGCCCCATCCACAGCGCGCAGCGGAGCAGCCAGCGCGACTCGTACAGGCGGCGGCGCCAGCGCGCCCACTGCGCCCAGGCCGCCAGCGCGATCATCAGCAGTCCCAGTCCCACCATGACGCGGAACGACCAGAACACCACGGTGGCGTTCGGACGGTCTTCGGGCGGATAGGACTTCAGGCCCGGAAACTGGCCGTCCCAGCTATGCGTGAGGATCAGGCTGCCCAGCCGCGGGATGTTCAGCGCGTAGCGCGTTTCCTCGCGCTCCATGTCAGGGATGCCGAACAGCGTAAGCGGCACGCCCGCGCCCGGCTCGTTTTCCCAATGGCCTTCAATGGCCGCGATCTTGGCGGGCTGGTGCCTGAGCGTGTTCAGCCCGTGGAAGTCGCCCACCACGGCCTGCAGCGGCGCGGCCAGCAGCAGCATGCCCATCGCCATCGCGAACATCTTCTTCACGGCGGGGCTGCGGTCCCCGCGCAGCAGGTGCCAGGCGCCTGAAGCGCCCACCATCAGCGCGGTGGCCAGGAAGGCGGCGATGCCCATGTGCGCCAGGCGATAGGGGAAGGACGGGTTGAAGATCACGGCCAGCCAGTCTGTGGGAACCACGCGCCCGTCCAGGATCTCGTAGCCGGCGGGCGTCTGCATCCAGCTGTTGGACGCCAGGATCCAGGTGGCCGACACCAGCGTGCCCAGGGCCACCATCACCGTCGAAAAGAAATGCAGGCCGGGACCCACGCGCGACCAGCCGAACAGCATCACGCCGAGGAAGCCGGCTTCCAGGAAAAACGCCGTCAGCACCTCATAGGCCAGCAGCGGGCCCGTCACGCTTCCGGCGAAGTCCGAGAAGAAGCTCCAATTGGTGCCGAACTGGTAGGCCATCACCAGGCCCGACACGACGCCCATGCCGAAGTTGACGGCGAAGATCTTGGTCCAGAAGTGATACAGGTCCCGGTACACCGTCTTGCCGGTTTTCAGCCAGAAGCCCTCCAGCACGGCCAGGTAGCTGGCAAGCCCGATGGTGATGGCGGGGAAGACGATGTGAAAAGAGATGGTGAAGCCGAACTGTATTCGGGCTAGCAATAGCGCGTCGCTATCCATGGCGGTATTCCTGACTTTCATGGCCAGCGCGGAGCGGATCGCCAAGGGAGCGATGCGCGCTGACAGGGTGTTTGCACTGCACCATGAAGTTAGGGCCGCCAGCGATTGCAGTACAGATTCAGAGAAAACTGAAAAAAGCGGATCAGTTTGGACGGAATGCATGGCACAGCGCCAGTTTTCATAGGAGAACGGGCTGCGCCCTGTCGGGCCGCGCTGCGGCGTAGTTACAAAAAAAAGCGGCACAGAGCAGCCGCCGCAGACGCTCCGCGCGCGGCGCCAGGCGAGGCGCGGACCCGCCGCTTGCGGTTCCCCGGGAGCGCTTCGTTCGGCTACGATGGGAGCCCATCGCAACCGCTCCGTCGACGTTTGCCGCAGGCCGCCGTCCTTCGCCAGAGATACCCGATAGTCATGAGCATCACCAAAACGAAGGGCTCGTCCAGCAAAGCCCAGGCCCTGCCGCACAGAATCCGGGACCAGCTGCGCTACGAAATCCTGACGGGGGCGCTGCCCGCCGGCACGCCGCTCAAGCAGGATGCGCTGGCGACCCGCTTCCAGGCCAGCCGCATACCGGTGCGAGAGGCCCTGCGCCAGCTCGAAACCGAAGGCCTGGTGGCGTATCACCTGAACCGCGGCGCCGTCGTCATCCGCATGGATGTGGACCAGATCTGCGAACTGCTGGACATCCGCATCGCGCTGGAAGGCTATGCAGTGCGCGCGGCCGTGCCCAACATGGGCCGCGCCGACCTGGACATGCTGGAATCCATCCTGCGCGAATACGACGAAGCGGATTCCGTACCGCGCTGGGCCGAACTGAACCGGCGCTTTCACCTGGCGCTGTGCGCGCCCGCGAACAACACGCGGCTGCGCAGGCTGATCGAGGAATACGGCTTGAACACCGATCGCTACACGCACGAGATGATGTCGATGGCGACGGGCAAGGATGGTCCGCAGGCGGACCATTACCGCATCCTGGAAGCCTGTAGGAAGCAGGACGGCGCGCTGGCGGCGCGCCTGGTGGAAGAACACATCATCGAGACCAAGAAGAATCTGGTCGCGATGCACCGCATGCGCCAGGAAGGCTGAAGGCCCGCGCGGGCGCGGGCCTTCATGGCGGCGCAGGGCTGCGCTACGCTGCCCGGCCGCCCAGGTACAGTTCACGCACCTGTTCGTCGTTCATCAGCGACTGCGCTTCGCCCGTGATGGCGACCGTGCCCATGGACAGCACGTAGGCGCGGTCCGAGATCCGTAGCGCCTCCATGGCGTTCTGCTCCACCATCAGGATGGTCACGTTTTCCTTGGCGCGGATGCGCTGGATCGCCTCGAACACTTCGCCCAGCGTCTTGGGCGACAGGCCTGCGGACGGTTCGTCCAGCAGCAGCAGGCCGGGCGAGGGCATCAGCGCGCGCGCCAGCGCCAGGATCTGGCGTTCGCCGCCGGACAGCGACGCGGCCGGGGCCTGCAGCTTGCGCCCCAGCACGGGATAGTGCTCGCACAGGGTGCGGATGCGCGCCTCGCAGGCGGACTTGTCCAGGGCATTGCCGCCGACCTGCAGGTTTTCGCGCACCGACAGCGCGGTGAAGACGTTCTCGGTCTGCGGCACGAAGCCCAGGCCGTGGCGCAGGATCTTCTCGTGCACGGGAAAGCGCGAAATATCCTTGTCGCCCAGCATCACGCGGCCTTCGCGCGGCTTGAGGTAGCCGGCGATGGTCTTGAGCAGCGTCGACTTGCCGCAGCCGTTCGGCCCGAGCAGCGTCACGATCTCGGCCTTGCCCGCATACAGCGAAAGGCCGCGCAGGATGTCTACGTCGCGCGTATATCCTGCCACGACGTTTTCCACTTCGATCATCTTTTCCCTCATCACGCGACTCCCATGCGCAGCACGGGGCCGGCGGTTGCGCCGGCGGCAGCGGGCCTGGCGGCGGAACCGCCCAGGTAGGCCTCCAGCACGCGCTCGTTGGACGCCAGTTCGTCGGGCCGGCAGTCGGCCACGATATGCCCGCGGTCCAGCACGATGCAGCGGTGGCAGACTTCGCGGATGAAGTGCATGTCGTGCTCGACGATCACGATGGTCATGCCGGCCTCGTTCAGGCGCTGCAGGGCGCCCACGATGTCGCTGCGCAGATTCGGGTGCACGCCGGCGGTGGGCTCGTCCAGCATCAGCATGCGGGGATGCGCCATCAGCGCGCAGACGATCCCCAGCAGCTTTTTCTGGCCGCCCGAGATCGCCGCGGCCGGCTGGTCGCGCACGGGCGCCAGCAGCAACTGGTACAGCAGCGCGTTGGCCTGTTCGCGCGCCCGGGCCTCGGCCTCGCGCGCGGCGCGCAGGCCGAACAGATTCTCCCAGATGCCGTGGTGTTCGATCGACGCCGCCATCGCCACTTCGGCGACGGACATCTTGGCAGGCATCGACGGCAGCTGGAAGGTGCGCGCAATGCCCGCCTGCACGATGCGGTGCGCGCTCAGCGCGTCGATGCGCCGGCCCTCGAACGTGACGCTGCCGGCGTCGATGGCCTCGAATCCGGTGATGGTGTTGAGCAGGGTGCTCTTGCCGGAACCGTTGGGCCCCAGGAGCCCCACGATCTCGCCCGGCCGGATGTTGAATCCCACCTTTTCCAGGACGCGATTGCCGCCAAAGGCTTTGGCCACGGAATCGACCTGCAATGCATAGGGGGCCGTCATGGCATCTTCCTCATCTTTTCCGGCAGCAGCCCTTCGCTGCGCCACAACAGGCATCCCAGCAGGATGAACCCGATCAGTCCCAGGCGCAGCGCGCCCGCAATGTCCGAGCCGAAGCCGAAGGCGTCCTTGGCGAACGGCACCAGCGTGTAGGCGGTCTGCACCAGCACCACACCCAGCACCACGCCGGAGAAGTTGCCGATTCCGCCGATCATCAGCATGGTCCAGAGCAGGAACGTCTCGGACGCCAGCAGGTAGTCGGGGCCGACAAAGCTCATGTAGTGCGCGTACAGGGATCCCGCCACCGCCGTCACTGCGGCGCCCGCCATCACGGCGCGCGATTTCAGCGACATCAGGTCGTAGCCCATGCAGGCGGCCAGCTTGGGCTCTTCGCGCATGACCCGCAGCGCCCGGCCGAAGCGGCCATAGGCCAGCCGGCGCAGCAGCACGGCGGCCGCCGCGGCCAGCGCCAGCACCAGCGCCAGGAACGCCAGCGCGCCGCTCTTGCCTGGCATGCCGTCGAACAGCGCGGGGATGCCGCTGATGCCCTGTGCGCCATTGGTCAGCCAGAGTTCGTTGGTGGCGATGGTGCGAATGATTTCCGCGATGGCCAGCGTGGCGATGCCCCAGTAGTCGGCGGCAAGCTGCCGGCCCAGCCGGGCGATGCCCCAGCCCAGCGCCATGGCGACGGCGACGCCCGCCGCCGCGCCTAGCGCCGGGTGCCAGCCGGCATGCACCGCGATGCCGGTGCCGTAGGCGCCGATGCCGGCGAACGCGATATGGCCGAAGTTCAGGAGGCCCGCCAGGCCCGCCTGCAGGTTCAAGCCCAGCGCCATCAGGGCGAAGATGGCGCCGAAGGTCAGCGACGAGATCAGGAAATCAAACACGGCGCACCTCGCGGTCGAACAGGCCGTACGGCTTGAACAGCAGGGCCAGAAGCAGGATCAGGAAGGACGCGGCGCTGATGTAGGCCACCGGCAGGAACGCTACCGGCTTGGCGTAGAGCCAGCCGAAGTTCAGGTTGGTCACCAGGGTTTCGGTAAGCGCGATGAGAAACGCGCCGGCTACCGCGCCCAGCGGATTGCCCAAGCCGCCCAGGATGGCCGCGGCGAACACCGGCAGCAGCAGGTCGGTGCCCAGGTTGATGTGCGCGCCCGTGGACAGGGCCAGCAGTCCGCCGCCCAGGCCTGCCAGCGCGCCGCTGCAGAACGCCACCTGGCAGGTGATGCGCGAGGCGTTCAGGCCGCTGGCGTCGGCCAGCGCGGGATTGCACGCCAGGGCCCGCATGGCGCGGCCGGCGCGCGTGTAGAAAAGCAGCAGCGCAAAGCCGGTCAGCAGGATCGCCGTGGTGCTCACCGCCGCGATCTGCGTCACGGTGATGCTGGCGTCGCCCAGCCGGAAAGGGGTGGCCAGCGGCAGCTTGAACATCAGCGGGAAGGACCCGGCGATGCCCTGGCAGAAGGCGATCAGCAGCATGGACAGCGCCAGCGAGCCGATCATGGTGATGGCCGGCCCCGCGCGCAGCAGGCGGCGGAACACCAGCAGATGGAACGCCAGCGCCATGGCGCCCGTCAGCGCGCAGGCGGCAATCAGCGCCAGCGCCATAGGCAGTCCGGCCGCGCTCAGCGCATAAGTGAGGTACGCGCCCACCATGGCGTACTGCACGTGGGCGATATTGGGAAACTTGACCAGCCCGTACACCATGCTCAGGCCCAGCGCGATCAACGCCAGGTCCGAGCAGCGCAGCAGCGTGTCGACCAGAATCTGGATCATCTTGTTTGCTCGAAAGACATCTTGGAAACCCCCGCCGCATCAAGGCACCGCGCGGCGGAAAAAAGAGCCGGACCCGCTCCCCGGCGGGCCCGGCCAAGGCCTTATCAGCGGACCACGATCTTGCCCTGGTCGGACTTGAGCTTGGCGTAAGGCGGGTCGATGCGCTGGCGGTCGCTATCGAACTTGATGAAGCCGGTGACGCCTTCGTAGCCCTTCTGGCCCAGTTGGGTCAGCGCGGCCTGGATGTCGGCCGGGGCGGTCGATTTGGCCTGGTTCATCGCGGCGGCGGTCAGCAGCACGGCGTCGTAGGCGTAGCCGGTGTACGAGGTTTTGAAGCCTTCCTTGTGGCGGGCCTTGAACGCTTCCGCGTACTCGCGTCCCTTCGGACCCAGCACCGAACCGACTTCCATGCCGATCTGGCCTTGGGCGATGTCGGCCGGCGTGTCGCTCAGGCACATGCTCAGCAGAATGCCGTACCAGGGCGTCTTGCGCAGGCCCAGTTCGAAGGCTTCGCGGTTGATAACCGCGGACTCCTGGCCGTAGGCGGTGTAGATGTAGGCGTCGGGGTTGCTGCGCGACATCTGCTGCAGCTCACGGCGGTAGGTGGACTGGCCGGCGGTGTACAGCACCTCGGTCACGATCTTGCCGCCCAGCTTCTCGAATTCTTCCTTGTAGCCGTGGGCCACGCCCTGGCCGTAGGCGTTGTTGGGCGCAATGATCGCCACGTTGCGGTAGCCCTGGTCCCAGGTGTCCTTGGCTGAGAACTTGTTGCCCTTGTCTTCCAGGCCGATCAGGTTGAAGGACGTCGCGCCCAGGTCGCGGATCTTCACGCTGGTGCTGGCGATGTTGATGTGGGTCACGCCTTCTTTCACCAGGTACTGGCCCAGCGGAATGGAGATGCCCGACGAGTATTCGCCGATCACCACCGGCACCTTGTCCACGCTGACCAGCTTGCGGGCGGCGTTCAGTGCGGTGGTCGGGTTGCCGCCGGAGTCTTCGATGACCACGGCGAACTTCTTGCCCATGACGCCGCCGTCGGCATTGACCTTTTCGACGGCCAGGTCGACGGCGCGGCGCACGTCCTCGCCCACGGTGGCGTTGGCGCCGGTCAGCGACAGCACGGCGCCCATCTTCACGGTTTCCTGCGCCTGCGCGCCTGCGCCGGTCAGCGACAGTACGAGGAAGGTGGCGGCAACTAGCGGACGAACGTTGAATTGCATGGTGTTTCCCCTCGGAGGACTGCCGGACCCGCGTCTGGTGCGTGTTGGCGCCGGCAATGCTTGAAATGCCAGGAGCGGCGGCTTCTGGCGCGTACCGGGACAGGGAATGGATACCAAGAAAAAAAATTGCATCCAATCCTGATCGAGTGGATGCAAATATACGAGGCGGCGAACCGCCCAACAATATGGGGTTAACCCGTTACTTTGTGTTTCGTACAGTGTTTTATCTGGCGGGTTGCACCTAGGTTCTGAGGGTAGGACAACCAGCGCGGCGCCATCGACTGGGCGCCGGCGGTCAATACATGTGCTGACCGCCGTTCATGGCGATGTTGCTGCCCGTCATGAAGCCGGCGGCGTCGCTGCAGATGAAAGCCACCAGCGCTCCGATTTCCTCGGGCTGGCCCAACCGGCCCAGCGGTATCTGCGGCAATATTTTCTCGTTGAGCACCTCCTCCGGCACGGCCTGCACCATGCGCGTGGCCAGATAGCCCGGCGATACGGTGTTCACCGTGACGCCCTTTTTGGCCAGCTCCAGCGCCAGCGACTTGGTGAAGCCGTGTATGCCCGCCTTCGAGGCGGCGTAGTTGGTCTGGCCGAACGCGCCCTTGCTGCCGTTCACCGACGAGATATTCACAATGCGGCCCCAGCCCCGATCCGCCATGGGACCGCACAGCGGCTGCGTCATGTTGAACATGGAGTCCAGATTGCTGTGCATGACCTCGGCCCAGTTTTCGGCCGACATCTTGCGCAGGCTGGCGTCGCGGGTGATCCCGGCGTTGTTCACCAGGATGTCGATCTGGCGCCCGTCATCTTCAAGCCGCCGGACCAGCGCCTGGCAGGAATCGAAGTCCGCCACGTCCACCTTGTACATGTCGAACTTGCGGCCCTTGGCGGCTTCCTCGTTGATCCAGTCGCGCGTGGCGCTTTCGCTGGAATGGTAGGTGACGATGACGTCGTGGCCGGCGTCGTGCAGCGCCACCGCAATGGCGCGGCCCAGGCAGCCGGCCCCCCCGGTGATGAGGGCCGTGCGCCTAGCCGTCATGATGGCCACCCGGTTGGCTGGCGTCGCGCATGGCCGAGCAGGCCGCCGACATCTGGTTCGTCATGGCGGACCACATCTGCGTCAGGGGCGACTCATTGATGGCCACGCCCGCGCTGGTCGCGTTCTTGAACCATTCGCTCATCGCTTCGCCCAGGCCGGCGGCGATCTCGGCCTGCTCCTGCAGCGCGGCGTGAGTCAGGGCCTGGCTGGCTTCCAGTTGGCATTGCCAGCGTTTGCGCGTCAGTTCGCCCATCGCAGGCGCCAGCTCCTGCCAGTTGCCGGCGGGTTTCAAGGGGGCCAGGGTGGCCAGATACTGGCTGGTGCTGTCGCTGGCCAGGCGCTGGCCCAATTCGATCCAGCGCTGCTGGCTTTCCTGCGCAAGCAGCGCAAGGCGCTGGCAATAGGCGGCATTGGCGCCGACGAGGCCCAGGGGCGTGGAGGCATTGGTCTTCTTCATCATCCGTCCTTTTAAAAGAGTGGTAAGGGGAAACGAATACAAACTGGCCTCAAGCCATCTGGCTGAGGGTCTTGCGAAAGCGCGCGAGGGATAGCGCAAACAGGACTGAACCGATCAGCGCCAGCGCCAGGAAAGGTTGCCATACGACGCTGATGCCCGCGCCGCGATAGAGGATGGCCTGGCCGAGCTCCACGAAGTGGGTGGTGGGGGCCGCCAGCATGATGTTCTGCACGAATTCCGGCATGCTTTCGCGGGGTGTGGTGCCGCCGGACAGCATTTGCAGGGGCAGCAGCACTAGTACGAGCAGCATGCCGAATTGCGGCATGCTGCGTGCGAGCGTGGCCATGAAGATGCCCATGGAAGTCGTGGCAAATAGGTGCAGCGCCACGCCGGCCAGGAAAAGCGCCACCGATCCTTCGATCGGCACGTGCAGCAGGCCCCGCACCACGAAAGTCAACGATAGCCCAGCGGACGCCAATACGACCAGCCCCATGGACCACACCTTCGCGACCATGATTTCCGTGGGGGTGACGGGCATGACCAGCAGGTGTTCGATGGTCCCGTGCTCGCGCTCGCGTATCAGCGCGGCGCCGGTCAGGATGATGGACAGCATCGTGACGTTGTTGATGATCTCCATCAGTGCGCCGAACCAGGACTGGGTTAGGTTTGGGTTGAATCGCATGCGCACGGCCAGGTCCACTGGCAGTTCGGTCGCCGCGCGGTAGCGCTTCGCGAATTCGTTGATCTCGTCGGTAATGATCTGCTGGATGTAGCTGCTGCCCGTGAAGGCCTGGCTCATCCGCGTGGCGTCCACGTTCAGCTGGATCTCCGCGGGCCTGCCGGCCAGTACGTCGCGCTGGAAGTTGGGCGGGATGTTGACCGAGAAGGTGTAGCGCCCCGCGTCCATGCCCGCGTCGGCCTCGGCCGAGACGACCATCTGCGGCGGCGTGAAGTGCGGCGGATAAAAGGCCGAGGCGATGCGGGCCGACAGCGGGGAATTATCTTCGTCCACCACCGCGATGGGCGCGTTGTGCAGCGTCTCGGGCACGGCCGTGGCCGCCGTGTAGATCATCAGCGTGAACGACACGAGGATCAGGATCAGCATCATCGGGTCGCGCGCCAGGCTCCAGAGTTCCTTGACGCCCAGGCGGTAGATGTTGGCCAGATGCCGCATGTCAGGTCTCCTGCTTCTTCAACAGGAGCGCCGAGGCGCCCAGGATGACGGGAATCGCGATCAGCAGCGGCCAGAACGAGCCTTGCAGGTCGTGGAAGTCCAGCGCTTTGCTGAACACGCCGCGGCTGATGGTGAGCATGTGAGTGGCGGGATAGATCTGCCCGATCAGCCTGCCGCCGCCTTCCAGCGACGAGACCGGATTGAGCAGTCCCGCGAACTGCACGGCGGGCACCAGGGTGCCGATCATGGTGAAGAACAGCGCCGCGATCTGGCTGCGCGTGAATGTAGACGCAAGCAGCCCGATCGCGGTGGCCACCACGTTGTAGATCAGCGCGGCCGCCAGCAGGGTCACAAAGCTGCCGGTAATGGGCACGCCGAACAGCGTGACGGCCAGCAGGGTCATCAGCAGGAAATTCAGCATGGCCAGGGCCACGTACGGCGCCTGTTTCCCCAGCAGGAACTCCAGCCGCGTCACCGGCGTGACGTATAGGTTGATGATCGAGCCGAGCTCCTTTTCCCGCACCACCGCCAGCGCGGTCAGCATGGCCGGCATCATCAGCAGCAGCAGGGGGATCACCGCCGGCACCATGGCGGGCAGGCTGCGCACGTCCGGGTTGTAGCGGAAGCGCGTTTCCACGCTGACGGCGGACGTCGCGTCCAGGCCCAGCTTTTCGCGGGCCTGCTGCGCCAGCCAGCCTTGGTGCATGCCCATCACGTAGCCGCGGATGGTCTCGGCGCGCTGCGGCATGGCGCCGTCGATCCAGACGCCGATCTGCGCATTCTTGCCGCGCTGCACGTCGCGCGCGAAGCCCTGCGGGATCTCGATTGCCAGCGACAGCTCGCCGCTGCGCATGCGCGCGTCCATGTCGGTGTAATCGGAAATGGGCGGCCTTTCAATGAAGTAGCGCGAGCCGGACAGGTTCAGGCTGTAGTTCTGGCTCAGGCTGGTCTGGTCGCGGTCCATGACGGCGTAGCGCAGGTCCTCGACGTCCAGGCTGATGCCGTAGCCCATCACGAACACCAGCAGCAGCGATCCCATCAGCGCCAGCGTGGCGCGCACGGGGTCGCGCCGCAGTTCCAGGGATTCGCGCCACACATAGCTCAGCGCACGCCCGATACTGAAGCCGCGCCGCGGCGGCTCCGGCGGCGTGGACGGGATTTCGGCCGGGGGCGCCGCGCCGGCCTCGGCGGCCGTGCCGGCGCCCGCGTCGATCAGGTAGGCGATGAACGCTTCTTCCAGCGTCTTTGCGCCGCGCATCCGGGTGATCTCGTCGGGCGACGCGCTGACCAGAACCTTGCCCGCGTGCATCAGCGACATGCGGTCGCAGCGCTGGGCTTCATTCATGAAATGGGTCGAGATGAAGATCGTGACCTGGTCTTGCCGGGCCAGCGCGATCAGCAGGCGCCAGAAGCCGTCCCGCGCGACCGGGTCCACGCCCGAGGTCGGCTCGTCCAGGATCAGCAGTTCAGGCTTGTGCACCATGGCCACCGCCAGCGACAGGCGTTGGCGCACGCCCATGGGCAGGTTCTGCGGCAGCGTGTCCAGTACGTCGGCCAGGTCGAAGCGGCTCACCATTTCGTCCACGCGCCCGGGTATGTCGGCCTCGGGAACGTGGAACAGGCGCGCGTGCAGCACAAGGTTCTGCCGCACGGTCAGTTCGCCGTACAGCGAAAACGCCTGGGACATGTAGCCCACGCGGCGCCGCGTATCTATGTTGCGCGGGTCGACCTCTTTGCCGAACAGCCAGGCCTGTCCCTCGCTGGCGGGCAGCAGGCCGGTCAGCATCTTCATGGTGGTCGACTTGCCGCAGCCATTCGAACCCAGGAAGCCGAATATCTCGCCGCGCCGGATGCGGAAGTTGACATGGTCCACCGCCACGAAGTCGCCGAAGCGCATGGTCAGGTCGTGCGCCTCGATGGCGATTTCGGCGTCATCGTCCAGCGCCAGCGGCACGATTTCCACGGGCTTGTGTCCGCGCCGCTTTTCTTCGGGCAGCAGCGCAATGAACGCGGCCTCCAGCGTTTCGGCTCCCGTGCGCCGCGTCAGCTCCGCTGGGGTGCCGGTGGCCAGCACGCGGCCGTCGTCCATGGCGATCAGCCAGTCGAAGCGCTGCGCTTCGTCCATGTAGGCGGTCGCTACGATCACGCTCATGCCGCTGCGTTCTTTGCGGATTTCGTTGATCAGATCCCAGAACTGCGCGCGCGCCAGCGGGTCCACTCCGGTGGTGGGCTCGTCCAGGATCAGCAGGTCTGGATCGTGGATCAGCGCGCAGCACAGTCCCAGCTTCTGTTTCATCCCGCCCGACAGCTTGCCCGCCGGCCGCGACAGGAAGGCGGACATGCCGGTGCTGCGCGTCAGACTGTCGATGCGCCGGCGGCGCTCAGCCGCGTCGTGACCGAACAGGCGGCCGAAGAACTGCAGGTTTTCTTCCACCGACAGCGTGGGGTAGAGGTTTTTGCCCAGGCCCTGCGGCATGTAGGCGATGCGCGGGCAGACGTCGTCACGGTGCCGGCTGCTGGCCATGTCGCCGTCCAGCACGACGACCTTGCCCTGCTGCACCGCCCGCGAGCCCGCGATCAGCGCCAGCAGGCTCGACTTGCCCACGCCGTCCGGCCCGATAAGGCCCACCATGCGTCCCGCCGGGATGTCCAGCGTGATGCCGTCCAGCGCCTGCACTGCGCCGTAGCGCAGGCTCACGTCGGACAGCGAGACGACGGGCGCGGTGTTCATCAGGGCACCCTGACTTCAAGATTGGCGGGCCATTGGGCGGCGGCGTCCAGCTTGAGCCACGCCACGCCCGGCAGGCCGGTCTTGACCTGCTTGAGGTGTTGCTGCAGCAGTTCGGGGCTGATTTGCGCCTTCACGCGGAACATCAGCTTCTGCCGTTCGCTGGCGGTCTCGACGGTCTTGGGCGTGAACTGCGCCGTGCTGGCCACGAAAGACACCTTGGCGGGGATCACGTATTCGGGGGCGGCGTCCAGGATGATGCGCACGTCCTGGCCCAGCGCAACCCGGCCGGCGGCCTGCTCGGGCAGGAAGAACGTCATGTAGACGTCGGCCAGGTCCACCATGTTGAGCACCTTGCCGCCGGCGCCCAGCACTTCGCCGGGCTGCGCCACGCGGTACTGCACGCGGCCGGCGCGCGGGGCGCGCAGTTCGCTGTCGGCGATGTCGGCGTCGATGCGCGCAACGGTGGCCTGGGCCGCGGCGATGGCCGACTGCGCGCCGATCTGGGCGGCGCGTGCCGCGTCGATGGCGGACGCGGCGGCCGTCACCTGGGCGCGCGCGGCGTTCACCGCCGCCTGCATGCTGCGTACGCGGGCACGGTCGTCGTCCAGTTCCTGGATGGAGGACGCGCCTTCCTTGGACAGTGTCTCGGACCGGGCGAGCCGGCGGCGCGCCGCGTCCAGCTCGCTTTCCCGCTGCACGACCACGGCGTCGGCCGCCAGCTTGTCGCTTTCGCGCTGCGCGACCTGGGCGGCGGCGCTGGCCGCGCTGTTGATCGCCTGCTGGTGCTGGGCGCGCGCTTCCTCGCGCTGCGCCTGCAGCGTGTCGACCTGCATCCGCGCCAGCGGCTGGCCGGCGGACACGAAGTCGCCCTCGATGACCAGCACCTCCTGCACG
The DNA here is from genome assembly GCF_000236785.1 of Achromobacter arsenitoxydans SY8. Classification (GTDB taxonomy): domain Bacteria; phylum Pseudomonadota; class Gammaproteobacteria; order Burkholderiales; family Burkholderiaceae_B; genus Achromobacter; species Achromobacter arsenitoxydans. The sequence goes on along the minus strand of NZ_AGUF01000073.1, from coordinate 113,914 downwards.
CGGCCGGCCAGCTTGGTGGCAACGTCGATCTCGGTGGCCTCGATCCGGCCGTTGCCGCTGACGAAGCCTTCGCCGGGGCCGGTGTCGGCCATCAGGCGCCATCCGTACCAGCCCGCAGCGGCGACGGCCAGGACGGCAAGCAGGGGAATCAGTTTTCGGGTGGGCAGGCGCATGGTGGCGGGTCCTTGGTCTTTTCTGTTCGGTCAGCTGCGGGGTGTGTCGGGGGCGGCCGGCGGCGCCTGCGTGCCCCCGCCCAGCGCGGCGTACAGGCCGACGCGGCTGGAAAGCAGGGCCCGGCGCGTCTCCACCAGTTGCTGCTGCGCGGCCAGCAGGTCGCGCTTGGCGTCCAGCACTTCCAGATAGGGCGAGGCGCCGTGGTCGTAGCGCAACTGGGCCAGGCGCTCGCGTTCGGCCTGGGCGGCCACGGTGGCGCGCAGCACGTCCACCTGCTCGGCCAGCCAGCGGCGCGTCGACAGCGCGTCGGACACGTCGCGGAAGGCGGTCTGAATCGTCTTCTCGTAGTTCGCGATGGCCAGGTCGCGCCGCGCTTCGGTCAGGTCCAGCGAGGACTGGCGGCGGCCCGCGTCGAAGATTGGCAGGTTGATGCTGGGGGCGAAGTTCCAGGCGCGGCTGCCGCCAGCGAACAGGCCATCCAGCTCAGCGCTGGCAGTGCCGAAGGCGCCGGTCAGCGTGATGCTGGGCAGGAACGCGGCGCGGGCCGCGCCGATATTGGCGTTGGCGGCCTTTAGCTGATGCTCGGCGGCGACGATGTCGGGCCGGTTGGTGAGCAGATCGGACGGCAGTCCGGCCGGCAGGGCGTGCATGACGGCCTCGTCGTTCAGCCGGGTCTGGTCAGGAGACAGGTTCAGGGGCGCGCCCACCAGCAGTTCCAGCGCGTGGGCCTGGGCGGCGCGGGTGCGCTCCAGTTCGGTGCCCAGCGCCTTGGCCTGCTGCCACAGCGTTTCCACCTGCGTCAGGTCCAATTTGGAGATCGCGCCTTCTTCGAAGCGGCGGCGGAAGATGCGCAGCGATTCCGCGCGCGAAGCGATGGTCTCGCGCGTCAGTTCCAGGCGTTCGTCCAGTTCGCGCAGCGTCAAGTAGCTGTCGGCGACCTGCGTGATCAGGCTGAGCGTGGCGGCCTGGGCTGCCGCCTCGGTGGCCAGGTAGTTCTGCAGCGCGGCGTCGGACAGGCTGCGCACGCGGCCCCAGAAGTCCAGTTCCCAGCTCGCCATGCCCAGGCCTACCTGGTATTGGCTCGACACCAGCGGCTGGCCCGTGAGGTTCAGGTCGCCGGGAACGCGGGAGCGGGAGCCGTCGGCCTGGGCGCCTACCGAGGGGAACTGGTCCGCGCGCTGGATGCCGTACAGGGCGCGGGCCTCTTCCACCCGCAGCAAGGCGCCGCGCAGGTCGCGGCTGTTTTCCAGGGCGGTGGAGATCAGGCCCTGCAGCGCGGGGTCGGTGAAGTAGGACTGCCAGGTGATATGGGCCGCCGTGGCGTCTTGCGCGGGGCCCTGGGGTTGGCCCGCCGCGGGATGGCCCGCCCCGGGATACACCGCCGGCACCGGGAGCGCGGGGCGCTCGTAATCGGGGGCAAGCGAGGTGCAGCCGGCGGCCAGCAGCGCCGCCAGGGCGGCTGGGGCCAATCGCGCGGCGATTTTGGCGGTAAACGCAGGGGCAGTCATGCGGCAGTTCTCCAGCGCAAGGGGGGCGGGAGCATCCGGGACGGAGCAGGCTTGTGACCTGCTAGCCCGGACCGGCTTCCGGCACCAGGGGCATGCGCTTATTCTGCCCAAGCGGACTCAGACATTCCTTGACCTCGGTCAAGTTAACGACTGACTGGTCGGTTTGTAATGGCTGGACATCGAAACGGGAGCAGCAGAGATGGACAGACAGCGCATTCGTCTTCCACCGGTCGTGCGGGTAGGGCAGATCCTGGACGCCGCACTGCAGGAGTTTTCGCAGGCGGGCTACGCTGGCGCCCGCATGGACGACATCGCCCTTCGAGCCGGCCTGTCCAAGGGGGGGCTGTACGCCCACTTCCCTAGCAAGGAAGCCATTTTCGTCGCGCTGCTTGAGCGCAACCTGAGCCCGTCGCGCCTGGACGTCGAAGCCATTGCTGATGGGGCCGCAACGGCCCGCGACATGGCCGAATGCATTGCCGACCATCTGCACCAGAGCCTTGCCAACCCGGCCATGATCAGCACGCTGCGCCTGCTGCTGGCCGAAAGCGGCCGGGTGCCGCACGTGGCCGCGCGCTGGCGCCAGGAAACCGCGGCAGCCAACCTGGCCGATCTTGCCCGCCTGCTGGCGCTGGCGCGCCAGCGCGGGGTGTGCCGCGACAGCGTGGCCCTGGACCACCCCTGGCTGCTGCTGGCCCCCGTGGTCCATACGGTGGTCATGGCGGCGCTGCATGATCCAGAGGGCGGCATGCTGCTGGCCGACCGGCGCCAGGCCCATGTCGAGATGATCTGCGAGCTGCTCGCGCCTTGACGGTCCGCCGGCCACGGACACGCGCTTCTTGACGTTGGGCCGCGCTTGGTGTCCCATCGTCCCGTTGGGCGTACGAAAACCGGACCATACTCCAGCGGGGGGACTTTGCCGACATTGGCCTTGATGGAACGCGTACCGTCGTGGCGCTACCTGCCTGTGGCGCTGGCTCTGTCGCTCCCGGTACTGGCCTGCGCCGGACTGACCTGGTGGCATGCCCAGAAGGCGCAACGCGAGGAAGCCGAGTCGGCCGCCCGCATCGTGCGGGCGCAGACGCAGCACATCCTGGCGCAGGCCTGGGAGGTCCTGGACCGGGTTGCCGCGCTGACGGCGGTGCCGTGCGAGCAGGCGCTTCCCGACCTGCAGCGCTGGGGCACGCTCAACCCCTATTTCCGTTCGCTGATCCTGCTGCGCGACGACCGTATCTATTGCTCTTCCGCGGTAGGAAAGGCCGACTACTCGGTCTCGGAATTCCGGCGATGGTCGGGCAGCTTGTCGCCGGGCGGCTGGCTGTTCACCGTGGACGGCACGCCCTTGGCGCCGGAACGCCCCGCCATCCTGCTGGGCAGGTCCGGGACTGACGGACATAGCGGCGTGGTGGTGGTCGACGGGCGCTATGTGCAGGATCTGCTGAACGCCGTGGCCACCCTGCGCGACTACCGCATCGAGTTGCAGGTGGGCGAGGGCGGGGCGCCCATACGCAGCGATTCCCAGGGGCCGTGGGACGCGCCCAGCTCGCTCGTGTACAGCGAAACCACGAACCATGACGGGCGCGCTCCCCTGATCGTTCGCGTCAAGGCGCCACCCGAGGACCTCGTGCAGGCCTGGCAGCAACTGATGCTGACGTATCTGCCGGCGGCAGCGCTGCTTGGCCTCGGGCTTGCCGTCGGGGCGTACAGGCTCCAGGCGAACCGCCGATCGTTCAAGGAACTGCTGCGGCGCGCCATGCGCGCGGACGAGTTCCAGGTGCATTACCAGCCGATCTATGGCCAGGCGACGGGCCAGTGCGAGGGCGTCGAGGCCCTGATGCGCTGGCAGCGCCCCGGCGTGGGCTACGTGCGGCCGGACATCTTCATCGCGGCCGCTGAAGAGGACGGGATGATCATCGCGCTTACTCGCCATCTCTTCGCGCTCATCGAACGCGACATGCGCAGTTGGACCACGCCGCCCGGGTTTCATGTCGGCATCAACATCGCCGCGGAGCATCTGTCCAGCCCCGAGCTGGTACCCGATATCGAGCGCTTCGTGCAGAACGTCTCGGCGCGCCAGCCCGTGGTGGTGCTGGAAATCACGGAACGCAGCCTGATCACCGACGACGGACAGGCGCGGCGCAATATCGACGCGCTGCGCGCGCAAGGCGTGCTCGTGGCCATCGACGACTTCGGAACGGGGCACTGCTCGCTGTCATACCTGCAGCAGTTCCCGGTGGACTACCTGAAGATCGACCAGGGGTTCGTCCATGCGATCCAGCCCTCCGGCGAAGACGCGCCGGTGCTGGACGTCATCATCACCCTCGGCCATCGTCTGGGCCTGGCGGTGCTGGCCGAAGGCGTCGAAACCGAACTGCAGTTCAACTACCTGGTCAGGCGTGGCGTCGCCCTCATCCAGGGCTATCTGTTCGCGCGTCCCATGCCGTCGGAGCAGTTCCTGCACTGGTATGCCGGGCATGCGCCGCCTCCTGGCGCGAAGCGGCCGGAATCAAGCAACCTTGGCGCTGGATGAAGGCTTGGCGAAGAACAGGTCCGTGATGGCCTGGCTGTCCATGGGCTCGCCGTTGATCGCGCGGGTCAGGAGCTCCGCGCCCAGCAGTTGCACCGAAAACACCAGATCGGGCTGCACGCGCCGGATCTTTTCGAGATGCTTGCTGGTGTTGACCAGCGCGACGGTCTTGGCGCCGTCGGCGCCCGCGGCCTCTTTGGCCGCCAGCACGATGAACGCGTTCTCGGCATCGTCGTCGCGCAGCGCCAGCACATAGCGCGCGCGCGTCACGCCGGCCTGGTGCAGAACGTCGACACTGGAGGGATCGCCTTCGATCAGGTCGGTGGCCGCGGGGTAATCGTGCGCCATGCCGGTCGGCACGATGACGGTGACCTCTTCGTTGCGGCCGCGCAGTCCCTGGTAGACGCTCTGGGCCAGCGGCGTCGCGCCGGCGATGATGATGTGATTCTTTCTCATGGCGGAAGAAAACCTGCCTTTTACGAGCCGTTTCAGGTTGCCGCCGATCACCGGTCCGGCGATCGCGCTGACGGACGTGGCGAACACGGTAATGCCAAGGATGATAATCGACGCGGTGAACAGCCGCGCCGTGCCGCTGTGCGGCGTGATGTCGCCATAGCCCACCGTGGACATGGAGACGATGGAAAAGTAGAGCGCCGTGCCGGCGTCGAGGATGGGCGGATTGAATTCGTTGCCCAGGTACAGGGTGCCGAACACGGCATAGATCAGCAGCGACAGCACGCTGACCAGCGCGAAGAGCGACCCGGCGGTGACGCTGGCGCGGTCGAAGCGCCGCCAATAGGCCACCAGGGCGATCACGAGGATCAGCGTGTAGATGCCCAGCCCGGCCCGCCCGCCGTCGCCAAGGATGGCGAAGGTGCCCACACCGATCAGCAGCACCAGCGAAAACGCCCACGCGATCCGGGCCTTCAGGATCAGGCCCAGGGCGATCACCTGCAGGCCCACGCCCAGCACCAGGCGCGGGATCTCCAGCAGGCCGACCACGCGCATGATTTCATGCCAGTTGTCCAGAGCCAGCCAGAATGAATATTCACGCGCGCGGACCTCTCGCAGCACGGGATGCATGAACGCGTAGCCGTCCAGCGCCACCAGGATGGCCAGGCACCAGTTGGGAGGAAAAAACGCCAGGATTTTGCGAAGGCGGTGGCGCAGATTGGGTCGGGGCAGGGGCATGGGACGCACGCGCTTCCTATATCAAATAGGTATGGAAGACTATCAACAAAGAATTACTGGAAACTCGCCCGAGGTCCTAAACTTTCCGCATCAGGCGGCTATCCGGAAGGAACACCGCTGATATGGCATATAAGCCCGCCAGCAGTCAGGGTGGACAAGTTGCCAGGCGTTGATCACGTTGCAGCCTGCGTAGGGACTAGAGACCCGGCGCGGGTCCACGGTCGGACCGTGCGTGAGTAGTATGAGGCACGAATGTTGGAATCGCGTGATCCAGGTAGAAGGCATCGGTGCCGGCCGATGACTCCAGGCTCACGTGTTGTTTTAGCGCGGCGTCTTACCCTTCGGGGGCAGCGCCGCGTTTTTTTCGTCTGGCGCGCTTCCTCGGCGCGCCTGGGCGCAAGGCGCCGCGGCTAGGCCGGCGCGCTCGCGTCCTGCGCTTCGCCGCGCCAGGCCTCCTGGCCTTCCGAGCGGCCGTCTGCCGCCGATACCCGATAGTCCAGATCCAGTGTGATGTCGGCCGCGAACATGTAGCCCCATCCGTGTACAGCCCGTATCGGCAGGGTCATCTGATTGGCCGCGGCCTTGCGGCGCAGGCGGCTGATCATTACGTCCACGAACCGGCGCCGGGTGATGCCGCTGTCGGCCTCGTCGGCGCCATCGGCGATGAACGCATCGCGGCTGACCTTGCGGTCGGGCGCGCGAACCAGCCGGGACAGGAAGTCCCGCTCGCCCGTCGTCAGCCCCAGCGTCCGGCCCTTGGGACTGATCAGCGTCCAGCCCTTGTTGGCCAGCCGCCAGCCTTCCTGGGAGGGCTCTTCCGCGGCCTGCGGATCCGACGCAGGGTCCATGCCGTCCAGGCCGACGGCCCGCCTGACCAGCGCCTGGAGCACGGCCGCCAGTTCAAGCCCCGTCACTTCGGGAGGCAGGCAGGCGTCCGCGCCGCACAGCAGGGTACGGATCCGGCTTTCGGAGTCGGCGAAATCTGCGATGGCGACGATGCCCAGGCTGCGGTCCACGGCCCGCAGGCGCACGGCAGCGTTGTGGACATCGGTAAGCGGCGCTTCCAGCACCACCAGCGGGCTGGGCCGGCGGGAAAACCTGTCGTAGACATCGACCAGGTCGTGGCAGCGGCGGACGTTGAATCCCAGGTGGGAAAGCCCTTCCACCAGTCTGGCATGCCTGGCGTTGTCACTGCCAAGAAATATGACATCCAGCGTGTTGTTCATTGATGCTTCCAATGAGGCGGCGCGCCGCTGGCGCCGCCGGAGCGGGCTGCCGAGCCCGCAGGACCAGGCCGTTGCCGGCCCTTGTTGGCGCTGAGGTCACGCCCGTGTTTCATTTAAACACGGGCGTGTTTTTTTGTGAAGATACGTTTCGATAGTTTCTGCTGGTAACAGAAATAGACGGCCAAATGGTCCCAAGAGCATTGAAACGCTGTTTGTTTCGTCGTCTGCATCAACAAAATATTATGTATTACCGATACATTATTTTGTTTTTGCCGGTCAGTATTCCCATAAACTCATCCGTCTTTTTTGTTGCCCGGGCCTCATGCGGGGGATGCCGGGCGGGTCGCTGCCTGGCAGGGCGCCGCGCTGCAAGTCGATGATAGTTATGGCTTTTATGGCGCAGACTTGCGCGGCGTGCGATGCCGGCGGACCCGGCGGATGCGCGGTCGCGCGGGGCGGGCCGCGATTTACGGATTAGCCCGGAAATTGGGGTGTAATCCGTTTGTTTGGCAGCAGAATTGAGATGCTTTAATCAAATAAATACATTCATATTAAATGTCTCGGGTTGATCGATTGGACACGTTTAGCCATCGTCTGCGCAACGCAAGAATGCTTCAGGGATGGACTCAAAAGGACTTGGCGGTCGCAAGCAACCTGTCGCAAAGCGCCATCGGCAACTACGAAAGCGGGCAGCGCCAGCAGCCCTCCAGTGACGCCCTCATCAAGCTGACGCGCGCGCTGCGCGTCAATCCGCTTTGGCTCAGCACGGGCGAAGGCCCGATGCTGGAATCCGTACAGGACGGCGATGGCGCAAGCGGCATGGGTCCTTTCACCATGCAGCCTGCGTGGCCGTTCGAAACGGTCTCCTACGCTACCTACGCCCGCCTAAGCTCACAGGAAAAGCGCCAGATCGAGCTGGTGCTGGCCGCGTACATCAAGGCACGCGGCGAATAGTCCCCATGGGTTCGACCGGCACCTGAGGCCGCGGGCGGGAGTCGGCCGCAGGCTGTGCCGCGCCGCGGCCCCCATCCGTGCGCAGGCGGCTGCGCAGGCGCTCCAGGGGATCCGCGATCAAATAGTTCAGGACCGCCGAGACGCCGATGCAGCCCGTGATCGCCATGGCTGCGAACAGCATCGGCTGATGTTCCTGCAGGCCGTGCATGAGCCAGCTGAACGCCATGATCACCAGCATGTGACAGATGTAGAGCGGGTAGCTCAGTTCGCCGATCGCCTTGTCCAGTTTGTGCCGCGACTGGAACAGGAACGCCAGCGGCAGCAGCGCGGCGAACAGAAGGACCGCAATGCCATCGCGCACTGTGGGATTGATGCCGATCGAGAAGTGCACCACGATGTAAGCGAACAGGATGGCCGTGCCCAACTCGGGCAGGCGCTTCACGCGCTGCGTCCAGGCCTTCATGCGTGGCAGCAGCACCTGGTGCGACAGCGAGCCGATCAGGAACAGCGCCAGCTCCGTGGGAAAGAAGCGATAGGTCCAGGGATCGGACCGGCCGACGCCGGTCGCGATCAGGATGGCGCGCAAGATCAGCGACGCAGCCAGCAGGGCCAGCAGCCGGCGCGGCGATCGCAGCACGAACGGCGCCACCAGGTAGAAGCTCATTTCCACGCCCAGGGTCCAGGCCTGGGGCACCAGCAGACCCTTGTAGAGCGGCACGTCGCTGTTGGCGAAGCTGCCCGTGAACGCCAGCGCGGAATCGCGGATGCCGAAGAACATCAGCCAGTCCTGGCCGAAGATGAAAATATTGGAGAGCACCAGGAAGAGTTCGGCGCTGAAGGGCAGGGACTCGTAGATGCGGAAGAAGGAGCCGCCGCTGACGATGTGCGCGGTCAGCGTCAGGGCCGCCACGGCCAGGTAGATGGGGAACAGCCGCAGGAAGCGGTTCGCGTAGAACTTGCCCACCGCGCCCTGGTAGTGGTCCGTCGCCGTCAGCACATAGGAAATCAGAAAGCCCGAGATCACGTAGAAAAGCTGCACCGCCAGCCGGCCGCCCACCAGTTGATCGCCATAGCCGCCGCCCAGGTGGTCGAGCACCACCGACAGCGCCAGTAACGTTCTCAAGAAGCCCATTGCGTGTCTCCCCGGTAGATATTCTTCTATGGCCCGATGGGCCGGACACTTGCGCTTGACGACGTTGCGTGCTCCGCTCCTCTTTCCCTGTATTTCTGATCCGGCCGGAGTCACCCACTGCCGATGATTCTGCGCGCAGCAGAAGGCGCCCGCCATGCGGCTTTCGATGCAGCACGCCGCGCCATCGGAGGTAGGAACGCGGCTTGCTCGTGCTGCTTTCGGATTCGGCTGTAGGGCGGAGAAAATCGCCCGCCGCGCCGATGCCGGTTACAGTACGAAGGTTGCGAATCATCCTGGAGTCCCGCCCATGCCCAACTTCCTGTCCACGCGTAGCCGATTGCTCTGCCTGGGAGTGCTGACCGCGGCACTGGCCGGTTGCGCCGGATCAATCGGCGGGGCTCGCCCGGAAGGCGCAGCCGCGGCCAACGCCGCAAGCAGCGCGGATTCGCTGGCGCAGACCAGTTGGGAACTCGTCCGTTGGACGCAAGCCGGCGGCGCACTGCGGGACATCCCCCACGGCGATAACGGCGAACCCATTCGGCTGACCTTCCTGGCGCAGGGCAAGCAGTACCAGGTCAACGGCTTCTCGGGCTGCAACCGATACCGGGGCACCTACAAGCTGGAACGCGGCAAGCTGTTCATCGACGCGCCCGCCATGACCCGCATGGCCTGCAATCCGCCCGAACGGGCCAGGCTCGAGGCCGACTACCTGCGCGGCCTGGGCGTCATTGATACGTTCACGCTGGACAGCGGCGGCGCGCCGCGGCACCTGACCTTCAATCTGCGCGGCGGCGACGTCCTGGAGTTCGAACGCCGCCAGGACCCGCCCACGCCCTGATCCTTTCCGCGTCCAGACTGTCTTCGAGGCACGCATGCCCTTTCCCGCTTCCTGGCGCCGGCTGGCGCCCTGCCTGCTGTTCGTCGGCCTTGCGGCCTGCTCGTCGCCGCCAATGCGCGCCGCCGACGGGCAGGATCCGCGCTTCCAGCCCGCGTCCGCCTCCGACATGCTGGTGCAGACCAGCTGGGACCTGGCCCGCTGGACGCAGCCAGGGGGCGGGTTGCGCCCCGTGCCGCACCCATCGTCGACCACTCGGCCCATTACCGTGGCGTTCATCCATGAACAGGGCTCGCCGCGCATGATGGGCTTTGCCGGCTGCAACCAGTTCAACGCGCCCTACACGATCGCCAACGGCCTGCTTATCGTCCGTTCGGAGCCCGTATCCACAAGAATGGCCTGCGCGCCGCAGGCCATGGCGCTGGAGCGCGACTTCCTGGCGAGCCTCACGCGCATCACCGCCAGTTCGGTGGACAACACCAACAACCCGCAGCGCATGACCTGGAAGCTCAGCACCGGCGACACGCTGGATTTTGGCCGCCGGGTCGACCCCGTCGCCGGCGGCCAGCGCGGCCCCTCCAAGCTGGTCTACGTGAATTCTGAGCGGGTGCCCTGCAGCGCCGGCGCGGGCCGCGCCATGTGCTACCAGGTCCGGGACAGCGCCTCGCAACCCTGGCAGTTCTGGTATGGCGAAATCACCGGCTTCAATTTCCAGCCGGGCGTGCGCTACCGCCTGCGCGTGGTCGAAGTCCACGACCCCAACCCGCCTGCCGACGCCTCGTCGGTGCGCTGGGTGCTGGACGCCGTGATCGAGCAGGAAGTCGTCAGCCGTTGAGCTTCCTCAAGCAGGGGCGCGGGCGGGTCGGGGCGCCCAGCGATTACTATTACGGGCTTCGCCGCCCGTTTTTCACCGCTTTGCCATGACTCCCGTCGTCAATATCGCCGCCTACAAGTTCGTTCCGCTGGATTCCCTGCCTGAATTGCGCACCCGCCTGCTGGGCTTGGCGGGCGACGCCGGGCTCAAAGGCACCATCCTGTTGGCCGAGGAAGGCATCAACCTGTTTCTGGCGGGCGCGGCCGACGCGATCGACGCGTTCCTCCTGGAACTGCGCGCCGACGCGCGCTTCGCCGACCTGGAGGTCAAGTTCAGCTACAGCGGCGACGTGCCGTTCCGCAAGCTGCTGGTCAAGATCAAGCGCGAGATCATCCGGATGAACCATCCGGCGATACGTCCCGCCGCGGGCCGCGCGCCGGGCGTCGATGCGCAAACCTTGGCGCGCTGGCTGGAGCAGGGGGCCGACGATGCCGGCCGCCCGGTGGTGATGCTGGACACGCGCAACGCCTTCGAGGTGGACGAGGGCACGTTCAAGAACGCCATCGACTGGCGTATCGACCGCTTTACGCAGTTTCCCGACGCGGTGCAGGCGAACCGCGCGCAGCTTGAAGGCAAGACGGTGGTCAGTTTCTGCACCGGCGGCATCCGCTGCGAAAAGGCCGCCATCTACATGAACGAGGCCGGCATCCAGAATGTCTACCAGCTCGACGGCGGCATCCTCAAATACTTCGAGGAAACTGGCGGCCCGGGCTACGAAGGCAAGTGCTTCGTGTTCGACGAGCGCGTCTCGCTGGACCCGGCGCTGGCGCCCAGCAACGCCTAGCCTGTTCCGCAAACAAAAAAAGAGCCCGCGATGCGGGCTCTTTTGCTTGAGGCGTCAGGCGGATCAGCGCACGCGCATGCCGGGCTTGGCGCCGGGGAAGGGCTCAAGCACGTAGATGCCGGCGTCGACGGCTTCGTCTGCATGGCTGGCGGCCAGCACCATGCCTTCGGATACGCCGAACTTCATCTTGCGCGGGGCCAGGTTGGCCACCATGACCGTCAGTTTGCCGATCAGGTCTTCCGGCTTGTAGGCCGACTTGATGCCCGAGAACACGTTGCGGTGGCGGCCTTCGCCCACGTCCAGCGTCAGGCGCAGCAGCTTGGTGGAACCGTCGACATGCTCGCAGTTGACGATCTGCGCGATGCGCAGGTCGACGCGCGCGAAGTCGTCGATGGAGATGGTGTCGGCCAGCGGTTCGCCGCCAGGCACCACGACGGGCGCGGCGGGCGGCTCGAACAGGTCTTCGAGCATCTGCGGTTCGACGCGCTGCATCAGGTGCTTGAACGGCGCGACGCGCTGCGGCAGCACCGAGGCGTCGGCCCAGGTGAACGGCGCCTGGGCGCCGAACAGCTCCAGGGCCACGCGTTCGGCCAGCGCCGGCAGCACCGGCGCCAGCATCACGGACAGGGCCTTGAAGCCGGCCAGCGAGCGCGAGCAGATGTCCTGCAGCGCGGCCTTCTGCGCGTCGTCGGCGGTGGCGATGCCCTTGGCCAGCACCCACGGCTGCGCGGTGTCGAACGCCTGATTGATGCGGTCGGCATAGGCCATGATTTCGCGGATGGCGCGGTTGTACTCGCGCGCTTCGAACGCGGCGCGGATGGATTCGGCCTGTTCGGCGTATTCCGCGGCCAGCGCGGTGGTGTCGCCCGAGTAGCCCAGCACGCCGTCGAAGTGCTTCGTGATGAAGCTGGCGGCGCGGCTGGCGATGTTGACGTACTTGCCGACCAGGTCGCTGTTGACGCGCGCGATGAAGTCCTCGGGGTTGAAGTCCATGTCTTCGACCCGCGCGTTCAGCTTGGCGGCGATGTAGTAGCGCATCCATTCGGCGTTCATGCCGATTTCCAGGTAGCGCAGCGGCGAGATGCCGGTGCCGCGGCTCTTGGACATCTTTTCGCCGCTGACGGTGATGAAGCCGTGCACGTTGACGGCGTCCGGCGTCTTGCGTCCGGCGAATTTCAGCATCGCGGGCCAGAACAGCGCGTGGAAGTACACGATGTCCTTGCCGATGAAGTGGACCTGCTCCGTGTCGCCGTTGGGGTCGAGCAGGGCGTCGAAATCCATGCCCTTGACTTCGCAGTACGACTTCAGCGACGCCAGGTAGCCCACCGGCGCGTCCAGCCACACGTAGAAGTACTTGCCCGGCGCGTCCGGGATCTCGATGCCGAAATAGGGCGCGTCGCGCGAGATGTCCCAGTCGCCCAGCTTGGCCTCGCCGTCTTCGGCGCCCAGCCACTCGCGCGTCTTGGCAAGCATTTCAGGCTGCAGGTGCTTGCTGCCCTGCTTGTTCGAGCCGGTGGTCCATTGCTGCAGGAATTCCACGCAGCGCGGATCGGACAGCTTGAAGAAGAAGTGGTCGGACGACTTGAGGACGGGCGTGGCGCCGGTCAGCGCGGAATAGGGGTTGATCAGTTCGGTGGGCGCATAGACCGCGCCGCAGACCTCGCAGGAATCGCCGTACTGGTCCTTGGCGTGGCACTTGGGGCATTCGCCCTTGATGTAGCGGTCGGCCAGGAACATGCCCTTGACCGGATCGTAGAACTGCTCGATGGAGCGCGTTTCGATCAGGTCCTGGGCCTTCAGTGCGCGATAGATGTCGTGCGACAGGGCGACGTTCTCGGCCGAATCGGTAGAGTGCCAGTGGTCGAAACGGATGTGGAAGCCGTTCAGGTATTGCGGCCGCTCGGCCGCATAGCGGGCGACCAGCGCCTGGGGCGTAATGCCTTCTTTCTCAGCCTTCAGCATGATCGGCGCGCCGTGCGCGTCGTCGGCACCCACGAAATGCACCGTGTGGCCCGCCATTCGCATCGAACGAACCCAGATATCGGCCTGGATGTACTCCATGATGTGGCCGATGTGGAAAGATCCGTTGGCGTAGGGCAGCGCAGTGGTGACAAAAAGGGTGCGAGACATGGTTGTCGACAGAGGGTTGAGGGGAAAAAGGATATGGCCGGCCATTTTAGGGCAAGCGCGCGGACTTGCTTGCGCCCTGCCGGAAACAACGCAACCCGCCCATCGCGGCGGCGCGAATCAGGCGGGTTGAGGGTGGGGCCGGGGCGGTTGGGGCCGCAATTGCGCGGTACGCAACGGCCAGCTTGCGCCGGTGGCGGCGCAAGCACGGTGGAAAACCGCCGTCAGCGGATTTCGCGGGCCTCGACGTCGATGACGTCGCCGCGCGGTTGCGTGGCGAACGGGGCGCTGGCGGATTGGAAGGGGCCCGGACGGGCACCCTGACGCTGGCTCCAATAGGCGCGAACGCCGAAGGGCTTGCCGCGGACCTTGGCGACCACGTACAGGATCGCCACGGCGATTGCCGTGGAAAGCATGAACACCAGCGCCATCGCCATGCCGATCAGGGCCAGGGCGGCGAATAGGACGGCACGAAAGAAGCGGATAAGTGTGTTGGTCATGAATGTCGGATGCAAAACGCAGCGAAAGGTTCCCGTGTATCCGCTATCCTTGAGGGGATGGCGGCCCTTCGAACCGCGCTGCCTACGGAACCATAGTGACATGAGTATAACGATAGAACACATCCGCGCTGCGCTGCGCGCCGTGCAAGACCCGAATACCGGTTTGGATTTGGGTGTTTCTGTAAAAGATCGTGACATTCAGCTGAGTGGCGGCCGAGTCGCGCTGGCGCTGGAGCTGGGTTATCCCGCCGACGCCGTCCGCGAACAGATCCGCGATCTCGCCGTCCGGGCCCTGGCCCAGGCGGGCGTGACCGACGCGCAGGTATCCGTCACCTGGAAGGTCGCCGCCCATGCGGTGCAGAAGGGCCTGAAGCCCTTGCCCAACGTGCGCAACATTATTGCCGTGGCCTCCGGCAAGGGCGGCGTGGGCAAGAGCACCACGGCCGTGAACCTGGCATTGGCCCTGGCGGCCGAAGGCGCCAAGGTCGGCCTGCTGGACGCGGACATCTACGGCCCCAGCGTGCCGACGATGCTGGGCATCTCGGGCCGTCCCGAGAGCCTGGACAACAAGAGTATGGAGCCGCTCACCGGCCACGGCCTGCAGGCCAATTCCATCGGCTTCCTGATTGATGCCGATTCGCCCGCCATCTGGCGCGGCCCGATGGTCACGCAGGCGCTGGAACAGCTGCTGCGCCAGACCAACTGGCGCGATCTGGACTACCTGATCGTCGACATGCCGCCCGGCACGGGCGACGTGGCGCTGACCCTGGCGCAAAAGGTGCCGGTCGTCGGCGCGGTCATCGTCACGACGCCGCAGGACGTCGCGCTGCTCGACGCCCGCAAGGGCCTGCGCATGTTCCAGAAGGTGGAAGTGCCCATCCTGGGCGTGGTCGAGAACATGGCCATCCACATCTGCTCGCAATGCGGGCACGCCGAGCACATCTTCGGCGAGGGCGGCGGCCAGCGCATGGCCGAGCAATACCAGACGCCGTGGCTCGGCAGCCTGCCGCTGACCCTTGCGATCCGCGAGCAGACCGATGCCGGCACCCCGACGGTCGTGTCGGATGCGGGCAGCGAGGCCGCAGCCCTGTATCGCGCCATCGCAAGAAAGCTGGCGGCCGGGGTTGCCGCACTGCCGCGCGATATGGCCGGGAAATTCCCCTCCATCGTCGTGCAGCAACCGCACTGAAGCATGCGGTGGGCTGCCCGCGCCTTCTTGGCAGGATTGTGCGTGATGGCGGGCGACGCATTGGCCAAGCGCCCGGAAATCATCGTGGACCCCGGGGGCGTGCCTCCTGCGGCGCTGCAGGCGATCACCCAGGCCGTTGACGCGATCGCGCGGCTGGCGGAAGACCAGGACGGCGGTGAAATCAACCGCTTGCGCCGGCGCGCGCGCGACGCGACGCTGGCCGCCCTGGCCACCCAGGGTTATTTTTCGCCCAAGGTCACGCTGGAAGCCGGCACCGACATCGGCGGCGAAACCTGGGACATCGCCATCGTGCCGGGTAAGCGCACGGTCGTGGAGTCCGTCAACTTGGAATTTTCGGGCCGCATCACGCGCCCCGAATATGCGCAGCGCGTGCAGCGGCTGCGCGACGACTGGCGGCTCAAGGAAGGGCAGCCGTTCATCAACAGCGACTGGAACCGGGCCAAGGCGACGCTGCTGGACGACGTGTCCACGCGCGACTTCCTGCTGGCGCGCATGACGTCTTCCCGGGCCGACATCAACGCCGACAAGGCCACCGCCAGCCTGCACGTGTCGATCGACAGCGGGCCGCAAGTCCGCATGGGCGAACTCAACACGACCGGGCTCAAGCGCGTGCCGGAAACGCTCATCGACCGCTACGTCCGCTACAACGTGGGCGCGGCCTTTGACCAGAACCGTCTGGACCAGTGGCAGCAGGACCTGCAGTCCACCGCCTTCTTCCGGGGCGCGTTCGTGTCGCTGGAGCAGCCCGGCGACACGCAGCAGCCCACGGACCCCATTTCCGACCGCGCGCGCGCGCCGGGTTCCGAAGACGCTGCGGCCGCCGCGCCGGCCGGAGATCCGACGGTATCGGGCGGCATGCCGCCGCCGCCGGCCCAGTTCGATTCCGACGGCGAAGTCACGCTGCCGGTGCAGGTGCGCGTGGTCGAAGCGCCGCCCAAGCGTTTTTCCGCCTCGATCGGCGTGGACGACGAGGCCGGCGTGCGCGTGGAGTCCCTGTATCGCCAGAACGTGGTGTTCGGCCAGCCCGTCACCATGGAAACCGGCTTCGGTGTCGACCGCCTGCGCCAACGCGCCTTCCTGGATATCCTCCTGCCGCCCACGGAACGCGGATACCGCGATTCCGTCGGGATCCTGGCCGACCGTTCCGACATCCAGGGCCTGGAAGTCACCCGCTACGCGCTGGGCGCCACGCGCTCCCAGGAACGCAAGGGGGCGGGCGACAGCCGGGTCGAATACGAAACGCGCTGGGGCGCGCTGCTGGCGCAGGATCACGTCAAGATCGACGGCGGCGACAGCTTCACGCTGCCCACGGCGACGCTCACCGCCGAATGGCTGCGCCGCGACGTCGACAACAAATACGACCCGCGCGAAGGCAACCTGATTTCCGTGGGCGGCGGCGTCGGCGTCACGCTGGATACGGGCGAGCCCTACACCCGGCTGAGGCTGCGCGGCCAGAAATGGTGGCCGATCGGCAAGCTGGACGTGCTGATGATCCGCGCCGAGGTCGGGCGGGTGTGGTCCAACGGCGATGTGCAGGTGCCCGACGATTTCGGCTTCCGCACCGGCGGCGCGCGTTCCATCCGCGGCTACCGCTACCAGAGCATCGGCGTGCATCGCGACAACGCGGTCGTGGGCGCGCCCACGCTGCTCGTCGGCAGCATTGAATACGACCATTACTTCGATGAACGCTGGGGCATGGGCGTATTCGTCGACGCGGGCGACGCCGCGGAGTCTTTTGGCGACATGAAGATGTCGGTCGGCTACGGCGTCGGCGCCCGCGTGCGCACGCCGGCCGGCCCGCTGTTCCTGGACGTGGCCTACGGCCAGCGCGAACGCGACCTGCGCCTGCATTTCTCGTTGGGGATCGCGTTTTGAGGATTCTGCGGAAATTCCTGCGCCATGTGCTGGTCTGGTGGCTGCCGGGGCTTGCCATGCTGGCCGTGCTGGCGGCGGGCTTCCTGTTCTGGCTGGCCGCGTCGCAGAATGGCACGCGTTTGCTGCTGACCACCGCCGCCCAGCAATTGAACGGGCAGGCGCTGGACGTGCGCGGCTCGATCCTGCGGGGCGTGTCCGTAGGCCGGCTGGAGCTTGAAACGGGCGGCACGCGCATCGACATCAGCGACCTCAATCTGGTGGTGCGCTGGCGCGCGCTGGGGGACCGGCTGCTGCATGTGCGCAATGTCTCGGCGGGGTCGGTTCGCGTCGCGATGACGTCCGCGCCCGAGGAACCGCCTGCCGATGACAGCGACGCGCCTTTCACCCTGCCGGAATTGCCGGTAACCATCGCCGTGGACCGGCTGGCGCTGGGCGACTTCCAGTTCATCCAGGACGGCCAGCCGCTGCCCGTTACGCTGAACGACCTGAGCGCCACCTTCGCCGCGGGCAAACAGGGCGCGCAGTTGCGCATCGCCAGCCTGCGCGTCGGGCACGAGGTGGGCCAGGCGGACGTGACCGGTCAGGCGGACCTGCAGGGCATGGCCGATCCCTGGCCCTTCGCGGCGCGCCTGGACGTAACGGCGCGAGGCTCGGGGCCCGAGTCGCCGCTGTGCCAGGCAGACCGGCTGAGCGGCGTGTTCGGGCCGGTGGCCGGGCAGGCCAAGCCCAACGCTGATGAGCCGGCTAAAAACCAGGCCAGGCCCAAGGCGGATGGGGCGGCCAGGGGCGGCGCCAAGTCCAGGGCAAACGAGGCGTCCAAGGGCCGGGCCGGCGCCGCCGCGGAGGCCAAGGGCAACAGCGCGCAGACTCCTGCCGCCGCGGCCGCGCCGATGGGGCCGCCCGCGCCTGCTTGCCTGGTCGTGCTGCGCGCCGACGCCGCGGGGTCGCTGGACGGCATCCAGGCCAAGTTGGACGGCACCGGTTCCAATCTGGTGCTGGACGTGGTGGCCGACTTGGCGCCTCGCACGGCGCTGGTGCTGCGCAGCGCTCGGGCGCGCGCGCAGTTGCCCGATAAATCGACGCTCGCCGCGCAGTTCGACCTGCAGGCGGGCGATGTCCCCGGCCGCGACCGGATCATCGGGTCGCTCGATGCGCAGCGCCTGGACTTGGGGCCATGGGCGGGCAGCGCCATTCCGCCGGCGGTGCTGACCGTGCGCGCCGACGTGCGGGCCGAGATCGAAAATCTGAGCCAACTGCGCCAGGCTGCCGTTGACCTTCGCTTCGAAGAGGGCAGCCGCTGGAACCGCCAGCCGCTGAGCGGCGCTGTGAAGGCGCAGGTGGATGTCGCCGCGGCGGCGCCCGGCGGAACCGCCGCGCCGGATCCCGAGCTGGATCCGCTGGCGGGCTTGCGGATCCACGGCTTGGACGTGGACTTGCGGCTTGGGCGCAACCGCGTTCGCGCGACAGGCGAACTGGAGGCGGCGGGCGGCGCCGTCACGCTGGACGCGCAAGCGCCCCAGTTGGACGCCTTCTGGCCCGACCTGCCGGGCGGCGCGGACGTGAGGGCCAGGCTTGATGGTTCGGTCGCCTCTCATCGGGGCGAAATCACGGCCAGCTACACCCCGCCCAATCCGCGTCCCGGTGTGATCGGACAGGCGCGCGCGCAGGCCAATCTTACGTTCGCCGGCGGCTGGGGCAGAGGCCCCGCCGGACAGCCCGATGCCGCGCTCGCCGGCTGGCGCGGCTCGTTTTCCCGGCTGTCCGCCGATACCGCAGGTTTTGCCGTGTCGGCGGACCGGCCGGTGACGCTGAGCTTTCTGCCGTCGGCCGTCGCGCCGCAATGGCAGTGGCAGGTCGGCCAGACCGCGTTCAGCCTGACGCTGCCCGGCAAGGAACGCCTGACCGTGGCGCATCAAGGATCGCGTGGGGGCGGCAAGCGCTGGGAAACGGCCGGCCAGGCCGATAACCTCGTTATTTCCGCCGCCATGGCGCGCCAGGTGGTCGGCGCGTTCGATCCTGAAGCGGCGGCCAAGCTGGGCAAAAACGAGGGCAGGGTGAACGCCATGGTGCCCGAGGGCCAGCGGCGCATCGCGCTGGATCTGCTGTGGGACCTGAAATTCGACGGGCGCTTGGGCGGCAGGGCAAGGATCGCCCGCCGTTCCGGCGACCTGCTGATTCCGGGCGATCCCCCCATCCCGCTGGGCGTGAAGACCCTGGCGCTGGAGCTGACCGCCACGCCCACGTCGGCCAACGCCAGCCGGCTGGACGCCCGGCTCGATCTGGCCACCGACAAGATGGGCTCGGTCAACGGGACCGGGACGGCGGTGCTGGCCGTAGACGCCCAGGGCGGCATGGCACTGGACGCGCGACAGCCGCTGCGGGCCCGCCTGAATGCCGACATCGCCGACCTGGCCTGGGTGGGCCTGTTCGTGGGCGACACGATGGAGGTCGGCGGCACGCTCAACGCCAACATCGACGTGCAGGGCACGCTTGCCGGCCAGTGGAACGCGACCGGCAACATCCGGGGCGACAAACTGCGGCTGGTGCGCATCGACGATGGCGTGCGGCTGCTCGACGGCACGCTGTCCGCCCGGCTGGACGGACAGCGGCTGGTGCTGGACAGCCTGCGCTTCCCGGCGTCGCTGCGCGTCATGCCGGCGGAATGGCGCACCAAGGAGTGGATCACGACCAATCCCGGGGCGAAGGGCGGGTATGCCGAAGCCAAGGGCGACTGGAACATCATGGACGGCGGCGGCACGGTCAAACTGACGCTGCATCGCTTTCCCGCGTTGCAGCGGTCGGACCGCTACGCCATGGTGTCCGGCACCGTCGAGGTCAGGGCCGCCATGCCGCGCCTGGATATCGTCGGGAACCTGACGGCCGACGCGGGCTGGTTCAGCCTGGAGATCCTGCAGGGCGTGCCCTCGCTGGACGACGATGTCCGGGTGATCCGGGCGGGCGAGGACGCGTCGAAGATCTCGACGCCCCTGCAGACCTCCATGGACCTCAAGTTCGACATGGGACCGCGGTTCTACATCACCGGCATGGGGCTGGACGCCGGCTTGCTGGGCGCCATCCAGATCCGGCTGAATGACGGCCGCCTGACGGGTTGGGGCCAGTTGCGCACCCGCGGCGGCGGCATCGAGGCCTACGGGCAGCGGTTGCGGCTGAGCCGGGGCACGCTGACGTTCCAGGGGCGCCTGGACAATCCCATCCTGGACATCGAGGCCCTGCGCACCGGCGAACTGGTAGAGGCGGGCGTGCGCGTGGTGGGCACGGCCCAGCGGCCGCGCATCGACCTGGTGTCCTATCCCGAGGTGAGCGACGTCGAAAAACTGTCCTGGCTGCTGCTGGGCCGCGGCCCCGATGAAAGCGGCGGCGACGCAGCCCTGCTGGTGTCCATCGGCACCGCGTTGTTGGGCGGCGGACAGCCTTTCTATAAGCAGTTCGGGCTGGACGACGTCGCCGTGCGCACGGGCAACATGGGCAGTTCGGGCAGCATCCTGCCCGACCGCACCGTGGCCGGCAACGTGAACAGGGATATCAACAGCGATCTCTCCACCCAGTTCCTGGTGGCCAGCAAGAACTTCGCCAACGGCATCACGCTGAGCGTCGAGCAGGCGCTGTCTGGCAGCGACACGGTGGGGCGCGCCAGTTACCGCCTGGCTCGGGGACTGTCCCTGGATTTGAAGGGCGGTTCGGTCAACGGGATCTCTCTGGTCTACCGGACGCTGTTCGGCAATTGACCGGCGCGCGGCTTGAGGCGGGACAAGGCCGTCCCGCCCGGGCCGGGGCGCAGCGGACGCGCTCGGGATAAAATGGCGGCCACTCCATTCCCTAGCACCACACCCACCATGAGCATCAAAAGCGACCGCTGGATCCGCCGCCAGGCCGAAGCCGGCATGATCGAACCCTTCGAACCGGGGCAGGTCCGTACGGCCAATGGCGGGCGCATCGTCAGCTACGGCACCAGCAGCTACGGCTACGACGTGCGCTGCGCCGACGAATTCAAGATCTTCACCAACATCAATTCCACCATCGTCGATCCCAAGAATTTCGACGAAGGCTCGTTCGTGGACTTCAAGGGCGATGTCTGCATCATCCCGCCCAATTCATTCGCGCTGGCGCGCACCGTGGAATACTTCCGGATTCCGCGCAGCGTCCTGACGGTCTGCCTGGGCAAGAGCACTTACGCGCGTTGCGGCATCATCGTCAACGTCACGCCGCTGGAACCCGAATGGGAAGGCCACGTCACGCTCGAATTCTCGAACACCACGCCGCTGCCCGCCAAGATCTATGCGGGTGAAGGCTGCGCGCAGATGCTGTTCCTGGAAAGCGACGAGGTCTGCGAAACCTCTTATCGCGACCGCGGCGGCAAGTACCAGGGCCAGCGCGGCGTGACGCTGCCGCGCACCTGATTCATCATTCCGGGGACGCGGGCGGCAGGCATTCGCGCAGGTACTCGATGTCCCACTCGCCTTCGCCGGTCTGCACGAAGCCATGCCGGCGATAGAAGCGATTCGAATCGCTGCCGCGCAGCGCGCCCAGCGTCACCGGCAGCCCGCGGCTGTCGGCATACCGCAGGATCCACCGCATGACCTCCCCGCCCAGCCCCTGGCCTTGCGCCTCGGGATGCAGGTACAGGTGGTCCAGCCGCAATCCATCGCCGTCCGGGCGCACGGCATAGAAGCCGACGCGCTGACCATTCCGTTCGATATGCCAGGTGCAGTCCGGCCGGAAATTGCCGCGCAGCCGCGTCCGCGCCCGCTCCGGGTCGAACCGGCCCAGCCGTTCCAGGCTTTCGCGCATGGCCGCGATCCGCAGCGCCAGCAACGCCTCGAAATCCGATTCCGATGCCGGCGTGAACCGCAGTCCGCCCGGGTCGGTGGCGCCGTCCTGCGCCAGCTCGTCGTAGCCGCGGCCCAGGAACTGCAGGATGCAGATGCCGTGGCCGTAGGGGTCGCTCAGGTGCGCGATGCGGCCCCAGGCGTGCGTGGCGGGCGGGTCTTCCAGCCGCGCGCCTGCGGCGACGGCGCGGGCCACGGCGCTGTCTACGTCCTCGACCACCACGTCCAGATGCACGGGCGTCCAGTGCCGCGCGTAGTCGCGAGGCTGGCGCGCCGCGCCGGCGGCCGGCGTGCCGGCGGCCTTCTCCAGCAGGTAGATGGGCGCATCGGCGCCCAGCATTTCCGCACCCGTCGGCCCCAGGCGCCGGTGCAGTCTCAGGCCGAAGGCCTGTCGATAGAACGCGATGGCGTGCTCCAGATCGGGCACGTCGATGTTGACCAGGATTCTCATGGGATCTTGCGCTGGCGGCGCCGGGAGGTTTGGCGCGGGCCCGATGCCCGCGCTGTTACGCGGCTTGTGCTAAAGAACCCCATGCCGCGTCCGTAAAAAGAATACATGTGTTTGCCGATTTGGCGACGTCATATCTGCAAGCGTGAGCAAGGCCCCATCCGTGCGTTACCCCCATATTCCCTGGCTGCCCCTGTTGTTCTATCCCGCGTTGCCGGTCGCTGCGGCGGTGGGCCTTCTGTTCTGGCGGGAATGGCCGCCAGCGCTGACGCTCATCGTGCCCTTCGTGCCGTGGGCGATGGCGCTGATCGGCGCGGCGATCTGCCTGATGTACCAGCGATCGCAGACATTGGCGCTGATGCTGTGCGTGCTCGCGGTGACGGCCGCGTGGCCCACGCTCGCGCGCGAGGCGCCCTGGGCGATGGGGGCCGTGCTGGCCTGGTGGTCGCTTGTCTACACGATCAATGCGCTGTGGTCCGAGCGATCCAGCATGCTTATCGACGTGGGCTTGCGCATTGGCCTGATGGCCGCCGGCGTGGCGGCGATCGCGCTGGCCGGCAAGGACGGCGTGGGCGGCATCTTCAGCACGATCGCCCTGCAAGGCATGCTGGCGCGCCTGGGCGTGCCGGCCGAGGCGCTGGTGGCGCTGCTGGCTACCGGCCTGACCCTGACCTTGCTGCTCCTGCGCTATGGCCGCCCGCAGCAGGCCGGCCAATGGCTGGGATTCGTCTGCATGGCGTGGGCCCTGCCGCGTGGGGCCGCCCATCCCATCGAACTGGCGCTGATGTCCGCCGCGTCGCTGACGGCGCTGTGCATTTCGCTGGCGCACGAAGGCTTCCACATGGCGTTTCGCGACGAGCTCACCGGCCTGCCGGGCCGGCGCGCGCTGAACGAGCGGCTGCAGCGCATGGGCCGCGTCTACACGCTTGCGATGGCCGACGTCGACCATTTCAAGGCGTTCAATGACACCCATGGCCACGACGTGGGCGACCAGGTGCTGCGCATGGTGGCGTCCCAGTTGCGCCGCGTGCCCGGCGGCGGCCACGCCTACCGCTACGGCGGGGAAGAGTTCACGCTGGTGTTCCCGGGCAAGACCGCGGCCGAAGCCATGCCGCACCTGGAAACGGTCAGGCGCGCGATCGAGGCTTACCAGATGCGGCTGCGCGACAAGCCGGCCCGGCCGAAGGCCGACCAGATCGGCCAACGCAGGCGCGGCAACCGCGGCCGCGGTTCGAGGCCGCTGCGCGTGACCGTCAGCATTGGCGTGGCCGAGCGCAGCGATGCGCTGCGCGCGCCCGACGCCGTCATCAAGGCGGCCGACCAAGCGCTCTACAAGGCCAAGGACGGCGGCCGCAACCAGGTGTGCGCGTACGGCGCGCGCCGTAGGTCGGCTGCCGCCTGATTCCGCGCTCCGCGCTAGCCGTCCGCCAGCGGCAGCGCCATCAGCGCTTCGTCGTAGAGCCTGCCGTTCACGCACAGCGCCTCCGGCTCGTGGCCATACACGGCGAAGCCCATGCCGGCATACAGCGCGACCGCCGCGGTGTTGTTGGCGGTCACGCTCAACTGCACCTGGCGGACCCCGCGCATGGTCCGCGCGTGGCCGATCGCCGCCTGCATCAGCAGCCGGGCGAACCCGCGTCCGCGCTGGGCCGGCGTCACGTACATGCTCCAGATGTGCGCCTTGTGGCGCATCTTCAGTTTGCGCTGCCGGCCCACGCCCACCATCCCGGCCAGTGCGCCATCGGCAAAGACGCCGAACATGGCGCCGTCGTCCGCGGGGACTATCCATTCGCGGATGTCCTCCAATGTCAGCGTGTGTTCCTCTTCGTAACTCGATCCGAAGGATTCCGGCGTTTCGACCAGCGCGTCCAGGCGCAATTGCCGCAGGGGCGCGGCATCCGGGGCGGTCAGGCGTCTTACGATGGGGGCTGGCATGGGCTAAGGAGTGTTGGGAATAGGGAACGTTCGGGCGGCATGGCGCAGGGGGCTGCCTATAATGGTCTTAACGCCGCTTGCGGTTTTCACAAAGGAGCCAATGATGTTCGGTTTCCTCAAGATAAACCAGGATGTCACGCGCGACGAAGTCCAGGAAGAATTCGTGGCGCGCGTGGCGGGTGCCGCGCAGGATTTCGTGCAGGCAGCCGGGCCCACCGGCGCCGTGCTGGACTACTCCCCGTCCAGCGTCCATGCGCTCGATGACGCACTCGAGGCCGCCCATCTGGGCACGCTGCCTCTGACCCCCATGCAGACTGTCGGCGCAGCCGCCTACCTCTACGAGATCGGCCGCCGCGCGCATGGCGGCCTGTATGAAGTCTGCGACGACGAGGACCCCGTGGTCCTGGTCTGCGGCGAGCCCGGGGCCGAGGTTTGCTTCGGCGCCATCGCCAAGGTCGAACGGCGTATCCGCTACGGCGCGTCCGAGGCGATCCCCGCCTACTTTGAGCAATTCACGTCCGCCCTGCAGTCCGGCGAGGCCGCGACCATCCGCTAGGCTCGGCTTTGCGATGGCCTCGGCGGGCCCAGGCCCCCGGTCCCCGGCCGTCTTCGGCCTCCCCCTGCCGCTGCGGGGGAAGGGCGGCAGGCCGGCCCTTTTGGCGTCATGACAACGCCCCTGGACGCCTTCTGGGGATTTCCCTTAGGACTGTAAGAAAAACAGCCCTACAATTCCGCCAATCCCGCCGCCCGGCGGGACCTCGCGCCGTCTGTCATCTGACGGATCTTTACTAGCAGTACATTCGCGCCGCGATACGCGACCGATTCGCCTTGCCCCCAGGAGCGCCTGCATGAAATTCCGCTTCCCTATCTTCATCATCGACGAGGACTACCGTTCCGAGAACGCGTCCGGTTTGGGTATCCGTGCCTTGTCCGCAGCAATCGAGGCCGAGGGCGTCGAGGTGATCGGGGTGACCAGTTACGGCGACTTGAGTTCGTTCGCGCAGCAGCAGAGCCGCGCCAGCGCCTTCATCCTGTCGATCGACGACGAAGAGTTCGATGTGGATTCGCCCGAGGACGTGGCCAGCGCGATCAAGAATCTGCGCACCTTCATCGGTGAACTGCGCTTCCGCAACGCTGATATCCCCATCTACCTGTATGGGGAAACGCGCACCTCCGAACACATCCCGAACGACATCCTGCGCGAACTGCACGGCTTCATCCACATGTTCGAGGACACCCCCGAATTCGTGGCGCGCCACATCATCCGCGAAGCCCGCAGCTACGTCGACAGCCTGCCGCCGCCGTTCTTCCGCGAACTGGTCAAGTACGCGCAGGACGGTTCGTACTCGTGGCACTGCCCGGGCCACTCGGGCGGCGTGGCGTTCCTGAAGAGCCCGGTGGGCCAGATGTTCCACCAGTTCTTCGGCGAAAACATGCTGCGCGCCGACGTCTGCAACGCGGTCGACGAATTGGGTCAACTGCTGGATCACACCGGCCCGGTCGCTGAATCCGAACTGAACGCCGCGCGCATCTTCCACGCGGACCACTGCTTCTTCGTGACCAACGGCACGTCGACCTCGAACAAGGTGGTGTGGCACGCCAACGTGGCCGCGGGCGACGTGGTGGTGGTGGACCGCAACTGCCACAAGTCGATCCTGCACGCCATCACGATGACGGGCGCCATCCCGGTGTTCCTGCGCCCCACGCGCAACCACCTGGGCATCATCGGGCCGATTCCGCTGGAAGAGTTCCACCCGGACAACATTCGCAAGAAAATCGAGGCCAACCCGTTCGCGCGCGAAGCGGCGAACAAGAACCCGCGCATCCTGACGCTGACGCAAAGCACGTACGACGGCGTCATCTACAACGTCGAAATGATCAAGAAGCAGCTGGGCAGCTATGTCGACACGCTGCACTTCGATGAAGCCTGGCTGCCGCACGCTTCGTTCCACGAGTTCTACCAGGACATGCACGCCATCGGCCAGGACCGCCCGCGCAGCCAGGACGCCATGGTCTTCGCCACGCACTCCACGCACAAGCTGCTGGCCGGCATCTCGCAGGCCTCGCAGATCATCGTGCAGGAGTCCGAGACCCGCAAGCTGGACCGCAACGTCTTCAACGAGGCGTACCTGATGCACACGTCCACGTCGCCGCAGTACGCGATCATCGCGTCCTGCGACGTGGCGGCCGCCATGATGGAGCCGCCGGGAGGCACCGCGCTGGTCGAGGAAAGCATCCGCGAAGCCCTGGATTTCCGCCGCGCCATGCGCAAGGTGGAGTCCGAATTCGGCAAGAACGACTGGTGGTTCAAGGTCTGGGGCCCGAACCGCCTGGTGCCCGAAGGCATCGGCAACCGCGACGAATGGATCCTGGAAGCCAACGACCATTGGCACGGCTTCGGCGAGATGGCCGAAGGCTTCAACATGCTGGATCCGATCAAGGCCACGGTCATTACGCCGGGGCTGGACATGTCGGGCAGCTTCGGCGAAACCGGCATTCCCGCCGCGCTGGTGTCCAAGTACCTGACCGAGCACGGCGTCGTGGTCGAAAAGACCGGCCTGTACTCGTTCTTCATCCTGTTCACCATCGGCATCACCAAGGGCCGCTGGAACACGCTGCTGACCGCCCTGCAGCAGTTCAAGGACGACTACGACCGCAACCAGCCGCTGTGGCGCATCCTGCCCGAGTTCTGCCGCGACCATCGCCGCTACGAGCGCATGGGCCTGCGCGACCTGTGCCAGCAGATTCACGAGGCCTACCGCGAGCGCGACGTCGCCCGCCTCACGACCGAGATGTATCTGAGCGACATGGTGCCGGCGCTCAAGCCGTCGGACGCGTTTGCCCGCATGGCGCACCGCGAGGTCGAACGCGTCGACATCGACAAGCTCGAAGGGCGAGTCACGGGCGTGCTGCTGACGCCGTATCCCCCGGGCATCCCGCTGCTGATCCCGGGCGAACGCTTCAACCGCACCATCGTGCAGTACCTGCAGTTCGCGCGCGAGTTCAACGAGCGCTTCCCGGGCTTCGAGACCTACATTCACGGCCTGGCCGATGAAATTGGTCCCGATGGCGAAAAGCGCTACTACGTCGATTGCCTGATCGAAGAGTGATCGCGGGCGGGTCTGGAGTCCTGATGTTCGATGTAGCCGTACTTGGCGCCGGCGCCGCGGGAATGATGTGCGCGTCGGTGGCCGGCCAGCGCGGCTTGCGCGTGGTGCTGGTCGACCACGCGCAGCGCCTGGCCGAGAAAATCCGCATTTCCGGCGGAGGCCGCTGCAACTTCACGAACATCGGCGCCGGACCCGCCAATTTCCTGTCCGACAATCCGCATTTCTGCCGTTCGGCCCTGTCCGGCTATACGCCGCAGGACTTTCTGGCGCTGATGAAGCGCCACCGCATCGCCTGGCACGAGAAGCACCGCGGCCAGCTGTTCTGCGACGATTCCAGCGAATCCATCATCGACATGCTGCGCGCCGAGTGCGGCGCCGGCAACGTGCAGTGGCGCATGGGCTGCACCGTGGCCGAGATCGCCCACGGCGAACAAGGCTTCGAGCTGCGCACCAGCCAGGGCCCGATCCGCGCCGCCAAGCTGGTGGTGGCGACCGGCGGCATGGCGATTCCCCAGCTGGGCGCCACCGACTTCGGCCTGAAGATCGCCCGCCAGTTCGGCCTGAAGGTGGTAGAGCCGCGGCCCGCGCTGGTGCCGCTGACCTTCGACCCCGCGCATTGGCAGGCCCTGTCGGAACTGTCCGGCGTAGCCCTGGAAGTCAATCTGCACACGGGGCAGGGCAAGGCGCGCGGAGAGTTTCTTGAAGACCTGCTGTTCACCCACCGGGGCCTGTCGGGGCCGGCGATCCTGCAGATCTCCAGCTTCTGGAAGCCGGGCGAGCCCATCGTGATCGACCTGGCGCCGGGCCGCGACCTGGCGGCAGAACTGCTGGCGTCCAAGTCCGGCAACCGCCAGCAGCTGCATACGGTGCTGGCAGGGCTGTGGCCCAAGCGGCTGGCCGACCGCTGGCTGCATCTGGCGGAGCTGGGCGGCAAGCCCGGGCTGGCCGCGCTGCGCCTGGCCGACGCGCCGGACAAGACCCTGCGCGCGCTGGCGCAGGACATTCACCAGTGGAGCCTGATTCCCAGCGGCACTGCGGGCTACAAGAAAGCCGAAGTGATGCGCGGCGGCGTGGACACGCGCGGCCTGGACCAGAAATCCATGCAGGCCAAGGCGGCGCCCGGCCTGTACTTCATCGGCGAGGCCGTGGACGTCACGGGCTGGCTGGGCGGCTACAACTTCCAGTGGGCCTGGGCTTCCGGCGTGGCCTGCGGCCAGGCGCTGTAGAAGACGCGCGATACGCCCGGTTACGCGATGCGTCGCGGGATCGGGGCCGAATCGCCGATCCGGCATTGTGATATTAAATAAAAATACATATCATTTATGTTTTGATCTTGATCAAGCCCCTTTCCCAGGGGACGGATCCGACGGAGACTCGCATGGCCTACACCCTTCCGACCCTGCCGTACGCCTATGACGCGCTGGAACCTCACATCGACGCGATGACGATGGAGATCCACTACAGCAAGCATCACCAGACGTACGTCACCAGCCTGAACGCCGCGCTGGAAGGCGCCGGCATCGCCACTGATGAACCGGTTGAAGCCCTGGTCGCGCGACTGGACCAATTGCCCGAAGCCGTGCGCGGCGCCGTCCGCAACCACGGCGGCGGCCACGCGAACCACAGCCTGTTCTGGTCCGTCATGTCCCCGCAGGGCGGCGGCGAGCCGGACGGCGCGCTGGCGGCGGCCATCGAATCGGAACTGGGGGGGCAAGCCGCCTTCCGCGAGGCCTTCACCAAGGCGGCGCTGACCCGCTTCGGCAGCGGCTGGGCCTGGCTCAGTGTGACGCCGGCCGGCAAGCTTGTGGTCGAAAGCAGCGCTAACCAGGACAGCCCGCTGATGCATGGCAACACGCCCATCCTGGGCCTGGATGTCTGGGAACACGCTTATTATCTGAAGTACCAGAACCGCCGGCCCGAATACATCGGCGCTTTCTACAACGTGGTGAACTGGCCCGAGGTGGCGCGCCGCTACGCCGCGGCCAAGGGCTGAGCGCATCTCTCGCAAGGAGCGCAGCGGCTTATGAATACGTTCAGCCGACATCGGGTGCGGCCCGCGGCAACCAGCATCAGCGTGTGGACGCTGGCCGTGATGGTGTCTTGTCTGGCGTTGCACCAGCTCTGGGTCTACCTGGACGTGCGGGCGCCGCACGTGGCCGACGCCCTGCTGGGCGGGCTGGTCGCGGCCGGCGCGACGGCCCTGGGCACGCTGCCCATCCTGTTCGCCCGCAGCATTCCGCAGAAGGCCCAGGACAGCATGTTCGGCTTCGGCGCCGGCGTGATGCTGGCCGCCTGCGCGTTTTCCCTGGTGGCGCCCGGCATTTCCGCGGGCAAGAACCTGGGCTACGGGCCCTGGGGCGCGGGTCTGTTGGTCGGCGCGGCCGTGCTGCTCGGGGCGGCGGTCCTGCTGCTCATGGACCGCATCCTGCCGCACGAGCATTTCATCAAGGGCAGGGAAGGCATGGAGGCGCACCGGCTGCGCCGCACTTGGCTGTTCGTCTTCGCCATCATGCTGCACAACCTGCCCGAAGGCCTGGCGATCGGCGTGGGCTACGCCGGCGGCGATCCCGTGCGCGGCACGGCGCTGGCGACGGGCATCGCAATCCAGGACGTTCCCGAGGGGCTGGTGGTGGCGGTAGCCCTGCTGGCAGCGGGCTACAAGCGCACCTTTGCGGTGGCGCTGGGCATGTTGTCCGGGCTGGTGGAACCCGTGGGAGCCGTGCTCGGGGCCGCCATCGTGGGTTTTTCGGCGCCGCTCCTGCCGTGGGGGCTGGGCTTTGCCGCCGGCGCCATGCTGTTTGTCATCAGCCATGAAATCATCCCCGAATCGCACCGCAAGGGTCACGAGGTCTATGCAACCTGCGGTCTGATGCTGGGGTTCGTGCTGATGATGCTGCTGGATACGGCGCTGGGATAGCTGCATAAAGACCGTGGCGGCTCTAGGCTTACCCCGGGCTTTCGTTGTATGCTTTCGGCGCTGTCACGCATGTTGCGGGAGAGAGCGGCCGACGCAGAAATTCCGGCCGCCGCCGAAGGCGCAATTCGCCCAGAATCGCTCAGGTAACCGATACCGCACATGCTTGCCCCGTCCCGCTTTTCTTGCCATCCAGGCCAGGCGGACGCGGCAAAACAGCACTCTGGAGAGACCTGGCGCCGCCCCTGAACTAGGGACATAGCGAGCAGCCCAGGCGCCGAAGGTGCAAACCCGCCACGCGGGGCAACTCTCAGGCAAAAGGACAGAGGGGCGGAAGATTCAGCCGTTGTGCGGGCGCCGTCCGCCCGCAACTACCGGCATTCCGTAACCCTGGCATTGCTGCCGTCCCGGAGTTCCCCGCATGTCCGCTACCCTCAAACGCACCCCGTTGGCCGAAGAACACCTTGCCGCCGGCGCCCGCATGGTCGACTTCGGCGGCTGGGACATGCCCCTGGCCTACGGCTCGCAGCTTGAAGAGCACCACGCGGTGCGCCAGGACGCCGGCATGTTCGACGTTTCGCACATGCTCAACGTCGACGTGACCGGCCCTGACGCCTTTGCCTTCCTGCAGCGCCTGGTCGCCAACGACGTCGCCAAGCTGACCGTGCCCGGCAAGGCCCTCTACAGCTGCATGCTGAATCCGCAGGGCGGCGTCATCGACGACCTGATCATTTATTTCTTCGCGGCCGACGAATGGCGCGTGGTGGTGAACGCCGGCACGGCCGACAAGGACGTGGCCTGGATGCAGCGCGTGAAGCAGGCCGGCGCGTTCGACGTCGCCGTCACGCCGCGCCGCGACCTGGCCATGGTCGCCGTCCAGGGCCCCAACGCGCGCGCCAAGGTCTGGGCCGCGCGCCCGGCTTGGCAGGCCGCCACGGAACCCCTGACTGCCTTTGTCGCCGCCTGCGTGGGCGACGACACCCTGGTCGCCCGCACGGGCTACACCGGCGAAGACGGCTTCGAAATCGTACTGCCCGCCACCGAAGTGGTGCAGCTGTGGCGTGACCTGGTCGCCCAGGGCGTGCGCCCGGCAGGCCTGGGCGCGCGCGACACGCTGCGCCTGGAAGCCGGCATGAACCTCTATGGCCAGGACATGGACGAACTGACCCAGCCGGGTCAGGCGGGCCTGACCTGGACCGTGTCCCTCAAGAACGCCGAGCGCCGTTTCATCGGCCGCGACGCGCTGGAACAGTTCGCCACGCCGGCCACCTTCATCGGCCTGAAGCTTCAGGATCGCGGCGTCATGCGCGCGCACATGGCCGTGCGCACCGCACAGGGCATGGGCGAGCTCACCAGCGGCACCATGTCGCCCACGCTGGGCGTGTCGATCGGCTTCGCCCGCCTGCCGCAAGGCGTGAATCCGGGCGACACGGTCGAGGTCGACATCCGCGGCAAGTGGGTGTCCGCCCTGGCCTGCAAACTGCCTTTCGTGCGTAACGGCAAAGCCGTCGAACACTCGTAAACTCGAAGCTTCGCGCGAGCGCCGGCCCGGCATGGGCGACGGCCGCCCGCGCGAGGCGCGCAACACCATTCATCTACCCGTATTCCCTCAGGAGTTCCCATGAGTCTGCCCACCGATCGCAAGTACACCGAGTCCCATGAATGGGTCAAAGCCGAGGGCGACGTGTTCGTCGTCGGCATCACCGACACCGCCCAGGATCAACTGGGCGATCTGGTCTTTGTCGGCGATGTGAACGTCGGCGCCAAGCTGAACGCCGGCGAGACCGCCGGCGTGGTCGAGTCGGTCAAGGCCGCCTCGGACATCTACGCGCCCGTTGCCGGCGAAATCGTCGCCTTCAACGAAGAGCTGGAAAACAACCCCAACCTGATCAACGAATCGGCCTTCACCGCCTGGATCTTCAAGATCAAGCCGGTCAACGCGGCCGACGCCGACAAGCTGCTGGACGCCGCCGGCTACGAAGCCGTCGCCAACGGCTAAGCCAGGCCGCGACGGGCGCGGGCCATCCAGGCGCCGCGCCTGTCGCGCAACACGCAATACCGTTCGTCCCCGACGACACCGCTACCCCGAGATCTCCCCATGTCGCGCGCCCTAGACACCCACACCGACTTCATTCCCCGCCACATCGGCCCTTCCGACGCCGACCAGGCCGCCATGCTTGCCGTGATCGGCAGCGCCAGCCTGGACGCCCTGATCGAAGAAGTCGTGCCGCCCAAGATCCGCAGCCAGGAACCGCTGGCGCTGCCGCCGTCGCGCAGCGAAGCCGACGTGCTGGCCGAGCTCAAGCAGGTCGCGGGCCGCAACAAGGTCTATCGCAACTACATCGGCCAGGGGTACTACGGCACGCAGACGCCCAATGTGGTGTTGCGCAACATTCTCGAGAACCCCGCCTGGTACACGGCCTACACGCCGTACCAGCCGGAGATCTCGCAGGGCCGCCTGGAAGCCCTGCTGAACTACCAGACCATGGTCGCCGACCTGACCGGCCTGGACATCTCCAACGCCTCGCTGCTCGACGAAAGCACCGCCGCCGCCGAAGCCATGACGCTCGCGCGCCGCGGCGCCAAGTCCAAGAGCCCGGTGTTCTTCATTTCGCGCCACGTCCATCCCCAGACCATCGAAGTCGTGCGCACGCGCGCCGAAGGCCTGGACATCGAGATCCGCGTGGGCGACGAGGCCGAAGGCCTGCCCGAATGCTTCGGCGTGCTGCTGCAGTATCCGCATAGCACGGGTTCGGTTGCCGATTACCGCAAGCTGGCCGAAGCCGCCCACGCGCAAGGCGCTGTGGTGGCGTGCTCGACCGACCTGCTGGCGCTGGCCCTGCTGGCCGCGCCGGGTGAATGGGGCGCGGACATCGCCATCGGTTCGGCCCAGCGCTTTGGCGTGCCGTTCGGCTTTGGCGGCCCGCACGCCGGCTTCATGGCCTGCAAGGACGCCTTCAAGCGCAACATGCCCGGCCGCCTGGTCGGCGTGTCCAAGGACGCGCAGGGCAACCCGGCGATGCGCCTGGCCCTGCAGACGCGTGAACAGCACATCCGCCGCGAGAAGGCCACTTCCAACATCTGCACCGCGCAGGTGCTGCTGGCCGTGATGGCCGGCATGTACGCCGTGTGGCATGGCCCGGCCGGCATCCGCCGCATCGCCGAGCGCGTGCAGCGCAGCACCGCCATTCTGCGCGCCGAACTCGTCAAGCTGGGCGTGAAGGTCGCCAATGACACGTTCTTCGACACGCTGCTGCTGGAAACCGGCGCCGCGACGCCCGCCATCCTGACCGCGGCCGATTGCGCGCAGATCAACCTGCGCCGCGTCGACGGCGCCCGCCTGGCGGTGTCGCTGGACGAGACGGTCACGACCGCCGACCTGCAGGCGCTGGTCAACGTCTTCGCCGCCGGTCTGGAACTCGACGACGTTGAACTCGACATCGACGCGCTGGACGCCGCCGCCGCCAGCGGCATCCCGGCCTCGGTCGCGCGTGAAGGCGCGATCCTGTCGCACCCGGTGTTCTCCAGCGTGCAGTCCGAAACCGACATGCTGCGCTACCTGCGCAAGCTGGCCGACAAGGATCTGGCCCTGGACCGCACGATGATCCCGCTGGGTTCGTGCACCATGAAGCTGAACGCCACGGCCGAGATGATCCCCATCACCTGGCCCGAGTTCGCGCTGATCCACCCGTTCGCGCCCGCCTCGCAAAGCCAGGGCTACGTTGAGCTGATCGACCGCCTGTCGGCCGCGCTGTGCGAAATCACCGGCTACGACAACATCAGCCTGCAGCCCAACTCGGGCGCGCAAGGCGAATACGCGGGCCTCCTGGCCATCCGCGGCTATCACCAGGCCAATGGCCAGCACCAGCGCAACATCTGCCTGATCCCGTCTTCGGCGCACGGCACCAATCCCGCCTCGGCCCAGCTTGCCGGCATGGACGTGGTGGTGGTGGCGTCGGACGCCAACGGCAACGTGGACCTGCCCGACCTGCGCGCCAAGATCGAACAGGTCGGTGACAAGCTGGCCGCGCTGATGATCACGTACCCGTCCACGCACGGCGTGTTCGAAGAAGCCGTGACCGAGATCTGCGATCTGGTCCACCAGGCGGGCGGCCAGGTCTACCTGGACGGCGCCAACATGAACGCGATGGTCGGCGTGGCCAAGCCGGGCAAGTTCGGCTCGGACGTGTCCCACCTGAACCTGCACAAGACCTTCTGCATCCCGCACGGCGGCGGCGGCCCGGGTGTGGGCCCCGTGGCGGTGCGCGCGCACCTGGCGCCCTACCTGCCGGGCGTGGTGAACGAGCAGGGCAAGCTGCCCGGCGAAGCCAAGGTCGGCCCGGTCTCGGCCGCGCCGTTCGGCTCGGCCGGCATCCTGCCCATCCCGTTCGTGTACATCGCGCTGATGGGCGCCGACGGCCTGCGCCGCGCAACCGAAGTCGCCATCCTGAACGCCAACTACATCGCCACCCGCCTGCGCGACCACTATCCGGTCCTGTATGCGGGCCGCAATGGCCGCGTGGCGCACGAGTGCATCCTGGACGTGCGTCCGCTCAAGGAAACCAGCGGCATCAGCGCCGAGGACATCGCCAAGCGCCTGATGGACTACGGCTTCCATGCGCCCACCATGAGCTTCCCGGTGGCGGGCACCCTGATGGTCGAGCCCACCGAATCCGAAGGCGTGGCCGAACTGGACCGCTTCATCGACGCGATGATCTCGATCCGCGAAGAAATCGCCCAGGTCGAGCGCGGCGAACGCGACCGCGACGACAACGTCCTGAAGAACGCGCCGCACACGGCCCAGATGCTGCTGGCCGAAGAATGGCTGCACGACTACCCGCGCCAGCAGGCCGCCTACCCGGTGGCTTCCCTGCGCGACAACAAGTACTGGCCGCCCGTGGCCCGCGTGGACAACGCCTACGGCGACCGCAATCTGGTCTGCGCCTGCCTGCCGATCGAAGCCTACGCCTGAAGCCCTGCCTGAAGCGTCCGGCGATTGCCGGATGCTTCCCGTCCGGATCCGGACAAAGAAAAAGCCCCCGTCTTCTGTCGACGGGGGCTTTTTTGCTTGGGGCAGCGCCTGCTTACTTGGCGGGCGCCTTGCTGGCCGCGCCGAAGTCTTCGGCGATGCTGATGAACGTATTGAGCAGGATCTGCAGGTTGTCCTTGCCGAGTCCGCCTTCCGCGTTCATGTCCATCTGGAGCACCGCGCGGTTCTTGTCGTCCAGGTAGGCGCGCGTCCAGCGGTATTCCTGATTCCAGGCGTTGATGGCCTTCAGCGTCATCGGCTTCTTGGGGCTGTACGTGGCCGTCATCACCAGGTCCAGGCACTTTTCAGTGAAGTCGTTGCACAGGAATTCCAGGCGCAGGTCGCTGGCGCCAGTGGAGCCCGGGCTCAGGACCAGCACGGGGCCTTCATCGCCGTCGGACTGGGTCACGGTGTAGCCCATGTCGTCGAGCATGTTGGCCACGGACTCCAGGTTGAAGTCCTCCATGACGCCAACCGCAGCCGCCGCGGCGGTTGCGTCCGCGGCGGGCTCGCCTTCGGAGTCCATGCCGGAGAGTTCGTCTTCGTCGTCCATCGAGTCCATGCCGGAAGCGCCCAGCAGGCTGGCGAACAACTCTTCGGCGGGAATCTTCTGGCCGTTCAGGTCGCCCATGCCGTCGGCAAAGGTGAACTTGCCGACGATGTTGTCGCCGTCGTTCTTGCCGACGTTGAGCATTTCAGCCATGCCTGCCATCTGGCGCACCTGTTCGTCGGCTTCGGCGGCGGCCTTGTCGGCGGCCATGCCTTGCGTCTTGATGGCGTACTGCACCATCAGGTCCTGCACCATGGGCTTGGAGATCACCAGCGAGGCGTCGATCCTCTTGATGGCCTGGACGGCGATTTCCTGGGGCGTCAATTCCTTGGCGTTGGCCGGATTGGCCAGGTCCAGCGAGAAGGTCAGCTTGCTTTCGCCCTTGGCCGTCTTCCAGCTCAGGGGCTCGATGCTGAACGACGGATTGCCCGCCAGCACCTTGCCGGCGTTGTCCAGCAGCACCTGGAACTGTTCGTCCTTCAGGCCTTCGTCGTCCGCGCCCAGCATGAGCTCGCGCATGAGCTGGTTGTAGGTGTCGGAAATCTGCTTGACGGCCTGGCCGTCCATCTTGGCCAGCTTGATCACGGCCTGGCCGTTGCCCATCGGCACGTCGTTCGCGGTGATGTCGCCGGTCTGGTAGGACACCTGCGCATTGATCGACTTGTCGTCTTCAGACAGCTTGACGCCATAGGCGAAGTTGTCCAGCGCGACCTTGATCTTTTCTTCAGGGCGCGCCAGTTCGATGCGCTTGACCTTCAGATCCGAATCGCCCATGGAAATGCCGAACTTGCCCATGCGGGTATCGACGCCGATCGTCATGCCGGTCATGGAAAAAAAGCTGGGGCGGCCCTTGCTGGCGTCCACGATCAGCTCGTCGATTACGCCCTGCGCCGTGACGGCCTGCGTGTTGCGATCGAACGTGCCGTTGATCTGCATGCCGCTGAAGTTCACCGTCGCGCCATCGTGCGTGACGAGGACCGGCGCGATCTTTGCCGTCGACGAGGCGACACCGCCGTAGCTGATGATGGCGTCGCTGACCAGGGGCGAAACGTCCTTGGTCAGTTCGAACACCGGCTTGACGTTGTCGGTCTTGGCGAGTTCCGCGTGGACGAAGGCCAGCTTGGGCGCGATGGCGCCGCGCGCCAGCGCGCTCTTGGGGAAGGGGCCGTGCTCGACGGTGGCGTCGAATTCGACCATGCCTGCGGGCAGGTCATCCAGGCCCTTGTCGTTCTTGACGAGCGACACGCCATAACGCGCCTGGGTCGAGAACAGGCTGCGTTCGTACTTGAGCTGATCAATGCGCAGACCGAACAGCGGAGTGAGTTTTGCCAGCTTTTCGTTGGCTTCGGCCAGATGGCGCTGCGAGCTTTCCTCGATGCGCTTGCCGGTGTACCACGAGGCGCCTACCCAGCTTCCCGCTCCCACTATGACCACGCCGAGGGTGATCGCTACGCTCTTTTTCATCGTTCTGCTTATATCGTTGATTATCGAGTCATATCCGGCGGAAGCGGCTGGTTGCGCCGCTGCGCCCTGCTAGGAGGGCGCACCTTCGGGATACGCGTATTCATCGGCCTGTAAGGCCCGCGCCGGAGTATACCGAGACGCGTGTCTCTCTGGACGCGCGCGCAGTTACCGAAGATTTCAAAATGAAAGCCGACGCTTTCGCGCCGGCTTTCATTGTCGACAATGCGCCAGTTTTAAAGGGGATCCAGCGGATAGATGGGGCGCCGCACGTTCTTGAACTCAAGCTGGCCATAGTCGGACGTAGTGACGCCCACGCCCGTGCATTCGATGATCTCGGTGGCCATGTCGGAAAAGCCCGCGCGCCAATGAATGCGGCTCTTGAGCACCACATAGCGCTTCTGCAGGGGATCTATGCCGGCCGACAGCAGGCAGTTGATGTCGAAGGGCTCTTGGTGGCGCGACACCACCACGATCTCGACCCGGCCGGTGTCGATGACGACGGTCAGGCCGGTATCGTTGCGCACGCCGCGGTACATGGGGCCGCGATTCAGGTAGACGCCGTCGAACACCAGCTTGACCCGGCCGGTGACTTCCAGCGGTTCGCTGGGCTCCTTGATGGCGGGCATGGGCAGCTTGCCGCCCAGTTTCAGCGTGATGGCGCTGCCCACGCCGGCGGCTGCCGCTTCCTGTGCCGCCTGCGGATCGCAGATGGCGTAGAACACCACGTTGTCCAGTTCCTGGCGCAGCACTTCGGCCAGCACGGCGGTCGTGTCCATGGTGCCGCCGGAACCGGTGTTGTCGAAGTGGTCCAGCAGCACGACGGGCCCTTGTTCGATCGCCTTGGCGCGCGCGATGGTGGGCGCGAGCGGCTCGGGGTGGAACACCCAGTCGGCGCGGCCGGCCCAGGCGCGTTCGAGCAGTTCGTCGCGGTGCCGCTCGGCGTCGGCCAGGTTGCCGTCCGTACAGACGACGGCGCTCAAACCCGCCTCGCGGATATCCGCATGCGGAAAGCCCACGAAGACCGACGCGGCCAGCACGCCGCCGGCCTCCAGTTCCTTGCAGCGTTCCTGCAGGGGCTTGTTGGGGGCGGCATGCGTGCCCTGGCACATGATGTGCGGCAGCATGGGCTTGTTGGCCCAGGTCATCACGGGCTTGATCTCGCCCTTCAGGGTGCGGACGATGACGTTGGCGGCGCGCACGCCCGCGTCGCGGATATCCACGTGCGGATAGGTGTGGAAGCCGCTGATGACCGTGGCGTTGTCGACGATGTCGTCATAGATGTTGGCGTGCATGTCCAGCGTCACGGCGACGGGCGTCTTGGGGTCGATCTCGCGCAGGCGGCGCAGCAGGTCGCCTTCGGCGTCCTCCACGCCCTCGGCCACCATGGCGCCGTGCAGGTCCAGCAGGATGGCGTCGAAGC
This sequence comes from Achromobacter arsenitoxydans SY8, assembly GCF_000236785.1. GTDB lineage: Bacteria > Pseudomonadota > Gammaproteobacteria > Burkholderiales > Burkholderiaceae_B > Achromobacter > Achromobacter arsenitoxydans. Next base: position 75,283 of record NZ_AGUF01000073.1, on the reverse strand, counting down.
CGCCGCGCTTGACTTCGTCCAGGATCAGCGTGCACAGCCGCTCGTGCGTCTCGGCGCTGGCCGGGCCGCTGGGCCAGGATTCCGCGGCCACGGGAACGACCATCTCGGCGCCTTCGCGGCGCGCCACCTCGATGTAGCCGCCCAGGCCGCTGTCCGTGTTTTCGTAGGCCCGGATGGCGCGTTCGCCCGCCAGGATCTCGGGGTTGCCGCGGAAGAAACGTTCAAGCGGGGTCGGCACGGGCGAAAACGTGTTCGTCTCGTGCTTGATCATTGCCAAAAGCCAACGCATGGGAGTTCCTGTGGTTGCCGTGGGAAATCAGTTCGTCTTGGGAGGCTGCGGCCAGGGACGCTGTGCAGGACGCATCCGTTCCCAGGCGTGGGCCACGCGCAGGACGCCCAGGTCGTCGAAGCGCGCGCCGGCGATCTGCAGCCCGATGGGCAGGCCCGCCTTGGTGTAGCCGCAATTGACCGACGCGGCAGGCTGCTCGCTCATGTTGAAGGGCAGCGTGAAGCCGATATGGTGCATCGTGGTGGCGACCTCGTTGGTGGGCGAGGGCCATTCGGCGTTGTAGGCCACCACGGGCGCCACCGGCGACAGCACATAGTCGAACGGGGCGCAGGCCGCGACGGTGCGGGCCCGCACGTTCAGGGTTTCGTAGTAGCTGCGGAAGACGGCCTCGCCGGTCTGGCCGCCGCCGCTTTCGGCCCAGGCGCGGATGAACGGCAGAATCTTTGCGCGGCGTTCCTCGGACAGCGCGCCCAGGTCGACCGCCGACCGGGTGCGCCAGAAGCGGTCCACGCCGTCGAGCATGCCGGGCGTCATCCAGGGCTGCATCGGCGTGACGATGGCGCCCGCGGCCTCGAAAGCGCGCGCGGCGGCTTCCACGGCATCGCGGGTCTCGGGATCCAGCGGCAGCCCGCAGCCCGCGTCCAGCAGCAGGCCGATGCGCAGTCCGCGCACGTCCTGTTCCAGGTTCATCCAGTCGATGTCCTGGAACGGCAGGCTCATGTGGTCACGCGCGTCGGGCTGCGACAGCACGCCCATCATCAGGGCGGCATCGGCGATGTTGCGCGTCATCGGACCGGCGCAGCGGCCCATGAATGGCGGATCAATGGGAATGCGCCCCAGGCTGGGCTTGAGCGTGGCGATGCCGCACCAGGCGGCTGGCAGGCGGACGGAGCCGCCGATGTCGGTGCCGATGTGCAGCGGACCGTAGCCGGCCGCCGCAGCAGCCCCGGCACCGGCGCTGGAACCGCCCGGGTTCTTGGACAGGTCCCAGGGGTTGCGCGTCAGGTCATGGAAGCTGGACAGTCCCGACGACAGCATGCCGTAGTCCGGCATGGTGGTCTTGCCCAGCAGCACGGCGCCGGCTTCGCGCATACGGGCCGCCGGCGGTGCGTCGGCCGCGGCCGGGGTCAGGTCTGCGGCCGCCGTGCCCAGCGGAATGGGCACGCCGCGCGTGGCGATGTTCTCTTTGATGGTGCCGGGCACGCCGTCCAGCGTATAGCCGCCGCAGAATTGCGGCTCGCCCTTCATCCAGCGGGCCTCGGACGCACGGGCCATGGCCAGCGCGCCGTCCGGGTCCAGGGCGTAGGTGGCCTTCAGCTGCGGTTCCCAGCGTTCAATGTGGTCCAGCACGGAGCGCGTGGCTTCCACAGGCGAAAGCGTTTTGCTGCGATAGGCCTGCAGCAGTTCCTGGGCGGACAATTCATGCGGTTGCGGCATTGCGGTTCCAGTAGGTCCGGGAAAGTCAGGGAGCGGAAGCGGCGGGCACCTGCCCGGCCGAGATGGGCCGGAAGTTGCGGAAGTCCCAGTCGCGGCCGGGCGCCGCGTCGATCAGCGCGCGCGTGTATTCGTGGCGGGGCTCGGTCAGCACGGTTTCGGCGGAGCCGGTCTCGACCACCTTGCCGCGCTGCATCACCATGATGGTGTCGCAGATCTGCGCGGCCACGCGCAGGTCGTGCGTGATGAACAGCACGCCCACGCCGGTTCGCTCGCGCACCTGTTCCAGCAGTTCCAGCACCTGGGCCTGCACCGACACGTCCAGCGCGGAGACGGCTTCGTCGGCCACCAGGATTTCCGGGTCCATGACCAGCGCGCGCGCGATGCAGATGCGCTGGCGCTGGCCGCCGGAGAACTGGTGCGGGTAGCGGCGCATGGCGTCGGGGCTCAGACCGACGACGCTCAGCGTTTCGCCAGCGCGCTTTTGCGCCTGTTCCCGCGGCACGCCGAAGTTCAAGAGGCCTTCGATGATGGATTCGCCGACGGTGCGGCGCGGGTTCAGCGAACGGTACGGATCCTGGAACACGATCTGGATGCGGCGTCGTACGGGCCGCAGCGCCGAGCCGGACAGCGTGCTGAGGTCTTCGCCGCCCATCATCATGTGGCCGGCCGAGGGTTCGATGAGGCGCACGATGCAGCGCGCTACCGTGGACTTGCCCGAGCCGGACTCGCCCACGATGCCCAGGATTTCGCCTTTGCGCAGCGTCAGGTTGACGTCCGTGGCGGCGACCACGCTGTGCGCCGCCTTGCGTGAAAACAGCGAGCTCTTGCCGCCATAGGTGCGGCCGAGTCCCTTGACGTGCAGCACGGGTGCGCCTGCGGGCGCGTCGCGGCGCGACGGCACCAGGCTGGGCACGGAAGAGACCAGCCGGCGCGTGTAGGACTGCTTGGGCTCGGCCAGGATTTCATGGCGCGTGCCGCTTTCGATCAGGTCGCCGCGGTTCATGACGACGATGCGGTCGGCGATCTCGGCCACCACGCCGAAGTCGTGCGTGATGAACAGCACGGCGGTCTGGTGCTTGACCTGCAGTTCCTTGATCAGCGCCAGGATCTGCTTTTGCGTGGTGACGTCCAGCGCCGTCGTGGGCTCGTCGGCGATCAGCAGCTTGGGCTCCAGGATCAGCGCCATCGCGATGACGATGCGCTGGCGCTGGCCGCCCGAAAGCTGATGCGGGTAGGCGTCGTAGACGCGTTCGATGTCCGGCAGGTGCACCGACTGGAACATGTCCAGCACCTTGGCGCGGCGCTCGGCCGCCGACATGTTCTTGCGGTGCAGCCGCAGCACTTCGTCGACCTGCTTGCCCACCGTGTGAACGGGGTTCAGCGCGGTCATGGGCTCCTGGAAGACCATGGCCATGCGCGTGGCCCGCATTTCGCGCAGCCGGCGCTGCGTGGCGGTGGCAACGTCTTCGCCCTCGACGCGGATGGAGCCGGCGCTGATGCCCAGGATGCCCTGCGGCAGCAGGCCCATGACGGCCAGCGATGTGACGGACTTGCCCGAACCGGACTCGCCGACGACGCACACCGTTTCGCCGGCGTGCACGTCCAGGCTCAGGTTGCGCACGACGCGATTGCCCGCGCCGGCAACCTCGACCGACAGGTTGCGGATGGCCAGGATGGCGGACGAGGTGTCGCCCGCGGGGGGATTGGGGGTGTAGTTCATCGGCATCAGATCCTACGCACCATTTTCGGGTCCAGCGCGTCGCGCAAGGCGTCGCCCAGGATGTTCACGCTGAGCACGGTCAGCGACAGGAACAGTCCGGGGAAGAGAATCAGGCCGGGCAGCATGCGGAAGTACATGCGGCCTTCGGACATGATGTTGCCCCAGGACGCGATCTCGGGCGGGATGCCCGCGCCCAGGAAGCTCAGGATGGCCTCGGTCAGCATGGCCGACGCGAAGACGTAGGTGCCCTGCACGGTCAGCGGCGCGATGGTGCTGGGCACCATGTGGCGCCACAGCAGCAGCGGCAGGGGCGTGCCCAGCGCCAGCGCGGCCTCGACGTAGGGTTCGCCCCGCACGCTCAGGATCTGGCCGCGCACCAGGCGCACCACGCGGGGAATCTCCGGAATGGTGATGGCCACGAGCACGGTCGTGATGCTGGCGCCGGTGACGGACACCAAGGCGATCGCAAGCAGGATGCCCGGGATGGCCATGATGGCGTCCATGGTCCGCATGATCGGGCCATCCAGCGACCTGAACCATCCGGCGATCACGCCGATGACCAGCCCGATGGCCACGCTGACGACCGCGGCGCCCAGGCCGGCGATGAGCGAGATGCGCGCGCCATAGGCCACGCGCGACCAGACGTCGCGGCCGAAGGCGTCGGTGCCCAGCAGGTAGTCGGTGAACGGCTGCTTAAGGCGCGCGCCCGGGTTGAGGAGGGTAGGGTCCACCGTGCCCAGCAGCGGCGCGAACAGGGCGATCAAGACGATCGCCAAGAGCACCACGAGCGCCAGCATGACGGGCCAGCTCTTGAGCCCAAGGCGGATCTGCCGCCAGGCGGTGACCTGGGGATTGCCGCCTCCGGGGAGGTCGGCGGCCGCTTGCGCGGCGGTATCGGTTGGCGTTTGCATGCTCATGGCGTCAGTACCTGATCCGCGGGTCGAACACCGTGTAGGCGCAATCGACAACTAGATTGATGAACACGTAGACGAACGCGAAGAAGAGCGTCAGGCCCTGGATGACCGGGTAGTCGCGCGCCAGCACGGCCTCCACCACCAGCCGGCCCAGACCGGGGATGTTGAACACCGATTCGGTCACGACCACGCCGCTGATGAGCAGCGCGATGCCCACGCCCACCACCGTCGCGATGGGCACGGCGGCGTTGCGCAGCGCATGGCCAAGCAGCACGCCTGTTTCGCCCAGCCCCTTGGAGCGGGCGGTGCGGATGAAGTCCTCGCCCATGACTTCGATGACGCTGGTGCGGGTGATGCGCGCGATCAGCGCCACGTATACCGTGGACAGCGCCAGCGACGGCAGGATGAGCCGGTGCAGGAACGGCCAGAAGCCTTTTTCGAGCGGGGTGTAGCCCTGCACGTTGAACCAGCCCAGCTTGATGGCGAACGCCCAGATCAGCAGGTAGCCCGTGACGAAAACGGGAACCGAGAATCCCAGCACCGAAAAGCCCATCACGGCGCGGTCCAGCAGCTTGCCTTGCCGCCACGCCGCCAGCACGCCCAGCGGAATGGCGACGATCAGCGTGAAGACCAGGGTCAGCACCGCCAGGCTGAGGGACGGTTCAAGGCGCTGCGCGATCAGCTTGGTGACCGGCACGCCGGACATGAGCGAAGTGCCCAGGTCGCCCTGCAGGAGCTTGCCGCCCCAGATGAAGAACTGCTTGATGACCGGTTGGTCCAGGCCCATTGTCTGGCGTATCTGCACGATACGCTCGGGCGTGGCGCCGTCGCCCGCCATGATGATGGCCGGATCGCCCGGGCTGAAACGCAATATCGCAAAGACCACCACCGCGACCATCACCAGAACGGGTATGGTCGCGAGGAGCCGGCGTGAGACAAATGCCAGCATGTATTTCCCCCAGTACTAGTAGGGCCTGTGCCTGCCGCAGGACGCCGCGCACAGGCCCTTCGCCCATCAAGGGGCCTTTTTGACGTTCCAGAACGCGAAGACCGGCGCGTGGACCAGGCCCGAGAGCTTGGTCGAGTAGACGGTGGGCACGGACATCTGGCCCAGCGGCACGTACAGGCCTTCGTCGATGCCGATGCGCTGCACTTCCTCGGAGATCTTCTTCTGCTCGGCGGGATCGGAGGTGAGCGCCATCTTCGTGCGCAGTTCCTCGATCTGCGGGAACTCGGGCCAGCCGAACCAGGCGTTGTCGCCGTTGGCGGCGGCCGGCGCCGAGCGGACCGGATCCATCACGTCGGTGGCGTACCAGTTGGTGTTGTGGATGTTCCAGCCGCCCTCGGCGGGCGCCGCCTTGGACGCGCGGCGCGTGGCCACGCTCTGCCAGTCCATGGCCGCGAGGTTCACGTTGAAGCCGGCCTTGCGCAGCGCCTGGGCCATCACGACCGGTTGCGCGGACAGGGTGCCCACGTCGGTGGCGTGCATGACGAGGATGGGCGTGTTGTCATAGCCCGCTTCCTTCAGCAGCGCCTTGGCCTTGTCGATGTTCGACGGGACGGTCATGTCCTTGCCGATATCGCTTTCCAGCGGCGTGCCGCAGCCCCACAGCGAAGCGCAGGTCTTCCAGTACTTGGGATTGCCGACCAGCGCCTTCATCACGTCTTCCTGGCCGATCGCGTACATCGCGGCCTGGCGGATCTTCTTGTTGTTGAAGGGCGGGTGCTTGAAGTTGAAGCGGTACATCGTGAAGTAGCCGACCGGACTGAGCGACTCTTCCTTCAGGTCCTTGTTGCCTTCGATCATGGGCAGCAGGTCGTACGGGAACTGCTCGACGAAATCAATCTCGCCGCCGAGCAGCGCGTTGGCGGTGGTCAGGGCGTCGGGCATGACGTCCCATTCGACCTTGTCGACATGCACGACCTTGCCGCCGGCCAGGCCGCTGACGGGCTCTTTGCGCGGCACGTAGTCTGCATTCTTGGCGTAGACGGTCTTCACGCCCGGCTTGAATTCGACGACCTTGAACGGACCCGAGCCGGTCATGTCGGTAATGGGCTTGCCGATGGCCTGTTCCGCGATGCGCTTGGGCATCATGAACGGCGCGGTGCCGGTGGGCTTGGACAGCGCGCGCAGCGCGAGGTCCGTGGGTTCCTTCATGACAATGCGGAAGCTCTTGTCGTCGATGACTTCGATCTTGTCCGTGAACTTGAGCAGCGTGCGGCCCATGCCGTCGCCGGCGGCCCAGCGCTTGATCGACGCGACGCAGTCTTCCGCGGTCACCGGCTTGCCGTCATGCCACTTTTGTCCGGGGCGCAGCGTCATCGTGTAGGTCTTGCCGTCGGGCGAGACCTCCCACTTCTCAAGCATCTGCGGCTGCACCTTGTTGTCGGCGTCGGTGGCCAGCAGCGTGTCGTAGATCATGTAGCCGTGCCACGTCGTGATGTAGGCGGTGGTGGCGTGCGGATCAGTCAGGCGCAGCGGCGAGTGCATCACCGTCTTGATGACGGTCTCGGCGTAGGCGCCGTGAGCCATCGCGAGGGTTGCGCCGGCCAGAGCGGCCGCCCGGACAAACTTGAGCATGTAGTTCCCCTTGAAGCGTAGTGAGCGGCGCAGTGGGCCGCTACGTCGTTAACGCGCCGCGCAAGGGCGGCGCGCGAGGGTCAGGCTGTAGCGGGCCGGCCGTCGAACACCGGTCCGCAAGGCGCCATTCTGATGCCGGGACGCAGCCGTGTCCATGGTTGTTTTGCCGCATCCATGAGCATGGAGCCAGGGGCGGCGCAAACCAGGATCGTCTGCGCGATGGGGGCGAAGTCCGCGCGGAAGTGGGCGGAGCTCTTTACCACCAGAATCGCGGCGCGGGTGGGCTCCACGCCGGCGAAACGGAACATTTCCTGGTCGGCCATCTGCACCTTGTTGGAGGCGACGATGATGCGCACGCCGCCGATGCGCAGGCAGGCGCTGGGGCCCAGGTCCATGTGGAAGCCGCGGTAGAACGCGCCGTGCGTATCGAAGCGTCCGTCGGAGGTCTTTTCGACGACGAATTCGGCGTCGAGCGGTGCGTCATCGGGAATACCCGAGTGTCCACCCAATGCAATCCGTACCTTGTTTCCAGCGCCAGCGCGGTGCGCCGCCAACGCGGCGGCGGGATCGACGATCAGGCCGATGGCGGTGTCGCGCGCATCGTGGCGGATCAGCGCGCGCAGCACGCCCGTGGTGTCGGAGCTGCCGCCAGCGCCGGGGTTGTCCTGGGCGTCCGCGATGACGACGGGACGCGACGCATCGCGCGCCAGCCGCAAGGCTTCCTGCACCGCCTCGTCCGGCGTGTACAGCTTGCCGCCGAAATCGCGTTCCGCATTCAGGACGGCGCGCGCCAATTCATCGGCGGCCGCGTCGGCGTCGGCCTGTGTCATGCCATAGGCCCACACGGTGGGCGCGCATTCGGGAAAGTCCGCAGCCGGAAAGCCGGTCGCGAACGACAGGCTGGCCGCGCCGCGCGCTTCGATTTGACCCACAAGCTGATACAGGCTGAGCGCGGGCTCGATGTCGGTGGACTGCCAGCACAGCGGAATCAGGAAGGGCAGGGTGCGCAAGGCGGCATAGTGGCGCGGCATGCCGGCTAGCCGCTGCGACAGCAGGCCGGCGGCGCGCTGGCCGGTTTCGGCCATGTCGATGTGGGGATAGGTGCGGTAACAGACCAGCGCATCGGCGTGGCGCACCATGGCGCGCGTGACGTTGGCGTGCAGGTCCAGGCTGGCGACGATGGGCACCGTCGGCCCCACGAGTTCGCGCACGCGCTTGAGCAGTTCGCCCTCGCCATCGTCCAGGTGTTCGGTGACCATGGCGCCGTGCAGGTCCAGGTACACGCCGTCCAGCGGCATGGCTTTCGACAGGCCCCGCAGGATCATCTCGCTGATGCGCTCGAACGCATCCCGGGTGACGTGGCCGGAAGGACTTGCCGCGGCCCATGTCGTGGGCAGCAGCGTGTGCTGGCTCATGGCCTCAATAAAGCCCGCGACGGGAATATTCGCGCCCGCCACCGCCTGGAACATCGCCGGCCCGCTGACCAGCTTCGGCCAGCCCCCGCCCTTCTCCGCAAAATCTTCCCACGCCGCGCGCGACGGCGCGAACGTATTGGTCTCATGCTGAAAGCCGCCGATCCCGATGCGCATCAGGATTCCCCCTGTAGTCTGATGTCCAGAGCGCGGCAAGCGCCGCGCCTGCTTCAATTCCTAAAGGCGCAACCATTGTCTGCATCGCGCCAGACGAGGCAAAGCGCCCAAACCAGGCAATACCATCCCAAGCCGGGTCGCGCGGATCCGGCTCCGCCGGTCCGCAGCGACGCCCCCCTGGGGGGGAAGCGCGCAGCGCTTCGGGGGGGGGATTACTTAGCGACAGGCATCGTGAATTCGGCGCCCTTGCCGATGCTGTCGGGCCAGCGCTGCATCACGCTCTTGTAGCGCGAGTAGAAGCGGATGCCTTCTTCGCCGTACGCATGATGGTCGCCGAACAGCGAACGCTTCCAGCCGCCGAAGGAATGCCAGGCCATGGGCACCGGGATCGGCACGTTGATGCCGACCATGCCCACCTTGATCTGGCGGGCAAACGCGCGCGCCACGCCGCCGTCGGACGTGAAGCAGGCGACGCCGTTGCCGAATTCGTGCGCATTGATCAGGTCGACCGCGCTGGCGAAATCAGGCACGCGCACGATGCACAGCACCGGCCCGAAGATTTCTTCGCGGTAGATGTTCATGGCGGGCTTCACGTTGTCGAACAGCGTGCCGCCCAGGAAGAAGCCCTTTTCGTTGCCCGGCACCTTGAGGCTGCGGCCGTCCACGACCAGGCCTGCGCCGCTGGCGATGCCGTCCTCGATGTAGCCCAGCACCTTCTTGCGGTGCTGCGCGGTCACCAGCGGACCCATCTCGGCGTCCGGCTGCATGCCGTCCTTGACGATCAGCGCCTTGACGCGCGGCGTGAGGCGTTCGACGACCTTGTCGGCCACGTCGCCCACCGCCACGGCCACCGAGATGGCCATGCAGCGCTCGCCCGCGGAGCCATAGGCCGCGCCCATCAGCGCGTCGGTGACCTGGTCCAGGTCGGCGTCAGGCATGACCACGAGGTGGTTCTTGGCGCCGCCCAGGGCCTGCACGCGCTTGCCGCGCTTGGTGCCTTCGGCGTAGATGTATTCCGCGATCGGCGTGGACCCAACAAAGGACAGCGCCTCGACGTCGGGGTGCGCGATCAGCGCGTCCACGGCGAGCTTGTCGCCATGCACGACGTTGAAGACGCCCGGAGGCAGTCCGGCTTCGGTCAGCAGCTCCGCCAGGCGCAGCGATGCGGAGGGATCGCGTTCGGACGGCTTGAGGATGAAGGTGTTGCCGCAGGCGATGGCCACCGGGAACATCCAGCACGGGACCATCATCGGGAAGTTGAACGGCGTGATGCCGGCGACCACGCCCAGGGCCTGGCGCATGCTCCAGTTGTCGATGCCGCCGCCGATCTGGTCGGAATACTGGCCCTTGAGCAGTTGCGGAATGCCGCAGGCGAATTCGACGATCTCGATGCCGCGCGTCACTTCGCCTTTGGCGTCCGAAAACACCTTGCCGTGTTCGCGGGTGATCAGTTCAGCAAGCTCGTCCTGGTGCTTGTCCAGCAGCGCCTTGAAGTTGAACAGGATGCGGGCGCGCTTGAGCGCGGGGGTTTCGGACCAGGCGGGGAAAGCGGCCTTGGCGGCGGCGACGGCCAGGTCGACATCTTCCTGGGAGGCCAGCGGCACCGACGTGCAGATTTCGCCGGTGGCGGGATTGAAGCCGTCCGCGTAGCGGCTGCTGCCGCCTTCGTAGGGTTGGCCGTTAATGAAATGGGGGATCTTCTTCATGGATGCAAGGCTCATTGCTGGAATTCGTCAAAAACGCCGGCGGGCGGCCACAGGCCGCCCGTGCGCGGCGCCGGCGCGATGCGCGCGCGGCGCCGCGCGGGGATGGATCAGGCTACCTCTTTCAGGACCTTGCCGATCTGCTCGAAGATCTGGCCGATCTGGGCCTCGTCGATGATCAGCGGCGGCGACACGGCGATGATATCGCCCGTGTAGCGCACCATCAGGCCGCTGTCGAAGCACTTCTGGAACACCTCGGCGGCGCGGGCGCCGGGCGCGCCGGCGCGCGGCGCCAGCTCAATGCCCGACACCAGGCCCAGGTTGCGCACGTCGATGACGTGAGGGGCGCCCTTCAGGCTGTGCGCGGCGTCCTGGAATGCCGTGGACAGCTTGCGTGCGCGTCCGAAGAGGTCTTCGCGGCGATAGATGTCCAGCGTCGCCAGGATGGCGGCGGCGGCCAGGGGGTGCGCCGAATAGGTGTAGCCGTGGAAGAATTCGATGCCGCCCGCTGGGCCGTTGACGATGGCGTCGTGCACTTCGCGCTTGACGGCGACCGCGCCGGCCGGGACGGCGGCGTTGCTGACGCCCTTGGCCATGGCGATGATGTCCGGCGTCACGCCGAAGAATTCGGAGGCGGTAGCGGCGCCCAGGCGGCCGTAGGCGGTGATCACTTCGTCGAAGATCAGCAGAATGCCGTGCTTGGCGGTGATTTCGCGCAGCTTTTCCAGATAGCCCTTGGGCGGGATCAGCACGCCGGTGGACCCGGCCATCGGTTCGACGATCACGGCGGCGATGGTGGAGGCGTCGTGCAGGGCGATGATGCGCTCGAGCTCGTCGGCCAGGTGCGCGCCCCAGACGGGCTGGCCCTTCGAATAGGCGTTCTGCTCCAGGTTGTGCGTGTGGGGCAGGTGGTCCACGGCCGGCAGCAGCGCGCCGGAGAAGGTCTTGCGGTTGGTCGAGATCCCGCCGACCGAGATCCCGCCGAACCCCACGCCGTGATAGCCGCGCTCGCGGCCGATCAGGCGGGTGCGCTGGCCCTCGCCGCGTGCGCGGTGGTAGGCCAGGGCGATCTTCAGCGTCGTGTCGACGGATTCGGACCCGGAATTCGTGAAGAACACGCGGTCCAGCCCCTGCGGCATCAAGCCCGCGACCGCGGTGGCGGCCTCGAAGGCCAGCGGATGGCCAAGCTGGAAGCCCGGCGCGTAGTCCATGACGCCAGCCTGGCGGGAGATCGCCTCGACGATTTCTTCGCGGCCATGCCCGGCGTTCACGCACCACAGGCCTGCCGTGCCGTCCAGGATCTGCCGGCCGTCGGTGGAGGTGTAGTACATGCCTTTGGCCGTCGCCAGCATGCGCGGGTGGGCCTTGAACTGCTTATTGGCAGTGAAGGGCATCCAGAGATGGGACAGGTCGGGCAACTGGGCGGGGGCGTTCATGGTGACTCCAGGGGATGGACAACCGCCGGATGTCGCGAAAGGCGCGGAGCCAGCGGGATTCGGACGATTCTGGAACGTCCCGCAGGGAATGAAAATATACAATCCGCGCATTTGCCGCTAACTGTATAGTTATGGGCGCCGCAACTGTACAGTTACCCTGTGATTGATTTCCAGCCCATCCGCGCCCGCGGTCCCGCGCCAACCCTCGTCGAGCAGCTGGTGGCGGCCATCCTGCGCGCCATCGAAGAACAGACCTTGCGTCCGGGTATGTCCCTACCCTCGGTGCGCGAGTTCGCGCGCCAATACGGCGTCAGCACCTTTACCGTGGCCAGCGCCTACAGCCGGCTGGTGTCCCAGGGGTGGCTGGCGGCGCGGCCGGGGGCGGGGTACCGGGTCGCGTCGCCCGATGCTCCTGCGCGCCGGATCGAGCCGCCGTCCTGGGAGCCGCCGCGGCTCAACGCCGGTTGGCTGCTGTCGGACATCTTCGCGGACCATTCCATCCCCATCAAATCGGGATGCGGCTGGCTGCCGGGCGAATGGCTGAACGAAGAGGGGCTGCACCTTGCGCTGCGCCACATGGGGCGCGTGCCGGCGATGCGCATCGCCAATTACGGGCATCCGTACGGCTACGCGCCGCTGCGCGAAACCATCGCGGCCAGCCTGAGCGCGCAGGGCATGGAAGTCGAGGCCTCGCAGGTGCTGCTGACGCAGGGCGTGTCCCATGGGCTGGACACCGTGATCCGGACGCTGCTGCGGCCCGGCGACTGCGTGGTGGTGGAGCAGCCTGCGTACGCCAATCTGCTGCAGATGCTGCGCCTGGCCGGCCTGCGGGTCATCGCGGTGCCGCGGACCGTGGACGGGCTGGACTGCGACGCGCTGGAGCGCGCGGCGGCCCAGCACCGGCCCCGCGCGCTATTCATCAACACCGCGCTGCAGAATCCCTCTGGCGCCAGCATCGGCATGGCCAACGCGTTCCGCATCCTGCAGACGGCCGAACGGCACGGTCTGTGGGTCGTGGAAGACGACATCTCGCGCGAGCTGGCGCAGGGCGTGACGCCGATGCTGGCGGCGCTGGACGGGGCGCGCCGCGTCGTCTACCTGGGCGGCTATTCGAAGGTCATCAGTCCGTCGGTGCGGGTGGGCTACGTGGTGGCGCACCGCGATCTGGTGCGCGACATTGCGCGCACCAAGATGGCGGTCGGCCTGACCTCGCCCGAGATCATGGAACGCATCGTGCACCAGGTCATCCGCGAGGGCCGCTACCGCGCCCACATTGCGCGCACCCGCGAGCGGCTGGCCGAGGCCCATGCCAGCGTGGCGGAACTGATGCGCCAGCACGGGTTCGACATCTACGGCCGGCCCCTGGGCGGATTGTTCCTGTGGGCCAAGGTGGCGGGGCAGTGGCGCGAGCGCGGCGCCAATGGCCTGGCGGAGCTGGCGCTCAAGGACGGAATCTGGCTGGCGCCCGGCTCCTACTTCGAGGCGGACGAGGCCGATACGCCCTGGGTGCGCTTTAACGTGGCGTACTCGGCGGCGCCGGCGCTGTGGCGCTTCATGCGCAACGCGGGCGCCGCCTAGTTCGCCAGGCGCGCTAGGCGCGCTCGTAAGTGACGAAGTCGTAGTCGTAGCCGTTTTCGGCAGGCTGCGGCGCGCGCGCCGTCTCCTTCCATTGGAACGACGGCAGAAGCGGGAAGAAGGCGTCGCCGTCGACCTCGGCATGGACTTCGGTGGCCAGCACGCGCCTGGCCACAGACAAGGCTTGCGCGTAGATCTGCGCGCCGCCGATCACGAAAGCTTCCTCCACATCGCCGCAGGCGGCCACGGCCGCTTCCAGCGTGGGCGCCAGCAGCGCGCCGGCGGCGCTGAATCCGGGATTGTGGCTGATGACGATGTTGCTGCGGCCGGGCAGCGGGCGGCCAAGCGAATCCCAGGTCTTGCGGCCCATGATGATGGGATGGCCCAGCGTGCTGCGCTTGAAATGCGCCAGATCGCCCGGCAGCTTCCAGGGCAGGGCATTGTCGCGTCCGATGACGCGGTTGGTGGAATAGGCGACGATCAGGGTAAGGCTGGCGGTCATGCGTGCGTGGAACGGTAGGGGTTGGACGCCGTAAGCGTAGCAAATTGCGCCGGCCCTGGCCGCTCAGTTCACGGCGTGCTCGAGGAATTCGGAGGCGGGCATCGGCTTGCCCAGCAGGAAGCCCTGTAGCGAGTCGCAGCCCAGCCCCGTCAGGAATTTCTGCTGGGCGGTCGTTTCCACGCCTTCGGCCACGATGCGCAGGTTCAACTGCTGCGCCAGCGCCACGATGGCCGATACGATGGCCGCGTCCTCGTTGTCGTTGTCGAGCTGGTTCACGAATCCGCGGTCGATCTTCAGTTCGGTGGCGGGCAGCCGCTTCAGGTAAAGCAGACTTGAATAGCCCGTTCCGAAATCATCAATGGAGATGGTGACGCCCAACGCGGACAGACGCTTGAGCACCGTGAGGCTGGCTTCCGCATCGCGCATGGCGGTGGATTCCGTCACTTCCAGGGTCAGGCATGCCGGCGGGACATCGTGGCGCGCCAGCGCGGCGCGCACGGTCTCCACCAGGCTGGCGTGGGCGAACTGCAGCGCCGAGATGTTCACGGCGATGGTCCAGTGCCCCTGGCCGGCATTGATCCATTCCCGCATCTGGCGGCAGGCTTCGTTGATGACCCATTCTCCGATGGACAGGATCAGCCCGGTCTTTTCCGCCGTGGGAATGAACAGGTCCGGGCCCACCAGGCCGCGCGTGGGATGGTTCCAGCGCAGCAGCGCCTCGGCGCCGCGGATCGGGCCGGCGGGCGCCTCGTACTTGGGCTGGTAGTGCAGGACGAACTGGCCGCGTTCCTGCGCCAGGCGCAGGTCGTGCAGGAGCTCGATCTGTTCGTGCGCGTCAGCGTTCATCGACGGCTCGAAGAAGCTGTAGCCGGTGCCGCCCAGGCGCTTGGCGTGATACATGGCGGCGTCGGCGTTGGTCAGCAGGGCGTGGGTGTCCTCGCCGTCGTTCGGATAGACGGCGATGCCTACGCTCGACGTCACCAGGACCTCGTGTCCGTAGACCATGACGGGGCGGGCGATCGCGTCGATCAGGCGGTCGGCCACGTTGGCCGCGTCGGTGGGTTCGATGACTTCGCTCAGGACGATGAACTCGTCGCCGCCCAGGCGGGCGACCGTGTCCTGGGTGCGCAGCGCCTGGCGGATGCGCTGGGCCAGGTCGATCAGCAGCGCGTCGCCGGTGTGGTGGCCATAGGCGTCGTTGACCGCCTTGAATCCGTCCAGGTCGAAGAACAGCACGGCGAAGTAGCCCTTGCGGCGGCTGGCGCTTTCGATGGCTTGTTCCATCCGGTCTTCGAGCAGGATCCGGTTGGGCAGCTTGGTCAGAGTGTCGTGCAGGGCCAGTTGCACCAGCTCTTCGTTGGCCTCCGCCAGCGAAGAGGCGAGGGCGGACGTGCGGGCTTCCAGCCGGTTGTCCAGCACCGCGACGACCAGGGCGATGGCCAGCACGCTCAGCGTCACCGCCGTTACCGCAATCGCCAGCCAGCCGGCGGAAATGCCGGCGTCGGCGGCCATGCAGATGCTGCCGGCGGGAAAGCCGGCGGCCTCCATGCCCGTGTAGTGCATGCCGACGATGGCCAGCCCCATGACGCCTGCGGCCAGCGGACGCGACAGCGCCACGCGCGGCCCGTCGTGACGCAGCCGGTAGGTGATCCACAGCGCCGCGCCCGAGGCCGCCACCGCGATGGCGATGGACAGCGCAAACCAGACGGGGTCGTATTGGATGCCCGGCGCCATGCGCATGGCGGCCATGCCGATGTAGTGCATGGCCGCGATCCCGGCCCCCATCAGGAGCGCCGCCGCGGCCAGACGGCCCCAGGGAAGCTCGTCTTTGCAGACGATCCACAGGGCAAAGGCCGAGCAGCCGATGGCGATGGCCAGGGATAGGGCGGTCAGCGGCAGGTCGTAGCCCATGGCTATGGGCAGGCTGAATGCGAGCATGCCCACGAAATGCATGGACCAGATCCCGACGCCCATGGCGAATGCGCCGCCAGCCAGCCAATACTTCGCGGCAGGCAGCCCGCTCGCGGCCCTGACGCGGTTGGCCATGCCCAGCGCCGTGTATGACGCCAGGATGGCGACCCCTAGGGATACGAGGACGAGCGAAGGGTTATAAGTTCCAACGAGCATTTGTGGTGTCCTGTCCTAAGCGCATACAGCCGCCGCTCGGGCGCGAATTTAATTCAATTGGTAGTCAACAGTTGCATTCCGGTCGCAAGGAGGATCCTGCTCTCAACGCTGGCTGTTCTCACACTCTCTTTTCTGGGGATTGGGGGATGCGGCAGTGCGGCGCCAGCGGTCGGCGCTGTTCGGGCGAGCGGCGGACGCGGCGCCAGTCGGGGCGCCCGGCTGCAACCGGGCGCGCGCCATGCTGGACGCGCGTCCGTGGCTAAGGGATGGGTTATACCGAAATCGGGCTTCCAGAAGCTCACCAATCTTCACCTGCGGTCGGGCGGGCAAGGAGTTCGCGGCCGGGCTGACACCCGGGCAGCTGGCGCCGGCCGCTGCCGGCCGGCGGCTGTCTAGACGGCCATCGCCGCGGTCAGGGGGGCGTGGTGCGTATAGCCGGAGAGCGAGAAATCGCCCGGTTCCACCTTTTCCAGCCACTCGGGCTCGTATTTGCCCGTGACGGCGTAGTCTGGGATGCGGTCCGACAGGACCAGTTGCGGGGCCTCGTAGGGCTCGCGGGTCAGTTGCTCGCGCAGCATCGGCAGGTGGTTCTCGTAGATGTGCGCATCGCCGATGAAGTAGGTGAACCAGCGCGGCGTATAGCCGGTCAGGCGGCCCACAAGGTGCAGCAGCGCCGCCCCTTCGGTCAGGTTGAACGGCGTGCCCAGGCCCACATCGTTGGAGCGGATGTACAGGCACAGCGAGATTTCGCGGGTCGTCGCATTGGGCAGGAACTGGTACAGCAGATGGCAGGGGGGCAGCGCCATTTCCTCGATCTGGGCCCAGTTCCAGCCGTGGAACAGGATGCGGCGGTCGCCCGGGCGCTCGTGGATGGTGTCCAGGCACTGGCGCAACTGGTCCACGGCCTTGTACAGCAGCACCTTGGGCTGGCCGCCTTCTTCGAGTTCGGCCACCTTGGCATAGCCCCGCGACAGGGCGTCTTCGATCTGCGCCGGGCGGTTGGCGTCCAGCATCTTGTACGCCGGCCACTGGCGCCATTGCACGCCGTAGACGGGGCCCAGGTCGTCCGGGCCTTCGCGATAGGGGTTGGCCAGCCACTGGGCGTTTTCGTTCGCGTTCTGGTCCCAGACCTTGCAGCCCAGCTCACGGAATTCCGCAGCGCTGCGCGAGGCGCGCATGAAGCCCACCAGCTCTCCGATGGCGGATTTGAACGCCAGCTTCTTGGTGGTGACGGCGGGGAAGCCTTTCTGCAGGTCAAAGCGCAGCGAGGCGCCCGGCATGCTCAGGGTGCGTATGCCGGTACGGTTTTCCTGCCAGGCGCCGGTGTCGAGAATGGATTGAACGAGGTCCAGGTATTGTTTCATGGCGGTCCTTGTGCTCGCCCGCCCGGCGGGTGACGCAAACTGGCCGCCGCGAACCGGTCGCGGCGGCGCCTATATAGGTGAAGGCTGAGGCCGAATTACATCATGCCGCGATCGCTGTTGCAGCCTTGGCTCAGGCGGCGGCGGTGGCTTCCTGGGTATCGACGATGTCGACCGAGAACGTCATCGCGGCGGTTTTCTCCAGCATGGCCGAGGCCGAGCAGTATTTTTCGTGGGAAAGCTGCACCGCGCGTTCGACCGCGGCGCGCGGCAGGTTGCGGCCGGTGACGGTGAAGGCGAAATGGATGCGCGTGAAGACCTTGGGGTCGGCGTCGGCGCGGTCGGCCTGCAGCTTGACGCTGCAGCCGGTGACCGCGTGGCGGCCGCGCTTGAGGATCAGCACCACGTCATAGGCCGTGCAGCCGCCAGTGCCAGCCAGCAGCATTTCCATCGGGCGGGGGGCCAGGTTGTGTCCGCCGCCGTCCACGGCGCCATCCATCACGGCCACGTGGCCGCTGCCGGTGCTGGCGGTAAAGAGCATGCCGTTGGGGCCGCCCCAGTCGATCGTGCATTCCATTTTGTTGTGTCCTTGAGCTTGAGCGCAGTCAATGGCTGATGATACCTGTTGCGTACAATCCCGGGCACGAGAGTCCCGCCCCGCAACAGGGGCGTATGCGCCTGTTCCGTCAAGGAGTTGCCATGTCCACCACGCTGCCTAGATCCGGCCCCGTTTCATTTTCACGCCGCTCCGGCCCGCTGGATGCCTTGCTCGCCGAGGCCGACCGCGCACTGCGGGTCTTGTCGGGCAGCGCCAGCGCCGGCCGGCCCTATCCGGCGACCGCCGAAGAATTGCCCCAGGCAATGTCGGCGCAGGAAAAGCGCCACGCCGCGGGGCTTATGCGCGTCAATCACGTGGGAGAAGTCTGCGCCCAGGCGCTGTACCGGGGACAGGCATCGGTCTGCCGCGAGCCCGCGCCGCGCGCGCTGCTGCTCAACGCCGCAGCCGAAGAAGTCGACCATCTGGTCTGGTGCAACCATCGCCTGACTGAACTGGGCAGTCGGCCCAGCCTGCTGAATCCGCTCTGGTACGCGGGTTCGTTCGCGCTGGGCGTCATGGCGAGTGTTGCGGGCGTGCCGCGCAATCTCGGTTTCATGGCAGAAACCGAAAAGCAGGTCGAGGCCCACCTCGAAGAACATTTACGCACCTTGCCGGTGCAAGACGAGCGTTCGCGCCAGATCGTGCAAAAGATGAAGGACGACGAGGCCCAGCACCGCGCCAGCGCCGAGGAAGCGGGGGGCGTTCCCTTGCCTGCGCCCGTGAAAACGGCCATGCGCGCGATGTCCAAGGTCATGACGAGCACGGCCTACTGGATCTGAATTCGGGGTTTGCCGAAATGTTGCAATGCGCAAAATCGGCCGCATCCTGGTGCTTGACGCACCGTTTCGGTGCAAAAGCCAGGGTGGGAATACCCGCTGTCGTCTAGGGTAAATCCGCAACGGGTAAACCCCTTCGGCAAAAACCCGCTTTTCTTTAAGGTCATTGATTGGCGCGGCTTTCCCAGGGGTGCGGCGAAAATTTGCAGCAAAAATGCAACGCCCGGCAGGGCTCAAAAAAGAGATCAAAAAAAATCTTGCATCGCACAAAAAACGTGGGTACTATTCAGTCATCGGATGTTGAAACGCAGACGGCGCGGTGAAAACCCCGGAAGCGCAGCGAGCAGAAGGCCAGCTCCCAACATGCCACGGTTGTCTCCTCCACCCTCCTCCTTTGGTGGATTTAGCCCGAGATCTCACGATCTCGGGCTTTTTTTTGTCCTCAATCGTTGCGTCCCTATTTTGTAAGAGAGCATTGGCGATCCCTGAGGTTCCTCATCGCCGAACGGCCGTCCTGTCTTCGCGTTTTCCCTGAGATATTTCGCGTTGCCCGGGGCGGAACGCTCTACAATCGTCTGATGAAACCTGTACAGCCGCGCGCCTGCGGCGCCGTCGCGACGATGCCCTCCAAACACATGCGGGGCGGATGCGCCGCCCGTCTGGCCGCGTTACGTTCTGTGCCGCGGGTTTGCACTTCCTTATTCCTCCCATATATGGGCGTTACACCTGCCTCCGATAATGGCGGGCCTGTCTCGATAGACCAACCAGAGGTGATCCAGTGACCTGGCTGTACATATGCGTGGTCGCGTTCATGGTGGGGGGACTCATCGTGGCGTCCGAACGCTGGCATGGCGCTTTTACCGGCGATAGCGACCTTAATAAGCCCCAGGCCAACCATTCCCGCGCGACTCCTCGCGTCGGCGGTCTGGCGGTGCTCGCCGGCACGCTGGCCGGCCTGCTGGTGCTCGGCCCCAGCAACATGACCCTGACCTGGCTTTGGCCCGCGCTGTTCGTCGCGGCGCTTCCCGTATTCGTGGCCGGCCTGCTTGAAGACATCACCAAGGACATCGGCGCCAGCAAGCGCCTGCTGGCGGCGTTCCTGTCCGCGGCCATCGCTTGGTGGCTGCTGGGCGGTGTCAGCCGCGTCGGCATGGCCCCCGTTGATTACGTGCTTTCTTTCTGGCCGGTTTCGCTGCTGTTCACCATGTTCGCGGTGGGCGGCTGCACGCACGCGCTGAACATTGTCGACGGCATGAACGGCCTGGCCGGCATGGTCGCCACCCTGATGGCCGTGTCGATCAGCCTGGTGGCCCTGCAGGTGGGCGACGTGCCGATCTTCCTGGTGGCGGCGGCGCTGGCTTCGGCCACGCTGGGCTTCCTGGTCTGGAACTTCCCCTTCGGGCGCGTGTTCCTGGGCGACGGCGGCGCATATTTCCTGGGCTTCATGCTGGCCGAACTGGCGGTGCTGCTGGTCGTGCGCAACCCGTCGGTGTCGCCGTTCTACGCGCTGGCGGTGCTGTTCTACCCCGTCTTCGAAACCGGGTTCTCCATCTGGCGCCGCCGCTTCAAGCGCGGCGTGCCGGTGGACCAGCCGGACGCGCTGCACCTGCACCAGCTGGTGTTCCGCCGCCTGGTCCGCGTGACGTTCAGCCGTGGCCGGCGCCATGCCGTGCCCGCGTTGTGCAACGCGCTGGCGTCCCCATATATGTGGGTGCTGGCGCTGATCGGCCTGGTGCCCGCGACCATCTGGTGGGACAACGCCTGGGCCTTGAGCGCCAGCCTGGTTGTGTTCGCCAGCGTCTACATCTGGCTGTATGCGCGCCTGGTGTCCTGGCGCCGCCCGGGATGGCTGCTGCTGCCTTCCGTCTTGCGAACCACAGAATAGTTTGAGTGCCCCGGCGATCTCCGCCGGGGGCTCGGTTATCCATCACCCGACCAAATTTTTAAATGCCGTAAATGTTCTACGGTGAAGGGAGTGTTATGTTGCGAATTCAGGATGTGAAACTCGCTGTCGTCGGCCTCGGCTACGTCGGTCTGCCCCTTGCGGTGGAGTTCGGCAAAAAGCGTCCGGTCATCGGTTTCGATATCAATACGCGCCGCATCGACGCGCTGAAGGCGGGGCACGACCACACGCTGGAAGTGAGCGATGCGGAGCTGGCCGAAGCTGCCCGCCTGTCCTATACCGCCGACCGCGCCGAACTGGGCGAGGCCAACGTGTTCATCGTGACCGTGCCCACCCCGATCGACGAATACAAGCAGCCGGACCTGACGCCGCTGGTCAAGGCCAGCGAAACCATCGGCGCCGTGCTCAAGCGCGGCGACATCGTCATCTATGAGTCCACCGTCTATCCGGGCGCCACGGAAGAAGATTGCGTGCCGGTGCTGGAACGCGTGTCGGGCCTGAAGTTCAACGTGGACTTCTATGCCGGCTACAGCCCCGAGCGCATCAACCCGGGCGACAAGGAACACCGCGTCAGCACCATCAAGAAGGTCACTTCCGGCTCCACGCCCGAAGTCGCCGAGCTGGTCGACCAGCTCTACAAGGAAATCATCACCGCCGGCACCCACAAGGCCGCCAGCATCCGCGTGGCCGAAGCCGCCAAGGTCATCGAGAACACGCAGCGCGACGTGAACATCGCCCTGATCAACGAGCTGGCCCTGATCTTCAACAAGATGGACATCGACACCGAAGCCGTGCTGCAGGCCGCCGGCACCAAGTGGAACTTCCTGCCGTTCCGTCCGGGCCTGGTTGGCGGCCACTGCATCGGCGTGGACCCGTACTACCTGACCCACAAGGCGCAATCCATCGGCTACCACCCGGAAATCATCCTGGCGGGCCGCCGCCTGAACGATTCGATGGGCGGCTACGTGGTGTCGCAGCTGGTCAAGGCAATGACCAAGCGCCGCATCCATGTGCAGGGCGCCCGCGTGCTGGTGATGGGCCTGGCCTTCAAGGAAAACTGCCCCGACCTGCGCAACACGCGCATCGTGGACATCGTCCGTGAACTGGGCGACTACAACGTCGACGTGGACGTCTATGACCCGTGGGTCGAAACCGCCGAAGCCGAACACGAATACGGCCTGACCCCGGTCGCCAAGCCCGAGGAAGGCAAGTACGATGCCGTGATCCTGGCCGTGGCGCACAACCAGTTCAAGGCGATGGGCGCGGAGGGCATCCGCAAGCTCGGCAAGGCGCAACACATCCTCTATGACCTGAAGTATGTGCTGTCGCCCGCCGAATCCGATCTGCGTCTGTAAGGGATTCTGCAATGACCACTCGTTTTGAGACCATCACCCAGGAACTGTCCGCCACGCCGCGCAAGTGGCTGGTGACCGGCTGCGCGGGCTTCATCGGTTCGAACCTGCTGGAAACGCTGCTCAAGCTGGGGCAGACCGTAGTCGGCCTGGACAACTTCGCCACGGGCCACCAGCGCAACCTGGACGAGGTTCAGTCCACGGTGACCCCTGAGCAATGGGCGCGTTTCACGTTCATCGAAGGCGACATTCGCGACCTGGACGCCTGCCGCCGCGCCAACGAAGGCGTGGACTTCGTGCTGCACCAGGCCGCGCTGGGCTCGGTTCCGCGTTCGCTCAACGACCCCATCACCACCAACGAAGTCAACATCGGCGGCTTCCTGAACATGCTGGTGGCCGCGCGCGACGCCAAGGTGAAGTCCTTCGTCTATGCCGCTTCCAGCTCCACCTACGGCGACCATCCCGCGCTGCCCAAGGTGGAAGAGAACATCGGCAAGCCGCTGTCGCCGTACGCGGTGACCAAGTACGTCAACGAACTGTACGCTGACGTCTTCGCGCGCTCGTACGGCTTCGAAACCGTGGGCCTGCGCTACTTCAACGTGTTTGGCAAGCGTCAGGATCCGGACGGCGCCTATGCCGCCGTGATCCCGAAGTGGACCGCCGCGATGATCCAGGGCAAGGATGTCACCATCAACGGCGACGGTGAGACCAGCCGCGATTTCTGCTTTGTGGAAAACGCCGTGCAGGCCAACATCCTGGGCGCCATGGCCGCGCCCGAGGCCCGCAACCAGGTCTACAACGTGGCCGTCAGCGGCCGCAGCACCCTGAACCAGCTCTTCAGCTTCCTGGCGCAGGCCCTGGGCAACCAGGGCGTGAACTACGGCAAGCAGCCGGTCTATGGCGACTTCCGGGCGGGCGACGTGCGCCACTCGCAGGCCGACATCGGCAAGGCGAGCAGGCTGCTGGGCTATGCGCCCACGCATACGGTGCTCCAGGGGCTGGAAGTCGCCATGCCCTGGTACACGCAATTCCTGCGTTGATTTGAAAGCACTAGTCCGAAAACTCGGCAACATCCACCCGGACCATCAGCGCATCTTCAAGGGCGCGTTCCGGGTGGCGGTGTTTCTGCTGCTGGGCAAGGCCGCCGGCGCCATCAAAGAGATGGCGGTGGCGTACCGCTATGGCGTGAGCGACGCCGTGGACGCCTACCAATTCACGATGACCATGGCCACCTGGCTGCCGGTCACGATCGTGGGCGTCCTGTCGGTGGTCCTGATCCCGGTGCTGGTGCGGCTGAACCGCGCCGACGGCGCCGAGAAGCAACAATTCATCCGCGAGCTGCAGGGCTGGGTCGCGGCCGCGGGTATCGCGCTGGCCATCCTGACCTGGTTCGCGTGGCCCTATGTGGTGGATAGTCTGGGCCAGGGCCTGTCGGACCGCGTGCGCGGCATGACCGGCGACCTGCTGGTCGCGTTTGCTCCCGTTTCGGCCCTGCTGCTGGTCGCTGGCATCAGCGCCGCGCGCCTGCGGGCGCAGGAACGGCACGTCAACACGCTGCTCGACAGCGTCCCCGCCGTGGCCACGCTAGCCTGGGTCATGCTGGCCGCCAGCGCCGATGGCGTCGGTCCGCTGCTGTGGGGCACGCTGGTCGGCTACGCCATCCAGACCGCCTGGCTGGCCTGGCTGGCGGCGCGCGCCGATAACGGATTCTGGGGTTCGCCGCGCCTGTCGCTGCGGTCGCCGCACTGGCCCGAACTGATGGGCGCCGCCGGCGTGATGCTGATCGGCCAGGTGGCGATGAGCTTTGTCGGCCCGCTGGACCAGTACGCCGCGGCCAACCTGGGCGCAAACGCCAACGCGACGCTGGGTTACGCCAGCCGGCTGCTGTCCCTGTTGCTGGGCATCGGCGCGGTTTCCGTCGGTCGCGCCGCGCTGCCTGTGCTGGCTGACGTGCAGGCCCGCGGCGACACCGCGCGCGCGCGCAGCATGGCGCTCAAGTGGTCGCTGTTGATGGTGGGGGCGGGCGCCGTGGCCGTCGCCCTGGGCTGGGTGCTGGCGCCCTGGGGCGTCTCGGTGCTGTTCCAGCGCGGCGCCTTCACCGCCGAAAATACCGAGGCCGTCGCGCATGTGCTGCGCTGGGGCCTGTTGCAGCTGCCGTTCTACTTTGGCGTGCTGATCCTGGTTCAGTTGCTGGCCAGCCAGAACCGCTATCGCATCATGGCCGCCATCGCCGTCGGCAATTTTGCACTGAAGGCCGTGCTGAACACCGTGCTTGCGCCCAAGATGGGCGCGGCCGGCATCATGCTCGCGACCAGCCTCATGTATGTGCTGTCCTTCGCCTGCTACCTGGTGGTGGCGTTGCGCAAGGCCGAACCCAAGGAGGCCGATTGAATGTCCGTCGCCCACTCCGCCCGACCGGCGCGCGTGTTGCTGTTCATCCATTCGCTGCATGGCGGGGGCGCTGAACGCGTTGCCGCCGATCTCAGCGCGCACTGGGCCGCGGAAGGCAGCGAAGTCATGGTGGTCACGCAGGCCAGCGCCGATGGCGACGTCTATGCGCTGCACCCCAAGGTCCGCCGCGAAGTCCTGAATACGGCGGGCGAGGGTGGCGGCCTGCGCGGCATCTGGAGCAATGTGCAGCGCGTGCGCGCCTTGCGCCGGGTGATCAAGTCGTTCCGGCCCGACATCGTGCTAGGCATGATGACCACCGCCTCGGTGCTGTCCGTGCTTGCCAGCGCGGGGCTCGGATGCCGCGTCATCGCCACCGAGCACACGCATCCGCCGTCCCAGACCCTGTCGGGCTTCTGGCAGCGGCTGCGCCGCCTGACCTACCCGCGGGCCGCGCGGGTGATCGCACTGACGCGGGGCACCGCCGACTGGCTGGAACGCCATGTGCCCGGCTCCAGGCTGGCCGTCATTCCCAATCCCGTCCACTTTCCGCTGCCGCGCGCCGAGCCGATCCTGGCGCCGGTCTCTGGAGACGGGCGCAAGCGCCTGCTGGCGGTCGGCAGGCTGCACGCGGACAAGGGCTTCGACCTCCTGATCCAGGCCTACGGGCGTCTGGCGCCATCGCATCCCGACTGGGATCTGGTTATCCTGGGCGAGGGCGATGAACGGCCCGCGCTAGAAGCGCAGCTGCGGGAAGCCGGTCTGCAATCGCGCGTCTCGATGCCCGGGCGCGCCGGCAACGTCGGCGACTGGTACGACAGCGCCCAGCTGTATGTGCTGACCTCGCGTTTTGAAGGCCTTTCCAATACGCTGCTCGAATCCATGGCCAGCGGGCTGGCCGCCGTGTCGTTCGATTGCGACACGGGGCCGCGCGAGATCGTGCGCGATGGCATTGATGGCGTGCTGGTGCGGCCCAACGGCGATGTGTCGGCCCTGTGCAAGGCGCTGGACGCCGTCATGCGCGACGACGATGGCCGCGCACGCATGGCGCAGGCGGCCACGGACGTGCGCGACCGTTTCTCGGCCGCGCGCGTGCTGCAAAAATGGCAGGAAATTTTTGACGGCGTGCGGGAGTCGGGCCGCTAGGGTCCGCGCGCGCCGTTGCTACGGTTACCACGAGAACAACATCATGTGTGGAATTGTCGGAATTTGGGGCCCCATGGGGAACAAGGCGCAGGTGCTGGCGGATAGCTGCCGCCGTATCCGCCACCGTGGGCCCGACAGCAATGGCTACTGGGAAGACGCCGACGCCGAACTGGCGCTGGCGCATGTGCGCCTGGCCATCCTGGACCTGACCGAAGCGGGCCATCAGCCCATGGCGTCCGCCTGCGGCCGCTACGTCATGGTGTTCAACGGCGAAATCTACAACCATCTGGACATCCGCAAGCAGCTCGAGCAATCGGCGCTGGCGCCGTCCTGGCGCGGCCATTCCGATACCGAGACCCTGCTGGCGGGCTTTACCGCCCTGGGCATCGAGGCCACCCTGCAGGCTGCCGTGGGCATGTTCGCCATCGCGCTGTGGGACAAGGCGTCGCGCAAGCTCGTGCTGGCGCGCGACCGCATGGGCGAAAAGCCCCTGTACTACGGCTATTCGGGCGCGGAGCTGGTCTTCGCATCCGAGCTCAAGGGCCTGATGCCGGTCCCGGGCTTCGGCCGCAATCTGAACCGCAATGCGCTGGCGTCGTTCATGCGGCACAACTACATTCCGGCGCCGCAATCCATCTACGAAGGCATCGCCAAGCTGCCGCCGGGCACCTGGGTCGAGTTCACCGCTGACGACACCCGCAGCCGCCGCATGCCCGAACCGCGCGTGTACTGGTCGGCGCGCGACGCCGCGGATTCGGCGGCGAAGTCCCGCCTGTCGTTCGAATCCGACGCGCAGGCGACGGACGCGCTGGAAGGCGTGCTGTCCAAGGCCGTCGGCGGACAGATGCTGTCCGACGTGAGCCTGGGCGCCTTCCTGTCGGGCGGTATCGACTCGTCGACCATCGTGGCCCTGATGCAGGCGCAGAGCTCGCAACCCGTGCGCACGTTCGCCATCGGCTTCCACGAAAAGGGCTACGACGAGGCGCAGCACGCCAAGGCCGTCGCCACGCATCTGGGCACCGATCACACCGAACTCTACGTCACGGCGGACGACGCGCTGGCGGTGGTGCCCTCGCTGGCCGACATGTATGACGAACCCTTTGCGGACTCCTCCCAGATCCCGACTTCGCTGGTGACGCGCATGGCGCGCCAGCATGTGACGGTGGCCCTGTCGGGCGATGGCGGCGACGAGCTGTTCGGCGGCTATTCGCGCTATTTCCGCGTCGACAACTGGTGGCGCCAGTGCGAGCGTGTGCCCGCGTTGCTGCGCAAGCCGGCAGGCGCGATGCTCAGCGCTTCCACGCACCTGCCCGGACGCGGCGCGTGGCGTGGCAAGGTGGGCAAGCTGGGCGAATTGCTGCGCACGGACTCGCGGGGCGAGTTCTATCGCCACTTCGTGTCGTACTGGGCCAACCCGTCCAGCGTCGTGAAGGGCGGGGTCGAACCCTTGTCCGAGTTCGAGCGCGCGATGCAGGGTTCCACCTTTGAGTCGATGATGAAGCTGGACACGGTGACTTACCTGCCCGACGACATCCTGGTCAAGGTGGACCGCGCGGCCATGGCCGTCAGCCTGGAAACGCGGGTGCCGCTGATCGACCACCGCGTCTACGAGTTCGCCTGGAGCCTGCCGCACCAATACAAGGTGCGCGGCAATACGGGCAAGTGGCTGCTGCGGCAGGTGCTGCACCGGCATGTGCCGCAGGCCCTGGTCGACCGCCCCAAGCGCGGTTTCGCCGTGCCGTTGGCCGCCTGGCTGCGCGGCCCCCTGCGCGAATGGGCCGATGCGCTGCTGGACCCGGCGCGCCTGCGCCAGGAAGGCTGGTTCGAACCCGAACCCATCCTGCGCAAATGGCGCGAGCACACCTCGGGGCATCGCAACTGGGACAGCCACCTTTGGGGCGTGCTGATGCTGCAGGCCTGGCTGGACCGCTATCGAGCGGGCAAGGGCCAAGGAGGACCGATTGAGGACCGTTGACGAATGAAAATACTGATGCTGGTCAGCTCCATGCATGCGGGCGGCGCGGAAAGAGTGGCTGCGACGCTCGTCAACGCATGGTCCGAGCGCGGGGACAGCGTCATTCTGACGCCCACCTATTCCTCGAAGGGAACCTGCTTCTATCCGCTGTCGGACAAGGTCGAACTGGCCTGGCTGGCGGACCTGGCCGGCACCCGGGTGTCGGGACCGATGGCTGCGTTCAAGCGGCTTCAGGCCCTGCGCAAGCACATCCGCGACAGCAAGCCGGACGTGGTGGTGTCCTTCCTGACCAACGTTAATGTGGCGGCGATCCTGGCCACCCGCGGCCTGCGGGTGCCGCTCATCGTCTGCGAACGCACCAACCCGGTCGCCGAAACCACGACGGGCTCCGTCTGGCGCAGGCTGCGCCGCATCCTTTACCCCCGCGCCGACATGGTGACGGTGCAGGCGGAAGACACCGCCGGCCCGTTCGCGCGCCAGGTGCCGGGCATCAAGCGCCTGGCCGTCATTCCCAATCCGCTGCCCGCGCCGCTGCTGGATGCGCCGCTGGTGCAGCAAATCCAGGACGGCGAACCCCGCACATTGCTGGCGATGGGGCGTCTGGTGCCCGACAAGCAGTTCTCCCTGCTGATCGACATCTTCGCGCAGATCGCGCCCGAGTTCCCGGACTGGAACCTGCGCATCTGGGGCGAAGGCCCCGAGCGTGCGGCGCTGGAGCAGCAGGTGGCGCGTCTGCGGCTGCAATCGCGCATCAGCCTACCCGGACGCACCGAAACGCCCTGGGAAGAGCTGGCCCGCGGCCAGGCCTTCGTGCTGAGCTCGCTGGTCGAGGGCTTTCCCAACGTCCTGCTTGAGGCCATGTCGCTGGGCCTGCCCTGCGTGGCCTTCGACTGCCCCAGCGGCCCGCGCGAAATGACGCGGGATGGGCAGGACGCGCTGCTGGTCCCGGCCGGAGACCGCGTTGCGATGACCGACGCCCTGCATCGCCTGATGGGCGACGCGGCTTTGCGCCAGCAATTGGGCGCGCGCGGCGCGGCGGCCGTGCGCCACCGCTACGCGCTGAGCAGCGTCCTGGCCGAATGGGACGAACTGTTCGAAGCGGTGCGGGAGGGGCGATGAGCGCCCGTCCCTTGCGCATCCTGCATGTCATCACCGGCCTGGGGCAGGGCGGCGCGGAGTCCGTGCTGTTCCGCCTGGCGACGTGGCCGGGCGCTGAGGCCGAGCACACCGTCGTGTCGCTGACCGACGAGGGCATCTACGGCGAACGCCTGCGCGCGGCAGGCGTGACCGTCCACGCGCTGGGCATGAAGCGCGGGCGCGTGAGCCTGGGAGGCTTCATGGCGTTGCGCGGCCTGATCGCGAAAGCGCGCCCGGACGCCGTGCAGACCTGGATGTATCACGCCGACCTGATCGGCGGACTGGCGGCACGCCTGGCCGGCGTGCGGGCGATTGCCTGGGGCATCCGCAATTCCGGCGCGCACCTGGAGCGCAGCAGCCGCTCCGCGCGCCTGGTGCTGCGCGCGTGCGCGCTGCTGTCCGGCAGCGTGCCGCGGGCGATCGTGTGCGCGGCGCAGAATGCCGCGCAGCGCCACGCCGAAAAGGGTTACCGGCGCGACCGGCTGGTGGTGATTTCCAACGGCTATGACCTGTCGCGCTATGCGCCGGATCCCGGCGCGCGCGCACGCGCACGACTGCAGTGGGGATTGCCCGAGGACGTGCCCGTGATCGGTTGCGTGGCGCGCTGGGACCCGCTCAAGGATCACGCCAACCTGCTGCGCGCCGTCGCCGCTCTGGTGCGCGACGGCCGCGACGCCGGCCTGCGCTGCGTGCTGATCGGCCGCGACATGACTGCCGGCAATCTGGATCTGGGCGCCCTGATCGACAAGCTGGACCTGCGCGACCGCGTGGTGCTGAACGGCCCCAGCGACGACGTGCCGGCCATGATGAACGGCCTGGATGTGCATGTGCTGTCCAGCTGCGCCGAAGGCTTTCCGAACGTGGTCGCCGAAGCGATGGCCTGTGGCGTGTACTGCGTCGTGACGGACGTCGGGGACGCCGCCTACATTGTCGGGGACGCCGGCGTCGTGGTGCCGCCCGAGCAGGCCGAGGCCCTGGCGCGCGGCATCGAGTCCGCCCTGTGCGACGTGGCCGCCCGCGGCCGCGAGCGCGCGGGCGAGGCCGGACGGGCGCGCGTCCTGGAAAACTTCGACCTTGCGCGCATGGTGCAAAGCTATATCGCCGTCTGGCGCCGTATTTCTGGAGTCCAAGCATGAGCGCCGGGCGCTGTCTGCTGTTTGTCGTCAACAACCCGGCTTTCTTCATGTCGCACCGCGTGCCGGTAGCGCTGGCCGCGCAGCGCGCGGGCTACGACGTCCACGTGGCCACCATGGACGGACCGGCCGTGGCGGACATCCAGGCGCTGGGCATGACCCACCACCCGATTCCCATGACCCGCAGCGGCAAGCACCCGCTGCAGGAACTGGGCACGCTGCTGGCGCTGATCCGCCTGTTCCGCCGCCTGCGTCCTGCCGTGGTGCATCTGGTCACGATCAAGCCCGTGCTGTACGGCGGCATCGCCGCGCGGCTGACCCGCGTGCCGGGCATGGTGGCGGCGATCTCGGGCCTGGGCTTCGTGTTCCTGTCCAATTCGCTGAAGATGCGGCTGGTCCGCAGCGTGGTGGCGCGCCTGTACCGGATCGCGCTGGGTCATCCCAACAGCCGCGTGATTTTCCAGAACGCCAATGACCGCGACATGCTCAAGTCCCTGGGCGCGGTGCGCGACGACCAGGTGGTCATCATCCGGGGCGCGGGCGTAGACCTGAACGCCTATCGCGCCTCGCCCGAACCGCCGGCCCCGCCGGTCGTGGTCACCATGGTGGCGCGGCTGCTGCGCGACAAGGGCGTGCAGGAATTCGTCCAGGCGGCAAGACTGCTGCGCCAGCGCGGCGTGTCCGTGACGATGCAGCTCGTGGGCGGTGTGGACGCCGGCAACCCCACCTCCGCCACGCAGGAGGATGTTGATGCGTGGCGGCGGGAAGGCTGCGTCGAGGCGCTGGGCGAGCGATCGGATGTGGCTGCGCTGTACGCGGCCGCGCATATCGCGGTGCTGCCCTCATATCGCGAGGGCCTGCCCAAATCGCTGATCGAAGCCGCGGCGTGCGCGCGGCCGGTCGTGACGACCGACGTGCCGGGCTGCCGGGACGCCATCGAGCCGGGTGTGACCGGTTTGCTGGTGCCTGTGCGCGATGCCCAGGCGCTGGCCGACGCCATCGCCCGCCTGGCCGAAGACCCGGCATTGCGCCAGGCAATGGGATCAGCGGGCAGGGCGCTCGCGGAACGCGAATTCAATATCGAGCAGGTCGCCCGGATCCACGTGGGGCTGTACGACGCGCTCAGCGCCTGATGGCGTCGATCCAGAAGCGGGTGGAGGGATCCTGCTGGCTGGCCTGGGGCGCATCCAGTTCGCGCATGATGTTCTTGGCCAGCGCCTTGCCGAACTCCACGCCCCATTGGTCAAAGGGATTGATGCCCCAGATCACGCCCTGCGTGAACACCTTGTGCTCGTACAGGGCCAGCAGCGCGCCCAGCGTATAGGCCTCCAGGCGGGGCAGGACGATCAGCGAAGACGGGCGTCCGCCCGGATGCACCCGGTGCCGGGCCAGCAGGCGCGCGCGTGCCGGATCTCTTTCCGTGGCGGAGGTTTCCGCCAGGGCTTCTTCGTACGACTTGCCGCGCAGCAGGGCCGAGCGCTGCGCCAGGCAGTTCGCGACCAGCAGTTCGTGGTGCCGGGCGTAGGCATGGTCCGGCTGTTCGCACAGGATGAAGTCGACGGGAGCGCCCGCCTCGTCCTGGTGCAGCCATTGGAAGAACGTGTGCTGGCAATCCGTGCCCGACATGCCCCACACCGCGGGCCCCGTCGGCACGCCGGCCGGGCTGCCGTCGGCGGTGGCGACCTTGCCCAGCGATTCCATTTCCAGCTGCTGCGCCCAGGGCACGATGTGATACAGCCGCGAATCGTAGGGGGTGATGACCAGCGAGTCATAGCCCAGCACGCTGCGGTTTGCGACGCCCGCAAGCGCCATCTGGACAGGCGCGTTGTCGGCGATGGGCGCGGTGCGGAAATGTTCGTCCATGGCTGCGGCGCCCGCCAGCAGCTGGTCGAACGTGTCGTTGCCCAACGCCAGGGCGATGGGCAGGCCGATGGCCGACCAAAGCGAATAGCGGCCGCCCACCCAGTCCCAGATCTGGAAGATGTGATCGGGCAGGATGCCCAGGTTCAGCGCCGCCTCGACGTTCGAGGTGATGGCGACGACCTGTTTGATGGGATCCGCAACGCCGGCGTCGCGCAGCCAGTTCATCGCGACTTCGGCATTGGCCAGCGGTTCGGTCGTGGTGAATGATTTCGAGGCGACGATGACCAGCGTGTTGTGCGGGTCCAGCCGGCTCATCGCGTCGGCGACCGAATGTGAATCCACGTTGGACGCGAACCGGACTTCACGGCGGGCGCCCTCGTGGCGCAGGGCGCGGTTGACGAGCCGGGGGCCCCAGTCGCTGCCGCCGATACCCAGATGCAGGACGCCGCTGTAGCGGCCAGCCGCGTCGGCCTTGCGCACGAACTCGCGCAGGCGTTCGCGCTCGGCCAGCACCGCCTTGGCCACCATCGCCGGTGGTTCAGCGGCGCGCAAGGCGGTATGCCATGCCGCTCGTCCTTCAGTCCAGTTCGCGGGTCCGCCATCAAACAGCCGGGCGCGAGCGGCTTCGAAGTCCTGCTGCGCAAGCAGGTCCAGGGAGGCGGCCTGCAGGTCGGCAGACTGCGCCTGGGCGCTCAAGTCCAGGCGCAGGCCAGGCGCTGTGATGAGGCGCAGCTTCTGGCCGTCCCGGCACGCGCCGCGTGTCGCTGCGATGAATTGCTGCCACGCGGGGCTGTTGAGTAGGGACATGGACGGATCAGAAAGGCAGCGTGGCGTTCGGTGCGAGTTTGCTCAGTTCTCGCCGGAAATCGGCCTGGATGCGTTCCAGCGCCTGCGCGGACTGCGCTTCGAAGCGCAGCACGACGACGGGCGTGGTGTTCGACGGCCGCGCCAGCCCGAAGCCGTCGGCGTATTCGGCGCGCACGCCGTCGATGGTGATCACCCGCTTGGCGTCGGGGAACTGGCCCTGGTCCTGCAAGGCCTTGACCAGCGCGAACGGCTGGCCTTCTTCCATTTCGAGCTTGAGTTCCGGCGTGGAGACGTCCTGGGGCAGGGCTTCCAGAGGGGCGCACGCATCGGCGAAGCGCGACACGATTTCCAGCAGGCGGGCGCCCGTGTAGAGGCCGTCGTCGAAGCCGTACCAGCGTTCCTTGAAGAAGATGTGGCCGCTCATCTCGCCGGCCAGGGGGGCTCCGGTTTCGGCCAGCTTGGCCTTGACCAGCGAATGGCCCGTTTTCCACATCAGGGCGGCGCCGCCGGCGGCTTCGACCGACAGGCCGACGTGGCGGCTGCACTTGACGTCATAGATGATGGTGGCGCCGGGGTTGCGTTCGAGCACGTCGCGGGCGAAGAGCACGAGCTGCCGGTCGGGCCAGATGATCTGGCCGGACTTCGTGACCACGCCCAGGCGGTCGCCATCGCCGTCGAAGGCCAGGCCGAGTTCGCAGTCGCTTTCGGCGACGTGCTTGATCAGGTCCTGCAGGTTCTTGGGTTCCGCGGGGTCGGGGTGGTGATTGGGGAACGTGCCGTCCACCTCGCAGAACAGTTCGTCGACTTCGCAGCCCAGCGCGCGGAACAGCTGCGGCGCGACGGCGCCGGCCACGCCGTTGCCGCAGTCGATGGCGATCTTCATGGGGCGGGCGAGCTTGACGCCGGAGGCGACCCGGGCGACGTAGGCGTCCGCCAGGTCGAGCTGGCGGCGCGTGCCCGGCGCCGCCGCAGGGGCGGGCTGCGCGCCGTTCATGGCTTGGGCCAGCGCCTGCACGTCGTCGCCGTACAGCGCACGGCCACCCATCATCATCTTGAAGCCGTTGTACTTCGGCGGATTGTGGCTGCCGGTGATTGCCACGCCCGAGCCGGTCTGCATGATGTTGGCGGCAAAGTAGACGAGCGGCGTCGGCACCATGCCGACGTCCAGCGTGTCCACGCCGCCTTCGATCATGCCTTCCTGCAAGGCGACCGAGAGCATTTCGCTGCTGAGGCGGCCGTCGCGGCCCACCACCAGCGTCTGCACGCCTTCCGCGCGGGCGCGGGCGGCCAGCGCCACGCCCAGCGCGCGGGCGAAGGCGGCATCAATCAGGTCCGGCACAGTGCCGCGGATGTCATACGCCTTGAAAACCGAGGCCGGAAATTGAGTATTGTTGCCCACGACGATTCCTTGTTAGGGGGACAGCGCGGATTTGGCCGGGTTAATGGAAAACCCGTACTCCAAAGCCGCTATGGCAAGGGTCAAACCAGAATTATCCCCCATCGGCGCAGGGGGCTTCATCCTTCGGGCGGAGTAGGGCGTTTTCCCGGTGTGCCGATGCCCCGCATTGGTGCGCCGAAGCCTGATTACGGTGCAGGCCCGGGGCGGCCCGCAAGGGCCGTCCCAGGGTGGTTCGCATGGCACAAAAGTTGCTCGTCACCTGAAGGTGATACGCTTGCCATGCAAGCAGAAAGACCAGGAGGGGCCATGGGCGCCAAAGTATCCACAGTCATGTCATCGGGCGGCGCCACCAGCAGGCGGGGGCCACCCACGGACTTTGCCGGGCCGGCGGCTGGCCGCGAGCGTCGGCTGGACATCCACGTATCGGCGGGCGCGGACGGAATACAGGCCACTGGCCGCGCCTGGGAGCACAGCGTGTGGCGGGACGCGCGGGTTCTCATCGCGGAATGCCCGGCGCCGCACCTGGCTTCTTCGCTCGAAAAGGCGTTGCGCACGGTGGCCGCCGGTGTGGCGCGCGACCGCGGCTGGCAGGGCGCGGGCACCGTGTCCTTCTCGCTGGACGACCGCAGCGGCGTCTTCCGCGTCATCAATGCCCAGGCGCAGGCCCACGCCCAGACGGCGCCAATGGCGGAACCGGAACCCCTGGCAGCCCACGTGCTGGAAGTGCGCATCGACGGCTGCGGCGACCGCCGCCTGCCGAGCATCCATCTCATGGTCTGCGGCGCGACGCGCGGCGAGGTATTGCGCCGAGCCTATCGCGCGCTGTCCGAACTGCCCGGCCCCGCGGGGGTCGACCGGGCCTTCCTGATGAACCGCATCGCGTCCCGGGCGTTCTGCTCGGGCATGACAGGCAGGCGGCTGGACCAGGCGGTCGGCTGATGGGCGCAGGGGCTTCGGCCCCGGGCGCGCAGCCCCTACAATAGCCCGCACATCCCTTGAACAGCGTCCGGGCGCGGCCCGGCCTTCCTTGTGCGGCTTCCATGACCTTGCTGAGCGATCTACAGTCCCTCCTGGGCGTCCCCAACGTCCTGACCGGCGCCGATGCCGACACCTACGTGCAGGATTGGCGCCGCCGCTATCGCGGCGCTGCGCTGGCGGTGATACGTCCGGGCTCGACCTCCGAGGTCGCGGAGGCGGTGAAGCTCTGCGCGCGCCATGGCGTGCCCGTGGTGCCGCAAGGGGGCAATACCGGCCTGTGCGGCGGAGCCACCCCGGACGATTCGGGGACGGCGGTGGTCTTGTCCACGGCCAGGCTGACCGCCGTGCGCGCGCTGGATACCGACAACGACACCATCACCGTTGAGGCCGGCTGCGTCCTGCAGGCCGTGCAGGAGGCCGCTGCGGCGGCAAACCGGCTGTTCCCGCTGAGCCTGGCCGCCGAAGGCAGCTGCACCATCGGCGGCAACCTGGCCACCAACGCCGGCGGAACGCAGGTGCTGCGCTACGGCAATACCCGGGACCTTACGCTGGGCCTGGAAGTGGTGACCGCGGAAGGCGAGATCTGGGACGGCCTGCGCGGCCTGCGCAAGGACAACACCGGCTACGACCTGCGCGACCTGTACATCGGCAGCGAAGGCACGCTGGGCATCATCACCGCCGCCACGCTGAAACTCTATCCGCGGCCCGTCGCATCGTGTACGGCGCTTCTGACGCTGGACAGCATCGACGACGCCGTCGAGGTGCTGTCGCGCGCCCGCTCCGGCTTTGGCGCATCGCTGACCGGCTTTGAACTCATGAGCGGCGCCTGCCTGCAGGCGGTCGTGCGGCTGTTCCCGCAGCAACGTCTGCCGTTCGAAGGCGAATCCGCCGCATCGCCGTGGTTCGCCTTGCTCGAATTGTCCGACAGCGAAAGCGAGACGCATGCGCGCGAGCGCTTCGAGGCCGTGCTGGGCGACGCCATCGAGGCCGGCCTGGTGAATGACGCCGCCATCGCCGCCAACGTCGCGCAGAGCAAGGCGCTGTGGCACCTGCGCGAAAGCATCCCGCTGGCGGAAGCCGAGCTGGGCAAATCGGTAAAGCATGACGTGTCGATCCCCATTTCGTCGATCGCGGGCTATGTGCACAAGACCAACGCTCTGCTGCAGGCGCGTTTTCCCGGCGTGCGCCACGTGATCTTCGGCCACCTGGGCGATGGCAACCTGCACTACAACGTCGCCAACGCGCCCGGCCAGACCGAGGCCGAGCTGCTGGCGCTGCAGAGCGAAATCTACGGCGTGGTGCACGACAGCGTGCACGCGCACCAGGGCTCCATCAGCGCCGAGCACGGCGTGGGCCAGCTCAAGCGCGATGAACTGCCCCGCTACAAGAGTCCCGTCGAGCTGGCGCTGATGCGCAAGATCAAGCGCGCGCTGGATCCTCAAGGGCTCATGAATCCCGGCAAAGTGCTGCAGGCATAGCCGCCTGTGTCCCAGGAATCCACGATCATGTCAGCGAGTCCGGCAGCAGGCGCGCATCACCGGGTGCTGATCGTCGAAGACGACCACATCATTGCCGGCAACCTGTACAGCTTCCTGGAGGCGCGCGGCTTTCTCCCGGACGCAGCCTACAGCGGGCAGGCGGCTTTGCAGCGCCTGCAGGAGCAGCGCTTCGACGCTGTCCTGCTGGACATCGGGCTGCCCGGCATGGACGGCAACGCGGTGCTTCACGCTATGCGCACCGAACGGCGGCTGGACGTCCCGGTGCTGATGCTGACCGCCCGCGACAGCCTGGAAGACAAGTTGGCGGGGTTTTCGCATGGCGCCGACGACTACCTCACCAAGCCGTTTGCCCTGCTCGAGGTCGAAGCCCGGCTGCTGGCGCTGATCCAGCGCGCCAAGGGTTCCACGGTCGATTCCGTGCGCGTCTTCGGTCCGCTGCAATACGACACCCGCAGCCGCGCGGTCTCCGTCAACGGAGCCCCCGTCCACCTGACGCGCAAGGCCGGCATCATCATGGAAGTCCTGCTGCGCGACCCCGGCCGCGTCGTGTCGCGGGAAGAACTGGAATCGGTGCTTTGGGGCAACGAGCCGCCGTCGTCCGACGCGCTGCGCAGCCAGGTCCATCTGCTGCGGCGCGCGCTGGCCGATGCGGGTTTCGACGGCATCGAAACTGTGCATGGCACGGGCTGGCGCCTGGCATTGCCCGGGACGGCGGCATGACTCGCGCCGCCTCCGGCACGCTGACCCAGCGCGTTGTCTGGGCGCTTACCGGGACGGTGGCGCTGTTCGTCACGGCGCTTGCCCTGCTTGCCTACCTGACGTTCGACCAGATGGAGGACGATCTGGTCAACGACATCCTCAACACCGAGATGGATCGCCTGGTGCAGCACGCGCGCAGCAGCGACGAGTTCCTGCCGCGCCACGGCGCGCGCGAACTCGGCGGCTCCATGCGCGCCTGGCTGAGCGTGGACGGGCAGCCGCCCGCGGGCATGCCGGCGGAACTGCTGCCGCTGGAAAACGGCCTGCATCTGATCGAGCCGGGCGCGTACACCTGGCACGTGATGGTGGCCGAAACCGGCCGCGGCAGGGTGTATCTGCTGTACGACGCGACTGACAACGAAGAGCGCGTGCACGATTTCGGACTGATCGTGCTGGGTGTTGGCGCCATCTGCGTGGTGGGGGCCTACGCGCTGTCGCGGCGCGTGGCGGCGGTGGCCGTCGGCCCGCTGCTGGATCTGACCGATCGCCTGGCGACCTGGGCGCCCGGATCGCCCGATATGGCGGTTACGCGGGACGACGAGGCCGGCCGGTTGATCGAGGCCTTCAACCGCGTGCAGAACCAGGTGGACCGCTCGATTGCCCGCGAACGGGAATTCGCCGGCAATCTCAGCCACGAGGTGCGCACGCCCCTGGCGGCGATTCGCTCCGACAGCGAACTGATGCTGCTGACGCAGTCGCTGACGCCGGACCAGCAGCAGCGCTTGACCCGGGTGGTCGACAACGTGGACGATGTCATCGTCAGCCTGGAAAGCGCGCGCGCCATGGCCCGCGACCAGCTCCGCGC
Organism: Achromobacter arsenitoxydans SY8; assembly: GCF_000236785.1. Lineage (GTDB taxonomy): Bacteria > Pseudomonadota > Gammaproteobacteria > Burkholderiales > Burkholderiaceae_B > Achromobacter > Achromobacter arsenitoxydans. Next base: position 37,531 of record NZ_AGUF01000073.1, on the reverse strand, counting down.
GTCGGAGCCCGTGGACATCGCCGAATGCATGGAAGACGCGTGGCGCGGCCATGCCGCCCAGGCCCGGATGGCGGACCTGCGCTTCGACAACCGCATTCCTGAGGCGCATGTGCTGACGCTGGACCGTTATGCCCTGCTGACGGTCCTGCGCAACCTGGTCCGCAACGCGGTCGAGCACGCCGCCCCGGCCACCCTCACGGCCTCGCTGGACGACCGTGGGGCGCTGGAACTGCGCGACGACGGCAAGGGCATCGACGCCAGCGATCTGCCATTCCTGTTTCGGCGTTATTTCAGCGGCCGCCTGCGCGATTCGAACACGGCGGGCGGCGATGAAACGGCCCGCGGGCTGGGCCTGGCCATCGCCAAGCGCGTTTGCGACATGCAGGGCTGGTCGCTGACCGTCGAGTCCTCCCGGCATGGCCCGGCGCGCGGCACGCGGTTCCTGCTGCGCTTCGAACCCGAGGCTGTTTCGCAGCCGCCACGCCCGCAAATTTGACGAATTTTCGACTGCCGGGCGCGTAAAGTCGCCGCTTGCCCGATCTGTCCAAATTCATCGACCCATGCCGTCCCCATTGCTGCCGGCGCTGCGCGCGCCGACGAGAGTCTGGTATTTCCTCACGCACGTCGTCGGCCTCACGCTGATCCTGATTTGCCTGGCGTGGTGGGCAAAGGACTCGGGGCTGGACCTGCAAATCGCCCGCATGCTGTTCGATCCGGTTCGGGATGATTTCCCGCTGCATGGCAGCCGCTGGCTGGAATTGCTGGGCCATCGCGTGGTGCTGGCCTTGCCGATCGGCGTGGGCCTGGCTGCCGCGGGCGTGGCGGCGGCGAGTTACCGCATCCCGGCCTGGCGTCCCTGGCGTGGCGCCGCCCTGGCGGTGGCGGCCACGTGCCTGACGGGCCAGTTGCTGATCAATCAGCTCAAGCATCACACGACCTTGCCGCGCCCGTATGACCTGGACACGCTGGGCGGCTATACGCCGTATCCGCTGCATTGGTGGACCTGGGGCCGCGCGCGCGCCGGCGGGGCCCTGCCCAGCGGCCATGCCGGAGCGGGATACGCCATGCTGAGCCTGTACTTTGCGGGCTGGGCGCTGGGCAGGCCGGCGTGGCGCTGGGGCGGGCTGGCCGTGGGCGTGGCCGCCGGTCTGGGGTTTTCCGTGGTGCGCATCCTGCAGGGCGCGCATTTTCTCAGCCAGACGCTATGGTCCGCCGCCCTCATGTGGCTGTTGGCGGCGGTGTTCTTCTATCCGGTGATCGCGGGTCGGACCGCTGCTGGCCCGGCCCGCGTTCCGCCGCTCAGTTGAGCAGCACGCCCGGCAGCCACAGCGAAAACGCCGGGACGTAGGTCACCAGCGCCAGCGCCGCCAGCAGCGCGCCGTAGAACGGCCAGATGGTCCGCATCACCGTGCCTACCGAAACGCCGCCGATGGCGCATCCCACGAACTGTGTGGTGCCGACCGGGGGCGTGTTCAACCCCAGCGCGCAGTTCAGCAGCAGGACCATGCCGAACTGGACCGGCCCCATGCCGTACTGCATGCAGATCGGCAGGAAGATCGGCGTGCAGATCAGGATGGTGGCGGCCATGTCCAGGAACGTGCCCAGCACGAACAGGATGATGTTGACCATCAGGAAGATCGCCCACGGTTCGGTGGACACCGACGCCATGAGCTGCCCGGTCTTTTCGGCCACGCCGTAGAAGCTGATCAGGTAGCCGAAGGTGGCGGAGATCCCGATAAGCAGCAGCACCACGCCCGTGGTCTTCACGGCTTTGCTGGCGGCGCGCACGAACTGGTCCCAGGTCAGCGAGCGGTAGACGAAGATCGTCAGCGCCAGCGCGTACAGCACCGCCACCGCGGCCGATTCCGTCGCGGTGAAGACGCCGCTCAGAATGCCCGCGATGATCAGCACCACCACGAACAGGCCGGGCGCCGCCGCCACCAGAGACCGGAACACGATGTGCCAGCCCGGGAAGGTGCCTGCCGGGTAGCCGCGGCTGCGCGCCACGAAGTAGGCCGCCGCCAGGTTGCACGCGGTCAGGATCAGGGCGGGCACGACGCCGGCCGCGATCAGCGCCGCGATGGACACCTTGCCGCCCGCCGCCAGCGTGTAGATGATGATGTTGTGGCTGGTGGGCATCAGCGCGCCGACCAGCGCGGCGTGCGTGGTGACATTCACCGCGTAGTCCGCGTGATAGCCCTCGCGCTTCATCATCGGGATCATCACCGATCCCATCGCCGACACATCGGCCACGGGCGAACCCGACACGCCGCCGAACAGCGTGCAGGCCACCACGTTGGACATGCCCAGGCCGCCCCGCACATGGCCTACCAGCGATTTTGCGAACGCCACGATGCGGTCGGCGATGCCGCCGTACAGCATCAGTTCGCCCGTGAAGATGAAGAAGGGGATGGCCAGGAACGAAAACGCGTTCATGCCCGAGGTCATCTGCTGGAAGGCCACCGCCAGCGGCAGGTCTTCGTACATGATGGCCGTGATGGACGACAGCCCGATGGCGAACGCCACCGGCACCCCGATCACGAGGAACCCCATGAAGGTGAAGGAAAGCAGAGTCAGCGCCATGCCGGTACCACCTTCTGGTTGCGCAGGATCGCGATGATGTGCTCGATGGAGAAGAGCGCGATCAAGGTGCCCGACAGGGTTGCGGGGATGTACTTCCAGGCGTTCGAAATACCCAGGTTGGGAATCTTGTAGGCCGCGACGGACTCCGCCAGCACGCCGCAATTCCAGGCCATCAGCACGCCGAACAGCAGCACGAGCAGATGGATGAAGATACGCAGCCTGCGCTGCCCGGCGGCGGGCAGGGCGTCCAGCAGCGATTCGAAGCCGATATGCCCCGCGTCGCGCACGCCGACCGCCGCGCCCAGCATCGTGACGTACAGCACGAGCAGCAGGGCCAGGCTTTCCGCCCAGGTCGGCGTGCTGTTGAGCACGTGGCGTCCGAAGATCTGCAGGCTGACCGCGATGATCAGGCAGATCAGCCCGAACACGCTGGTCCACATGCAGGCGCGGGCCAGCCGGGCGCAGCCGCGCGTATAGGCGTCCAGCGGGGCAGCCAGGGCTTGCGCCCGGCCCCCCGCGGCGACATCTGGTTCGTTCGTGGGAGTGGCCAACATGATGTCCTCACTTCACGGCCTGGATCTTCGCGACCAGATCTTTCATTTCGGGCGTGGTGACGAAGCGCTCGTACACGGGCTTCATCGCGCCCTGGAACGAGGGCTTGTCGACCTCCGTGATCTGCGAGCCGGCCTTTTCCACGATGGCGCGAGACTTCTGCTCGCGTTCGGCCCAGAGCTTGCGCATGAACGGCACCGATTCGCGCGCCGCCTCGCGCAGGATCTTCTGGTCGTCCGGGGGGAGTTTGTCCCATTGGCGCTTGGAGAAGATCAGCATCTCGGGCGTCATGGTGTGCTCGGTCAGCGAGTAGAACTTGGCGACCTCGTAGTGGTGCGCGCTTTCGTAGCTGGGAAAGTTGTTCTCCGCCGCGTCGACCAGCCCGGTCTTGAGCGAGGTGTAGACCTCGCCCATGGGCATCGGCGTGGCGTTGCCGCCCATGGCTTCGACCATGGCGACAGACAGGTCCGACTGCTGCACGCGGATTTTCAGGCCCTTGGCGTCGGCCAGCGTCTTGATCGGCTTCTTGCTGGTGTACATGGAGCGGGAACCGCTGTCGTACCAGGCCAGCCCCACGAACCCGGCGCCCTCGCAGGAGCGCAGGATCTGGTCGCCGATTTCGCTGTCCAGCACCTTGTGCAGGTGCTCTTTCGACCGGAACAGGAACGGCAGCGAGGGTACGCGCGTGGTCTGGCAGATGTTGTGCATGGCGGCGCTGGAAACGCGGGTCATGGCCAGGGCGCCCAGCTTCACCTGTTCGATCGAATCGTCTTCGTTGCCCAGCGCGCCGCCGGAGAACACCTTGACGGTGATGCGGCCGTTGGTGCGTTGCTTGACCAGGTCGCCGAAGTGGCGCACGGCCTGGACGGTGGGGTAATCGTCGGGATGGATGTCCGCGGAGCGCAGCTCGGCGGCGTGGGTGGCGGGAACAAGCGTCAGGAAGGCGGCCGCCGCCAGGATGGCGCGGGTCAGGCGAGGGTGCAGCATGTCTACCTCCGGTTGGGAGTACGGCGTTTCGTTGAGGGCCGAGGGGGCCCCGAAGCTCTTTGATAGGTACTGACCTGCTCGTGCGGGCGCGCAAAACGGCGCCGATCGGGTGCTAGCCGGCGCTGGCGGTTTCCTCCAGGCCTTGCGCGCCGGGGCGCAAGGCAAAGACGGCGCCGTCCAGCCCGCCGGGGGCGGCGTGCGGGGGGCGGATCGAGGTGACGAAGAGCGTTTCCATGTCCGCGCCGCCGAATGCGCACATGGCGACCTTGGCGGCGGGCACGTCCAGCGTGCGGTCCAGGCGGCCGTCCGGCGTGTAGCGGTACACCTTGCCGGCATCGTTGCCGCAGATCCAGTAGCAGCCGTCCGTGTCCACCGCGGCGCCGTCGGGGCGGCCGGCGGGCAGGGCGTCGATGAAGACGCGGCGGTTGCGCGGGACGCCCGCGCCGGTGTCGTAGTCGAAGGCCCAGACCGACGCGCGGGACGGGTGGGAGTCCGACAGGTACATGGTCCGGCCGTCGGGGCTGAACCCCAGGCCATTGGGCGTGATCAGGTCGTCCAGGAGGACGGACATGCCCTGCGCGTCATGGCGGTACAGCACGCCCGCGGGCAAGGCCAGTCCCATGTCCATGACCATGGTGCCCGCCACGAACCGGCCCTGGCGGTCGCAGCGGCCATCGTTGAATCGCATGCCGGGGGCGGCGTGGGCCACGGCGGCCAGCTGGCGCGGGACGCAGTCCGCGTCCGCCTGCAATGCCTCGCAGGCATAGAGGCCGTCTTCCATGGCCAGCAGCCAGCCTTCGCCGCGCATGGCGATGCTGCCCGCCATCTGGGGCAGCGGCCACCGCGCGAAGGCGCCGGTGGCGGGCGTCCAGCGCCAGAGCGTCCTGCCCGGGATGTCGGTCCAATAGAACGCTTGGTCGGCGGGGCGCCAGACCGGGCTTTCTCCCACGCCGCACAACATTGATCCTATGCGTTCGGCGGTCGCGGGCATGGGAAACCTCAGGCCTTGGGGAATGGGAATGGGCCGGCCTTCACGAACGCGCCGCCCTGGAAGCGCGCCGCGGGGTCGTCCGCGGACAGGGCTGGCTGCGCTTCGACCTGCGCGCGGAACCGTTCGGAAGAGTCCTTCGGCGCAAAGCCCAGCGCGGCCGCGCTGCGATTGTCCCACCAGCTGTCGCGGTTGGCCGAGGCTCCGTAGACGATGAGGTGGCCGACGTCTGGCGTGAACAGGGACCGCAGCACCAGGTCGGTCAGGTCGTCGTGGCTGAGCCAGGTGACCAGCATGCGCCGGTCCTTGGGTTCGGGAAACGAGGATCCGATGCGCAGGCATACGGTCTGGATGCCGTAGCGGTCGAAGTAGAAGCGCGACAGGTTTTCGCCATAGGCCTTGCTCAGGCCGTAGTAGCCGTCGGGCCGCAGGGGCACGTCCGCATCCAGTGTCCGGCCCTGTTCGTAGAAACCGATGACGTGATTGGAGCTGGCGAAGACCACGCGCTTCACGCCTTGCAGGCGTGCCGCTTCGTAGAGGTTGTAGACACCCTGGATGTTGGCCGGGAGGATTTCCTCGAAAGGCCGTTCCACGGACACGCCGCCCAGGTGCACGATGGCGTCCACGCCGCGCACCAGCTCAGACACCGCGGGCGCGTCGGCCAGGTTGCACGGGACGACTTCTTCGCCGTCCTGCGCGGGGGCCATAGACGCTACGTCTGAGACGCGCAGGAGGTCCGCATGGGCTTTCAAACGGGGACGAAGCACCAGGCCCAGGTTGCCGGCGGCGCCGGTCAATAACAAACGATGACACCGGGATGATGCAGGCATGTTGTTGACAGCTCGGCTCATGACGCAACGCTCTGTAAATGGCGCGGTGGAGTGGACTTGTCTGGTACGTTATCGTACAACTGACGCAAAGTATAATGAGCGCCAAAATTCAGCGTCAAGCCCTGCCCAACCGCCTTCGGATAATCCCTGATGAACGCTCCTGTCGATACCCCCGTCTTGCCGCAGCGTCGTCCCCGGAACCTGGCCCAGGGCCTGGTGGAAAGCATTTCCGAACGCATTCGCGGCGGAGACATCCGCCCCGGCGACAAGCTTCCGACCGAATCCGAAATCATGCGCCAGTTCGGCGTCAGCCGGACCGTCGTGCGCGAAGCGCTGTCGCGCCTGCAGGCATCCGGTCTGGTCGAGACCCACCACGGCGTCGGCACCTACGCGCTGGAACCCCGTGGCGGCGGCGACTTCCGGGTGGATCCGGCCGACATCGGCACGGTGCGCGATGTGCTGGTCCTGCTGGAGCTGCGCATCTGTCTGGAAAGCGAGGCCGCGGGGCTGGCGGCCACCCGGCGCAGCGATGTCCAGCTGCAGGAGATGCGGCGCGCGCTGGACGCGTTCAAGCTTGCGCTGGACAACGACGGCGACACCATCACCCCCGATTTCCAGTTCCATCTGCTGGTGGCGCAAGCCACGGACAACCGCTATTTTGCGGACCTCATGTCGCACCTGGGCTCGGCCATCATTCCCCGCACCCGCATCAATTCGGCCAAGTTCGCGCATGAAGATCGCGCCGCCTATCTGGCGCGCGTGAATCTCGAGCACGAGGACATCTACAGCGCGATCACCCGGCAGGATGCCGAGGCCGCGCGCGCCGCGATGCGCACGCACCTGAGCAACAGCCGCGAGCGCCTGCGCAGGGCGCAATAGGCGCGGGCGGCGCCGGCCTGCCAGATAGATTTCGTCACGTGCGATGTCGTACAACGTTTGAGTGGTGCGGCCCCCGTTTGACCGGACCGAAACCGCGTTACTCTTGGCGCGATTCAATTCTGGCAATCGAGGCAGCATGGTTTTGCGCGGTACACACGGCGGCATCTCTTTAGCAACAGGGCAGGGGGTTTTCCAGGCGCGGGGGGCATCCGCATGCGTCGCCTGACTCTCCGTTTTATCTTCGCCATCCTTGCCCTGCTGACGCTGTCGCGGCTGGGGCTCGCCTTCTGGATGTGGGACCGTGTGCAGGCCGCCGGCGGCCTGGGGCCGCTCCTGTTCGGCGGGCTGCGCATCGACGTCTGCCTGCTGTCGATGGTGATTGCGCTGCCGGCGGTGTTCTCCCCCTGGTTCGGGCATCGGCCGCTTGCCGCGCGCATCACCGCCTGGTGGTTTCGCGTCTGGTGGATGCTGTACGTGCTGCTGGAAGTGTCGACGCCGCAGTTCATCGCCGAATACGACACGCGTCCCAACCGCCTGTACTTCATCTACCTGCTCAATCCGAAGGAAGTGGGCTCGATGCTGTGGCAGGGCTACAAGGGCGTGCTGCTGGCCGCCTTCGTGGTGCTGGTCATTGCGGCCTGGCTCGCGGTGAAGCTCTTCCCGACGCGCGTGCGCGATCCGTTCATGGCGTGGTGGAAGCGGCCCGTCGCTTCCTTCGTGATTCTGGCGCTGGTGTTCCTGGGCGCGCGCGGCACGCTGGAGCACCGGCCGCTCAATCCCGCGAAGGTGGCTTTCAGTTCGGACGCCATGGTGAACTCACTGGCGCTCAATTCGCTATACAGCGTGTTCGACGCCGCCTATCGCATGCGCGACGAGCGCTCATCAGCGTCCATGTATCCGAAGATGGACGAGGACGAGATGAACGCCATCGTGCGCCAGGAAGCCGGCATGTCCGGGCCGCCGATGGATCCAAGCCTGCCCAGCCTGCACGAGCAGAAGGCGACGGTGCGGCGCGACAAGCCCCTGAATGTGGTGATCATCCTGCAGGAAAGCCTGGGCGCCCAGTACGTGGGCAGCCTGGGCGGCCGCGACCTGACGCCGAACATTGATCGCCTTGGCAAGGAGGGCTGGATGTTCCACCGCGCCTACGCCACCGGCACGCGTTCGGTGCGCGGCATCGAAGCGGTGACCGCAGGCTTTTTGCCTAGCGTGGCCGACGCGGTGGTGAAGTTGCCGCGGTCGCAGACCGGGTTCTTCACGCTGGCGCAGTTGCTGGGCAAGCATGGCTACCGTTCGCGCTTCGTGTATGGCGGGGAATCGCATTTCGACAACATGCGCGCGTTCTTCCTGGGCAACGGCTTCGATGAAATCGTGGACCGGCCCAAGTTTGTGAATCCCGTGTTCGAAGGGTCGTGGGGCGCGTCTGACGAAGACATGTTCAACCAGGTCGACCGCCTGCTGCGCGCCGACGGCGACAAGCCGGTGTTCACGCTGGCGTTTTCGGTGACCAACCATTCGCCCTGGGAGTATCCGGAAGGGCGCATCCAGCCGGTGGGCGATCCGGCATCGGTGGACAACACCGTGCGCTACGCCGACTGGGCCCTGGGCCAATTCTTCGATAAGGCGCGCAAGGCGCCCTATTGGGACAACACCGTGTTCCTCGTCATTGCGGACCACGATTCGCGCGTCTACGGATCCATTCCCGTGCCGGTGCGGCACTTCCAGATTCCGGCACTGATCCTGGGCGCCGGTATCGCGCCGCGGCAGGATCAGCGCCTGGTCAGCCAGATCGACATGGCGCCGACGCTGTTGTCGCTGATCGGCCTGGACAACGTGAATCCGATGCTGGGCGTGGACCTGACGCAGCGCGACCCGAACCGCGCGATGATGCAGTACGGGGACAACTTCGGCTATCTGGAAGGAGACCAGTTACTGGTGCTGGAACCGTCCAAGCAGCCGCGGCAGTTCCGCTACGAAGCGGCGCCGGTGGGCCGCGACGAAGTCTATGCGCCGGTCGAGCCGGCAGATCCGAAGCTGACGCAGGAGGCGCTGGCGCACGCGCTATGGGCAAGCTGGGCTTACCGGGAAGAGAAGTACCGCCTGCCGTGAAGCGCCCGGCCTGCGACCAGCCAGCCGGCGGGGCGAAAGCCGGCCCCAAGCCCGCCGCCTTGATCCTGCGCAAGCCGCATTTGGCGGGCAAATAGCACACTGGCGGCCATGAGAACGCCGAACCCGTCTTCCGGAGCCCCCCGTACCGCGCCCGCGGACCTATCCCACGCGCACGATAGTGCGCCGCGCCCGCGGCGCCGCCTGGCGATTCCCGTACCGCGGGGCCGGCTCGCATGGATAACCGGCGTCGCCAGTTCGATCTGGCTGGCCGCCAACACCCTGTTCTGGTGCCTGCTGCTGTTTCCGATGGCGCTGTTGAAGCTGGCGCTGCCGTTTGCCGCAGTGAGGCGGCGCGTGGACCCGGTGCTCAATGGCATCGCCACGGCGTGGGTCTCCTGCAATACGGGCTGGTTCGTGCGCATCCAGCCGCAGGCCTGGGACATCCAGGGCAATAAAGACCTGCGCTACGCGGACTGGTATCTGGTCAACTGCAATCACCAGTCATGGGTGGACATCTTCGTGCTGCAGTATTCGCTGAATCGGCGCATACCGCTCCTGAAGTTCTTTCTCAAACAGCAGCTCATCTACGTACCCGTGATCGGGCTGGCGTGGTGGGCGCTGGACTTTCCCTTCATGAAGCGCCACGGCAAGGCCGCGCTGCGCAAAAATCCCGATCTGGGCCGGCAGGACCAGGAGGCGGCGCGCCGCGCCTGCGCGAAGTTTTCGCTGGTGCCCACCAGCGTAATGGTGTTCGCCGAAGGAACCCGCTTCAGCGAGGACAAACGCGCCTCGCAAGGGTCTCCCTACCGCCACCTGCTCAAGCCCAAGGCGGGTGGGCTGGCCGTGTCGCTGAATGCGATGGGCGAGCGCTTTCGCTCGATGATCGACGTCACGATCGCCTATCCCGATGGCGCGCCCAGCTTCTGGGATTTCGCCTGCGGGCGCGCGGGTCAGGTGGTGGTGCGCATGCGTCAGCTGCCCGTGCCGCCGGCCTTCTGCGAGGCCGACTACACGCGGGACAAGGCCTTCCGCACCACGTTCCACCAGTGGCTGGGCCAGCAGTGGCAGGCCAAGGACGACGAGATCGAAGCCCTGGTCTCGCGCGGGAAGAAGTCCGCCGGGTAGCGCGCGGACTTCCTTGCCGCTGCTGTCAGACGCGCGCCGGCAGCACGACGCCGGAGCACTCGCCGAACCCGATCCGCGGGTAACCCGCCTTGACGCATTCGGCGCGGATGATGACCTGGTCGCCATCCTGCAGGAAGGTGCGCTTCTCGCCCCAAGGCAGGTCGATCGGCGCCTTGCCGCCATTGCTCAGTTCCAGCAGCGAACCCGCTTCCGACGCGCGCGGGCCGGACAGCGTGCCGGTGCCCATCATGTCGCCGGGCTGCAGGTTGCAGCCATTCACCGTGTGATGCGTAATCAGCTGCGCGACGTTCCAGTAGGCGTCGCGGAAGTTGCTGCTCGACAGCGAAACGGGAGGCTCGCTTGCCGCGCGGGACTTTTCGGTGGTCAGCAGCACTTCCATCTGCACGTCGAAGGCGCCCTTGGCGCGGTTGGCGTCGGACGCCAGGTAGGCCAGCGGCTGAGGTTCATCCGCGGCGCGGTTCCACTGCGTGCGGAAGGGCTCCAGCGCTTCCATGGTGACGATCCACGGCGAAATCGTGGACGCGAAATTCTTGGCCAGGAAGGGGCCGAGCGGCTGGTATTCCCAGGCCTGGATGTCGCGCGCCGACCAGTCGTTCAGGATGCACAGGCCGAATACGTGCGATTCCGCGTCGGCCAGGGCGATGCGGTCGCCCTGCGCATTGCCGGTGCCCACGAAAATACCGAGCTCCAATTCATAGTCCAGGCGTGCGCAGGGGCCGAACTGCGGCGCTTCTCCTTCGTTGGCCGGACGGGTCTGGCCGACGGGGCGCGGGAACTTCTGGTCGACGCCGATGCTGGACGCGCGGCCGTGGTAGCCGATGGGCACCCACTTGTAGTTGGGCAGCAGGGGATTGTCGGGACGGAACTGCTTGCCGACGGCGGTGGCGTGGTGCACCGAGATGTAGAAGTCGGTGTAGTCGCCGATGCGGGCGGGCGTCGTGTATTCGGCGTCAGCCTGCGGCACCAGCAAGGGCTCGACGGCATCGCGCAGCGCTGCGCCTTCGCGCAAGGCGCGGGACAGCGCCAGGCGCAGGGCGCTCCAGTGAGGCTGGCCCAGGGCCATCAGGGCGTTCAGGCTGTCGGTGGCGCATGCAGCCAGGGCTTCGGCGGCCAGGCCCTCGAAGGGCTTTTTGGCGGCCAGCGCGGCCAGGTCCAGGATCTGGTCGCCGATTGCCACGCCGGGACGGAAGGATTCCTGCGAGCCCTTGCGGCGGAACGCGCCATAGGGCAGGTTCTGCACGGGGAAATCCGACGCGTCCGAATTGGCGCTGGCGATCCAGCTCTTCAGGGACGGGTCGTGGGTTTCGTTGATCGTGGTGGTCATGGCTGCGTGTCTCTGTCAGTGTGTTTATGGGGGCCGGCCGGCGGACGGCGCGCCGGATGAATCAAAAGCCAAGCGGCGATGAGCTTGCGCTCATCGCCGCGGGCGTGGAAAGCAAGCGCTTTCGCGTCACGCCTTCTTGGGATCGAAGTGCTTTGCGATGCCCTGCCAGCACCGGTAGTAGTCGCCCTGCAATTCTACCGACGCCAGCGCCTGCTCGGTCGGCCGGATGACGCGGCGGGTTTCGAACATGAACGCCATCGTGTCGCGGATGTAGTGCGCCTTGCTGGTGTCGGCATGCGAGGCCTTTTCAAAGGTGTCGGCGTCGGGGCCATGGCCGCTCATGCAGTTGTGCAGGCTGGCGCCGCCCGGCGCAAAGCCGTCGGCCTTGGCGTCGTACACGCCCTGGATCAGGCCCATGAACTCGCTGGCGATGTTGCGGTGGAACCAGGGCGGACGGAACGTGTTCTCCATGGCCAGGATGCGCGGCGGGAAAATCGCGAAGTCCATGTTGGCCGTCCCCGGGGTGTCCGACGGTGCGGTCAGTACCGTGAAGATCGACGGATCGGGGTGGTCGTAGCTGATCGAGCCGATGGTGTTGAAGTTGCGCAGGTCGTACTTGTAGGGCGCATGCGTGCCGTGCCAGGCCACGACGTTCAGCGGGGAATGGTCGATCGAGGCGCGCCAGAAGCCGCCGGTGAATTTGGCGATCAGCTCGAAATCGCCGTCCACGTCTTCATACCAGGCCACCGGCGTCTTGAAATCGCGGGCGTTGGCCAGGCAGTTCGAGCCGATGGGTCCCAGCTCCGGCAGGCGCAGGGCCGCGCCGAAGTTCTCGAGCATATAGCCGCGCGCGGCGCCGTCCAGGAGTTCCACACGGAATCGCACGCCGCGGGGGATGACCGCGATCTCCAGGGGTTCCAGGTCGATAAGGCCGAGTTCCGTGGCCAGGCGCAGGCGGCCTTCCTGAGGGACCAGCATCAGCTCGCCGTCGGCGTTGTAGAAGTAGCGGCCCTGCATCGACCGGTTGGCCGCATACAGGTGGATGCCCACGCCGCCCTGTTCGTCGGGGCCGCCGTTGCCGCCCCAGGTCTTGACGCCTTCCAGGAAGTCCGTGGGGGCGGCGGGAATCGGCATCGGGCTCCAGCGCAGCTGGTTCGGGGTGACCGGGCCATGGCCGAAGGCGCTTTGCCAGCCGGCGGCGCCGTCAAAGGCTTCGAAGGGTTTGTGCTGGGCGCCGGGGCGGATGCGGTAAAGCCAGGAGCGGCGGTTTTCGACGCGGGGGGCGGTGAACGCAGTGCCGGAAAGCTGTTCAGCGTACAGGCCATAGGGGCACTGCTGCGGCGAATTGCGGCCTAGCGGCAGGGCGCCGGGCAGGGCCTCGGTCGCGCATTCGTTGCCGAAGCCGGTCTGATATTGCAGTTCCATGGAATCCTCCTGGGCGGCGGCGCGGTGCTTGGCCGCGCTGTCTGGTCTGGTTGTTGGCTGGCCGGGCGTGTTCCCGAGCCGATACGCCATTGTCGGAAAAAATCCCTATTGCGGCTACGGGAATGCAAAAATACAGACTATAAATTTTGTGAATAGTAGGGGTGGAGCCGATGGCCGATCTGCGCGATGTGGACCTGAACCTGTTGCTGCTGTTCCAGCACCTGCTGGAAGACCGCAACCTGTCGGCGGTGGCCCGGCGGATGGACCTGACGCAGCCAGCGGTCAGCAACGCGCTGCGCCGCCTGCGGGTGGCGTTCGGCGACGAACTCTTCGTGCGCACCGGCCAGGGCATGCTGCCCACGCCGCGGGCCCAGCGCCTGGCGGGGCCGGTGAGCGAGGCGCTGGGGCTGCTGTCGCAGGCGCTGAAGGACCAGGACGTGTTCGACGCGGCGACCAGCAGCCGGCGTTTTCGCGTGGCCATGACGGACGTGGGCGAAATTCACTTTATGCCGCGCCTGATGGAAGTCTGCGCGCAACGGGCGCCCCTGGTGCGTATTGATTCGGTGCGAGTGCTGGGGCCGGACCTGCCGCGCGAAATGGAGGCGGGCAGGGTGGATCTGGCGATCGGCGCGTTCGACGAAATGGGGGCGGGTACGCTGCAGCGCATGCTGTTCCGCCAGGGCTACGCCACCCTGTTCCGCCAGGCCCACCCCCGCGCGCACGCGGGAATGGGCATCAAGGCTTTCCGCGCGGAGCGCCACTTGATCGTGTCGCGTGCGGCGCCCTACGGTCAGGTCAACCAGTCGATGGAACGGGCTGGCGTGGACCTGTCCGAGCACTTCAGCGTGCCGCACTTTTCCGCCGTGCCCTACATCGTGAGCGCGACCGACCTGCTTGCCACGGTGCCGGAAAAGCTGGCCGCCAGCGCTGCCGCGCCGTTCGGCCTGCGCTTCATGACGCCGCCGTTGAAGGTGCCCGCGCTGCAGACGAACATGTACTGGCAGCGCAGAGTAGACCGTGACGGCGGCAACCAGTGGCTGCGCGCGCTGATCGTGAACGCTTTCGCGGTCGGGGCCTAGGGAAGGTCTGAACCAGTCACCGAGGCGCGCGCGTGCCGCAGGGCTTCCTTCAGCACGGCCGTGTCGCCCAGGTGATTGGCCAGCAGCAGGATCAGCGCGGCGTTCAGCTCCTGGCTCTGTTCGTTGCTCAGGTCGCGGTGGGCGTCGATCAGCGCTTCGTAGAAGTCATCCGGCGAGCCCAGGTTGGTTTCAGTGATAAGCATGATGGGTTGACCCTGGATGTCAGGCGCGGCCTGTGGCGCGGTTGACCGCTGCGGCGACGGCATCGGAGTTGATGGCGCGCCAGCGCGCGGCGATGTGCTGGTCGGGGCGGATGAGGTAGGCCGTGCCGGGCTGCGCGTCGTAGCGCTTGGCAAGGCAGCCTTCGCTATCCCTCACCACGGTCAGTTCCGCCGGCATTGCAGATAGATCGCACTGCGGTCCGGCCACCAGCACGGCTTTCACCGGCACCGGCGCCAGGCGCAGGGCTTGCAGCGCCTGCAGCGTGTCCTTGCCGGGCAGCGCGTCCGTGCAGAACAGGGCCAGCACGAATTCGCCGTCCAACTGCGACAGCCACCAGCCCGGCTCGCCGCGTGTCTGGACCGGGGCATCCAGCGCCACCGCGCCCGGCGTCATGCGGCCCGAGAAGGCATCCGTGTCCGGCGTGTTCAGCGGCGAACCCGAATACGTGGCGGGCAGCGAAAGCCGGCCGCTGTTGACCAGCGAGCGCGCGAAGGGGTGGTCTTTGGCCAGGTTCAGCACGGCATTGCGGAAACTGCGGCTGATGTCGCTCTTGGGCGTGATGAAGTCAGTGGCCCGCGACGAGTTCAGGATGTTTTCGTCGGCCGCGAATTCGCGTTCGGCGCCATAGCTGTCGATCAGCGCGTCGGGCGCAAGGCCGGCCAGCACGAGCCTCAATTTCCAGGCCAGGTTTTCCGCGTCCTGCACGCCGCTGTTGGCGCCGCGGGCGCCAAAGGGCGACACGCGGTGCGCGGAGTCGCCCGCGAACACGATGCGGCCGTGGCGGAACTTGTCCATGCGCTCGCATGCGAAGGTGTAGACGCTGACCCATTCCAGTTCAAACTGCGCGTCGGGGCCCAGCAGCGCGCGGATGCGCGGCAGCACGTTCTCGGGCTTGACGGCTTCGACGGGGTCGGCGTTCCAGCCGAGCTGGAAGTCGATGCGCCAGACGTTGTCCGGCTGCCGGTGCAGCAGCACGGACTGATTGGGGTGGAAGGGCGGGTCGAACCAGAACCAGCGCTCGGACGGAAAATCGGCCGTCATCTTGACGTCCGCGATCAGGAAGCGGTCGCGGAAGATGCGGCCGTGGCTTTCCTGGCCGATCAGCTTGCGCACGGGCGAGCGCGCGCCGTCGCACGCGATCAGCCAGTCGGCATGCAACTGATAGGGACCTTCCGGCGTTTCCACCGTCAGGGTCACGCCATCGTCGCCCTGCGTGACGTTGGCAACCTTGTTCTTCCAGCGCAGCTCGATGTGCGGCTGCTGGCGGGCCTGTTCGTACAGGTAGCCTTCGGCGTAGTACTGCTGCAGATTGATGAAGGCCGGGCGGCGATGTCCGGGTTCGGGCAGGAGGTCAAAGCGCCAGACCTCCTGTTCGCGGAAGAACACCTTGCCCACGTTCCACGACACGCCCTTGTCGATCATGCGCTGGCCCACGCCCAGACGGTCCCAGATTTCCAGCGTGCGCTTGGAAAAACAGATGGCCCGCGAGCCCGTGGACAGGCGGTAGTCGTCGTCCAACACCACCACGCGCACGCCCTGGCGCGCCAGGTCCAGCGCGGTGGTCAGGCCGACCGGGCCGGCGCCCACCACCACGACCTGATGCCGCGCGGGTTCGCCGGCAGTCTGGTCGGAATGCTTTTCATAGGCGAACTCCATCGCCTGAAAGTCGATGTCTCCCACGGTTGTCTCCTGTGTGGGTCATTTTTTTATTTATGCGGACACGCTGCGCCGCGGGGGCGCGCGTGTCCGGTTCTTGCCGGCTGGGACGGGGCGTCATGCCCGCCCGTCTATCAGCCTTCCAGCTGGGCCCACATTTCCAGGTCGCGCTTGTCGGTCCAGATGCGCGGGTGGGTGTAGCCGGTGGCCTCGTCATAGGCGCGCGACACGTCGAACGGCATGCAGTGGTCGAAGATCACCCAGTCGCTGTAGCGCGGCTTCATGAAGTCGTAGACCTCGCGGTAGATGGTCTTCAGGTCCTTGCCTTCGGCCACGCCGCGGTTCACCGCGCCGTACAGGTCCGTGAGGAAGGCGCGTGTGCCGGCCAGGCCCTGGCGCACTTCGGTGGCGTTCTTGAGCGCGGGGCCGCGGCCGGGCACCATTTTTTCGGCCTCGAAGCCGGACAGCGCGTCCAGCGTGGTGGGCCAGTCGCGGAAGTACGCGTCGCCGCAGTAGGGGGTGGACTGGTACTCGACCAGGTCGCCCGCGAACAGGATTTTCTGTTCGGGCAGCCAGGCAATGGTGTCGCCCTTGGTGTGGCCGCGGCCGACTTGAAGCAGCTTGACTTCCAGGTTGCCCAGGTTGACCGTCATTTCGCCCTTGAACGTCATCGTGGGCCAGACCAGGCCCGGCGGAATGGATTCGGCGTTGCGGAACAGGCGGGGGAACCGGCCGATCTCGCTGGCCTTGTCCTGCTCGCCGCGTTCGGCGATCAGGTCGTAAGTGTCGCGGCTGGCCAGGATTTCCTGGGCGTTGTAGGCCGACGCGCCAAACACGCGCACGGCGTGGTAGTGCGACAGCAGGATGTACTTGATGGGCTTGTCGGTGACTTCGCGGATGCGGCGGATCACGTCCTGCGCCATGACCGGGGTGGCCTGGGTGTCGATCACCATGACGGCCTCGTCGCCGATGATCACGCCCGTGTTGGGATCGCCTTCGGCCGTGTAGGCATAGGCGTTGTCGGACAGTTTTTCGAACGAGACGACCTTGTCGTCCAGGTCCGCGTGCGAGGCGAATTGCTTGCTCATGGAGGCTCCTTCCACTTTTATAGGAATAGGGTGTGTGGAAGGAATATAGTCTTGCGTTAGTGTTTATGCAATACGTTTGCTATAAACGAATTCCCTAGCCTCGGTGGGGTATTTCCGCCGGTCCCGGCTCAGTTTCTCTGGCATTTCGGGCAGTAATAGGTGGCCCGCTGCCCCTGGACGAAACGGCGGATCGGGGTGGCGCAGACCCGGCACGGCAGGCCTTCGCGTTCGTAGACCGCCGCATGGATCTCGAAGTAGGCCCCCGGTTCTCCGGTAGCGCCCACGTAATCGCGCAGCGTGCTGCCGCCGGAGGTCAGGGCGTCAGCCAGTGTGGCGCGCACCATGTCCGCCAGGCGGTCGCAACGGGCGCGCGACAGCTTGTTGGCGGGGGTCTTGGGGTTGATGCGCGCCCGGAACAGGCTTTCCGATGCATAGATGTTGCCCACGCCAACGACCGCCAGGCCGGCCAGCAGCACTTGCTTGACCGCGGCAGAGTGGTTCTTGAAATGCTGGTGCAGCCAGGCGCCGTCAAAGCGCGGGTCGAAGGGTTCGATGCCCAGCCTGGCCAGCAGCGGGTGCGCGTCGATCGGGCCGTCTGCGGCGGAGTGCCACAGCACCGCCCCGAAGCGGCGGGGGTCATGCAGGCGCAGCACCGCTTCGTCGAAGATCCATTCGACGTGGTCATGCTTGCGCAGGAATTCGCCCGGCGCCACACGGCGCAGGGATCCAGACATGCCCAGATGCACGATCTGCGTGCCGTGCTCGAAACGAAGGAGCAGATACTTGCCGCGGCGCGCGCACTCCAGCACCGTGCGTCCGCCGACCAGGGACGGCAGATCGGCCGGAATGGGCCAGCGCATGCGGGGTTCGTGGACGACCAGCCGCGTGAGCGTCCGGCCGGTGATGACGGCGTCGATTCCTCGGCGCGTGGTTTCGACTTCGGGCAGTTCCGGCATGAGCCAGTGTAAGATCATCAATTGCGTGTACGAAGATTGTGCCATCAACCGGACGGGCCGCGTGAAGTCGTCTTTCAAACAAATGAATATCGGGATTGCCGCGCTGGGGCTTGCGCTGGCAGCAATAATGGCCCCGCCGGCCCAGGCCGCCGACAGCCGGACGCGCGACGCGACAGGGCCTCGGATGGCCCCGCAGAGCCGCCAGCCCGAAACCGAGGTCATACGCTTGCGCCCGGGCCAACTGCCCTATGTGTCGCTGACCTCGGACATTTTCTACCGCGTGCTCGCTTCCGAGATCGCCGCCCAGCGCGGCATGTACGGCACGGCCGCCACCACCATGGTCGGCTTGGCGCGCGATACCGGCGATCCCCGCCTGGCCCGCCGCGGCCTGGAATTCCAGCTCGCCGGCGGCAACCTGCCCGGCGCGCTCGAGGCGGCCCGTGTCTGGGCGCGCCTGGCTCCCAACGACGTAGAGGCCGCCTCCACCGAACTCGCGCTGGCCGCAGCCAATGGCCAGACCAAGGGCCTGGCCCAGGCGCTGCGCACCCGCATCGACAATTCGCGCGACAAGCCGGCGGCCATCGGCCAGGCGCTTGCCGTGCTGAGCCGCCTGAACGACCGCCGCCTGGCGCTGCGCATTCTTGACGAATCCCTGAGCGACAGCGTGCGCAAGCTGCCCGCCGCGCATCTGGCGCTGGCCGACGTGGCCTCTGCCGCCGGCGACTACGAACGCGCCGCACAGGAAGCGCGCGCCGCCCTGGCCGCCGACCCGCGCTCGGAAGGCGCCGCCCAGCGCGTGCTGGAATACGGCTCCCGGGTGGATCCCAAGCGCGCGCAGACCGAGGCCCGTGCCTTCATCAACCGCAACCCCGGCGCGCGCAAGGTGCGGCTGATGCTGGCCGGCCAGCTGGCCGACAACGGCGACTACGACGGCGCCCTGGCGGAACTGCAGGCCATGTCGCGCCGTTCCCCCGAAGACTTCGACCTGCTCTTCATGCAGGCGCAACTGGCGTACAAGTCTGGCCAACTGCCGCAGGCCAAGGCGCTGCTGCAGCAGTATCTCGACGTCCAGAACCAGCGCCAGCGGGCGACCGTGCCCGGCGCGACCGACGCCGGCGCCGCTGCGGCCGACGCCCACGTGCTGCTGGCCCGCATCTCTGAAGACCAGGGGCACTACGACGAAGCCATCGCGGAACTCGGCCGCATCGACGACCCCACGCTGCGCTATTCGGTGCGCATGCGCCAGGCCGCCTTGCGCGCCAAGAGCGGCAACGTGGACGGCGCGCTGGCCATGATCGACGCCGCGGGCCCGCAGGACGAAGAAGAGCGCACGCTGGGCGTGCTGACCAAAGCGCAGATCCTGCGCGACGCGGATCGCGTGGGCCAGGCGGTTTCCGTGCTGGAGGCCGCCGACCAGGCGCTGCCGGACACGGTCGAGATCAAATACGAACTGGCCATGCTGTACGAACGCCAGAACCGGCTTGCCGACCTGGAACGCATGCTGCGCCAGGTCATCGCGCTGGACCCGGACCACGCACACGCGTACAACGCCCTGGGCTACACGCTGGCCGACCACAACCAGCGCCTGCCCGAGGCCCTGGACCTGATCACGCAGGCGCTGGAGCTCTCGCCCAACGATCCATTCATCCTGGATAGCATGGGTTGGGTCAAGTTCCGCATGGGCGACACCACCGCCGCGGCTGACTACCTGCGCCGCGCCTACAGCGTGCGTCCGGAAGCCGACATCGCGGCGCACTTGGCCGAAGTCCTCTGGAGCCAGGGCAAGCGCGATCAGGCTACTGACCTGCTGCGAGCCGCCTTGCAGAAGGATCCCCGGAACAAGACCGTCCTGGATGTCGTGAAGCGCCTGGGAGTCGGCCTGTGACGGCAACCTTGCGCAGTCTGCGCGACGCGGCGTCCTGCATGCGCTGGGCTTTGCTGGCGCTGCTTGCTTTCATGCTGGCCGCCTGCACGTCCCTGCCCAAGCCCATCGAAGGCGCCAGCGCCGATGCGTTCTCCCGCATCGGACGCTTCGCCATCACGGTCAACGAAGAAAGCGGCAAGCAGAATGCGGTGCAGGGCGGCTTTTCGTGGTCCGACGACGGCCGGCGCTACGTTCTGGACCTGACCAATCCATTGGGTTCCACCGAGGCCCGTGTCGAGGGGCGGCCCGGCGCCGCCAGCCTCACCAAGGCTGATGGCACGCGGCTGGTGGCCGACAACCCCGATGCGCTGGCGGAAGACGCGCTGGGCAGCAGCATGCCGGTGTCCGGCCTGCGTGACTGGCTGCGCGGCAAGCTGCCGGCGGATCCGCAGGCCACCGAGGTGACTCGCGATGAACTGGGCCGGCCCACGGCCTTCGAGCAGGGCGGCTGGCGGGCGCGGCTTTCGCGCTACGACGCCCTGGGGCCGCAGTTGCTGGTCCTGGAGCGCCAGGAACCCGGCCGTCGCATCATGGTGCGGCTGGTCGTCAACCCGTCTTGACCCAACCGCGCGGCAGGCTGTCGCGCGGTCTTATTCGGGTTAACCCTTATCACATCGCCCGCTTTTCAATCAAGCAAGTAAACGCCGCAAATCCGTCTCTGTTACTGCTTGAAATATATTGACTTGACTGAATAATTCTCCCTGCGCCCGGCCGCGGTTTGCGCCGCGGCCTGCAATGCGGGGGCGACGCTCGTCCGCCTCCCCCTTACGGAGAATGCCATGTTCAGGAATACACGCATCGCGACGGTGCTATTGGGAATCATCGCGATATTTTTCACCTTTCAACTGGTCGTGGGCGGCATGGGCTTCATTGCCCTGCGCCAGACCAACCAGGATGTCGCGCAGCTGTACCGCCTGTCGGCGCAGCAGGTCAACGCGGTGAACTCCGCGTCGCTGTCGCTGGTGGCCGCTCGCACCGACCTGAGCCGTTTTGCGACCCGCGTCGCGCAAGGCAGCGCCAGCGACACCTCGTCGCTGCAGCAGGCGCGCCAGCGCATCGTCGCGGCCGACCGCGCCTTCCAGGGATACACCGGGGACCTGTCCGCCGAGGAAAAGGCGGAATCCGCCGCCCTGATCGACGCCTACACCAAGTTCAGCGCCAATCTGCAGAGCGTGGGCAGGGTGCTCGAAGCCGGCGACATGGAGGCCTACTTCAAGCAAGGCACGCAGCAGGTACAGGAGCGGCTCGTGACCGAGCGCGACGCCTTCATCCAGCGCGCCGAAGGGACGGGGCAGACCGTCATGGACGAGATTTCCATGTTCAATACCCTGTTCAGCTCCTTGCTGGCCGGCATCCTGGCGCTGGGTCTGCTGATGGCCGTGGGCGCGCACGTGCTGATCCGCCGCATGATCGTGCGTCCGCTGCTGGAGGCCGGCGAGATCTTCCGCCGCATCGCCGAAGGCGACCTGACGCGTCGCGTGGCGGACCGCGGCCGCAACGAGATCGGCGCGCTGCTCGCCGCGCTTAAGGGTATGCAGGACAGCCTGGTGCGCACGGTGTCCGCCGTGCGCCACGGCGTGGACGAAATCAACGTCGGCGCGCGCGAGATTTCGTCGGGCAATACCGATCTTTCCAGCCGCACCGAAGAGCAGGCCGCCTCGCTCGAGGAAACCGCCGCCAGCATGGAAGAGCTGGCCACCACGGTAAAGCAGAATGCCGACACCGCGCGCGAAGCCAACCGCATGGTGGCCGCGTCGGAGGCCGTTGCGCAGCGCGGCGGTCAGGCCGTGTCCAGCGTGGTCGAAACCATGCGTGCGATTTCTGGCAGTTCTTCGCGCATTGCGGATATCGTCGGCGTGATTGACGGCATTGCCTTCCAGACCAACATCCTGGCGCTTAACGCGGCCGTGGAAGCGGCGCGTGCCGGCGAGCAGGGCAAGGGCTTTGCCGTCGTGGCAAGTGAAGTGCGTACGCTGGCCCAGCGCAGCGCGGCCGCCGCCAAGGAAATCAAGCAGCTCATCGAAGACTCTGCGCAGAAGGTCGGCGTGGGCTCCGAACAGGTGGAATACGCAGGCGCCACGATGCGCGAAATCGTCGAATCCGTGCAGCGGGTCACGAGCCTGATGGGCGAGATTTCGGCGGCGTCCGAAGAGCAGGCCACCGGCATCGACCAGGTCAACCGCGCGGTGTCGCAGATGGACAGCGTGACGCAGCAAAACGCCGCGCTGGTGGAAGAGGCAGCCGCCGCGGCTGGCGCTCTGGAAGACCAGGCACGCCAGCTTGCGGGCGCCGTCGCGGTCTTCAAGCTGCCGGCGGGGCAGGTCATTGATGCGCCGGCCGCAAGGGTGGGCGCGGGCGTTACGCCGCAGCTCGCGTAGGCCCCGCGTCAGCCGGGTCGGCGTGCTGTCCTTCGCGGCGCCGCCGGCCCGGACGTCTGGCTAGAATGGGGGCTTGTCCCGCAACGGTTGTCTTTCGTGACCCTTTACGACGTTCCCGCTCCCGCCAAGCTGAATCTTTTTCTGCACGTGGTGGGCCGCCGCGCCGACGGCTATCACCTGCTGCAGACCGTCTTTCGCTTCATCGACTTGTGCGACACGCTGCATTTCGACGTGCGCGCCGACGGCGTCATCAGCCGCGCCACCGACCTGCCCGGCGTGCCCGAGGACCAGGACCTCACGGTGCGCGCCGCCCGCGCCCTGCAAAAGGCCACCGGCACGCGCCAGGGCGCGCAGATCCACCTTGAAAAACGCATCCCGCAAGGCGGCGGGCTGGGCGGCGGGTCCAGCGACGCGGCCTCGGTCCTGATCGCCCTGAACAAGTTGTGGGGAACCGGCCTGTCGCGCCGCGAACTCATGGCCCTGGCCTTGCCGCTGGGGGCGGACGTGCCGGTATTCGTCTTTGGACAGTCGGCGTTCGCGCAGGGAATCGGCGAAGACCTGACGGCGGTGACGCTGCCGGAACGCGCCTATCTGGTGGCGCAACCGGACGCGAGCGTGCCGACTGTTGGAATATTTTCAGCGCCCGATTTGACAAGGGATTCTTCTTACATCACAATAGCGGACTTTCTTGCTTCGCAAACAATTTTTTCCAGCAAGCTTTTCGGAAAAAATGATTTGGAGCCGGTAGTCTTCCGCCTTTACCCAGAAGTGCTTGGGGCAATGCGGTGGCTTGCTGAACAGGGAATACCTGTTCGCATGTCGGGATCGGGGGCGTGTTTATTCGCCGAATTTTCCGAATTATCGAAAGCCGTTTTGGCAGAAGCAGAAATTACCGCTATAATGCGCGGCGCTGATAAAACATTCAGCCAAACGCATCCACGGTTTCGGTTAGTGCAGGCATGTACTGGGTTAGCTGAACATCCGTTGCGGAATTGGATTGCAAGATAGTTGGGGAGTCGCCAAGCTGGTTAAGGCACCGGATTTTGATTCCGGCATGCGAAGGTTCGAATCCTTCCTCCCCAGCCAACCGAATACATAACAAAGCTGTTGAACACGCCTGTAAGACACTGGCCCGGGTTCAGCAGCTTTTTTATTTTCCGGTCCCGGCGCAAGTAGTGCACACTGATCGTGCATCACTGATTGTGCATCACCTCGTTAGTGTCTTAAAACGACCATCGCATCATCCATCATGGCAAACGATAGCTTCATGATTTTCACGGGCACCGCCAACACTCGGCTGGCCGTGGACGTAGTCAACCACCTCGACATGTCCCTGGGAAAGATGACCGTCGGTCGCTTCTCGGACGGCGAAGTGATGGTCGAGATCAACGAGAACGTGCGCGGCAAGGACGTCTTCGTCCTGCAGCCCACCTGTGCGCCCACCAATGACAACCTGATGGAAATCATGGTGATGGTCGATGCCCTGCGCCGCGCGTCGGCCGGCCGCATCACCGCCGCGATTCCCTACTTCGGCTACGCCCGCCAGGACCGCCGCCCGCGCTCGGCGCGCGTGGCCATCTCGGCCAAGGTCGTGGCAAACATGTTGCAGGTCGCCGGCGTTGACCGCGTCCTGACCATGGACCTGCACGCTGACCAGATCCAGGGCTTCTTCGACATCCCGGTGGACAACATCTACGCCGGTCCGATCCTGCTGGGCGACATCTGGCGCCGCAATTTCTCGAACCTGGTCGTCGTGTCCCCGGACATCGGCGGCGTGGTCCGCGCCCGTGCGCTGGCCAAGCAGCTTGAAGCCGACCTGGCCATCATCGACAAGCGCCGTCCGCGCGCCAACGTGTCGGAAGTGATGAACATCATCGGTGAGGTCGACGGCCGCACCTGCATCATCATGGACGACATGGTCGACACCGCCGGCACGCTGTGCAAGGCGGCCCAGGCCCTGAAGGACCGCGGCGCCGGCGCCGTCTACGCCTACTGCACGCACCCCGTGCTGTCGGGCGGCGCCATCGACCGCATCGAAGCGTCGGAACTCGACGAACTCGTCGTGACCGACACCATTCCGCTCTCCGAGCAAGGCCAGGCCAGCGGCAAGATCCGCCAGCTGTCGTGCGCCGCTCTCCTGGGCGAGACCATCCTGCGTATTTCCAACGCGGAATCGGTCAGCTCGCTGTTCGTCGATTGACGCGCTTGCGTTGATCGGGCCCACAGCCCGGATTCCAGTTTTTGCGCCTTGCTGGTCGCGGCAAGGCGCAAATAAGCACGGCGCGCCTTTTGCGCGCCGTGAATTCAACCGGTGAAGTCTCTTCACCTTTATTGCTTTTGGAGTTATCCATGAAATTTACTGCCACTGCGCGTAGCGTCCAGGGTTCGAGTGCGAGCCGCCGCCTGCGCCGCGCGGGCCGCGTTCCCGCCATTGTCTATGGTGGTTCGGCTGCCCCCCTGAACATCGAACTCGACCACAACGAGATCTACCACGCGCTGCGCAAGGAAGAATTCCACGCATCGATCCTGCAAATGCAGCTCGACGGCGCCAAGGATGAGCAAGTTCTGCTGCGTTCGGTTCAATGGCACGCCTACAAGCCGCAAGTCCTGCACGTGGACTTCCAGCGCGTCGACGCCAATCAAGCGCTGCGCACCAAGGTGCCGCTGCACTTCGTGAACGCTGAAGTTTCGCCCGCTGTGAAGCTGAGCGGCGCCATCATCAGCCACGTGACGACCGAACTGGAAATCACCTGCCTGCCGTCGGCTCTGCCCCCGTTCATCGAAATCAACCTGGCTGACGTTCTGGCCGGCGGTTCGGTCCACCTGGCCGACATCAAGCTGCCCATCGGCGTGACCTACGTGCCCCACGGCGGCGAAGAAAACCCGCTGCTGGCTGCTGCCGTCACCAAGGGCGGCGCTGCCGCTGCCGACGAAGCCGAAGCTGCTCCGGCTGCCTAAGTCCTGCCGGAAGGCCCTTGCGGCTTTCCAGCGGCTTATGCCCGAAACCCTGCGTGTGCATTTGCATGCGCAGGGTTTTTTGGTTTAAACACCCCCATCATGTCTACTCCCATACGCCTCATCGTGGGACTGGGTAACCCCGGTCCCGACTACGAAACCACCCGGCACAACGCCGGCTTCTGGCTGGCCGACCACCTGGCGGACGACTTGCGCACTTCTTTTGCGCTGGAGAAGTCCTTTTTCGGGATGGTGGCCAAATCGCGCCTGGGCGCGGACAACGTCCTGCTGCTCAAGCCCAATACCTACATGAACCGCTCGGGCCAGGCGGTTGGCGCGCTGGCGCGCTTCTACAAACTGACGCCCGAACAGGTGCTGGTGCTGCATGACGAACTGGACCTGATGCCGGGGCAGGTGAAGCTCAAGCAGGGCGGCGGACACGCCGGCCACAATGGCCTGAAGGACATCCAGGCCGCGCTGGGCAGCCCCAATTTCTGGCGCCTGCGCATCGGCATCGGCCATCCGCGCACGCTGGGTCTGGCGCAGCAGGTCGCCGACTTTGTCCTGCATCCGCCGCGCCGCGATGAACAGAAGGAAATCGAAGCCGTCATCGACCGCTGCCGGGCCGTCGTGCCGGCCATGCTGGCGGGCGACTTCGCACTGGCCACGCGCCAACTGCACAGCGGCAACGAATCCTGATGAACCCCGGCCAGCCCAAGCGGAAGACAGGCTTTCGCAGCGAGATCGCGGACTTCTGGCGCTTCATCCGTCATCCGCGTCCGCTGTCGCGCCTGCCGGGACGCCCGGGCGGCAGCGGGTTGGTTGCCGACTGGTGGCCGGGCATCGGGCCGGGTCGCCTTTTGGCCTGGGCCGCCGTGCTGTGGGCCATCAATCTCTTCGCCTTGGGTCCGGTGGCCGTCGCCGCCGCCGGCCTGGGCGGCGTCACGCATCGGCTCGATCCCAACAATATTCCCTGGCTCACCGCGGTGCTGTGGGCGCCGCTGGTCGAGGAAATGCTGTTCCGCTACGGATTGCGGCGGCCCCGCCAGGCGCTATGGCTGATACCCGCCATGGTGCCCGTCGTACTGTGGGGGCCCAAGGTCTGGACCGGCTTGCTGCTGGCCGCGTTCATCCTGCTGGCGTGGTGGGGCGTGCGCCAGCGTCCGCAGGCGCTGAAGGGGTGCGATACCACCTGGCGCAGGTACTACCTGCGGCATTTCGGTCTGGTGTTCCACCTGGTTGCCCTGGCGTTCGCCGCCGTGCACCTGACCAACTTCGTCTTCAACAAGACGCCGTACTGGCTCCTGCCCCTGCTGGTGCTGCCGCAGTGGCTGACCGGGCTGGTGCTGGGCTGGATGCGCGTTCGCCGCGGCATCGGTGCGGCCATCCTGCTGCATTCCGCCTTCAATGCCGGCCCCATCCTGATGATCTGGCTCGTCATGCGCTACGCGCCCACGGCGGCAAGCTAAGCCTGAGCTATCGGGGGCCGGATGGCCCCGCGGCCGGAAGGCTGCGCGCCGTCCGGGCGGGGTAAACTAGAACGTTAACGCTCAATACCGTACTTACACAGGATTCCCATGGCTCTGCAATGCGGCATCGTCGGCCTGCCCAACGTTGGCAAATCGACACTCTTCAACGCTCTGACCCGCGCCGGCATCGCCGCCGAGAACTACCCGTTCTGCACCATCGAACCCAACGTCGGTGTGGTCGAAGTGCCGGATCCGCGCCTGCAGAAGCTGGCCGAAATCGTCAAGCCCGAACGCATCCTGTCCGCCACCGTCGAATTCGTCGACATCGCGGGCCTGGTCGCGGGCGCAAGCAAGGGTGAAGGCCTGGGCAACCAGTTCCTGTCGCACATCCGCGAAACCGACGCCATCGTCAACGTCGTGCGCTGCTTCGAAGATCCCAACGTGATCCACGTCGCCGGCAAGGTCGATCCCATCGCCGACATCGAAGTCATCGAAACCGAACTGGCCCTGGCCGACCTGCAGACCGCCGAAAAGGCCCTGCAGCGCCACCAGAAGACCGCGCGCTCGGGCGACAAGGAAGCGCAGCGCATCGTCGCCGTGCTGGAAAAGTGCATCGCCCAGCTCAACGAAGCCAAGCCCATCCGCGCGCTGGACCTGTCCACCGAAGAAAAGGCCGACATCGCCCAGCTCTGCTTCATCACCGCCAAGCGCGCGATGTACGTGGGCAACGTGGCCGACGACGGCTTCACCAACAACCCGCTGCTCGACCGCCTGACCGAATTCGCCGCCGCCCGCAACGCGCCGGTCGTGGCCATCTGCGCCGCCATCGAATCAGAGATCGTCGACCTGGACGACGCCGACCGCCAGGCCTTCCTGTCCGACATGGGCATGGAAGAACCGGGCCTGAACCGCCTGATCCGCGCCGCCTTCAAGCTGCTGGGCCTGCAGACCTACTTCACCGCGGGCGTCAAGGAAGTGCGCGCCTGGACGGTGCCGATCGGCGCCACCGCGCCCCAGGCCGCCGGCGTCATCCACACCGACTTCGAACGCGGCTTCATCCGCGCGCAGACCATCGCCTACGAAGACTTCATCACGTACAAGGGCGAGCAGGGGGCGAAGGAAGCGGGCAAGATGCGGGCTGAAGGCAAGGAATACATCGTGCAGGATGGCGATGTGATGAATTTCTTGTTTAACGTCTAAGCAGTCTTTTGACGGGCGGAAGTGCCGAGGAGCACGTCGCTTCCGCTTGAGCAACGCGCTTGTGCGACCGCGTCAAAAATTCGGGAATAGGGCAGCTCGCGAATATAAATGGGGTAGTTGTGGCTGGAATACCCCATTTAGGGCTCTGATTGCCCTCTTGATAAGACCGGGAACTGCATTTTCAGGTGTTCCCGCTTCCTGAACATGTTCCCGCGTCAGGCTTCAATTTCGCCCCGCACCACCGCGGAACGCAATGCGCCCGCGAGTCGCGGGAAACGCAACCTAAAGCGACATCCTTAACTTCGTCCGAAAAGGACGTTGCGACTGCGTTCGCCTCTACACAACGCAAGCGTCAATTGGGAGAATGCGGCATCGCCGGAATGCAACGGGGAAGATGGATAACCGATGACCGACAAGCCCGTTTCCCTGGCGTCCGCTCCACAAGGCTACGCCAACTGGCTGGCCGATCTGAAGGTTCGCATTTACAGCGCGCAACAGCGTGCGGCGTTGGCGATCAATCGGGAATTGGTGGGGCTCTATTGGCAGATTGGTAGCGACATTCTGGCGCGACAAGCCGAGCAGGGGTGGGGCGCCAAGGTGATCGACCGCCTGGCGCAAGACCTGCATGTGGCCTTTCCCGAGATGAAGGGCTTTTCTCCCCGCAACCTCAAGTACATGCGCGCGTTTGCCGAAGCCTGGCCAAACGCCGAAATTGTGCAGCAGGTTGCTGCACAATTGCCTTGGGGGCACAACCTGGTATTGCTGGATCGCCTGAAGGAACCAAAGGAGCGTCTGGCTTATGCCCGCGCTGCACTAGAACATGGCTGGTCGCGCAATGTGCTGAACATCCATATCGAAAGCCGCCTGCTGGAGCGCGCGGGCAAGGCCGTCACGAATTTTGAACAGCGCTTGCCCGCTCCACAGTCCGATCTGGCCGGGGAGTCGCTGAAAGATCCGTATCGCTTTGATTTTCTCGGCCTGAGCGCGCAAGCACAGGAGCGCGAGATCGAGAAGGCGCTGGTGCAGCACGTCACCGAGTTCTTGCTGGAGTTGGGGGCAGGTTTTGCCTTCGTGGGCCGTCAGGTTTTGCTGAACGTAGGGGGTGACGAGTTTTTCATCGACCTGCTGTTTTACCACCTCAAACTGCGAAGCTACGTGGTGATCGAGTTGAAGGGTGGCAAGTTCAAGCCCGAGCACCTGGGACAATTGGGGTTCTACTTGACAGCGGTCGACACACAAGTGAAGCGTTCAGACGACGGTCCGACCATCGGCTTGCTGCTCTGCAAAGGCAAGAACAAGGTGGTGGCTGAATACGCACTGCGCAATAACTCCCAACCGCTTGGTGTTGCCGAGTATCAATTGGTCGAATCCCTGCCCGCCGAATTGCAGACCAGCTTGCCAAGTATCGAGCAGATCGAGCGGGAACTGACCGGGCCGCCGACGACATGAACCTGGGCTCAGTCCAACAGGTCTGAGCGCGGTTCATCGCAGCCTCAACCGCCCCGTTCCCCCGCCGCCCTCACAAAATTCTCCTCCAGCACGCTCAACACCCGGTTCAGCGTATCAATATCCGCTCCTGACAGTCCCTTAAGCGACTCTTCAAAAAACTGAGCCCGCTTGGGCAGGGCTTCGTTCACCACCGCCTGTCCCGCAGCCGTCAGCATGGCGTTCGTCAGCCGGTTGTCATTCACATCCACCGCGCGTGAAATCCAGCCCAGCTTTTGCATGGCCTGCAGTTGCCGCGTGAGCGAAGCGGGATCTAGCCGGCAGCGCTCGGCCAGGTGTTTCTGCGAGCATTGGCCGTTTTCATGCAGGGCCAGCAGGATGCGCCAGCGCGGCAGCGCGTGGCCGACCTTGCTGCTGAAGGCGCTTTGCATGACGCGGTAGGTCTGGCCCATGTGCTGGATGACTTGCAGGCCTTGTTGTTGTTTGGGCAAAAGCTACTCTCCGACGCCGGCGGGCTCCGGCTTGGAGGGCCGGACCAATTGCACCAGGGGCACGCGCCGCACGCACCAGAGCGCGAAGATGGCGACGGTCAGGGCGATGAGTTGCCCTTCATGGATGGCGCCCACCAGCGCGACGCGCGCGATCTCGATGAGCGACGTTCCATCCTGGCCTTGATGCGCCAATTGTGCCAGGAACTCGGTCTGCGCCGCCGGGTTGACTAGCATCTGCGGGTCGTTGAGCTTGGGCAGCCACTGCGCGGATGCGCCGCGCAGGGTGGATTCGACGCCGCTGAAGTAGCTGTGGCTGACCATGGTGCCGACGATGGCCGTGCCCAGCATGCCGCCGATCATGCGCAGCGACTGCAGCAGGGCGGTCGCGATGCCCAGGTGGCTGCGTCCGGCGGTCTGCTGCGCGAAGACTGTCAGGTTGGGCATGATGAAGCCCATGCCCAGGCCGGCCATCAGCATGTAGGCGGCGATGAGGGCGTGCGATGTGTCGTTGTGGGTGGTGACGATGCCCAGGCAGGCGAACGCCATCAGGATGAAGCCCGCGTACAGCATGCGGTTGGGGTTGCGGATGCGGGTGATGATGCGGCCATTGACGATGCTGCCCACGGTGATGAAGACGACCATGGGGGTGATGAGCAGGCCCGCCTGCTGGGGCGACAGGCCGAAGCCGCCCTGCAGCAGCAGCGGGGCATAGAAAAGCAGCGAATACATCGTTACGCCAACCAGCAGGGCCAGGGTGAACAGCATGGCCAGGCCCCGGTTGCGGAACATGTCCAGCGGCAATAGCGGGTGCGGGCAGCGGCGTTCCCACCAGATCAGGGCGACGAAGGCGGCGATGCTGCCGGCGCCCAGGAGCAGGAGCGGGGGCGTGAAGCCGTCCTTGGGCAACAGCTCGACCAGGAGCTGCAGGGCGCCCAGCGCCACGGCAATCAGGAGCGCGCCCTGCCAGTCCAGCCGGATCTTGCCGGGCGCCTGGCTGCGCAGGTGCGGCAGGTAGCGGGCGACGAACCATAGGCCCAGGATGCCGATGGGCAGGTTCACGTAGAACACGGAGCGCCAGCCATAGTGCTCCGTCAGGGCGCCGCCCAGCGTCGGGCCCACGGCGTTGGCGATGCCGAAGGCCGAGCTGAGCATGACCTGCCAGCGCAGCCGGACGTGAGGGTCGGGAAAGAGGTCGGGGATGCTGGCGAAGGCGGTACCCACCAACATGCCGCCGCCGATGCCTTGCAGCGCTCGCGCCAGCACCAGTTCGAGCATGGTGTTGGCCGCGCCGCACAGGACCGATGCCAGCGTGAACAGCACGATGGCCGCCACCACGAACGGCTTGCGCCCGTAGTAGTCGCCGAGCCGGCCGAATATCGGGACCGTGATGACGGACGTCAGGAGGTAAGACGTCGCTACCCATGCATACAGTTCGAAGCCCCGGAGTTCCGCCACAATGGTCGGCAGCGCGGTGCCCACCACCGTCTGGTCGATGGCGACCATCATCATGACGAAGCACATGCCCAGCATGGCAAGCAGGGTCTGCCGGAAGGGGAGCACCTGGCCGGGCGAGTGCGGAGTGGTGGGGGCGGGCGCGGGCATTGTTGGATGCATCAATGATTGATTGATCAATCATTCTAGTCCTACAATCCGCCGGACAGGAAGCCGTCAGCTTGGGCGACCCCGCTGGGCGGCCCGATTTGTTACGATAGCGGTATCTGTACGCTGGGTTACCGGCGTCTTCAGCAAGCCATCCTCGGCAGTTCCTCCTTAGTCGCCCGTGCCGCAAGCCCGGCAGGAGCGAGGACACGCCCTGAAAGGCAGACCATTCTCTATGGCCAGGCGGTTTCCGCCGGCAACGCACCTTCCCCGCGCCGCGCGCGGTGGGCGGCATCAAGGATTTCCAGTCGAGGTACCGACGGGGCAGCAATGAAAACGTGGTTCAAGCGCATTTTGATAGGCCTGGTAGTGTTGGTTGTCGTGGCCGTCGTTGGCCTGGCCATCTTCTTGCTGACATTCGACCCCAACGCGTACAAGTACAAGCTGGAAGAGCTTGTCCAGGAACGCTACCAACGCACGCTCACGATCGACGGCGAGATCGAACTTTCGCTCTTCCCGCGGATCGGCCTGTATGTGCAGGGCGTGTCGCTGTCCGAGCCCAATAGCACGGAAACCTTCGCATCCATCGCGAGCACCCGCCTGGCGGTGGCTGTGTGGCCGTTGCTGTCCAACAGCTTCGTGGTGGACCACGTTGCCATCAGCGGCCTGAAGGCCCGCGTGGTGCGGGACAAGCAGGGCCAGTTCAATTTCAGCAATCTGGTGGGTGGCACGCAGCCGGTCACCGAGATGCCCGCCAATCCGGCCGAGGCCCTGGTGGGCGCGGCGCAGACCGCGGCGCAGGCGATCACCAGCGGCGCCATGCCGCCGTCGCGCAACAACATGCAGATCGACATCGCGGGCCTGGACCTGAAGGATGGCGAAGTGCAGTTGCAGGACGCCATGACCGGGATGGCTGTCGCCGTGACCCGCATCAACGCGAACACCGGCCGCGTCACCTTCAATCAACCGTTCGACGTGCGCATGTCGGCGCGCGTCGAAGGCGGTAATCCGCGCGTGGACGCCAATCTGACGGGCCAGGCGCTGTTGACGCTGGACCCCTCGGCCAAGCGCTATGCCGCCCAGAAGCTGGACCTGCGCATGGACGGCAAGCTGCCGGGCGCCGAGGCCAAGAGCCTGGCGGTGCGTGGCAATCTGGCGTTCAACGGCCAGAAGTCGGCGCTGGACGTGGCTGGCCTGGAAGTCGTATTCCAGGGCGACATCACCGATCCCGCCGCGCGCGCCACCAATGTGGATGCCAGCGTGGCCATGCCCAAGCTGGCGATTGACCCGCACAAGAGCCAGCTCCAGATCGAAAAGCTTGCCGTGCGCGCCAAGGGCAGCGTGGCGGACGGTCCGTTTGAACTGGCCGTGGATGCGCCTGCGCTCAATATTTCTCCCGCGTCGGCCACCGGCGAGGCCCTGACCGGCCGCGTGCGCCTCAGCGGCCTGGACGCCAGCTTCGGCCTGAACGGCATCAGCGGCAACGCCGGCGAACTCGACATCAAGGAAGCCAAGCTGGACAGCACGTCCAAGAATGGCGAACGCGTGGTGAAGCTGAACTTCGCGTCCCCCCTGAGCCTGAACCTGCTGGAGCGCCGCGGCGGCCTGTCGGGCCTGCGCGGCGATGTGAACATCACCGATCCGGGCCTGCCCAAGGGCAGCCTGCAGATTCCGGTCATCGGCAGCCTGGCGGTGGATTTGCTGAAAGACCAGGCCACCAGCAAGATCAACGCCGTGCTGGAAGGCGGAAAATTCGACCTCAGCGCCGACATCACGAAGCTTTCGGATTCGCCGCTGGTGAAGTTCGCGCTGGCCGTGGATACGCTGGACCTGGACAAGCTGGTGCCCCCCGTGGCCGCAGCCCCGGCCAAGCCGCCTGCGGAAGGCAAGAAGGATGAAAGCAAGCCCGCGCAGCCCGCCCCGGCCGCGCAGCCCGACGACTCGATCAACCTGTCGGCGCTGGTCGGCCCCAGTGTCGACGGCACGCTGAAGGTCGGCAAGCTGGTCGTCCGCGGCCTGAAGGCCGACGAGGTCTCCGCAGCCGTGAAGCTGGACAAGGGCAAGCTGGAAATCTCCAGCCTGACCGCGGGCCTGTACGGCGGCAAGCTGGCGGGCGCGCTGTCCGTGGATGCGGCGCAAGGCAACCAGGTGGCCACCAAGATGTCGCTGGCCGGCATCGCAATCGAGCCCCTGCTGGTGGATCTGGCGCAGCAGAATGTGCTTAGCGGCACGGGTAGCCTGGCGCTGGACCTGAAGACCGCGGGCGCCAACGCCTATGCCATGAAGAGCGGTCTTGGCGGCACCATGCAGCTGCGGCTGCGCGATGGCGCGGTCAAGGGCATCGACCTGACCCAGACGCTGCGCGACCTGAAGGCCACGTTCTCGCCCGACTCGCAAAACGAAACCGTGCCCGCGGACTCCAGCAAGCGCACGGAATTCTCCGAACTGGACGCCGACCTGGCCATCGCAAAGGGCGTGGCCACCGTGAAGCGCCTGAATTTCGTGTCGCCGCTGCTGCGCGTGACGCAGGGCGATCCGGCCACGATCGACTTCGTCAAGAGCGAGCTGGACCTGGTGGCGCGCGCGCGCGTCGTCAATCCGGCCGCCGATCCCGCCGGCAAGGAATTGATCGACCTGAAGGACGTGACCATCCCGGTCCACGTCAAGGGACCCTTCGAAAAGCCCTCCTACACGCTGCTCTGGAAGGATGCTATCGGCGGCATCCTGAAGCGCAGCCTGGAAAACAAGCTGAAGGAAGCGGTCTCGGGCAAGGGCAAGAGCGGCGCGGCCGTGGACAAGGCTTTGAAGGGACTGCTGGGCAAATGAGCGCAGATCAATTCCAGCCCATTGCCGAATGCGGCGTCACGGCGCAGGCCAGCGCCGCCGGCTATCACCGGCAGTGGCTGATCGCCAATGACTCCGGGCAGTGGCTGAACCGCGAACTGTGCCCCAGGCTGGCCGACGTTTCCGTCGAACTGCGCCTGGGCTACCTGGTGCTGAAGGCGCCGGGCATGCTGCGCCTGGACATACCGCTGGATGTCATCGAAGACGACGACAGCGTGCGCTACAGCATGAAGGTGGGCGAGCAGGTCATCGACGTGATCGACGAAGGCGAGCTGGCTGCGGCCTGGATCTCCAACTTCGTGCAGGTGCCGTGCCGCATCATGAAGGTGCACCCCGAAACGCCCGTGGCCGCCTGGCCTGTCTGACGGGCACTGCGGCCCGCCCGCCTGTCAGGCGCCGGCGCGGGTCCGCTTGAATTCGAACGCGGCATGGGCCAGCAGGCCCGCCGCCAGGCCCCAGAAGGCCGACCCGATACCCCAGAAACTGAATCCCGACGCGGTGGCCAGTAGCGTGATGAGCGCGGCTTCGCGCCGCTGCGGATTGGCCATGGCGGCCGCCATGCCGCCCATGATGGTGCCCAGCAGCGCCAGGCCCGCCAGCGCGGCCAGCAGCGCCGCGGGCAGCGCCTGGAAGAAGACCGCCACCGCGCCCGCGACGATGCTGAGCGCGACGTAGCTGACGCCGTAGGTGGCGGCGGCGATGTAGCGCTTGGCCGGATCGGAATGGGCTTCGGGGCCGGTGCAGATGGCCGCGCTGATCGCGCCCATGGTGACGCTGTGCGCGCCGAAGGGGGCTGCCAGCAGGCCCAGGAAGCCCGTGGCGGCGACCAGGCGCGAGGCCGGGGGGCGATAGCCCGCCGCCTGCAGAATCGCCAGGCCTGGGAGGTTTTGCGACGCCATGGCCACGACGAACAGCGGGACGCCCAGGCTGACTGCCGCCTGCGCGCTGAAGGCGGGGGTGGTCCAGACGAATTCAGTGAGGCGCCAGTCCAGCTGATCCACCTGCATCAAGCCCAGCGCGGCGGCCATGGCGACGGCCACGCCCATCACGACCAGCACCGCGTAGCGCGGCGCCCAGCGGCGGCACAGCAGGTAGGCGGCGCACATGGTGAGCACCAGCGCGGGCTGCTTGCTGATATTGCTGAAGATCCCCATGCCGAAGTTGAGCAGCACGCCGGCCAGCATGGCCGCGGCGACCTCGCCGGGAATTCTGCGCAGGATAGGGTCGATCCAGCCGAACAGGCCGCAGGCCAGGGTCAGGCCCGCCGCCAGCACGAAGGCGCCGACCGCTTCATTGAAGGGCACGCCGGCCAGGGCGGTGACCAGCAGCGCCGCGCCCGGGGTGGACCAGGCCATGACCACGGGCAGGCCGGTGCGCAGGCTGTAGAACGCGCCGCCCAGGCCCAGCACCAGGCTCAGCGAGCCGATCCAGGAACCGATGCGCGCCGCGTCCAGGCCGGCCGCATGGCCTGCCTGCACCATCAGCACGGCGGTGCCGCCGAAGCTCACCAGGACGGCGACCAGGCCCGCAGCCACCGCGGACGCGGACAGGTCGCGGCGGGCGTTGGGAGGGGCGGAGGGAAGGTCTATGCTGGGCGGCGCCGCGTCGCTCATGCGGCACCGGTCAGGCGGCGGTACTTTGCCATGAGCTGTTCCTGGCCTTCATTCCATTGCGGATGCAGCTCGATGCATTCCACCGGACAGACGACCTTGCATTGGGGCTCGTCGTGATGGCCTACGCATTCCGTGCAGCGGTCTGGGTCGATGACGTAGTAGTCCTCGCCCATGGAGATTGCGTCGTTCGGGCACTGGGGCTCGCAGACGTCGCAATTGATGCATTCTTCGGTGATGGTCAGGGCCATGATGGGCAGCGGCGTAAAGCAAGGGGCGCAGTCATTGTAGCGCCGGCCGGGCGCCGCCTGGAAAGCGCGAAAAGGGCGCTTGCGCGCCCTTCGGGGATGTTGCGGACGGGGGCTTTCAGCCCGGCCAGGATTGCTCGCGGCGTTCCTTGGCTTTTTCCTGCAGCCAGCGCTCGACGGACGGGAACACGAATTTGCTCACATCGCCGCCCAGCTGGGCGATTTCGCGCACGATGGTGCCCGAGATGAACTGGTACTGATCAGAGGGCGTCATGAAGAGGGTTTCGACGTCCGGCAGCAGGTGGCGGTTCATGCCGGCCATCTGGAACTCGTATTCGAAGTCGGACACGGCGCGCAGACCGCGCACGATGACTCGGCCGTTCTGTTCGCGGACGAAGTCCTTCAGCAGGCCGCCAAAGCTCTGCACTTCCACGTTGGGATAGTGGCCCAGCACTTCGCGCGCGATTTCTACGCGCTCGTCGATGCTGAAAAAGGGCTTTTTGTTGCGGCTAGTGGCGATCCCCACCACGACTTTGTCGAAAAGCGTGGCTGCACGGCGAACCAGGTCTTCGTGGCCCCTGGTCAGCGGGTCGAAAGTGCCGGGATAAACAGCGATGATCATGCGAGCTCCGTACCGTTATTAGTGGTGTACACCATCCTCCGAAGCCCGGATTATTGACCTATTTCCGCAATGCAGCAAATTCCAGAAGATGGTAGTGCACCGCGCCTGCCTTGTCCTGCCGCAGAATCTGGAAACCTTCGGGCGCTTCGATGGCGGATTCCGCCTCGACATAGACTAGCCCATGATCGGTCAGAATGCCCGGCAGAATGGGCCAGAGCCGCGGCAGCCAGCCTTGTCCGAAGGGCGGGTCCAACAGGATGAGGTCAAAACGGGACGCATCCATCCGTTCGGCGACCTGCATCGCATCGCCCACATGGATGCGTATCATGTCGGCTTTGAGCTTGTCGCGCAGTGTCCGCAGCGCGGACGCGGCGGTCCTGTCCCGTTCGACCATCTGCACATGCGCCACGCCGCGCGAGGCCGCTTCGAACCCCAGGGCGCCGCTGCCGGCGAACAGATCCAGCACCTGCTTGTCGGCGAATTCGCCGCCCCACAGGTGATTGAGCCAGTTGAACAGCGTCTCGCGAACCCGGTCGGGCGTGGGGCGCAGCGTCTCCACGTCGGGAACGGCGATGGGGGTGCGCCTGTATTGGCCCCCGACGATACGAATATACTTGTTACCCATGTTTAGCCGCTTCTTCAAGAAAAAAACCCCTCCGCCCGCCGCGCCGGCCCAGCCCGCGCCGCCGCCGGAGGTCGTCGACGCCGCCGTCGCGCCCGCGGAGCCCGTAGCGGCTCCGGTCATCCCGCCTCCCGCGCCCGAACTTCCGCAAGCACCGGTTGCGCCGGTTCCCGCACCTGTTGCGCCGCCGGCCGCGCCGGCGCCTGAGCCGGCATTCGCGCCCGCTTCCGCACCCGCGCCTGTCGCGGCGCCCGCGCCGATTGCGCCGGCCGCCCCGGCCAGCGAGCCGGTCCGCGCAC